>NZ_JBIARQ010000022.1:0-116749 GCF_042890065.1 Streptomyces sp. NPDC002328 | reverse complement strand
TGCCCCGGCCCGGGTACCCCGCCTGCCCCCCCAACCTGGGGGTTTGTGGTTCGGCGGGGGGGGGGGGGCGGTGGGGGGGGGGGGGGGGCGGGCGGGGCCCCGGGGGGGCCGCCGGCCGGGCCCGGCCCGATCGCTTGCGTCGGACACGGAGCGGAGTCAGCCGCTGATGGACCCGCTGACGAACTTGGCCGCCAGTTGCGGGGCCGAGACGACGCGCACGCCGTCGAACCTGGCCAGCACGGTCCCGTCGGGGGCGCCGGCGGTGACCGTCAGCGAGGCGGTCGTGCCGCCCTGCTCGGCGGACCCGGCCGGTGCGGCCGGTTCGACGACGACGAGGAACGGCTCGCCGTCGGGCAGCGCGCGGTGCAGGTCGACGCGGGCCACCGACAGGGGCAGTCCGGCCGTGCCGCGGAACAGCCGCACCCAGACCAGGCCCGCCTGGAGGAGCAGGTCGGCGGTGCCGGGCGCGTACCGGGCGCCGGCGAACGCGCCGCCCTCCGGGCTGAGTTCGGGCAGGGCGCACTCCAGGACCAGACGGTTCTCCGTCTCGGCGAGCACCCTGCGCACCCCGCGCAGGGCCGGGCCGTGGAAGAGGGTGCCGTCGGTGTAGAGGCCCGCCGCGTCGCGGCCGGAGCCGAGCGCCGGCAGCCCGGTGACGGTGGCGTCGGCGGCCCCGGCGGGCGTGTCACCCGGCACGACGACGGCCGCGTAGTGCGGTCGTACGACCCCCTTGGCGTCGGTGGACCGGACGGCGACCTCGACGGTGTCGCCCGCCGGGGTCATCGCGAGGGTGAGACGCTCGGGCTGCGCGCCGTCGAAGACGACGCCCTTGTGGACCGAGAAGTCGCGGACCCGCAGCACCTCGGCGGCGCCGGTCCGCTCGACCGCGCCCGTCCGCTCGACCGCGCCGATCGCCCAGCCGAGCGCGACGGCGGCCGGGAGCACCGGGGTCTCGCCGATCACGTGGTCGGCCACGATCGGGTGGCCCGGCAGGTCGCCGATCGCCCGCTCGACGGTGACGACGCCGGTCGCGGCGGGCCGCTCGGGCTCCGAGAGCGGGGTCGTCGGGCCGAGCACGGTCACCACGTCGGCGGCGCGCTCCGCGCTGAACTGCTCGGTGAACAGCCGGGCTCCGGTGTCCACCGGGATCAGGGTGATGCCGCGCTCCTGGAACACGGCCTTGATCTGCGGCGAGACCATACCGCTGTCCCAGGCCCCCCAGTTGAGGGAGGTGACGCGGGCGGCGGGGTGGCGCTGCTTGAAGGAGGAGGCCCAGGCGTTGAGGACCTCGTTGGCCATCGCGTAGTCGGACTGTCCGCGGTTGCCGAAGAACCCGGCGACCGACGAGAACAGCACGACGTGCCGCAGGTTCTCCGCGTCGAGCGCCGCGGCCACCGAGCGCAGCCCGGCCAGCTTGGGCGCGAACACCCGCTCGATCTCGGAGGCCTTCTTGTTGGCGACGAGCTGGTCGGCGAGGACGCCCGCGCCGTGCACGAGCCCCGTGACGCGCGCCTTGTAGGGGGCGAGCGCGGCGGCCGTGGCGGCCGGGTCGGTGATGTCGACGGCGAGGTACTCCGCCGTGCCGCCGGCGGCGCGGACGGCCGCCAGGGTGGCGTGGATCTCGCGGGCGCCGACGACGGCGCCGTAGAGCTGCTCGACCCGCTTCGGGGTGGGCTTCTCGCCGGCCGCCTTCAGCTCCGCGGCGGCGGCGGCCTTGAGGACGGCGTCCTCGACCCCCTGAGCCCAGGCCGGCTCCTCCGCGAGCGGGGTGCGGCCGAGGAGGAGCAGGCCCGTACGGTGCTGCCGGGCGAGTTCGGTGACGCAAGCGGCGGTGATGCCGCGACCGCCGCCGGTGACGACGAGCAGGTCGTCGGCGGTGAGGGCCGGGACGTCGGCCTCCGTCACGGTCGACGGCTTCTCGGCGAGGCCGAGTCCGACGCGGCGGGCGCCGTCGTGGCCGACCTGCGTGATGTCGGTGACGACGTCGTTCAGCTCGGCCAGGACGAGGGCCGCGCCGGCCTCCGGGGTGAGCGCGGGGGCCAGGTCGACCGACCGGCAGAACAGCCGGGGGGCTTCCACGGCCAGCGTCTTGACCAGGCCGGTCACACCGGCGGCCGGGGCGAGCGACTCGCTCACTCCGCCGAGGCCGAAGGCCCCGTCGAGCCGGGTGACGGTGACGAAGGCGGCACGGCCGGCCTCGGCGGCTGCGGTCAGCGGCTCCACGGCGTGCTTGGCCACGAGCAGCGTGTGCGCCAGGCGTCGCGTGCCCTCCGCCCAGTCGTCGAGGTGCGCGGCGGACAGGTCGACGACCAGGCCGATCCGGTCGGCGAGGACGGACTCGACCCGCTCGGCCAGCTCCGTCACACCCCAGCCGGACAGGGCGTGGTCCTTGACCCCGGCGATCCGCTGGGGCACGCCGGGCAGCCGCAGCACGTGCACGTGCCGCCCCGACTCGACGAGCGCGGCGGCCACCGCCGGCGCCAGCTCCGACCCGTCGTCCACGACGAGCGCACCGGACCCCTGCGGGTACGCGCCGACCAGCAGGTCCGGCGTGGGCAGTTCGACGAGGGCGGCTTGGGCGCGGCCTATTCCTTTGGCCGGGGCGGGAGTTGTGTGGGGGGCGGGGGTGTCGGTGCCACTGGAGGCGTTGGAGTGCCCGGAGTTGCTGTCGTTGCCGGGGTCGCTGGAGCCGCCGGTCATGAACTCGACGATGTGACGCAGCGTCCGCAGCTCGGCCAACTGCTCAGGCCCCGCACCCACACCACCACCGAACCGCTCCTGCATCACCCCCATGATCTCGACCCGCTTGATCGAGTCGATCCCCAGATCCGCCTCGATGTCCAGATCCAGATCCAACATGTCGGCCGGGTAGCCGGTCTTCTCGCCCACGACGGCCAGCAGAGCAGCCTCCACACCGGCAGCATCAGCCGTCGGGGCGGAAGCGACCTGCGGGGCGACAGCACCGGCATCGCCGACGCCACCCGCCATGAACTCGACGATGTGGCGAAGGGTCCGCAGCTCGGCCAACTGCTCAGGCCCCGCGCCCACTCCACCACCGAACCGCTCCTGCATCACGCCCATGATCTCGACCCGCTTGATCGAGTCGATCCCCAGATCCGCCTCGATGTCCAGGTCCAGATCCAGCATGTCGGCGGGGTAGCCGGTCTTCTCGCCCACGACCTCCAGGAGGGCCGCTTCCACGCCTGCCGCGTCCGGGCCGGTGGGCTCGGCGGTGGGCAGCGGGTCGGCGACGCTCACCGCGGAGGCGACGACGGCCGGGGCGGTCGCCACGGCGGGAGCGAGGGCCGGTGCGGGTGCGGGGGCGAGGGCGGCCGGGACGAGGGGCGCCGGTGCGGTGACGACCGGGGCCGGGGCCGAGGCCGGGAGGGCTGGCTGCTGCGGGGTCGGCTGGAGTGCGGCCGGCGCCGTCGCGGGAGCGGACGGGCGCGTGGTCGCCGGGGCAGCCGCGCCCAGCTCCAGGGCGGCCAGGTCGCGCAGGATCTCGTTGGCCCGCAGGTGGCTGCGTCCGATGTCCAGGCCGTGTTCCTTCACGGCGTTGACGCCGGGGAGCACCTGGCCGACTCGGCCCTGCTCGGCGGCGCGCTCCAGCAGACCGGTGAGGCGCTCGGCGCTCTGGAGCTGGCTGTTCAGATAGTCGTCGTGCAGGGCGAGGTGGTCGGCCACCAGACCGGCCAGGCGGTCACTGTCCACGTGGGCTGTCTCCATGGCGATGGGAACGGGGGCGGATGAGGGTGAGGCGTAAGGAGCGGGAGCGGGAGCGGAAGCCGTCGCGGCCGGCGTCGGTGCGACGGCCGTGCCGACCGCGCCCGGCGCGGATCCGGCGAGGGCGGCCGAGGCCGCCGGGGCGAGTGGGGCCGGGGCGACGGGAGCGGGCGACACCGGACGCACGACCGGAACCGAACCGGAACCGGTCACGGACGGACCGGAGTTGGTCACGGGCGCGCCGGAGGCGGTAGCCGTAGCGCCCGACGCCTGCCCGGCAGCCGTCACCGGCACTGCCGGCGCTGTCGGCGTCGGTATCGGTGCCGGTGTCCTCGGCGCTGTCGGCGCTGTCGGCGTCGTCGGCACCGCGATCCGGTAGCCGTTCTCGATCGCGTCGCGGTAGGCGGCGCGTCGTTCGGGCGAGACGTAGTTGATGCCGTTGAGGAGGATCGACATGCCCTTGGACGGCTCGGCCACGACCGGCGCGGCGACGTAGCGGTCCGCGGTGGCGAGCGGCAGGCCGAGGACGGCGAGCTGGGCGACGCCCTGCTTCAGGGCGGCGTCCGCGTCCTTGCCGGGCCCGGCGTCCAGGGCGAGGACGGTGTGCTCGCGGTCGCCGAGAACACGGCCCACGAGCTGGGTGAGCACCGACTTGGGCCCGAACTCGACGAACACCCGGTACCCGGCGGCGTACATCTCCTCGACGCGCGTGGCGAAGTCCACCGGGTGGATGAGCTGTTCGGCGAGGACGGCGCGGTTGGCGGCGACGTCGTCGCCGTAGGCCGCACCCCGGGTGTTGGCGAAGACGACGCCGTCGGGCCGCCTCACCTCGACCCGTTCGACATCGGCGCGGAACGCCTCCACGGCGTGGCCGACGTACGGGGTGTGGAACGCGGCCGACACGGGCAGCCGGCTCGCCCGCAGCCCGGCCTCCTTGGCCCGCGCGACCAGGCGGTCGATCGCCTCGGTGGCGCCGCCGATCACCACCTGGTCGGGGGCGTTGCGGTTGCAGACCGCCAAGTCCTCGCCCTCGACGAGGAGTTGGTTCACGCGCTCCTCGGGGGCGAAGACGGCGGCCATCGCGCCGGCGTCGAACCCGGCGTCACTCGGCGGGGCCATCGCCCGGCCGCGGGCGCGGGCCAGCGCGTAAAAGGCGTCGTCGTCGAGCGCGCCGGCGGCCCAGAGGGCGGTGAGCTCGCCGAAGCTGTGGCCGAGGAACCCCTCGGCGGTGAAGCCGAGTTCGGTCAGATAGCGGAACTGCCCCGCCGAGAGCGCGCCGATGGCGGGCTGGGCGTAGGCGGTGGCTCGCAGCGCAGTCTCCTGCCCGGCCCGCTCGGCGTCGCTGAACACGGGCGGCGGGAACGCGACCCGGGACAGCGGCTCGACGCCCTCGAAGTGCAGGTTCGCGGCGTCGAAGGCGGCCCGCAGCGGCGGCAGCGCCATGACGGCGGTCCGGCCGAGGCCGACGTACTGGCTGCCCTGACCGGCGAACAGCGCGGCGATTTTGCCGAGTTGAGCGGCGCGGCGGCGGAAGTGGACGCCCTTGGGGTGCGACCAGGCCTCGGCGTCGGGGCGGGCGCGCAGCTCGCGGACGGCGAGTTCGCGCAGGGCGGTCAGCTCGGCGTCGGTGCGGGCGACGAACGCGATCCGTGCGTCGCCGTCGGGGGCCGGGCCGCCGGTCGCGGGCGCGCCGGAGGCGAGGGCCTCGGTGAGCGCGGCCGGGTCGGGCGCGTGCCAGAGGTGCACCGCGGCCACGGGATGGGTCACACGGACGTCGTCGCCGTCGCCGTGCTCCTCCAGCACCATGTGGAAGTTGGTGCCGCCGAAGCCGAACGAGGAGATGGCGGCCCGGCGTTCGGGGCGCTGCGGGGTGCGGATCCAGGGGCGGGCCTCGGTGTTGACGTAGAACGGGCCCGTGACGAAGTCGACGGCGGGGTTGGGCTCGTCGACGTTGATGGTGGGCGGCAGCACCTTGTCGTGCAGCGCGAGCGCCAGTTTGATCATGCCGGCCGCGCCGGCCGCGGCCTTGGTGTGCCCGATCTGCGACTTGACGCTGCCGACGGCCGCGTAGCGGGCGGTGTCGGCGGTCTCGGAGAGCACCGCGGACAGGGCGCTGAGCTCGGTGGCGTCGCCGACGGCGGTGCCGGTGCCGTGCGCCTCGAAGAGCTCGATGCTCGCGGGCGAGCAGTCGGCGTCCTCGTACGCGCGGCGCAGGGCGACCATCTGGCCCTCCTTGCGGGGGGCGTAGATGGACTTGAAGCGGCCGTCGCTGGAGGTGCCGATGCCGCGCAGGACCGCGTAGATGCGGTTGCCGTCGCGTTCGGCGTCGGAGAGGCGGCGCAGGGCGAGCATGCCGATGCCCTCGCCGATGAGGGTGCCGTCGGCGTCCTTGTCGAAGGGGCGGATGCGGCCGGACTTGGACAGGGCGGGCGTCTTGCTGAAGCACAGGTACATGAAGATGGTGTTCTCGGCGTCGCAGCCGCCGACCAGCATGGTGTCGGCGCGGCGCTCCAGCAGTTCGCTGACGGCGGTGCGCACGGCGCCGAGCGAGCTGGCGCAGGCGGCGTCGATCGTCATGTTGATGCCGCCGAGGTCGAACCGGTTGGCGATACGGCCGGCGACCACGTTGCCGAGCATGCCGGGGAAGGAGTTCTCCTCCCAAGGGGCGTACGCCAGGCGGAACTTGGCGACGATCTCCTCGGCGTCGCGGTCGCTCAGCCCGCAGCTGCGGACGACCTCCTTCAGCACGCCGCTCTGCAAGCGGGCCGTCAGCGGCTGGGTGAGCTGGTTGGCGCCGGTGATGCCGAGGACGACGCCGGTGCGGGACTTGTCGTACCAGGGCTGCTCGGCGCCGGCGTCCTTCAGCAGGTCCCGGGCGACGACCAGGCTGAGCAGCTGGAGGACGTCGGTGACCTCCAGGGTGTTCGGCGGGAGGCCGAACTCCAGGGGGTTGAAGGGGACGTCGGGGATGAAGCCGCCACGGGTGGAGTACGTCTTGTCCGGGACGGCGGGGTCGGGGTCGTAGTGCTCGGCGACGTCCCAGTGATCGGCGGGCACGTCGTCGATGCAGTCGGCGGCCGAGACGACGTTCGCCCAGAACTCCCGCAGATTGCTGGACTTGGGGTAGAGCGCGGAGAGGCCGACGATGGCGATGGGGTCCCGGGCGAGCCGACGGTCGAGGTCGGATTCCTGCGAAGGGTTCACGGCAAGTCTCTCTGGATCTGGGCGAACAGGGACTTCGATGAGGTCGCAATACGGAGCCCACAACCACGGGCCCAAAAGCCGAACACAAGCCCCGAACGGGCCTGCGCCGACGACGGCACCAGCCGCACCGCCGTGGGTCACGCTCCCGCCAGGGGCCACGCCCCCGACGGCGGTCACGCCCCCGCCGGGGTCACGCCCCCGCCGGGGTCACGCCCCCGCCGGGGTCACGTCCCCGACAGGGGCCGCAACCCCGATGGGGGCACGCTCCCGGCAGGGGGTACGTCCCCGCCGGGGACCAGGTCCCCGCTGGGGGTCAAGCTCCCGCCGGGGATCAGGCTCCCGCCGGGGATCAGGCTCCCGCCGGGGATCAGGCTCCCGCCGGGGGTCAGGTTCCCGCCGGGGGTCAGGCTCCCGCCGGGGGTCAGGTCCCCGACGGGGGTCAGGCTTCCGCCGGGGGTCAGGTCCCCGGCAGGGGCCACTCCCCGACAGGGGTCACGACCCCGGCAGGGACCACGTCCCCGATGGGGGCACGCTCCCGGCAGGGGACGCGACCCCGACGGGGGCAGGGACCCCGACGGGGGTCAGGTCCCCGCTGGGGGGCAGGCTCCCGACGGGGGTCAGGCTCCCGCCGGGGGTCAGGTCCCCGGCAGGGGCCACTCCCCGACAGGGGTCACGACCCCGGCAGGGACCACGACCCCTGTCGGGGGCACGCTCCCGGCAGGGGAAGCGTCCCCGACGGGGGCAGGGACCCCGACGGGGGTCAGGTCCCCGCTGGGGGGCAGGCTCCCGCCGGGAGTCAAGCTCCCGCCGGGGGTCAGGTCCCCGACAGGGGTCACGACCCCGGCAGGGACCACGTCCCCGATGGGGGCACGCTCCCGGCAGGGGACGCGACCCCGACGGGGGTCAGGTCCCCGGCAGGGGCCACCCCCACCGGGGCTCAAGTCCCCGCCAAGGGCCACCTCCCCGACGGGCGTCCCTACGGGGGGTCACACTCCCGGCGGCGGGCACCTCCCGGGCGGCGCGGAGGCCTCCCGCCAGAAGGTGCCCCGTCGGGGCGGGCCCTCCCGACGGGTCACGCACCCAGCGGGGACGAGCTGCCGCCGGAGTGACACAGCCAACGGGGGACTGAATCCCCTCCGGGCGCTGCCCGGAGTCACGCCCCCGGAACCGGAGGGGGCTCCCACCGGGCGCGCGCCCCGATGAGCGCCGCACCCCGGGTGCCGAGTCACGCTCCCGGCAGGAGCCCCGGCGAACCGGAACCACACCCGCCGGCGAGTCACACCCCGACGGGGGACGTGACTCCAACGCCGGGATGTGCTCCCGCCGAAGGCACACTCCCGGCGAACCGGAGACGCGCCCCCAGGCCAAGCACCCGCCACGAGCACACGCACCCGGCAGGGGCACACACCCCCAGCACAGGCACCGCACCCGGCACGAGCACCGCCCCCGGCAGGGACAACGCACCCGGCACCAGCCGCGCCCCGCCCCCAACCGGGCCGGAGGCCGCCGCTCGGGCCCGGGCAGGGCCGAGGCGCCCGGGGGCTGAGGTCGCGGGCTACCCCACCGTCGCGCGTCGTTCGCATTCCTCGGCGATGTGGGTCGACAGGGCTTCGATCGTGGGGTGGTACCAGAGGGCCGTGGTGCCGAGCTCGAAGCCCAGCCAGCTCTCCATCTCGCCGGCGATGATCAGCGCGGCGGTGCTGTCGAGGTCGAGTTCGTCGAAATACTGGTCCGGCGGAACCTCGGACGGGTCGACGCCCAGACGTTTGGCGATCTCCTCGATCAGCCATTTCTGGGCTTCGTCGGCCGTAATCCTAACCATTTAAGATCCTCTCCGAACGGCTTGTCGCACGCCTGCCGGGACGCCGGGAAGAACCCGCGGTCCGCCTCTCGGCGCCGACATGGGATTCACGAGCAAGGGCCGCAACGGGCCCCGACGCGGGCCGTGCCGGCAGGCTGTGAACGTAGGCCGACGCCTCACCACGAGCAACCGAACTCCCCGCCCGCACAAGGGAACAGAGCCTCCAGGACACCGCCGGACGGCCAAAATCGCTCGGTGCCCCCACCCCTGAGCTGCGGCGACGACGACCGCCCCGAGAAGGCCCGATCCGCGCGTCAGCCTCACGCAAGCCTGTCAGCGCCCGTGTCAGCCGACCGGCCCCGCCGACCCGCGGCACACATGTGCCACCAACCCCCGCACGACGAATTCCGCGCCGCCGCATGGCGAATTCCGCGACGAACGCCTGAACAGAGCACGCGCGACGCGCAAACAAGA
Source organism: Streptomyces sp. NPDC002328 (assembly GCF_042890065.1). Taxonomy (NCBI): domain Bacteria; kingdom Bacillati; phylum Actinomycetota; class Actinomycetes; order Kitasatosporales; family Streptomycetaceae; genus Streptomyces; species Streptomyces sp. NPDC002328. The sequence continues at coordinate 107,547 of NZ_JBIARQ010000022.1, read as the reverse complement.
GAACACCCGAACACCCGAACACCCGAAGGGGGACCCGCGCGATCAACAGGCCGTGCGGGCAGGCGAATACAGCCGTCCACAAGACGGCATGAACGCGATATGAAGATCAACGGCCAACGACAGCCGACGGACACGGCCAAAGGGCCGACCGCAGCCCACGGACGACCCCGAACGACCCCACGCCCGCGCCCACCGGCTCGTCAGCCCCCTGCACCGACGCGAGCGAGGCAGCGGCCGGCGGCTCCCGCTCCAGCGGCTGCGTACGCCGCCCCGCGCCGCTCTCCCGCAGGATCGCCCGCCGCGCCTCCCGCAGCTCGTCCCCCGGCTCGACGCCGAGTTCCCTGCCCAGCCGCAGCCGCAGGTCGTCGAAGAGACGCAGCGCGGTCGCCCGGCGGCCGATGCCGGCGAGGACCAGGATGATCCGCGCCTGCAACGCCTCGTGCAGCGGTTCCTCCGACGCGGCGACGGTGAGCTGCTCCAGCGCGCGGGCCGGCCGGCCGAGGCTCAGCGCCAGGTCCGCGAAGTCGATCGCCACGTCGATGTGCCGCTGCGCCACCTGCACCACCGCGGGATGCTGACGCAGCTGGGGCAGGTCCTGGAGGAGCCGCCCCTGCCAGCCGTCCAACGCCTGCGCGTACAGGTCGAGCGCGGCCATCGGATCCACGCCCGCCATGACCGCCGCCCGCGCCGCCCGCTCCTCGAACCGGCACAGATCGAGCCCCATGCCACGGCTGCTCAGCACATACCCGCCGTGCACGGTACGGATCCGGCGCCCGTCCACCCCCTGCCGGTCGTCGCCCGGCGTGATGAGCCGGCGCAGTCGGGCGACATACGTGTACACGAGGTGCCGGGAGTCCGGCTGGGCCCCGTCGCCCCACAGCGCGTCGGTGATCTCCTCGATGCCGACGACCTGGTCGGGCTGGACCGCCAGCAGCCCGAGCAGCATGCGCTGCTTCAGCGGCATGTCCACCGGCAGCCCCGCGCACCGCACCGACATCGGCCCCAACACCCGTACCTCACAGGGGAGTCGGGAGCTTCCCGGCCCGCGGCCGCCGTCGGTGACGTCGTAGCCGAAGACCTCGGACATGCGCTCCAGCGTGGCGGCCCGCGGAGTGACGTGGCCGCGCTCGATATGACGCACGGTCCTGACGCTGATCCCGGCCCGCCGAGCCACCTCGTCCTGGGTCAGGCGCGCCCGGATCCGAGCGCTGCGCAGAACGCCTCCCCAGCTGCCCTCAGCCATCCCCCCGCCTTTCGCCAGCAATCGTTTTCTGCCGGCCGCGGCGGCCGGCATAACGACCCGGAAGCGACGCACATCCGTCAACCCCCTGTTCGGAGGTTATACGGCGACGACCGCTCAAGTATGGGGATTGCACGGCAAGTGCGAGGAGTTGGAACTCGGACGCGAGAAAGTCACGGCGGCGAAAAAACGCACTTCCGTGAACAGGGGCAACATCCGGCCACGCGCAATGCCTCAGGATTCACACAAGGATCCTCAGACCTCACCGACAGAGGACTGAAATACGGACGAGGAAGCACACCGGAACACGCGCTCACACCGACGCGCGGCCCCCGCACACCGAGCGCCCCCCGCCCACGCGCACTGAGCGCCCCGGTCTATGCACACCGAGCGCCCCGACCCACCGCCCTACCGACCACCCCTCACACCGCCACCCGATCCGCCGCCCACCCCAGCACCACCGACCGGAGCGTGCGCTCGTAGCAGTCGGCGGTCCTGACCCCGGGCGGCTCGTGTCCCGCGAGTTCGAGGGAGACGAGCCCGTGCGCCGTCGCCCAGCACGCCAGCGCGACGGCCTCGGCGTCGAACTCCGTCGTGAACTGCCCGGCGTCCTGCCCCCGGCGCACCGCGTCGACGAGCGGCCGGTAGGTCTCCAGCACCTCGCCCTGGCGCTCGTCCGTGGCCTCGAAGCTGCCCGTGCGGGCGGAGAAGAGGATCGCGTACAGATGCGGGTTGGCGACGGCGTACTCGCGGTAGGCGAGACCGAGCCGGATGACGTCGCCGGCCGGATCGGGGGTCGGCTGCACGGCGCCGAGGCGGGCCACGAAGAGGCGGGCCGCCTCCTGGAGCAGGCTGTCGAGCAGCCCCGCCTTGTTGCCGAACAGCGAGTAGACCGCGGTGGTCGAGGTCTTCACGTCCGCCGCGAGCTGCCGCAGGCTCAACGCCGTCGGGCCGCGGTCGAAGACCGTGGCGGCCGCGCGGTGGAGCAGGCGCTGACGGAGGGCTTCGTCATGTGTCTTTGGCCTGGCCATCATTCCTCAACGTTATCGCAACACTGTTTTCAATCAACCGGTCAGGTCGCGTCAGGCTGCTGTCAGCATCCGCCTGACACCGCTGAACCCCATGTCAGCGAATTTTTTCGACCCATCTTCGCAGGTCACACCCGGTACTTCGAAGATCAACCGATTAGACAGTGTCCAATAGGGCTGGAGGGGGCGATAAAAACGGTGTTACGTTTGCCGCGGCGCCAGATCCGGGCCGCCGTCAGCGGCACGCTCGTGAACGATCTAGGGAGACCCATGTTTGAGGGGTTGGGGCGTTTCATCCACCGGAGGCGGAAGCCTCTGTTAGCTCTGACGTTGCTGTTCGCCGTCCTGGCCGGCGCCTACGGCGTGGGCGTCTTCGGCGACATGAAACCGGGCGGATTCGAGGATCCGGGCTCGGAGAGCCGTACGGCGGCGCGGCTGGCCGAACAGGCCTTCCCGCAGCGGGCGCCGGACGCGGTGATCGTCTACCGGGACGACGACCGCACGGTCGACGACCCGTCGTTCCGCACCGCGGTCGTCGAGAGCGTCGAGGCGCTGCCGAAGTCCGAGGTCACCGGCTACGCGCATTTCTGGATGACCGAGATGCCGCAGCAGGTGAGCCGGGACCGGCACGCGACCTACGTGGTGATGAACCTCGAGGGCAGCGACGACAACGGCAAGGAGGAGTCGTACAAGGCGATCAAGGACAAGCTCGACGTGCCGGGCCTGACGACCCTGCGCGGCGGGCCCGTCCCCACCGGGCACCAGGCCGGCGACGAGATCGGCAAGGACCTCGGGATGGCCGAGGGCCTGTCGTTCCCGGTGCTGTTCATCCTGCTGGTGGTCGTCTTCGGCGGTCTGGCCGCGGCCAGTCTGCCGCTGGTCGTCGGCGGTCTGTCCATCATCGGCTCCATGGCCGTCCTGCGGGTGATCGCGCAGGTCACCGATGTCTCGGTGTTCGCCATGAGCCTGGTGACGGTGCTCGGTCTCGCGGTGGCCATCGACTACGGCCTGCTGATCGTGAGCCGCTACCGCGAGGAACTGGCGCGCGGCCTCACCGGCGAGGACGCCCTCGCGCGCACGGTGGCCACCGCCGGGCGCACCGTCGTCATCTCCGGCATCACGGTCGCCGTGGCGCTGGCCGGCATGACGTTCTTCCCGTTCGGCTTCCTGAAGTCGATGGCGTACGGCGGCATGGCCGCGGTCGTGCTGTCGGTGTTCTTCTCGCTGATCGCGCTGCCCGCCGCCCTCGCGGTCCTGGGCCCGAAGGTCAACGCCCTGTCGCTGCGCCGCAAGAAGAGCGCCGCACCGGCCGCCTCGGCGAACGGCCAGGGCGCCTGGTACCGGCTGGCGCACGGTCTGATGCGCCGTCCGGTCCTGGTGGGACTCGGCACGCTGGTCGTCCTGGTGGCGCTCGCGCTGCCGTCCCTGCGCATCGAGTTCGGCGCCAACGACGCGCGCCAGCTGCCGAACAGCGCCGAAGGGCGCAAGGTGCACAACTCGCTGGAGCGCGACTTCGACGGCGACGCCGCCAAGTCGATCGACGCGCTGCTGACGCTCAAGGGCGACGCCACCTCCCCGCAGGAGGGCGCGGCCGTGCAGGCGTACGCCGACCGGCTGGGCGCGGTCGAGGGCGCGAAGGGCGCGCAGATCACCGGGGCCACCGGCACGACGGCCCGGGTGTCGGTGACGTTCGAGGGCACCGCGGTCTCCCCGGAGGCCCGGGACCTGGTGAACCGCCTCAAGGACGTGGCCCCGCCGCCGGGCGCGAAGGCGTACTTCGGCGGTGAGACGGCGGTGTTCGACGACACGCTGGACGCGCTCGGCCGGGTCCTGCCGTGGATGCTGCTCTACATCGCGGTGGCTACGTACCTGCTGCTGTTCCTGTCGTTCGGCTCGGTGCTGCTGCCGCTGAAGGCGATCGCGATGAACCTGCTGTCGCTGTCGGCGACCTTCGGCGTACTGGTGTGGATCTTCCAGGACGGCCATCTGACGGGTCTGCTGCGCTTCGACCCGACGGGCAACATCGAGCCCAACATGCCGATCATGCTGTTCGCGCTGATCTTCGGTCTCTCCATGGACTACGAGGTGTTCCTGGTGTCCAGGATCCGCGAGCAGTACGACACCCTGGGCGACCCCACGGCCGCCGTCGCCACCGGCCTCCAGAGCATCGGACGGCTGATCGCGAGCGCCGCGCTGCTGATGATCGTGCCGCTCGCGGCGATGGCGACCAGCGGGGTGCTGACCATGAAGCTGTTCGGCGTCGGCATGGTGTTCGCGATCCTGCTGGACGTGGCCGTGGTCCGCATCCTGCTGGTCCCGGCCGTCATGAAGCTGATGGGCAGGGCCGGCTGGTGGGCCCCGGGTCCGCTGGCCCGGTTCTACACCCGGTACGGCATCAAGGAGACCGACGCGGTGCCGGAGGCGCCCGAGCGCGTCACCGTCGCCGGCTGACCTCTTCCCCCATCGGGGGCCGAAGCGCCGTATCCCCCGCGGCACTTCGGCCCCGCTCCCACTTCGGCCCCGCTCCCACTTCGGCCCCGCTCCCACTTCCGGACCGCCCCTCGCCTTCCGGATTCCCCCTCGCCCCGCCCGCCGGCGCTTGACGCGCCGTGTCGGGCTTCCGCTACAGTCGTCACAACTGTTAGACACCGTCTAACAGCTGTCCAAGCCAAGGACATGGAGGACCCGATGGCCGCGGAAAAGGCCGCACTTGGCGCGATTCTCCGCCCGATCAAGGGAAGGCTGCGGTGGGCGATCGCGGCGCAGGCCGTCTCGGCCGCCGCCGGCGTCGTGCCCTTCATCGCCATCGCCGAGCTCGGCCGGATACTGCTCGACGACGGACCCGACCGCGACAGCGACGCCTGGACCGTCACCGCGATCGGCGCGGGCGCACTGCTGGTCCGGCTGATCTTCCTGCTGGCGTCGGGCGCCGTCTCCCACTTCGCCGACAACGAGCTCCAACTGCACGTCCGGCGCGACCTGGTGGACCGGCTCGGCCGGGTGCCGCTGGGCTGGTTCTCGTCCCGCAACTCCGGCCAGGTGAAGAAGGCCGTCCAGGACGACGTCGAGGCGATGCACCACCTGATCGCGCACTCCCTGCTCGACATGACCGCGGCGACCGTCGTCCCGGCGACCTCGCTCGCCTACCTCTTCTGGGTGGACTGGCGGATGACGCTGGTGACCGTCGCGCCGCTGCTCGTCGGCCTGTCGCTGTACAGCGCCACCATGGCCGGGATGTCCAAGCACCTGCCCGAGTACGACCGGGCGATGGGCCGCATCAACGGCAGCGCCGTCGAGTTCGTGCAGGGCATCGCCGTGGTCAAGACCTTCGGCCAGACCCGGCGGGCGCACCGCGAGTTCGCCGAGGCGGCCGACGACTTCTCCTCGTTCTTCCGGTCCTGGGTGAAGTCGACGCACCGCTCCAAGGCCGCCGCGGAGATGGTGCTGTCGCCGGTCGCGGGGCTCGTGGCCACGCTCGTCGGCGGCGCGTTGTTCGTCACCCGAGGCTGGCTCGACGCCGTCGACCTGCTGCCCTTCGCACTGCTCGGCGTCGGTCTGACCGCGCCGATCCTCTCGCTGTTCTACGCGAGCTACGACCTGCGCATCGCCAAGGGCGCGGCCGAGCGGGTCACCGGGATCCTCGGCACCGAGGAACTCCCGGTGCCGGCCGATCCGCGCGTCCCGGTCGACAACCACGTGAGCTACGAGCGCGTGCGCTTCAGCTACGACGGCAAGCAGGACGCGGTCGCCGGCGTCGACCTGGAGCTGGCGCCGGGCACCGTCACCGCGCTGGTCGGCCCGTCCGGCTCGGGCAAGAGCACCCTGGCCACGCTGCTGCCCCGGTTCGGGGACGTGACCGACGGCGCGGTGCGCATCGGCGGCGTCGACATCAGGGAGATGCCGCTCGAAGACCTGTACCGCCGGGTCGCGTTCGTCTTCCAGGACGTGCGGCTTCTCCAGGACACCGTGGCGAACAACATCCGCACGGCGCGGCCCGACGCATCGCTCGACGAGGTGCGCGCCGCGGCCCGCGCGGCCTGCGTGGACGACGTGATCGAGGCGCTGCCGCGCGGTTACGACTCGGTGATCGGGCAGGACGCCCGGCTGTCCGGCGGTCAGGCGCAGCGCGTCTCGATCGCCCGCGCGCTGCTCGCGGACACCCCGATCATCGTCCTCGACGAGGCCGCCGCCTACGCCGACCCGCACTCCGAGGCCGCCGTGCAGGACGCCCTGTCCGAGCTGACCCGGGGCAAGATCGTGCTGGTCATCGCACACCGGCTGTCCAGCATCGTCGGCGCCGACCAGATCGCGGTGCTGGAGGACGGCCGGATCGTCGAGCGGGGCCGGCACGAGGAGTTGGTCGCGGCGGGCGGCAGGTACGCCCGGATGTGGCGCGCCCACGAGCGCACGGCCCGCTGGCAGCCGCACGGCCCGGCCCCGGCCGCCGCGCCCCGGCCGGCCATCACGACCACGACCGCGACCGGCGTCACCGCCACACCCGACCTCACACCCGACCTCACACCCGACCCCACGGCCGTCTCCCCCACCGGCACCGCGAGCGTCGCGAGCACCGCGACAGGAGGCAAGAGCTGATGATCCGTCAACTCATCGACGTGGTGGGCCCCGAGCACGCGCGTCCGCTGCGCAGGATGGTCACCGGCCTGGTCGTGGGCGCGGTGCTCCAGGGCGTCGCCTTCGCCCTGCTCGTCCCGGTCCTCGAAGCGCTCCTCGGCGACGACCCGGACGAGGTCTGGCCCTGGATCTGGGCGATGCTCGGGGTGTCGCTGCTGTACTGCGTGGCGTACTTCGACAGCATGCGCACCGGGTTCGACGCGGGCGCGGCGCTCTCCCGGAGCCTGCACCACCGCATCGGCGACCAGGTGTCCTCGCTGCCGCTCGGCTGGTTCGCCCCGGAGCGGGTGGGGCAGCTCGGGCAGCTCGCCACCAAGAGCGTCATGGACATCATGGGCGTACCGGCGCATCTGCTGCGCCCCCTGGTGACCAGCTATGTGACGCCCCTGACGGTGGTCGCGCTGATGTACGTCTTCGACTGGCGCCTCGCGCTCGCGGCCACGCTGACCGTGCCGGTGATCGTCGCGGTCTACCGGTGGAGCACCCGGCTGACCCGCGCCGCCGACGAGGTCCGCACCGCCGCGCACGCCGAGACCGGCGGCCGGGTGGTCGAGTTCGCCCAGCTCCAGCCGGTGCTGCGGGTGTTCGGCCGCGGCGGCGCGCACTCCGGCACCCGGCTCGACGAGGCGCTGCGCACCCAGACCGAGGCGTCCCGCCGGTCTCTGGTCACCGGGGTTCCGGGGCTGATCGGCTTCGCGCTGGTGATCCAGGCGGCGTTCACCGTCATCCTGGTCACCGGCACCTATCTGGCGCTCGACGGCGACCTGGGCGTGGCCAAGCTGCTGGCGATCCTGGTGCTCGCGGTGCGCTTCACCGAGCCGATCGCCGAGACCGCCGTGCTCGGCTCGACCCTGCGCACGGCCCGCTCCGCGCTCGACCGGGTCGCCGACCTGCTGGCGCAGCCCGTGCTGCCGCAGGCCGACGACCCGCGCGTGCCCGAGGGCAACGACGTCGAGTTCCACGGCGTCGGCTTCGGTTACGACGGCAAGCCGGTGCTGCACGACGTGAGCCTGACCCTGGCCGAGGGCACGATGACCGCGCTCGTCGGCCCGTCCGGGTCCGGCAAGACCACGATCGGCAAGCTGATCCCGCGGTTCTGGGACGTGGACTCGGGCGTGGTGCGCGTGGGCGGGGTGGACGTGCGGGACGTCGAGCCGGAGGTGCTGATGTCCCGTATCTCGGTGGTGTTCCAGGACGTGTACCTCTTCGAGGGCACCGTCCTGGACAACATCCGCGTCGGGCGCCCCTCGGCGAGCGACGCCGAGGTGCGCGAGGCCGCGCGGCTCGCCCGGGTCGAGGAGATCGTGCACCGGCTGCCCGACGGCTGGGACACAAAGGTCGGGGAGGGCGGCGCGCTGCTCTCGGGCGGTGAGCGCCAGCGGGTCTCGATCGCCCGCGCCATCCTCAAGGACGCGCCGATCGTGCTGCTCGACGAGGCCACCGCCTCGCTCGACCCGGAGAACGAGCAGGCGGTGCAGGACGCGCTGAGCGCCCTGACCGCGGGGCGCACGCTGCTCGTCATCGCCCACCGCCTCCAGACCGTGGCGGCGGCCCACCAGATCCTCTTCCTCGACGAGGGCCGGATCGTCGAGAGCGGCTCGCACGCGGCTCTCGTGGCCGCCGGCGGCCGCTACGCGTCGTTCTGGGCGGAGCGGAACAAGGCCGAGGGATGGCGTCTCGTCCGGCAGGACGCCTGACGGGCCGCCCTCTCGGGTAAGCAGTGATTTCGCCATTCAACGAAATGGTTCGGCCACCGCCGGGCGGCAGCTCGACCGATAGCGATGAATTGCCGGTCGAAGTTGCCGCCCGAGGCGCGAAGACCGGTTCCGAATGGCCGCACCACCAGGCACTTCAATAGTTCAGCCACTCGTCCCGTGCATTCCAGATTCACTGCCGTCAAGTCGTCTTACACTCATTCTTGACCGAAACTGGAGTGACCTTGCCGCCCGACGGGTTTCGGACATTGATCAGCACGTGTTGACATATTCGAGCGGGGGTTTGAAACGGATGTCAACGGAGAGTTCATTTCACTGGCCAATAACCGCGCGCGAAAACGAACTGCACGACATCAGAACAGCCGTCGGCCGCGGCGGCGCCTTGCTCGTGGGCCCCACGGGCGTCGGCAAGAGCCGCTTGTTCTCCGCCGCGCTCCAGCACGCGGCCGACGAGGGCAGGATGGTCCTCTCGGTCGGCGGAGCGAGCTGGGTCAGCGGTACCAGTGCGCGCGGGTTCGGTTCGCTCGCCGAGTGCCTGGAGTCCCTCGACCCGTCCAAACCGGGGGGCGGCGCGGCCGACCGCCCGCTCGTGGGCGTCGACGACGCGCACCTGGTGGACGACGTCGCGGGGGACCGGCTGCACCGGCTGGTGGCCGCCGGACGCATCAGCGTCCTGGCCACGGTCCGGCAGGACGCCTCCGCGCCGGCCGGAATCGACAAACTCTGGGTCGAGGGGCTGGTCGAGCACATCGAGGTGGCGAGCTTCGACAGCACGGCGCTCGGCACCGTGCTGCACGCCCGGCTCGGCGGCCATATCGACACCTCGACATTGGAACGGCTGTGGGCCGCGACCCACGGCAACGCCCTGATGTTGCGTGAACTCGTCGAGCACGCCTTGGAGGACGAGTCCCTGACCTGCGTCAACGGCACCTGGCGATGGCGCGGTCTGACCGAGCGGCCGGGCAAGCGGCTCTCGGACGTCATCCGCGTCGGACTGCGCGACCTCAGCCACGACGAGCACGAGCTGGTCCACATGCTCGCCGTCGCAGAGCCGCTGGAGGCCGAGATCGTCGCCTCCTTCGGCCTCGCCAAGGCCGCCGAGTCGCTCGACCTGCGCGGCATCATCAGCGTCGAACGCACCCGCGCCCGGGTCCGGTTGCGCCTCGCCGTCCCCCTCAGCCGGGTCGTGGTGGCCTCCCGGATGTCCGACCTCACCGCGCAGCGGCTGCGCCGTCAGGTCGCCGACGCCCTGGAGCGCACCGGCGCCCGCCGCGAGGACGACGTCCTGCGCATCGTCTCGCTGCGCATGGAGGCCGGGCTCGTCCCCGGCCGCGAGCAGCTGCTCACCGCGGCCCGCACCGCGATCCGGCGCAAGGACCACCCGCTCGCCGAACGTCTGTGCCTGCTCGCCCTGCGGGACTCCCCCTCCGACGTGGAGACCTCCCTGTACGACCCGGTCCCCCATTCGGCCCGCTACGGGCTGGGGCTGCGCCGCGTGTTGACGCGCGTCGCACGCGACCCGGTCAACGCGGTGGACTGCGTCCGGGCGGCCCTGCTGCTCGGCCAGGTCCTCGTCGGCAAGGGCGACCACGACGACGCCGAGACGGTCCTGGCCACGGCCCTGGAGTCGGGCGTCGAGGTGCCGCTCGACGAGTACGTCGTCGCCACCCACGCCCGCGTGATCAACATGGCCTGGAGCCTCCAGCGCGTCGCCGACGCCGGCGCCGTGCTGGCCCACGCCGTCACCGCGGTCGGCGCCGAACGGGCCGGGATGCTGCACGCCACCCGGGCCATGATCGCCGTCCTGTCGGACCGGCTGCTCGACGCGGTGGCCATCGGGGACTCGGTGCTGTGCGACGAGTCCGCTGAACTGCCGGTCACCCAGACGCTGTTGCCGACGGTGACGTTCGCGCGGACCGAACTCGGCGACCCGGCGGGCGCGTTGGAGGTGCTGGACCGCTACCGGGAGGTCTCCCTCGACTGGGACACCGACGCCATGCTCCTCGCCAACGCCGTCTCCGCGCGCTGCTCCTACCTCCTCGGCAACCTCAGGGGCGCCGCCGAGGCGCTCGACGCCATCCACCGCGACGCCGCCGACCGCCGGCCCATGCCGATGCAGAGCGTCCTCGACCGCGCCCGGCTGCTGCGGCTGCTGGGCCAGCCCGAGCGCGCGGTCGTCCTGCTGCGCCAGTCCATCGCCGTGGAGACCACCCACGAGTTCCCCGCGACCAGGGCCTGGCCGCTGGCCCAACTGGCGGGCGCGCTCGCCGAGTCGGGCCGCCACGCGGAGGCCCTGCGCACCCTGGTCGAGGTCCGCTCGGTGCGCAGCGAGGTCCTCTCCTCCCCCATCGCGGAGGACGAGATCGAGTACGAGAGCGCGCTCGTCCTCGCGCACACAGGCGATCACTCCGGGGCCGTCGCCCAGGCCCTGGAGGTGGCCGAGCGGGCCGGCGGCGCGGGCCGCACGGTCCGGGCGGTGTTCGCGCTGCACCTCGCGGCCCGGCTCACCGACGGCGCGGCGCTGCGGTTCCGCGACCAGGCCCTGCTGCTGTCGGCCCGCACCACCGGCGGCATCGTGCGCGTCGTCGCCGACCATGTCCGGGCGCTCGCCGACGCCGACGGCAACGCGCTGACGAAGGTGTCGGCGCAGTTCCGCGACATGGGCGCGCTGCCGCTGGCCGCCGAGGCCGCCGCCCAGGCGGTCCGCGCCCACCGGGCATCGGGCCAGCGCCGCAAGGGCCGCGAGGCATGGGCGGCCTGCCGTGACCTGCTGCGCGGCTGCGACGCGGGGCTGCCGCCGTGGCTGGACCGGGACAGCACGCAGGAGCGGGACGTCGCGCCGCTCACGCCGCGTGAGCGGGAGGTCGCCGCGCTCGCCGCGATCGGCCTGTCCAACCGGGTCATCGCCGACCGGCTGGTGGTCTCGGTGCGCACGGTCGAGAACCATCTGCACCGCATCTACCACAAGCTCGGCATCACCGCGCGCAGCGATCTCGAACGCGGCCTGGAGACGGTGATCGCGCGCACGGAGGGCGCCGCGCTGACGGCGTCGCTCCCGCTGATGTCCGCCGCCGGGGCGGAGCGGGTCGCCTGACGCGTCTGAGGGCGGTGCCCCGCGAGGGAGCCTCGCGGGGCACCGCCCTCATCCTTGACGCCTCACGGCTTCGGAACCGGCGGCGCGGCCTGACCGGGGCCGGGCAGCACTCCCTGGCGCACGAAGTAGTCCACGTATGCCGCGAACACCCGGTCGTCGATGGCGGGGCAGGTCACGTCCGTGCCCTTCAGGCGCTCCCGGGTGATGTCGTCGGAGAACTCCGCGAGCTCGGTCTTCTCCGTGTCCACGAGGACCCGCATCAGCGGCACCATCGAGTTGTTGACGTCCGCCGACACGGCCTTCATCCACCGCAGCGTGCTGAGCTCCGTCAGCTCGTAGCCCGCGCCGCGCAGCAGCCTCAGCAGGTCCGCCGCGTCCAGGGAGCCTGGGCTGACCTGGTGATAGACCCCGCCGAGCGCCTGCGGATCCCGGGACAGGGCGACGATGGCCCGGCTGACGTAGTCGATCGGGACCATGTTCATCCTGAGCCGGAACCTGCGCGGGTAGCAGCCGGCCTGGATGGAGCCCTTCATGAACCGCCACACGAAGTCGTTCGGCTGGCAGGCCCCGGTGCGCGAGTCGCCCCACACCTGCCCGGGGCGGTGGATCGTCACCGGCACGCCCCGCCGCCGGGCTTCCAGCACCAGCTGCTCGGCGACCCACTTGCTCTTGGTGTAGCCGAGCGCCAGGTCCTCCGGCGGCCCGGTCCGGTCCAGCTCGCCGCGCGGGACGCCGTCCTCGGCCGGCAGGAACACCCCGGTGGTGGAGACGTGGTGGAGCGTGGCGCGGGCCGCGCCGGCGAACCGCAGGATCTCGTGGGTCGCGTCGACGACGGCCCGGCGCAGCCACTTGTAGACGGTGAGGAAGTTGACCTTGGCCGCGGAGTGGTAGACGGCGTCGACCCGGTCGGCCAGCTCGGCGTAGGCGGCGTCGGTCATGCCGAGGCGGGGCTTGGCCACGTCGCCGTTGTGCACCCGCACCCGGCTCAGGTCGAGGCCGTCCAGCAGCTCGTACCCGCGCAGGTTCTCGCGGAGCCGGGCCAGGCCCGTGACCGGGTCCGGGCCGCGCACCAGACAGTGCACGACGAGGCCGTGCGCCAGCAGGTCCCGCAGCAGGAATGCGCCGAGGAAGCCGGTCGCGCCGGTGAGCAGCACCTCGGACACCTCGTGCGGCTCCGGTGCCTCGAAACCGGTGATGTCGTCGGCGAGCACGGCGTCGGCGGCGAACTCCTCGGCGACTCCTTTGAGCGTCGTCGAAGTCATGACGTGTGTACGTTCCTTCCAACGCGGGTGAGCGGGGTGCCGCGAGCGAGGGCGGGCGTGTGTGCCGGTCCCCGCGTCCGCGGCCTGGTCCGCCGGGCAGGCGGGACTGTCGAAAGCACGCCCTAGGCCGCGGCGGCGGCCTTCGCTATGGCCTCGCCGAGCAGCGAGAGCGCTTCCTTGACGTCCTGGTCGGTGGCGACGATCGGCGGCAGGAGACGGATCGTGGTGGGCCGGCTGATGCACGGCGAGACGACGAGACCGGCCTGCGCGAGCCCGGTCAGCACGTCGCCCGCCATCTCCGGCGAGCGGAAGTCCATGCCCCACAGCAGCCCGCGTCCGCGCACCTCGACGAGCGCGTCCGGGTACTGACCGCGCAGGTCGGCCAGGCCGCGTTCCATCGCCGCGGCGATCCGCGCCCCGTTCTCGGCCTGCCCCTCGACGGCGTCGAGCGCCGCCGGGATCACCGCGGTGCCCAGCGGGTGGCCGCTGAAGGTGGCGGTGTGCAGCAGCGGGTCGGACAGCAGCGGCGCGTAGAGCCGGTCGTTGCAGACGGCCGCCGAGACCGGCACGACGCCGCCGCCCAGCGGCTTGCCGAGCAGGACGCCGTCCACCGGCAGCCCGGCGGCCAGCGCGACCGAGCGGGGGCCGCAGCGGCGCAGGCCCACCTGGATCTCGTCGGCGATGACCAGCGCGCCGTGCGCGTGGGCGTCCTCGCACCAGCGTGCGAGCACCGTCTCGTCGAGGAGGCGCACGCCGTTCTCGGCCTGCACCGGCTCGAAGATCACGGCCGCGACCTCCTGCTCCCGGACGACCTTCGCGACCGCGTCCGGATCGTCCGGCGCGATGTGCACGACGCCCTGGAGCAGCGGCTCGATGCCCTTCTTGAAGCGGGGGTTGTCGGTCAGCGCGAGCGCGCCGAGGGTCTTGCCGTGGAAGGCGCCCTCGACCGCGATGACCGTCGTGCGGCCGGTGGCCATACGGGCGAGCTTGACGGACACCTCGACGGCGTCCGCCCCGCCGCAGCCGAAGAACACCCGGTCCAGGCCGCCGCCGAGGTACCCCGTGAGGCGCTCCGCGGCGAGCGGCGGCACCGGGCTCTGCACGGTCCTCGTCGACGCGGGCATCACGTCCAGCTGGGCCCGGACCGCGGCCACGACCGCGGGGTTGCGGTGCCCGAGGAGGGCGACCGCGTAACTGCCGAAGTCCAGCATGGACCGGCCGTCGGACAGGGTCACCCGGCTGCCCTCGGCGGACGCCTCGACGGCGCCACGCCCGGTGAACTTGCCGGCGAGGGCGAGCGCGGGGGAGAAATGGCGCTTGACGCGCCGGAAGGTGTCCTTGGCGCTGTCCTTGGTGATTTCTCTGATGTTCTCCATGTTCCGTCGCCCCCTCTCACACGCTCTGGTCGATGATTTCCTGCTGATAGCCCTCGAGAGCCTTCGCCACCGCGGGGTGGATCATCTCCTCCACCATGGGCAGGCCGATGTCGAATTCCACGCTGAGTTCGAGCGCCGTGCCCGCCTCGTCCTCGTGGATCTGCCAGTAACCCTGGTAGTGGGCGAGGTCGCCCTCGGTCTGCCGGAACTCCCAGCGCCGCCGCTCCGGGTCGAGCACGTCCTCCTGGTCCCACTCCATCTCGGAGCCCTTGAGCTCGACGATCCAGCTGCTGGTGCGGCGGTCCCCGTCCTCCCCGGTGACCGTCACCTCGTTGACGCCCTCCATGAAATCGGGGAACGCCTCGATGTCCCGCAGCACCTTCCACACCTGTTCCGGTGTTCCGGCGCCTCTGCGCGTGGTGTGCAGTACGGCCATGGGAATCTTCCTTTCGAAAAACACGGGAAATTACGGACAACCGCCCTGCGGCGCACCGCAGTTTAAGGTCGATAACAGTTCACGGGACCGGTCGAAGACCCGTACCTGACACGGAATTGACACCCTGACGCGAGCGCGTGTCCCGGCCCGGTCCGGGTGCCGTCCCGTCAGGCCGAGTCCCGGCTCTGGCTCAGGGAGCGTTCCTCCATGAGGGCCATCAGCCGGGCCACTTCGGAGCGCAGTTCGTCCTGCTGCGAGGTCAGCTCGTCGACGCGCCGGCGCAGCCGCAGCAGCTCGTGACCGGGCACGGCGTTCCGCCCGTCCGACTCGGGGTCGGCGGAGGCGTGTTCAGCGGGCGAGTGTTCAGTGAGCGCGTGTCCGGTGGGCGCGTGTCCGGTGGGCGCGTGCTCGGCTGTGAGGTGCCCCGGGACCGGGTACCCGGCGGTCCGGCCGTGCGCCGCCTCGCTGAGCAGCCGTACGTTGCCGGGCCGGCCGACGGCCGCACCCACGAGCACCGCGCCACCGCCGTTGCCGTTGCCGTTGCCGTTGCCGTTGCCGTTGCTCGATTCTCCGCTGCGCCGACGACGCGCCGGCTCCTGCACGGCCTGCGCCTCGCTCTCCCGCCCGCAGCGCTGCAACGCGAGCACGAGCTGCTCGCGAAACCGCTTGCGAAACGGATGTGCGGCGACCAACTCCTGCAAGTCATCGACGACTTGCCGATGCTGCCCCAGACTCAGCGAGGCCTCGCACAGATCCTCCACGGCGAGCAGCCGCTCCTCCTCCAGCCGGGCCGCGGGCGCCGCGCACAGCCGGCCGTGCGCGGCCCCCTCCAGCGCCCGACCGCGCCACAGCCCCAGCGCCCTGCGCAGCAGCACGGACGCGGTGCGCGGATCGGACCCCAACTGCCGCTGCGCACGCGCGGCCTGGAGCCGGAACTGCACGCTGTCGAGTTCCTCGGGCCGGGCCTGAAGCAGATACCCCTGGCCGCGCGCCACCAGACGCGGGCAGCTCGCACGCGACGGCTCCGCCTCGATCAACTGCTGGCGCAGCCGGGAGACGTGCGCCTGCAACGCGTTGCCCGCCTTGTCGGGCGCGTTGTTGCCCCACAGCTCGAAGATCAGCTCGTCGGTCGGCACCGGCGCCCCCGCGCGCGTCAGCAACGCGCCGAGCAGCACCCGCTGCTTGGGACTCGTCAGCGGGACGCCGCGCTGCCGGACGTCGTCGTGGATCCCAGGGGGGCCCAGTACCCGGAACTGCATCAGAAACCTCCACACGTCGTCGCGGTCACGAACCGCGCGGCATATCGAGGTGATCACGGGCCGCCGCCCCGCCACATGAGTACTCAGGTACTCCAAACCCGCACCATCACGAGTGGCCTCGGTCACACCGCCCGGCCGCAGCGGCGGCCCTCGGGGCGGCGAACGGCCGGAAGCTGAGTGCCGGTTACTCAGGCCCGCGCATCACCACGCGTGGTCGTCTTGGGGCCAGGCAGCTTGACGACGAGGGGAGTTGAGGGACATGCCCCAGTGGGATGCCGAGACCGCGGTCGTAGGGCTCGGGGCGTGGGGAGCCGCGGCGCTGTGGCGGCTGGCGGTCCGGGGCGTCGACGTCCTGGGCATCGACCGCCGCCCGCCCGGACAGGCGCCGGGCTCGTCGCACGGCGGCTCCCTGGCGTTCCGTGTGGCGGGCCCGGAGCATCCGGGACTGGTCCCGTCGGCCCACCGTTCCAGGGAGCTGTGGACGGAGCTGGAAGACACCGGGCGGACGAAGCTGTTCGTGCCGTCGGGCGGACTGCTGATCGGCCCGGAGCACGGGCGGGTCGCCGGGGGCGCCCTGCGCGCGGCCCGCGCGCACGGGTTGCGGGTCCGCACGTACACGGCCACCGCCCTGCGCTTCCAGCACCCGCGGCACACCGGCGTGCCGGGCCACCACATGGGCGTCTGGGACCCCTGCGCGGGCCTGGTCCGCGCGGATCACGCCGTACGGACCACGATCGCCGTCGCCCGCACGGCGGGCGCGCGCGTGTCCGCCGACACCCGGGTCACGTCCGTCGAGCCGGTGCCCGGCGGTGTCCAGCTGCACACGCCGCACGGCCCGGTGAGGGTGCGCCAGGCCGTCCTGGCCGCCGGCCCCGGGCTGCCCGCGCTGCTGCCCGGCCTGCCGCTGGACACCGTGCGCACCTCGGTCACCTGGTTCCGGCCGCTGGAGCCGTCCGGCGACTTCGAGGTGGACTGCTTCCCGCCGTTCCTGCGCGAACTGGACGACGGCCGGACGCTGTGGGGCAGCGGCCGGGAAGGCGGACACGACGTCAGGCTCGGCCTGGAGGACCGCGGCGTCGCCGCCAAGCCGGTGGACCCCGAGGAGGACGACCGCTCGGTGACCCCGGACGACTGGCGAGACCTGGCCCGCCTCCTCCCCGCCAAGATCCCCGGCCTGGCCCCTTCCCCCGCCCGGATCGCGGCAGGCGTCCGGACCCGCACCCCGGACGACCGCCCCGTCATCGGCCGCCCGGACGGGGACCCCCGCCTGATCGTCGCCACGCCCACCGCCCCCGACGACCTCACCCAGGCACCGGCGGTGGGCGAGACGGTGGCCGACCTGGTCCAAGGCGTCCCGCCGAAGACCCCGCTGGACTTCCTCTCCCCGAACCGCTTCACCTGAGGGCCTGCGCCACTCCGGTGAGGGTCGCCTCACTCCGGCGAAGGTCGCTTCACTCCGACGAAGGTCGCTTCACTCCGGTGAGGGTCGCCTCACCCCGGTGAAGGGCCCCACTCCGGCCGACGAGCCCCACTCCGGCCGACGGGCCTCGCTCCGGCCGACGGGAGTCTGGCAGCCGCCCGAGGGGAGCCTGGCAGTCGGCCGCGGTCGCTCAGCCCGCCGCCGCCAGGACCAGCGGCAGCACCGGCCCGCTGCCCGCCCTGCGCAGCACCCGCGCGGCGACGGCGAGGGTCCAGCCGGAGTCGGTGCGGTCGTCGACGAGCAGGACGGGCCCCGGGGAGAGCGTCAGCGCCCGGGACAGTTCCTCGGAGACCGTGAAGGCGTCGGACAGCGCCCTGAGGCGCTGCGCGGAGTTGCTGCGGCGCGCGGCGTGCGCGCCGTCCGGTCCCGCGTACGTCAGGGCCCCCAGGAAGGGCAGTCGGCCGATGGTCGCGATGCCCTCGGCGAGAGAGCCGACGAGCTGCGGACGGGCCAGCGACGGCACGGCCACCACTCCCACCGGCCGGTCGATCGCGTCCGGAACCTGCGGCGCCCACCCTCCCGGAGAGCGCGCCCAGTCCGCGAGGACCGCCACTGCGGCCCGCAGGACGTCGTCGGGGACCGGCCCGTCCGGCGCGTTCTCCGCCAGCAGCGGCCGCAGCCGGTTGCCCCAGCCGATGTCCGAGAGCCGCCCCAGGGCCCGCCCGGTGGAACACTGCTCGGCCGCCGGGATACGCCCCTTGAGGTCGACGCCCAGGGCGGGCATCCCCGTGGGCCACATCCGGCGCGGCTCGACCTCCACCCCCGGGCGGTCCAGTTCCTTCGCCGCCCCGGTCAGCGCCTCCGCGGAGACTTCGGAGTCGGCCCAGGCGCCCGCGCAGTTGTCGCACCGCCCGCACGGCGCGGCCCCCTCGTCGTCCAGCTGCCGGCGCAGGAACTCCATCCGGCACCCGGCCGTGCCCACGTAGTCCCGCATGGCCTGCTGCTCGGCCGCCCGCTGCTCGGCGACCCACGCGTACCGCTGGGAGTCGTAGACCCACTGCTCGCCGGTGGAGATCCAGCCGCCCTTCACCCGCTTGACCGCCCCGTCCACGTCGAGGACCTTGAGCATGGTCTCCAGCCGGGTGCGCCGCAGATCGACCAGCGCCTCCAGCGCCGGCACGGACAGCGGCCGGCCCGCGTCGGCGAGGGCCGCGAGGGTTTGGCGGACCTGCGTCTCGGGCGGGAACGCGGTGTCGGCGAAGTAGCGCCAGATCGCCTCGTCCTCCTTGCCCGGCAGCAGCAGCACGTCCGCGTGGGCCACCCCGCGCCCCGCACGGCCCACCTGCTGGTAGTAGGCGATCGGCGAGGACGGCGAGCCGAGGTGCACCACGAACCCCAGGTCCGGCTTGTCGAAGCCCATCCCGAGCGCCGAGGTCGCGATCAGCGCCTTGACCCGGTTCTCCTGGAGATCCGTCTCGGCCTGAAGCCGGTCGGCGTTCTCCGTGCGCCCGGTGTACGAAGCCACCGGGAAGCCGCGCTGCCGCAGGAAGGCGGTGGCCTCCTCGGCCGCCGCCACCGTCAGCGCGTAGACGATCCCGGAGCCCGGCAGCTCCTCCAGGTGCTCGGCGAGCCAGGCCAGCCGGTGCGCCGCGTCCGGCAGCCGGACCACGCCCAGCCGCAGGCTCTCGCGCTCCAGCGGACCGCGCAGCACCAGCGCCTCACCGGCCCCGGTGCCCAACTGCTCGGCGACGTCGGCGGTGACCCGCGCGTTGGCCGTCGCGGTCGTCGCCAGCACCGGCACGCCGGGGGCCAGCTCGGCCAGCATCGCCCGCAGCCGACGGTAGTCCGGCCGGAAGTCGTGCCCCCAGTCGGAGATGCAGTGCGCCTCGTCGACCACCAGCAGACCGGTCGTGGCCGCGAGCTTGGGCAGCATGTGGTCACGGAAGTCGACGGAGTTGAGACGCTCCGGACTCACCAGGAGGACGTCGGTCTCCCCCCGCTCGACCTCCTCGTGAATGGCGTCCCACTCCTCCGGGTTGGCCGAGTTGATGGTGCGCGCCCGGATACCGGCCCGCGCCGCCGCCTCGACCTGGTTGCGCATCAGCGCCAGCAGCGGGGAGACGATCACGGTGGGCCCGGAGCCGCGCCGCCGCAGCAGGGCGGTGGCCACGAAGTACACCGCGGACTTGCCCCAGCCGGTGCGCTGCACCACCAGGGCGCGCCGGCGTTCCCGCACCAGAGCCGCCACCGCCTGCCACTGGTCCTCCCGCAGCCGCGCCACCCCCGCGGCGGCGCCGACGAGCTCGGCGAGGATGGCATCGGCTTCAGCGCGCAGCTCCGTAACGTCCATGCCCCCATGCAACCCGACGGCACGGACAATCGGCCACTTCGACCGGCGCCACTCCCCGAACGGCGACGGATGCGACTACTGTGTGCAACCGGCCGAGCGCTCCCGCCGACCGCCCGAGCGGTTCCCCGACCGCGCCGCCGGGGAAACATGGCCCCCACAGGGGGTTAACGGGCCGTGTACGGCGGGCACACGCGTCACGGCGCTCCTCCTGGGGTAGGGATATAAGACGCGCACCGCCATATATCGGTCGGTGGCCCCAATTGCTCGTTGCCGCATCCAAGTTCGACAGGAAGAATTGAGTTCCGCTCCCCGCACGGCTCGTCCGTGGTCCGGCAGGGCCCTGCTGCGGTGTGCGCTCCCCCCCGAATCCGACCCGCCCCCTGTGTGGGCCGTAGCCGAAGGGAGGCTCGTGACCTTCGGATTCGCTCCGTCCTCGGCGGCATCCTTGTCGACGTCCTCGTCCGCCGCTTCCGCCAACCGCTTGCTCGAGCCTGCCGAGTGGGCCGCGGCGGGGATTCCGCTGCTGCGCAATCCGCGGGAAGTCGTCAGCGGCCTGCACGCGCGCCACCGGCCCCGGCCGGCCACCGCGGTCGTGGCCGTCCTCGATCCGGACGAACGGCTGCTCGCCAGCGCCTCGTTCATACGCCGCCAGGCGCCGGCCGACGGCTGGATGTTCCGCAACACGCTGCTCGCCCAACTGCGCCGGGTCATCCCGCACGACCTGCGCCGCCGCACACCGGTCCGCACCGCCGTACTGCTGTACTGCCGTGAGGGCGACGCCCGCTGGACGGAGGAGGACGGCGCGTGGATGTGGGGCCTGCGTGACGCCTGCACGCTGCACGGGCTGCGCTGCGGGTCGTACATCACGCTGACCCGGGACGGCTGGCAGGTGCTCGGTGAGGGCCGCGGCGGCCGCCGCCCCAACTCGGACTCGTCTCCGGAACCATTCGCACTGTCCGAGGCTCCGCCCCCGCTCCCCCGCACGGGCGGCGTCGCCTCAGAGGTCCTACGCCGAGCCGCCGCCCGCTGACCGGCCGGCCCAGCACGACGCGACCCCGACCACCAGCAGCCGCGTCGACTTCCTACCGGTTGAAACGGCTGCCCTCGCCGGGCACGCATCGGTTGAAACGGCTGCTCTCGCCAAGCGCACATCGGTTGAAGCGGCTGCTCTCGTCAAGCGCGCATCGGTTGCAGCGACGCCTCGCCGAGCGCGCATCGGGTGAGCGACGCCCTCGCCAAGCGCGCGTCGGGTGAAGCGACTGCCCTCGCCGGGCACGCATCGGGCCGCGCGACAGCGACATCTGACGCGCCGCAGGCCCGAAGCGGCGGCTCTCCGCCGGGCCGAGGAGTGCCGAGGAGTTCAGCCATGGCGAGTTGAGCCACGGCGAGGCTCCACGGCCGGCCCCCGCCGGCCGCACGCACCTACCCGACCGGCCCGTGCCGCCCCGGAAACGGGACCACAGCACCAGCCCGGGCACCGGTACCAGTAGGCACCCGTCAGGGGCACCGGCACCAGCATCAGCAGGCACTGGCGAGGGCACCGGAACCGGCATCAGTAGGCACTGGCGGGGCACCGGAACCGGCGCGAGCAAGCACCGGCACGGTCGAGCACCGGCATGCCAAGCCACGTCACCGAGACGGAGTACCGGGAGGCACACCGGGACGGTGTCCGCGCCCGCCACGCCCGCCACGCCCCCCGATCATCGGAGGCGACGACGGCGGAGGCGACGACGGCGACAGCGCCGGCCCACGGGGTACCGAAGACCCACCCCCGGGATCCCGCAACCGCGCGCCGTGATCCCCCGTCATCCGGGCGCGCCGAAGCGCGCCTTGGGGGCGGCCGCGACCGCGACGCCTCCCGCACCCCGGTGTTCCCCGGGGTGACCGGAACCGGCCGGGCTAGACGCCCGCGCCCAGCGCGGCGTTGATCCGCTGCGGGTCACCGCAGACGATCAGCAGCGTGCCGGCCCGCAGGCGGGCCAGGGGCAGGGCGGTCGCGGCGCCGGCGTCGGAACCGCCGTTGACGGCGACCACGACCACGGGCCGCACGGCGGCACGCTCCAGGGCGGCGGCGTCGGCGTAGAAGACGTCGTCTCCCGCGTCGTGCTGCGCCCAGTAGGCCGCCTCGCCGAAGCTGAGCTCGTGGGCCGCCCAGGGGTGCTGCTCACCAGTGGTGATCACCAGCACCTCACCCGGGGCGCGCCCCGAGTCCAGGAGCAGGTCCACAGCTTCCTCGGCGGCGTCCAGAGCGCCCTCGGCGGAAGCCGGGATCAACTGGATCTGAGGAGCGGCCGAGGCGGATGCCGGGGCGGCGGGGACGGCCGGGGCCGAGGGCCCGGGCTTGGCGGCCACGTCTCGCTGCGTGCGCTGCACGGGCGGCGTGGGCCGGACGGGACCAGGACGACCCGGACGCGACGGAGCCGCGGGACGGGGACCGGGTACGGGACGAGGGGTCGGCGCGGTGCGGCCGCTGGCCGGAGTGGCGCGGGGACCCTGGGCACTCTCGTGAATCTGAGGCTCCTCGGGAATGAGAGGCATGGGCTGTTATCTATCAAACGTTGGTGCGGCTCGCGCCAGCGGGTGGCACATCAGTGCGAGCGGAATCGTCAGAAGTCGAAGCCGAGCTGACCCTCGATCTCCGGAACGCTTCCGTCCGCCCAGCTGCGGGTCTTCTTGAGGTGCCGCCACTGGGGCAGCGCATCAAGATACGCCCACGACATCCGGTGGTACGGGGTGGGTCCCCGTTCCTCCAGTGCGGCCTTGTGCACGGGCGACGGATACCCGGCGTTGTCCGCAAAACCGAAGTCTGCATGCTCGGCACCCAGTTCGGCCATCATTTTGTCGCGCCGAACCTTGGCGATCACCGAGGCCGCCGCGACCGCGACGCACGACCGGTCGCCCTTGATGACCGTGCGGACCTTCCACGGGACGCCGAGGTAGTCGTGCTTCCCGTCAAGGATCACCGCGTCGGGACGTATCGGTAGGGCGTCCAGAGCGCGCACCGCGGCGAGCCGCAGCGCGGCCGTCATCCCGAGGCCGTCGATCTCCTCCGGGGAGGCATGACCGAGGGCATAGGACGTGACCCACTTCTCCAGCGCCTCGGCCATCTGGTCGCGTCGCTTGACGGAGAGAAGCTTGGAGTCGGTGAGGCCGACGGGCGGCCGGCGCAGTCCGGTGACCGCCGCGCAGACGGTGACGGGTCCGGCCCAGGCGCCGCGACCCACCTCGTCGACACCGGCAATGACCTTCGCTCCGGTCGTGGCGCGAAGGGAGCGCTCGACGGTGTGAGTAGGTGGTTCGTACGGCATGGCGCACTTAGGGTACGCCGCCTGGATCCCCTCGCGACACCCCGGTTTCCCGAAGCGCGCACGGCGAGCGTCCGGGAGCCCGCGCGAGGTCCCCGATCACCCCACGGTCCAGGGCCGTCCAGCACCCGCGTCACTGCGCATTCGCCCAGCTCAACGACGTCCGGCCGGTAGGGAGTTGCCCGAGGCCGGCCACCCCGACGACCGCCTCCCGACCGCCCACCGAGGACTCGCCGGAGAAGCAGCCGCCAAGGCTTCTTGCCGAGGGACAGGCGGAACGGCGGGCCGAGTTCGCCCGCAGACCTCAACTGCCCGCGCCCCCTGGCCACCTCGAGCGACAGCATCAACGCCACACACCACATGAACCACACGACCTGCGTGAATCGCATGACCACCCCCGACACCTTCCCGCACCGCTCCACACTCCTCGGACGTCCGCGTCCCGTGTACACCCATCGCACACCGCGGATACAGGAAGAACGCCCGGCCGGTCACGCAGAGTTCCCGACGAACACGGAGAGTTCCAAATTTTTCGATCCCGACCGCACCTCGCGATCACATCCCGCGATCGCCGTCCCGAGGCATCCACCCGGGCAGTGCCTCGACCTGCTCCACCCAGGCCCCGGGAGGCGTCCCGGCCTTGCCGGAGGCGATCACACCGCCCACGATGGCGCAGGTCGTGTCCACGTCCCCGCCCACCTGCGCGGTCGTCCAGAACGCCTCCTCGTAGTCACCGAGGGCGCGAGCGGCGGACCACAGCGCGAACGGGACGGTGTCGTGCGCCGTCGTGCGCCGCCCGCAGCCCAGGACGGCCGCGACGGTGGCCGCGTCGGCGTAGTCGAGCATGTCGCGGGCCCGCCGCAGACCGGCGCCGACGGCGCTCTTCGGGACGAGGGCGATGACGCCGTCGAGAAGCGCCTCGGGGCCGGGCGGGCCGCCCGGCGATCCGGCCAGGGCGGCGGCCGCGGCGACGGCCATGGCCCCGACCACGGCCTCCCGGTGCTGATGCGTGGGGTAGGCGGAGATCTCCGCCTGGTGGGTCGCCTGTTCGGGGTCGTCGGCGTACCAGGCACCGAGCGGGGCGATCCGCATGGCGGCCCCGTTCCCCCAGGAGCCCTGTCCGTTGAACAGGGCGGCGGACAGCTCGCGCCAGTCGCCGCCCTCCCGGACCAGCCTGAGGAGTCGGTTGACGGCGGGGCCGTAGCCGCGGTCGAAGTCGTGGTGCTCGGCGAAGGAGCGGGCCAGGGCATCCTGGTCGATGCGGTGGTGGGCGGCCAGAACGGCGACCACGGAACAGGCCATCTCCGTGTCGTCCGTCCACTGCCAGGGGCCGGGCGGCAGCTCACGGCGCTTCAGCAGCGGGTAGTTCACCGGCACGAAGAACTGCGAGCCGAGCGCGTCCCCCACCGCGAGTCCGCGCAGGGCGGCCAGGGCGCGGCCCATGCGCCCGTCGTAAGAGGAGTCAGCGGTCATCGCCCTGCCACTCTATCCGGAGATCCCGTACGATTCCGGGTCTCGCCAGCGGTCGAACGGCCGGTTGATGGAGTACTTGCCGTCGTCACCGAGAACGAGCATCCGCGTCTCGGCGTTCCCCGGGTTCGACAGCGACTCGAATTCGGCGACCGTCCAGTGGAACCAGCGCATGCAGAACAGTCGCATGGCGAGACCGTGGGTCACGATCAGCACGTTCGGCGGGTGGTCGGGGTCCTCGAAGCTGCGGAACAGGCTCTCCAGGAACCCGCCGACGCGGTCGTACACGTCGGCTCCGCTCTCCCCCTGCGCGAACCGGTAGAAGAAGTGCCCGTAGGCGTCGCGGTAGGTCTTCTGGAGGCGGACGTCGTCGCGGTCCTGCCAGTTGCCCCAGTCCTGCTCCCGCAGCCGGGGTTCCTCGCGCACCCGTATGAGCTCCGGGTCGAGGTGGAAGGCCTTGAGGGTCTCGTGCGTGCGTCTGTAGGGCGACACGTACACGCTGACCTGCTCGCGGTCGAACAGCTCCCGCAGTGTCTTGCCCGTCTCCTCCGCCTGTAGCCGGCCCCGCTCGGTCAGAGCCAGAGCGTGGTCGGGTTCACGCTCGTAAACGGTGTCATCAACATTGCCCGTTGACTCCCCGTGCCGGACAAGGACGATGCGCCGTGGTCGTGCCATGCCAAAACCCTAGATCGGATGGCGGCTGATCGAGCACTCGTAAGCCCTTCATACAGCGTAGGTCACACAAAGTCTGCACCGGGTGACACGGGCGGACGCCCGTGCGCGCCCGTGCAAGCCCGAACGACAGGCCGACGATCAGACCGTCCAGGCCGGTTCGAGCTGCACGATGTCACCGGTCAGGGAGGAGATGTCCGCCTCCGTCTGGGCGCGCAGCGCGAGTCGCTCGACGCGTTCGGTCCGGTACTTGCCGTGTTCGGCCTCCGAGCGCCACATCGACAGCACCAGGAACTCGTGGCCCGGCGCCTCGGCGAACAGCCCGCGGATCATGCCGGGTGAACCGGCCATGGCGGGGTTCCAGACCTTCTCCTGCATCAGCGTGAAGTGCTCGGCCCGCTCCTCGTGGACCCGGCACAGAGCGACCCGGAGCAGGTCGGAGTCGGTGAAGCGGGGCTCGAAGCCCGTCTTCACGTCGAAGCGGTAGTCGAAGAGCCGCACCTGGGCGTCCTTGTAGGTGCCCGCCTGGGCCGCCGCGAGCCGGTCGTGGGAGCGGGCCATGAAGGAGTCGTAGAACGCACGGCTCTCCCAGAAGGCGAAGACATGCGCGACCGAGGGCCGTCCTCTGCTCCAGCCCCCGCCCTGTCCCCGAAACCCCGGCTCCCCCGGAAGCCCCGCCCACTTCCGCTGCCCCCGTTCGAAACCGCGGCGGTCCACCACGGTGCAGCGAATCCACTTGACCAGCACCGCGCCATGGTAAGGCCACCGGACGTGGCGTCGGTCACGTTCGTACACGATGCGGCCGTGCGGGCGGTCACGCGCGCGTGGCAGGATGGGCAACCTGCCCTGATGATCCGGCAGTTCAGGGTGACAGCAGACCGCGACGGGGAGGGACGGTCCGGTGAACGGCCTCAACAAGGCGATCGGCAAGGTCGAGACAGCGGTGAAGTGGGACCCGAGTCCGGCGGGGCAACCGCCCACCGACCTGGACATCGTCGCCGCGACCTACCTGACGGACGACCCGCAGGCGGAGCCCGCCTATGTCGTGCACTTCGACAGCCGCTCCCCCGACGGCACCATCTACCTCAACCGTGACAGCAAGGACGGCAAGGGCTTCGGCTGGGACGAGGTCATGACGCTGGAGCTGGACCGGCTGGACGCGCGGTACGCGCGCGTGGTGGTCGGCGTCGTCATACAGCAGCGCTCCGACCACCGGACCTTCGTGAGCGTGGCCAACCCCGCCATGCGCATCCGCGAGGGCTACACGGACCTCGCGACGGACGACTTCGGCGGCGTCCTCGGCTCCACGGCCGCGACCGTGGCGGAGTTCGTCCGCGTACCGTCCGTCGGCTGGACGTTCCGCCCCGGCGTCCAGGGCTTCGAGGACGACCCGGCCACCTTCAGCAGAATCATGGGCCGCCTACGCCACACCTGACCAACACCACCCCAACCACAAGGGCGGCAGAGCCGCAACCCAGCTCCACCGCCCTGCCCAGCTACTTCACGCCCTCCGAGCGCTCGGTGTACTGGCGCAGACCACTTGTTCCTGGCGTGCGCTGTTCCTCGGCATCTGGCTCTCGATCAGGGAACGCACGCAGCCACAACTGTGGCGCCCGGTGGTCGGCGAGCCACCGCATCCGGTTGTCATCCTCGACGACCCCGGCGCGTGCGACCTGCGTCCATTCGTCTTGGTCGAGGACTTCGAGGTACTTCTCCCGGAGCGCCTCCTGCTGCGCCGCAGTGCATCCCGCAGCCTCGGGCGGCTCTGTGGTCAGGTGCTGGGCGAGCAGCGCGATCGTGAAATAGCGCTCGATCGTCGGGGTGAGCAGCCCCACATGGCGAGCGTGAGCTTCCAGGACCGCTCCCGAATGGGGGTAGTGAGCGAGGGTGAGCCCCATCCCCCCGCAGCCACTCATCAGATGGAGTAGGCGACCGACGTGGTCAACCATCTCGCTGTCAGTGTCGAGGTCTGCCAGTGCCTCATGGAGTTTGGCGACTGTAGCGACGTTGCCGGCGAAGTATCCATTCAGGAAGTCGCCGTCACAGGCTCTGCGAAGCAGCCAAGGTCGGGCAGTCGGGTCGTCGAGTCTGCAGAGAGCTTCAACGACATAGACACGTCCCCAGCCGGTGACGCGCTCGGCCAGCCAGAGCAGGGCCTCGACTCCCCCTGTCTGCCGCTCGAATGCGTGCGCCGCCAGGGGCCCGAAGCGGTTGGAAAGCAGCCCGATCGTTTGAATCAGCGGAATGTCGTCGACTGTACCCACGGCAGCGAGCAGGGCAAGTCCAACGGTGACTGAGCATCGATCGGTCCCGTATCGGACCAACCAGCGGCCTGTTCGGCGAACGCGTTCTCTGCCCGCCCGCTCAGCCGCGGCAGCGATGTGCCCGTTCTGGTGAATCGGGACGTAGACGTCATGGAAGGCATCGGCCAATTCGCTGGGCAGAGCAGAAGCCCTGGCGAAATGCGTGTCCAAGAGGAGGGCAACGTCCTTGCCGGCCGAGTGCCGGTCCTCAGGTGCCTTCGGACCTCGCCGGCGACAGTGCGACTCGTCGTCGGGATAGGGTTCTCCGTCGCGCGGAAGCGGATCCCCTGGAGCCAACCGATGTAGCCGGAGTGCGTGATCGAACAGCGATGTCGGTGACCCGGGCAGTCCTGTCCCGGTCGTCTCGCTCATCGGCGGACGGAGGACTCGATTCTCTTGATCATGGTCGGGAGCATGCCACGACACCAATCGCCGCGACAAGCTCGCCGCGGCGGAGCGTTGCATCAGACGCAACGGCAAGGCGTCCCACGCGTCAAGGCGGTGGAACCACGAGACCGGCTCCACCGCCCTGACCAGCTACTTCACGCCCTCAGGGCGCTCGGTGTCAGCTGCAACCGCTGGTTGAGCCGCAGCCCTCGCAGATGTAGCAGGAGCCGGCGCGCTGCATCTTCGTGCCGCAGGAGAAGCACAGCGGGGCGTCGGCCTGGATGCCCAGCTGCATTTCCACCAGCTCGGCGCTGGTGTGGGCCTGCGTCGGGGCGGGCTTGGCGGCCTCGCTCTCCGCCTTGGGCGTGCCGACGGCCTTCAGCTCCGTCTGGCGCGGGGCCGACTGGGCCAGGCCCTCGACGTCGACGTCCTCCTCGGACGCCTCGTACGAACCGGTCTCCAGGTGACGCTGGCGCTCCTCGGCGGAGTGGATGCCGAGCGCGGAGCGGGTCTCGAAGGGCAGGAAGTCGAGCGCCAGGCGGCGGAAGATGTAGTCGACGATCGACTGGGCCATCCGCACGTCCGGGTCGTCCGTCATACCGGCCGGCTCGAAGCGCATGTTGGTGAACTTCGAGACGTACGTCTCCAGCGGCACGCCGTACTGGAGGCCGACGGAGACCGCGATGGAGAAGGCGTCCATCATGCCCGCGAGGGTGGAGCCCTGCTTGGACATCTTCAGGAAGACCTCGCCGAGACCGTCGTCCGGGTAGGAGTTGGCGGTCATGTAACCCTCGGCGCCGCCGACCGTGAAGGACGTGGTGATGCCGGGACGGCCCTTGGGGAGGCGCTTGCGGACCGGGCGGTACTCGACGACCTTTTCGACCGCCGTGCGGATCGTGTCCTCGGCCTTCTCCGTGATCTCGGCCTTCTCCTGCTCCTTGGTGTCCTTCGTCTTCGCGGAGAGGGGCTGGCCGACCTTGCAGTTGTCGCGGTAGATCGCGAGCGCCTTGACGCCGAGCTTCCAGGCCTCGAAGTAGATCTCCTCGACCTCCTCGACGGTCGCCGACTCCGGCATGTTGACCGTCTTGGAGATGGCACCGGAGATCCACGGCTGGATCGCGGCCATCATGCGCACGTGGCCCATCGGGGAGATGGCGCGCTCGCCCATGGCGCAGTCGAACACCTCGTAGTGCTCGGGCTTGAGACCGGGGGCGTCGATCACATTGCCGTGGTCGGCGATGTGGGCGACGATCGCCTCGATCTGCTCCTCCTGGTAGCCCAGGCGGCGCAGGGCCTGCGGGACGGTGCCGTTGACGATCTGCATCGAGCCGCCGCCGACCAGCTTCTTGAACTTGACCAGGGCGAGGTCGGGCTCGACACCGGTGGTGTCGCAGGACATCGCCAGGCCGATGGTGCCGGTCGGGGCGAGCACGGACGCCTGGGAGTTGCGGAAGCCGTTCTTCTCGCCGAGGCGCAGCACGTCCTGCCACGCCTCGGTGGCGGCGGCCCACACCGGGGTGTCGAGGTCGTCCTTGCGGACGGCCACGCCGTTGGCGTCCGCGTGCTGCTTCATGACGCGGTTGTGGGCGCCGGCGTTGCGGGCGTAGCCGTCGTACGGGCCGACGACCGAGGCCAGTTCGGCGGAGCGGCGGTAGGCCGTGCCCGTCATCAGGGAGGTGATGGCGCCGGCCAGGGCGCGGCCGCCGTCGGAGTCGTAGGCGTGACCGGTGGCCATCAGCAGGGCGCCGAGGTTGGCGTAGCCGATGCCGAGCTGGCGGAACGCGCGCGTGTTCTCGCCGATCTTCTGGGTGGGGAAGTCGGCGAAGCAGATGGAGATGTCCATCGCGGTGATGACGAGCTCGACGACCTTCTGGAAGCGCTCGGCCTCGAAGGACTGGTTGCCCTTGCCGTCGTCCTTCAGGAACTTCATCAGGTTCAGCGAGGCGAGGTTGCAGGACGTGTTGTCCAGGTGCATGTATTCGCTGCACGGGTTCGACGCGGTGATGCGGCCGGACTCCGGGCAGGTGTGCCAGTTGTTGATCACACCGTCGTACTGGATACCCGGGTCGGCGCAGGCCCACGCGGCCTCGGCGAGCTTGCGGAACAGCGCCTTGGCGTCGACCTTCTCGATGATCTCGCCCGTCATACGGGCGCGGAGGCCGAACTCGGTGCCGTTCTCCACGGCCTGCATGAACTCGTCGTTCACGCGGACCGAGTTGTTCGCGTTCTGGTACTGGACGGACGTGATGTCGTCGCCGCCCAGGTCCATGTCGAAGCCCGCGTCACGCAGGGCGCGGATCTTCTCCTCCTCCTTCACCTTGGTGGCGATGAAGTCCTCGACGTCCGGGTGGTCCACGTCCAGGACGACCATCTTGGCCGCGCGACGGGTGGCGCCGCCCGACTTGATGGTGCCGGCGGAGGCGTCCGCGCCGCGCATGAAGGAGACCGGGCCGGAGGCGTTGCCGCCGGAGGAGAGCAGTTCCTTGGAGGAACGGATGCGGGAGAGGTTCAGGCCGGCGCCGGAGCCGCCCTTGAAGATCATGCCCTCTTCCTTGTACCAGTCGAGGATCGACTCCATGGAGTCGTCGACGGCCAGGATGAAGCAGGCGGAGACCTGCTGGG
Source organism: Streptomyces sp. NPDC002328 (assembly GCF_042890065.1). Classification (NCBI taxonomy): domain Bacteria; kingdom Bacillati; phylum Actinomycetota; class Actinomycetes; order Kitasatosporales; family Streptomycetaceae; genus Streptomyces; species Streptomyces sp. NPDC002328. The sequence continues at coordinate 76,976 of NZ_JBIARQ010000022.1, read as the reverse complement.
GCTGCGGGGTGCCGACGTTGAACCAGACGGGGCTGTTGAAACTGAAGATCTGGTGCAGGAGGGCGTAGGCCAGCTCGTGTTCGAAGATCTCGGCGTCGGCGGGCGAGGCGAAGTACTTGTAGTCCTCGCCGGCCTGCCGGTACGTCTTCACGATGCGGTCGATCAGCTGCTTGAGGCTGACCTCGCGCTGGGACGTGCCGACGGCGCCCCGGAAGTACTTGCTGGTGACGATGTTGACCGCGTTCACCGACCAGAAGCCGGGGAACTCGACGCCACGCTGCTCGAAGTTGATCGAGCCGTCGCGCCAGTTGGTCATGACGACGTCACGGCGCTCCCACTCGACCTCGTCGTACGGGTGCACGCCGGGGGTGGTGTGGATGCGCTCGATACGCAGCCCCTTGGTGGCCTTGGCGCCCTTCGCTCGGGAACCTCGTGCCGGACCGCTCGCCGTCTCTGTCATGCCGCCTCCCTGTACAGGCAAAAACGCCCTGAAATGCCACGATGTTCCCGTGGCACGGTGTTGTGTCTGGGTTGCGGACGCCCTCATGCCGCCCGCAACAAATCCTCGTCCGCCGCCGCCCGGCCGGGCCCGGGGTCTCCGCCCGGTCCGGCCCGTCGGTCAGTCGGCGGCGTGCGCGGGCTCGGGGACCTGTGCGGTCCCTCCGGGCCCTGCGTCGTCTTCCCGGCTCCCCGTGACAGCGCCCTTGTCGTCCTCGCGGTCGTCGTCGTCCGCGGTGGGGCGTCCCGTCTCCCTGAGTTCCGCGATCGCCGCCTCGAAGTCCTCGAGCGAGTCGAAGGCCCGGTAGACGGAGGCGAACCGCAGATAGGCGACGAGGTCGAGCTCCTGCAACGGACCGAGTATGGCCAGGCCCACGTCGTGGGTGGTCAGCTCGGCGCTTCCGGTGGCCCGCACCGCCTCCTCGACCCGCTGGCCGAGCTGGGCGAGCGCGTCCTCGGTGACAGGCCGTCCCTGGCATGCCTTGCGCACACCGTTGATGACCTTGGTACGGCTGAAGGGCTCGGTGACTCCGGACCGCTTGACCACCATGAGCGAGCACGTCTCCACGGTCGTGAAACGACGGGAGCAGTCAGGGCACTGGCGGCGCCTGCGGATCGACGTGCCGTCGTCGGTCGTACGGCTGTCGACGACGCGGCTGTCGGGGTGCCTGCAGAAGGGGCAGTGCATGAACTCCAACCCTCCTCACAGCAGACTCAATAGCCTCGCCGGACCTCATGAGCCCCGCGAAGCAGCCCCCAGCATAGGCGATCCACGACCATCCGAAGACACGGGGGACCACAACTTCTGGGCTGCTGATTCAATCCAACCACTAGATGTGGGGCTTGGCCCATACATCCAGGCTGTAGCGCGTGTCGCAGACACACCGCTTCACCGCACGCGTTTCCACCGTCACGCGCAGCATCCGGGAACTCGCGCGCACACGCGCGTGCGCACCCGTATCGCCGCCGCTCCTGCGGGGATACCGTGAGCGCCACAAGGGGAAGAGGTGGGACTCTCGCACAGAGCCGGGCCTGGCCCCCGGCCCGCGGGAGGACGGATGGCAGACTGGGGCGGCACTCACAAGGTCACCGGCCCGGCGGTGAAGGGTACAACGACGAGCCCCTTCGTTCGCCAGGCAGCGCGTCAGCCAATACACCCAGACACATGATCAAGTCAGGCACTACACGCTTTTTCACTCGAACGTGTGTTTGGCGCAACCTTTCGAAAGCAACTACCGTTGTCCAGCAGGGAGACAACCGAGAGGGGCCGACGTGACCACCACCGCAGACAGTGCCACCATCACTGCCCAGGACCGCTCCCAGGGCCGACTCGAGCCGGTGCATGCGATGAACGAAGCCACGAATCCCGAGGGGCACAAGCGCTCCCTGCCGGGCCGACCTCCAGGCATCCGGGCGGACAGCTCGGGGCTCACCGACCGCCAGCGTCGGGTGATCGAGGTCATCAGGGACTCCGTACAGCGGCGCGGCTACCCGCCGTCCATGCGGGAGATCGGCCAGGCGGTCGGGCTGTCCAGCACGTCGTCGGTCGCCCACCAGCTCATGGCCCTGGAGCGCAAGGGCTTCCTGCGCCGCGACCCGCACCGCCCGCGCGCGTACGAGGTGCGCGGCTCCGACCAGGCGGCCGCCGTCCAGCCGACCGACACGGCCGGGAAGCCCGCCGCGTCGTACGTCCCGCTGGTCGGCCGGATCGCCGCCGGCGGCCCGATCCTCGCCGAGGAGTCCGTCGAGGACGTCTTCCCGCTCCCCCGGCAGCTCGTCGGCGACGGTGAGCTCTTCGTGCTGAAGGTCGTCGGCGACTCGATGATCGAGGCCGCGATCTGCGACGGCGACTGGGTCACCGTCCGCCGCCAGCCGGTCGCCGAGAACGGCGACATCGTGGCCGCGATGCTCGACGGCGAGGCCACCGTCAAGCGCTTCAAGCGCGAGGACGGCCATGTCTGGCTGCTCCCGCACAACTCGGCCTACGAGCCGATCCCCGGCGACGACGCGACCATTCTCGGCAAGGTGGTGGCCGTACTGCGCCGCGTCTGAGACGGCGGCGGACGGACCTCCTCGCTCCGCCTCCCTGACTGGGCCCCGGAATCCCTGCGCCGATTCCGGGGCCCTGCACTGTCCAGGGCCCTGCACTGTCCGGGGCCCTGTGACCTCGGTTCGCTTAGGCCTCCGCCTGCTTCGCCGCCGCGTCGATCGCCGCGAGCGACTTGCGGACCTGGTTGCGGTCCGTCGTGTACCAGAAGTCGGGCATCGACGCCTTCAGATAGCTGCCGTAGCGGGCCGTCGCCAGCCGCTGGTCCAGTACCGCCACCACACCGCGGTCGCCCGACGCGCGGACGAGCCGGCCCGCTCCCTGGGCCATGAGCAGCGCGGCGTGCGTCGCGGCGACGGCCATGAAGCCGTTGCCTCCCGCCTCTTCGACCGCCTTCTGGCGGGCGCTCATCAACGGGTCGTCCGGACGCGGGAACGGGATCTTGTCCATGACCACCAGCTGGCAGCCGGCGCCGGGTACGTCGACGCCCTGCCAGAGCGACAGCGTGCCGAAGAGGCACGTCCTCGGATCCGCGGCGAAGTTCTTGATCAGCTCGCCGAGCGTCTCCTCGCCCTGGAGCAGGATCGGGAACTCGGGAATGCGCGTGCGCAGTTCCTCGGCCGCGAGCTGAGCGGCCCGCATGGAGGAGAACAGACCGAGCGTGCGCCCGCCGGCCGCCTGGATCAGCTCCGTCAGCTCGTCCAGCATGTCCCCGCGGTCGCCGTCGCGCGCGGGACGCGCCAGGTGCTTGGCGACGTACAGGATGCCCTGCTTGCGGTAGTCGAAGGGCGAGCCGACGTCGATGCCCTTCCACGGCGGCGCGTCCTCGCCCTCCGTGCCCTCCGGGGCCAGGCCCAGGGAGGCGCCGACGCCGTTGAAGTCGCCGCCCAGCTTCAGCGTCGCGGAGGCCAGGACGACGGAGCGGTCCGCGAAGAGCTTCTCCCGCAGCAGCCCCGACACGGACATCGGCGCGACGCGCAGGGACGCGCCGAAGCGGTCGTGCCGTTCGTACCAGACGACGTCGTACTCCGAGCCGTTCACGATGCGCTCCGCCACGTCGTGCACGCTCTCCACGGAAGCGAGCGCCTGCTTGCGGACGGCGTCCTCGTCCTGGACGGACTTGTCGCGGGTCGCACCGATCGCGGAGATGACGGTGCGGGCGGCGTCGCGCAGCGCCATGAGCGCGTAGCCGAGGTCCTCCGGAACCTCCTCCAGACGTCCCGGCAGCGCCAGCTCCATCAGCCGCTCGAATCCCTCGGCGGCGGTCTGGAGCTGGTCGGCGGCCTTCTCGTCGACCAGCTTCGCCGCGCGGCGCACCGCCCGGTTGACCTGACCCGGGGTGAGCTCGCCGGTGGCCACTCCGGTGACCCGGGAGACCAGCTCGTGCGCCTCGTCGACGATCAGCACCTCGTGCTGCGGGAGGACCGGGGCGCCCTCGATGGCGTCGATCGCCAGCAGGGCGTGGTTGGTGACGACGACCTCGGACAGCTTGGCGCGCTCACGGGCCATCTCCGCGAAGCACTCGGCGCCGTAGGCGCACTTCGACGCGCCCAGGCATTCGCGGGAGGAGACCGAGACCTGGCTCCAGGCGCGGTCGGAGACGCCCGGCGTCAGATCGTCACGGTCCCCGTCCTCCGTCTCGTCGGCCCAGTCGCGCAGCCGCAGCAGGTCCTGGCCCAGCTTGCTGGTCGGGGCCGCCGCCTCGAACTGGTCGAAGAGGCCCTCGTCCTCGTCCTGGGGCATGCCCTCGTGCAGGCGGTGCAGACACAGATAGTTCGACCGGCCCTTGAGCATGGCGAACTCCGGGCGGCGGCGCAGCAGCGGGTGCAGCGCCTCGACCGTGCGCGGCAGGTCCCGCGCCACGAGCTGGCGTTGCAGGGCCAGGGTGGCGGTCGCCACGACGACCCGCTCCCCGTGGGCGAGCGCGGGGACGAGGTATCCCAGCGACTTGCCGGTGCCGGTGCCGGCCTGGACCAGCAGATGGGTGCCGTCGTCGATCGCCTCCGCGACGGCTTCGGCCATGGTCACCTGGCCGGGGCGCTCCGTACCGCCGACGGCGGCGACGGCGGCATTCAGGAGTTCGGGGAGTGAGGGCTTCGTCATAGCGCGACCACCCTACGGCGCGGCACTGACAAACGTGGGGTCGTGCAGGTGGAGGGAGGTAGTGAGGAGGGAGTGCGGGGGGAGGAAGCCGGGGGAGCGACGGTGCCGGCCGAAAAAAGTCACCGGAGATCGAGCGGCCGGGAACCGGGCCGCGATCCGGCGCGTTCCATCTGTGACGGCGCGATCACTGACCGTCACAGAAAAGGAAGTGGTGGCCGGTCCCTGATCATCAGGGCCGCCGGTTTATCGGGGAGGGCGATCTCGGTGGAGAAGCGGAAGCCCGCGGCGAGGAAGGCGGCGATGGAGGGGATGTTGCGCAGGTCGGGTTCGGCGATGACGCGTCCGCAGGCGGGCCTTTTGTCGAGTACGAGGTCGGCGACGGCTCGGAGCAGAACGCCGCCGAGCCCGCGCCCACGGTCGGCGGCACCGCCGATAAGAAGGTGGAGACCGGTGTCGTGAGGCCTGGCTGGGTAGTGCTGGGCCAGGGGGTCGAGGTCTGCCCGGTAGATCTCCCAGTAGCTCATCGGCGTGCCGTCCAGGACGCCGAGGCAGGGAAGGCTGTGCCCGTGTCCGACCAGTTGGGGTCGCAAGTGCGCTGCGGTCACGGACCGGGGCCCGGCCAGTTCCCAGAAGGCGGCGACCGCCGGGTCGTTCATCCACGCGGCGATACGGACGAGATCGCGTTCCATCCGTACGGGGACGAGGCGGAAGTCACCGGCGGGGGTGGCGGCCGGCCCCCAGCCGTCGATGCGGTCGAGCGGGTCCTCGACATCGAGGGGAGGCAGCGCACGGCTCCTCTCATCAGCGAGTGGAAAGGGGTGTGTTCAGGTGTGCAGGGGGTTGGCGATGGTGATGTAGACGGACTGGGTGTCGACCGGGCCGACGAGTTCGTCGAGGCCGTGCAGCCGGGTCAGCAGGTTGGCCTTGCAGCGCAGGACGGGTGAGTCGAGGAGGCGGCCGGGCAGCGAACTGCGCAGGCGGTGGGGACCGGAGGCCGCGGTGGCGAGGAAGCGCCGGAAGGCGGCGAGGAGCAGGCGTTCGTCGGCGAGCCGCTGGGAGCCGAAAGCGCCGATGAGTCCGAGCACGTTGTTGATGGCGAGGTAGTAGGCGAAGCGTTCGTCGGTGACCTCGTCGGAGACGAAGGTGTCGCTCACTTCGCCGATGCCCGGCAACCGGGACTCGAGGTGCGCGCGGTGGGACTCGCGGAAGTAGTAGCCCTGGTTGTCGCGGTACCAGCCGCCTCTCGGCCAGCCGTCGGGGTCCAGCAGGACCAGCGTGTTCTGCTGGTGCGCCTCCAGGGCGATGCCCGCCTCCCCGTCGAGCCAGAGGACGGGACGGACGACGTGCTCCAGGTAGCGAAGGAACCACTCGGTCGCGACGGCTGCGCGCGGACGAGCCGTCCTGCCGGTGAGACGCGTGACGAGTTCGGCGAGCCGGGATCGCGGCTCCGGTTCGGCGGCCGGTCGGACATACGACCGGTGGGCTACGAGGCCGGCGACGCAGTGGACGTCGTCGGCAGGGGTGAAGGGGTTGTGCCGGATCACGGCGTCGAGTCCGGTGACGGGGAGGCCGTCCGGGCCGTCCACCGCGATCCAGGCGGGGTCGCGGACGATGTCGAAGCCCGGGTTCGCTGACTGCCACTGCCGGCCGAGGCCGCTGCGGAGCAGCCGGTGCACCTCGACACCACGGTGGAGTTCCTTACGGAGGTTCTGGCGGAGGGAGTTGGTGATGCGCAGCCCCAGCGACAGTTTGAGCATGGCCGGGGTGGCGGAGCGATAGACGGTTCGTACGGAGGAGGTGGGGTGCCAGGGGAGGCCATGGGGACCGAGGTCCCGGAGGAGCCCGGCGTCGAACAGGGCAGCGACGTCGGGGCGGTGACGGACTTCGCGCAACTGCCAAGGGTGGACCGGCAGGGCGGCGCAGCCGTCGGACAGCGGCAGCCCGGCGCCGGCGAGCCGGAGCGTCAACTGGTCCGCGGTGACGGGTCGGCCGCGTTCGGTCCAGGCGGAGTCGGTGGCGAGTACAGAAGGGGCGACTGCGAGCCAGTGCAGGGGGAAGGAGCCGCGCGACTCGGGTGAGTACAGGTGCGCTTCGGCCTCGGAGAGGCCCTCACGGCTCTTCGGGGTCGGGTGCAGGGGGTGTCCGAGCAGCAGTGCCTGCTCGGCGGAGAGGAACAGGTCGGGCCCGTCTGCGGGGCGGTCCCAGCGCGTGCCGACGAAGGCCGCGGTGCGGCGGACGGAGTCGGCCACCCGGGCGACGAGATCGACGCTCTCGCTGCTCGCCTGTTCAGCGGCGGTGCCCTGCGCTGCGGCCGGGTACCGCACCGCCGCGGACTCGCGGGCCAGCAGGGCGGCGAGGGTGACCGCGTCGACGGGCGGGGCCGTCTCCGGGGCGTCGGCCAGGCGCGGGAGGCCGAAGCGGTGCCAGCCGGTGGGTGACCAGTAGAGGACGGGGACGAGCAGAGCGGTGCCGGAGGCGGGCAGAGGAACGCGCAGCATGCCGTCGGCGGGCGCGGACAGGCCGGTCTCGCGGGTCCAGCAGCGCAGCAGGTTCTCGACGGCCGCCGCCTGGGCGGCGGTGTGCGGGTCGGGATGGTCCAGGAGGTCGACGGAGGGGGCGGGTCCCTGTTGGCGGGGGACGCGAAGGGCTGGTTCGGGATTCGGTGACGGAATGGAGGAGGGCGATGCTTGTGCGGGGGAAGCGGCGGGTGCCGGGGGCGGCGAACCGGCTTGCTGTGGGGGCGTGTTCACGGTGGCTCCTCGTGGGGTGGGGGGTGAGGTCGGCCGGGTGGCGTCCCGGCTTCGGCGCGGGTGCTGGTGCTGGTGGGGGTAGGGGTGCTGGTGCTGGTGGGGGTAGGGGTGCGGGTGCGGGTGCGGGTACTGCCGTACAACTGCTGTTGCTCGGCTGGCTGTCATGGCTGTCATGGAGCTGGTGGGGACGGGGTGCCAGGGGTGGCGTGTCCGGCCCCGGCCGCCCATCCGGCACGGGCCGCTCGTCGGGCCCGGCCCGCACATCCGGTAAGGGCCGCGCGTCCGATACAGGCTTCCCCTCCGGCCTGGGCCTCCCCTCCAGTACGGGCCTCCCCTCCGGTGCAGGCAGCGCGTCCGGTGCGGGCCGCTCGTCCGGTGCGGGGCCTCCGGGGCCTCGCCTAGGGAATCGCGCGGGCAACGGCCTCCAGCGCGTCCGCGAGCCGGTCGAGTACGGCGGCCGTCTGCTCGTCGGTGATCGTCAGGGGTGGCAGCAGGCGGACGACACTCGCGTGGCGTCCGCCGAGTTCGACGATCAGCCCGCGTCGGAGGCACTCGCGCTGGACGGCGGCGGCCAGTTCGGGGGCGGCGGGGTGCGGACGGACGGCGGAAGCCGCCCACGCCGGGGCGCTCTGCCCGTGCGTCGGCGGGCCGAGGTCCGACGCGGCGTCACCGAGCCGACCCACGCCCCCACCCCCGCCTCCGCCGTCCAACCCCGGCGAACCCGGCCCCCTGTCCCCCGCCGGATGGACCATCTCGACCCCGATCATCAGCCCCCGGCCGCGCACATCGCCGACGCACGGGAAGTGCCGGGCGACACGGCGCAGTTGGTCCAGCATGTGGGCGCCGAGGGTGGCCGCGCGTTCGGCGAGGCCGTTGGTGCGGACGTGGGCGAGGGTGGCCGTGCCGGCGGCCATGGCGAGCTGGTTGCCGCGGAACGCGCCCGCGTGGGCGCCGGGTTCCCCGACGTCGAGGTCTTCGCGGTAGACGATGACGGCCAGGGGCAGGCTGCCGCCGATGGCCTTGGAGAGGACCATCACGTCGGGGACGATCGCGCTGTGCTCCACGGCCCAGAAGGCGCCGGTGCGTCCGACGCCCGTGTGGACCTCGTCGGCGATGAGCGGGATGGACCGTTCGGCGGTGATCCGCCGCATGCGCCGCATCCACGCGTCCGGTGCGGGCACGACCCCGCCTTCGCCCTGGACGGGTTCGAGGATCATCCCGGCCGGCGGTCGCACGCCCGACTCGGGGGCGTCGAGCACGGACTCGGTCCAGCGGGCGGTGAGTTCGGCGCCGCGTTCGCCGCCGACGCCGAACGGGCAGCGGTAGTCCTGCGGACAGGGCAGCCGGACGACCCGACGGTCGGCGGTATCGACGAGGTCGGCGACGCCGACGGCGGGGCCGGAGGCTTCGAGGGAGCCGGTGGTCATGCCGTGGTAGGCGCCGGTGAACGCCAGGACGTCCGTGCGGCCGGTGGCGGCGCGGACGAGTCGGAGGGCGGCCTCGACGGCGTCCGAGCCGGTGGGACCGCAGAACTGCACGCGGGCGCGGTCGGCGAAACCGGACGGCAGGGTGCGGAACAGCTCGCTGATGAAGGCGTCCTCGACGGGGGTGGCCAGGTCGAACGCGTGCAGGGGCGCGCCCGAGTCGAGGACGTCGCGGATGGCCTCCAGCACGACGGGGTGGTTGTGGCCGAGCGCGAGTGTGCCGGCGCCGGAGAGGCAGTCGAGGTAGCGGCGGCCGTCCGCGCCCTCGATGGTCAGTCCGCGGGCCCGCACCGGCACGATCGGCAGGGCGCGAGCGTAGGTGCGCGCCGCCGGCTCCCGCGCGGACTGCCTCCGGGGAATCCCGTCGGGCGCGGATCGCGCGACCGCCCCGGCGAGAGCCCCGCCCGTCATGGCGGCGGCCCCGTCTTCGGCGTCCGCAGGCTCGGTCACGGCCACGGCTCCCTGCCCTCCTGTCCTCCCGGACCCCGCTTCCCGCTGTCCCGAGGGGAGTCGGCCTGCGCGGCGGCAGGCCCCCACGGCTCTCAACCCCGGACGGTCCGACGGGTTACGGGTTGCTTCAAGATCCATGCCGTGACGGAACCGTTGCCCTCCCGTGGGAAGTCCCCCACAGCGAACGCATATCGTGTGATGCCGTTCCACATGGCCGTGAGACCCGCGTCAACCCGGCGTGAAATCGGCGTGAGTCACCGCGGCGGGGACGGCCACCGCTCCAAGTTCGTTGACAGCAGGGGGAGTCAGACCATGCGATCCATACGACCGTCGTCCGGTGCTCGACGGAGCGGGGACGCCCGCCGCAGAACCTCCCCCGTGCTGGGCGCCGTGGCCCTCGCCTCGGCGCTCGCGCTCACCGCGACCGCCTGCGACTCGGGCGACGCCGACGCGGGAGCCCAGACCGGCGCGTCGGCTTCGGCGTCTGCATCGGCCGAGGGCGACGGGAAGATCACGATCCCGGACGACATCAAGGACCGGCTCAAGGAGCACGGGATCGATCTCGACAAGTGGAGGAACGGCGCCTGGAAGGACTGGAGCAAGGACGACTGGCTGCGCGAGGCGCAGGACTACATCAACCCGATCATCGAGGGCCTGTGGGACCCGGACCGGATGCGTGAGGCCGAGGAGCCGGACCGGGCCGTCGACGAGAGCGACCTCTCGGGCGACCAGGGCGTGACCGACCCGGCGCCGGCGGCGGTGGACGCGGCGGCCGTGCCGACCACGTACCACGCGAACGCGCCCGAGGCGGGCAAGCTGCTCTTCGACTCCCCCGAGGGCACCAGTGTCTGTTCGGCGACAGTCGTGAAGGACCCGGCCCACCCCGGGAAGTCCAACCTGGTGTGGACGGCGGGGCATTGCGTGCACGCGGGCAAGAAGGGCGGCTGGTACCGCAACATCGCGTTCGTGCCGTCGTACAACGACGCGGGCAAGTCGGCGGCGCAGTTGGAGACGGCCACCAAGGAGGAGGTGGCGCCGTACGGGGTCTGGTGGGCGGACTGGGCGCGGACCTCGGACCAGTGGATCGCGCAGGGCGGGCAGACGGGCGGCGACGGCGCCTCGTACGACTTCGCCGTCATCCATGTGACGCCCGAGGAGGGCGGATCGGGCAAGTCGCTGGAAGAGACGGTCGGTTCGGCGCTGCCGGTGAACTTCGCGGCGCCCGCCGTGCCGAAGGTGCAGAGCATCACCGCCACGGGCTACCCGGCGGCGGCGCCGTACGACGGGCAGCGGCTGTACCGGTGCGAGGACAAGCCGGGGCGGTTGTCGCTCAACACGACGGACCCGACGATGTACCGCATCGGCTGCACGATGACCGGGGGTTCCTCCGGCGGCGGCTGGGTGGCGAAGGGCTCGGACGGACGGCCGGCGCTGGTGTCCAACACGTCGATCGGTCCGGTGAAGGCGGGCTGGCTCGCGGGGCCGCGGCTGGGCGAGGTGGCGAAGAGCCTGTACGACTCGGTGAGCGAGAAGTACGCCGGGGAGTGATCTTCCCCAGTACACGCCGTACACGCCGCACACCCCGCGCACTCCGTACGGTCCGTGCGTGACGAGGGCCCGCCCCCTGCGTGGTGCAGGGGGCGGGCCCTCGGCGGTGCGATCGTCGGGCTCAGGCGAGCTGGGCCGGGACGTACGGTGCGAGGTCGGCCGCCAACTCCTCGTGCACCCGGGCCTTGAGCAGGGTGCCCTCCGGGGTGTGCTCCTCGGAGATCACCTCGCCCTCGGTGTGGGTACGGGCGACGAGCTTGCCGTGGGTGTACGGCACGAGCGCCTCGATCTCGACCGAGGGGCGCGGCAGTTCGGCGTCGATCAGCGCGAGCAGTTCGCCGATGCCCTGGCCGGTGCGGGCCGAGACGGCGATGGAGCGCTTCTCGATCCGCATCAGCCGCTGGAGCGTCAGCGGGTCGGCGGCGTCCGCCTTGTTGATGACGACGATCTCGGGCACGTCGGTCGCGCCGACGTCCCGGACCACCTCGCGCACGGCGGCGAGCTGCTCCTCCGGGTTCGGGTGCGAGCCGTCCACCACGTGGAGGATCAGGTCGGACTCGCCGACCTCCTCCATGGTGGAGCGGAACGCCTCGACCAGGTGGTGCGGCAGGTGCCGGACGAAGCCGACGGTGTCCGCCAGCGTGTACAGCCGGCCGCTCGGGGTCTCGGCCCGGCGCACGGTCGGGTCGAGGGTGGCGAACAGGGCGTTCTCCACCAGGACGCCCGCGCCGGTGAGGCGGTTGAGCAGCGAGGACTTGCCGGCGTTGGTGTAGCCGGCGATGGCGACCGACGGCACCCTGTGGCGCTTGCGCTCCTGCCGCTTGATCTCACGGCCGGTCTTCATGTCCGCGATCTCCCGGCGCATCTTCGCCATCTTCTCGCGGATCCGGCGCCGGTCCGTCTCGATCTTGGTCTCACCGGGACCACGGGTGGCGAGGCCGCCGCCCTTGCCGCCGCCCATCTGACGGGACAGGGACTGACCCCAGCCTCGCAGCCTCGGCAGCATGTACTGCATCTGCGCGAGCGCCACCTGCGCCTTGCCCTCTCGGGACTTGGCGTGCTGGGCGAAGATGTCGAGGATCAGGGCCGTACGGTCGATGACCTTGACCTTGACGACGTCCTCGAGGTGGATCAGCTGGCCGGGGCTGAGCTCACCGTCGCAGATGACCGTGTCCGCGCCCGTTTCGAGCACGATGTCCCGCAGTTCGTCGGCCTTGCCGGAGCCGATGTAGGTGGCCGCGTCGGGCTTGTCGCGGCGCTGGATCACGCCGTCGAGCACGAGCGCGCCCGCGGTCTCCGCGAGGGCGGCGAGTTCGGCGAGGGAGTTGTCCGCGTCCTGCGCGGTCCCCGAGGTCCAGACGCCGACGAGCACGACCCGCTCCAGGCGGAGCTGACGGTACTCGACCTCGGTGACGTCCTCGAGTTCGGTGGAGAGGCCCGCGACGCGGCGCAGGGCCGCGCGCTCGGAGCGGTCGAACTGGTCGCCGTCCCGCTCTCCGTCGATCTCGTGGCTCCAGGCGACGTCCTCTTCCATCAGGGCATCGGCCCGAAAACCCTCGGGGTTGGTGTTCGCGAAGCGCTTGGTGTCCTGGGAAGGGGAAGAAGAGGAGGTCATTGGGTCCTTACGTCGTTGGGGATGCCGTTGTGGCCGTCATCTCGGCGGTCACTGTGGACAACGCACGAGCGCCCCGGGAGATTCCCGCGCCTCGTGCCGCGCCGACCTGACGATGGTCGCACGGCACGGCCCGTCTCGTCACCGGCTTATTCGGGGGCTCCGGCGGCGGGCGTCGCCGACTTCCACTCCGGGTGGCCGGGCATCGGCGGGGTCTTCTCGGCGTACAGCCAGTCCTGGAAGAAGGCGTCGAGGTCGCGTCCGGAGATCCGTTCGGTGAGGCTGCGGAAGTCGGCCGTGCTCGCGACGGCGTCGCGGTGCTCCTGCACCCACACCCGTTCCACCTGCTCGAACGCCTGCTTGCCGATCTCCTCGCGCAGGGCGTACAGCACGAGGGCCGCGCCGTCGTACACGTTCGCGCGGAAGATGCCGATCTTCTTGCCGGGCTCGGGCGGCTTGGGGGCCCCGGGCGGTCCGCCGGCGGTGCGCCAGCGGTCGGAGGCGCCGTACGCCGCCTTCATACGCGCCTCCAGCGTGCGGCCGGCCTTCTCCTCCGCGTAGAGAGCCTCGTACCAGGTGGCGTGGCCCTCGTTGAGCCACAGGTCGGACCAGGTGCGGGGGCTGACGCTGTTGCCGAACCACTGGTGGGCCAGCTCGTGCACCATGATCGACTCGATGTACCACTTGGGGTAGGCGGGCTCGGTGAACAGGTCCCGCTCGAAGAGGGAGAGGGTCTGCGTCTCCAGTTCGAAGCCGGTGGTGGCCTCGGCCATGAGCAGGCCGTACGTCTCGAACGGGTAGGGGCCGACCCTGCTCTCCATCCAGGTGATCTGCTCGGGGGTCTTCGCCAGCCAGGGCTCCAGGAGGTCGCGGTCCTTGGCGGGGACGACGTCCCGCAGCGGCAGTCCGCGCGGTCCCTCGCGGTGCACGACGGCGGAGCGGCCGATGGAGACCTGGGCCAGCTCGGTGGCCATGGGGTGCAGCGTGCGGTACGTCCATGTGGTCGCGCCCGCGGCCCGCCGCACGCCGGTCGGCAGACCGTTGGCGACGGCCGTGTAGCCGTCGGGCGCGGTGACGCGGATGGTGAACATCGCCTTGTCGGAGGGGTGGTCGTTGGACGGGAACACCAGGTGGGCGGCGTCGGCCTGGTTGGCCATCGCGAGGCCGTCGGAGGTGCGCAGCCAGCCGCCGTCCCGGTCGCCGCTCACCGGGTCGCTGGTGTGCCGCACGATGATGCGCATCCAGTCGCCGCGGGGCAGCGCGTCCTTCGGGGTGATCACCAGGTCCTCGCCGGCGCTCGTGAAACCGGCGGGCTCGCCGTCGACCTCGACGGAGGAGACCTCGCCGTGGGCGAAGTCGAGGTTGATCCGGTCCAGGGCCTCGGTGGTCCAGCCGTCGATGGTCGTGACCGTCTGGAGGGGCTCGCTGTTGCTGCCGGAGTAGGTGAAGGCCAGGTCGTACGAGGCCACGTCGTAGCCGGGGTTGCCCAGGTGCGGGAAGAGACGGTCGCCGACGCCGAGCGGGGTCGCCGGGGCGCTCGCGGCGACGAGGCACACGGAGACGGCGGAGGCGAGGAGGGCCGACTTCAGACGCCGGGAGGAGGCGGCACGCGGGCGCGGTGACGCGGGGAGCGGGGCGAGGGATCCGGCTCGGGCGAGAGCGCGAGGGGTGAGCAGCATGCACCACCGCTATCAGCGCGCGCGTGCGCCTCGGCGACGGCGCGCGACCGGCCCACCCGAACGGGTTGCCCGGGTGCGGGGGGCGGACGGGAGCGCGCCGGCCGGCGTACGCCCCTCGTCTCCCGAGCGCTCCCGAGCACCCTCCCGCCGGCCTCCACGAGCGCCCTCCCCTGCCCCCCCGCCTCAGGAAGCCGGTGCGTGGTGCTGGGTCCGGCTCACGTCGTACACGCCCGCGACGTCGCGCATGGCGCGCATCAGGGTGGGCAGATGGCCCGCGTCGGGGAGTTGCAGCGTGTAGGTGTGGCGTACGCGTTGCTGGCTCGGGGGTTCGACAGTCGCGGAGACGATCTCCGCACCCTCCACGGCGATCGCCTCGGTGAGGTCGGCCAGCAGATGCGGGCGGCCGAACGATTCGGCGACCAGCGTGACCCGGCACTCGGTGGTGTCCCCCCAGCGCACGTCGACCTCCGCGCGCCCCGCGCTCGCCAGGCGTGCCACGGCGGCGCACTCGACGCGGTGCACGGTCACCACGCCCCCGCGCACGGCGAAGCCGGTCACCTCGTCGGACGGCACGGGCGTACAGCAGCCGGCGAGCCGGACGCTCGCCTCCGGGCGGTCCACGACGGTGATCGCGGTGTCGGGACGCGGCACGGGCTCCTCGAAGGCGGCGGCCGCCCCGGAAGCCGTGCGCTCCCCGGAGGACGCGGGCTTCTCGGACTCCGAGGACGAGGACGCGGCGTCCGCCCCCGGGTGCGCCGCCAGCCACCGCTGGATGGCGATGCGGGCGGCCGGGGTGTGGGCGTGCTCCAGCCACTCCCTGGAGGGCTCGGAGGCGGGGTCCTGGCCCATCAGGAGCTGGACGGTGTCGCCGTCCCGCAGGACGGTGCTCAGGGTCGCCAGGCGGCCGTTGACGCGGGCCCCCATGCACGCGTGGGCGTCGTCGCCGTACTGCGCGTAGGCGGCGTCCACGCAGGTCGCCCCGTCGGGGAGGCCGAGGGTGCCGCCGTCGGGCCGGAACACGGTGATCTCCCGGTCCTGGGCGAGGTCCTCGCGCAGGGTGGACCAGAAGGTGTCCGGGTCGGGCGCGGCCTCCTGCCAGTCGAGGAGGCGGGAGAGCCACCCCGGGCGGGTGGGGTCGACGCGCTCGCCGTCGACGACCGCGCCGGACTCCGGGCGACCCCCGACCGCCCGGCCGCCCTCGCCGCCCGGCTCCTCCGCCGGCGCGGCGTAGGGATTGCCGAGCGCGACCACGCCGGCCTCGGCGACCTTGTGCATCTGGTGGGTGCGGATGAGGACTTCGGCCACCTGGCCGTCCGCGCGGGCCACGGCGGTGTGCAGCGACTGGTACAGGTTGAACTTGGGGACGGCGATGAAGTCCTTGAACTCCGAGACGACCGGCGTCATACAGGTGTGCAGTTCGCCGAGGACCGCGTAACAGTCGGCGTCCTCGTTGACGAGGACGAGCAGCCGCCCGAAGTCGCAGTCGCGCATCCGGCCGCGCTTGCGGGAGACCCGGTGCACGGAGACGAAGTGGCGCGGCCGGATGAGGACTTCGGCCTGGATGTCGGCGTCGCGCAGGACCACGCGCATGGCCTCGGCGAACTCGGCGAGGGCGTCGTCCTCGCGCGCGGCGTTGTCGACGATCAGCCCGCGCGTGTGCTCGTACTCCTCGGGGTGGAGGATCGCGAAGACCAGGTCCTCCAGCTCGGTCTTGAGGGCCTGCACGCCGAGGCGTTCGGCGAGCGGGATGAGGACCTCACGGGTCACCTTGGCGATGCGGGCCTGTTTCTCGGGGCGCATCACGCCCAGGGTGCGCATGTTGTGCAGCCGGTCGGCGAGTTTGATCGACATCACGCGGACGTCGTTGCCGGTGGCGACGAGCATCTTGCGGAAGGTCTCGGGCTCGGCGGCGGCGCCGTAGTCGACCTTCTCCAGCTTGGTGACGCCGTCGACGAGGTAACGGACCTCCGCGCCGAACTGCTCGCCCACCTGATCGAGGGTCACGTCGGTGTCCTCGACGGTGTCGTGGAGCAGAGAGGCCGTCAAGGTGACGGTCTCCGCGCCGAGTTCGGCGAGGATGAGCGTCACGGCGAGCGGGTGCGTGATGTACGGCTCGCCGCTCTTGCGCATCTGGCCGCGGTGGGAGGACTCGGCCAGGACGTAGGCGCGGCGCAGGGGTTCGAGGTCGGCGTCGGGGTGGTGGGCGCGGTGCGCCTCGACGACGTGGCCGATGGCGTCGGGGAGCCGGCCACGGGTGGCCGGGCCGAGCAGCGCGGCCTTGCCCAGGCGGCGCAGGTCGATCCGGGGGCGGCTGCGCCTGCGGGGAGCGGCAGGCACTACCGGGCCTGGGGTCGCGGGGTTCGTGGCCTCCGCACTCATGGGCACCTCCGGCTGCGTGGACCGGCGGACGGAGTGCCCCAGGGCGGACACGGCTCAGGGGGCTGGCATCGCCCCCGTCCGGGCCGGTGCTTGATGCTACCGAGCCCATCACGCCCAACTGGCCGCCTCTCGCCGAGCGTGAAACGGATCACCCATTCGAGCGACGCTTTTGAGGTTTACCGTTTGCGCCAACCGACTTTGGGCTTGTCGTGCATTCCAACTCCGTGTGGCGTTCCCGGCGGCGTTCATGTGCGCCGCCGGGCTTCACGGCCTGCGATGCCAAGCCCGCGGGCGGCTCAACGGGCGGCGTTTTCCAGCCACTCGGGATCGATCTCGCCCTCGGCGACGATGACCGCGGGTCCGGTCATCTCGATCCCGCCGTCCGGATTCTCGGTGATCAGCAGGCGTCCGCCGGGGACGTCCACGGTGTAGGTGACGGGGGCGCCGGTCACGGCCGGGTCGGCGCCGTCCCTGCGCGCGGTCGCCACGGCGACGGCGCACGCGCCCGTGCCGCACGACCGGGTCTCGCCGGAGCCGCGCTCGTGCACGCGCAGCGCGACGTGCCGCGGGCCGCGGTCGACGACGAACTCGACGTTCACCCCGTCCGGGTAGGCGGCGGCGGGGCTGAAGGGCGGCGGGGAGAGCAGGTCGCCCGCGTGCGCGAGGTCGTCGACGAACGCCACGGCGTGCGGGTTGCCCATGTTCACGTTCCGTGCGGGCCAGCTGCGCTCGCCGACGCTCACGGTGACGTCCCCCTCGGGGAGACGGGCCTCGCCCATGCCGACGGTGACGTCACCGTCCTTGGCGATGTGCACGGTCTTCACGCCCCCGCGCGTGGCGACGGCGAGGTCGCCCTCGGGGACGAGCCCGGCGTGCTGGAGGTAGCGCGCGAAGACGCGGACGCCGTTGCCGCACATCTCGGCGACCGAGCCGTCGCCGTTGCGGTAGTCCATGAACCACTCCGCCTCGGCCGCCATGTCCTTCGCCTCGGGGTGGGCGGCGGAGCGCACGACGTGCAGCAGCCCGTCCCCGCCGATGCCCGCGCGGCGGTCGCACAGGGCGGCGACGGCGGCCGGGGGGAGGTCGATGGCGTTCTCGGGGTCCGGGACGATCACGAAGTCGTTCTCGGTCCCGTGCCCCTTGAGGAAGGCGATCCGCGTGCTCATTCCTCGATCGTACGGGGTGGGTACGACAGGACTCCGGACACCGGGATCAGCGCGCTCGCGGGCGAGGGACAGCGCGCGGGGGTCAGCGCAGGCGGGCCACGCGCCAGACCGCCAGCACCACCACGGCGGCGACCAGGACGACGTACCCGAGGACGACGCGCCAGTCGGGGCGGCGGCCGGAGCCGCGCGCAGGGAGTCCGGGCCACGTGTAACCGACGCGGCGTGCGGCCGTCATCCCCCAGCCGGCCGCGCAGAAGCAGATCAGCAGCCCCAGCATGGCGATCACGGCCCCGCTGTCGCCGAAGTCGAAGGCGAGGGGGAACGCGAACATCAGGGAGCCGGTGGCGGCCAGGGCCACGATCGGGGCGAGCTGCCAGATCCGCAGGCGACGCTGCGGGCGCAGCTCGACCTCGACCTCGGGGCCGCCCGCGAACATCTCTTCAGGCTCGGGACCGTCGTCGGTCACGCCGTCCTGGGTGTCGTCCACACCGCTCCCGGCGTCGTCCGGCCCGTCGGGGCTCAGACGTACTTCCTCCGGCTCCGGTTCCACCCGCTCGGTGGTGAGGTGCTCGGTGCCTTGTGCGGTGTCGCGAGGGCCGGCCTCCATCGCCACGCGCCCTCCCAACTCGGACTCCACTTGGTCGATCGAAGCTCGATGATGGCACGCTGTCGGAGGCCCGGATGACGGCCTGAGCGTCCCGATGCCATGACGTGATCAGGCTGTGACCGGTCGTTCGAGCAACGTCAACGCGAGCTGCGGAAGTTCCGAGCGGTCCGCGACCGCCCCACTCAACCAGTGCACCCGCGGGTCGCGCCTGAACCACGAATCCTGACGGCGCGCGAAGCGCTTGGTGGCGCGGACGGTCTCGACGCGCGCCTCGTCCAGCGTGCACTCACCGGCCAGCGCCGCCAGGACCTGCTGATAGCCGAGCGCACGCGACGCCGTACGCCCCTGGCGCAGGCCGTGCGCCTCCAGCGCGCTCACCTCGTCCACGAGTCCCGCGTCCCACATGCGGTCGACGCGGCGGGCGATGCGCTCGTCGAGTTCGGGACGGGCGACGTCGACGCCGATCTGGACGGTGTCGTAGACGGAATCGTGGCCGGGCAGATTGGCCGTGAACGGCTTGCCGGTGATCTCGATCACTTCGAGGGCGCGCACGATACGGCGGCCGTTGCTCGGCAGGATCGCCTGCGCGGCCTCGGGGTCGGCGGCGGCGAGACGGGCGTGCAGCGCGCCGGAGCCGCGCAGCGTGAGCTCCTCCTCCAGCCGGGCGCGGACCTCGGGGTCGGTGCCGGGGAACTCCAGGTTGTCGACGGCGCCGCGGATGTAGAGCCCCGAGCCGCCGACCAGGATCGGCCAGCGGCCCTCGGCGAGCAGCGCGTCGATCCGGGCGCGGGCCAGCCGCTGGTACTCGGCGACGGAGGCGGTGACCGTGACGTCCCAGATGTCCAGGAGGTGGTGCGTGACCCCGTCGCGTTCCTCGGGCGTCAGCTTGGCGGTGCCGATGTCCATCCCGCGGTAGAGCTGCATGGAGTCGGCGTTGACGACCTCGCCGCCGAGCTGCTGGGCGAGGAAGACGCCCAGATCGGACTTTCCGGCCGCGGTGGGGCCGACGACCGCGATGACGCGGGGGGTGGGGAGTGCGCTGCTCACCGTGACAGTCTCCCAAACCTCGCGCCCTGCCCTCGAACGAGTTAGGTGACGGGGACGGTCCGGGGTCGTTGCCCGTTGCGAGATTCCCGTCGCCCGTTCGCGGTGCGGCGCACCCCGGCGGCGCGATCGGACGCACCGGGCAACGCGGGATGTCGCCCGCACGAGTACCGTATGGAGTGGATATGGGCGTTCTGTCATGGTTTTTCGGGAAGTCGAAGACCTCTGAGGAGACGGCCGGGGAGGGCGCGGTCGTCGAGGAGACGGTGACGGAGGAGACGGTGACGGCGGTGACCGTCGCGGAGGCCGGGCAGGCCGCCGTCGAGGCGGACACGGTCGCCGAGACGGATCAGGCGGACGTGGACCGGGCGGACCAGGCGGACCAGGCGGATCGAGCGGATCACGCGGCTCGGGCCGGCGAGCCCGCCGGGTCCGGGACCGCGCGGGCGACCGACGCGGCCGACGCCGACGGCGGTGTCGGGATCCCCCGGCAGCAGTCCGTCGAGGACACCGCCGAGCGTGAGGCCGACGAGAACGCCCGCACGTAACGGCCCCGGCAGGGAAGGTGACCCATGGGTCTTCTGAACAACTTGAAGTCCAAGCTCGGCCCGGCCAAGGGCAAGGTCTCGCACCTCGCGCAGCGGCACGAGGACAAGGTCCAGCACGGGATCGACAAGGCCGCGAAGATCGTCGACGAGCGGACCAAGGGCAAGTACAGCGACAGGATCCACACGGGCACCGGCAAGGCGAAGGGCGCCATGGAGCGGCTCGCGCACAAGGACGAGCCCGGGGCGGGCGGCGACCGGTTCACGCCGCCGACCGCGCCCCCGCCGACCTCCTGACCAGCGCTTCGGCAGCAACAGCACGAACGGCGGACGGCCGCGCAGCACACACGCTCGCGGCCGTCCGCCGTTCCCGGACCGAGAACTCCCGCTGCCCCTACGACCAGGCCGCGACCACGTAGCCCACGCCGTACGGCGCGTCCTCGTACAGCGGCGTGCCCGTCAGGCCGACGGACTCCGCCGCGCCCGCGAGCACCTGCCAGGGAGCCCGGCCGGAGGCCTTCAGCTCGCGCGCCAGGCGTGCGTCGAGCGCCAAGAGGGCCTCGACGTCGGCCGAGCCGAGCGCTCGGGCGACCGCCGCGTCGAAGGGCGCCGCCCGCTCGTCGAGGTACCCCGGCGCCTTCACCGTCCGGCAGGCGCTGCCGTCGCCCATGACCAGCAGCGCGACCCGTCCCGCCCGCGCGCCGATCTCCCTGCCGACGTCGACGCAGCGCTCGGCGGCGAGCGGCTCGCCCACGCCGAGTCCCTCGACCGGGATGTCCGGCCACTCGGCGCGCTCCAGCAGCCAGGCGGCGACGGCGAGGGAGGGCGGCAGCTCGCGGCCGGAGGCGGCGTCGGCGCCGCCGCGTCCCAGCCGCACCGAGAGATCCACGCCGAACCCGCGGAAGGAGCCGTGCGCGCCCTCGGGGTGCGGTCCGCCTCCGGGTTCGTCGGCGGGGCCGACGACCACGAGGCGGTCCGGCCGGGCCGCGGCGAGCACGCCCAGCGCGTCGGCGCAGGCGGCGCGCGCGGCGTCCAGCTCGGGTGCGGCGCCCGCGGCGACCTCGGGCACGAGCAGCGGCGGGCAGGGGCAGACGGCGGCGGCGACCAGCATGATCAGTCGCAGCCGCAGCCGCTGCCCGTGGCCGCCGGGAGCGGCGCGGGGACGCCGATCCTGGGCAGGCCGAGCATGACGCCGGCGGCCTTGGCGGCCTTTTCGGCGTTGCGCTTCTCCCAGGCGTCGCCCGCGCGCGTGCGGCGCACGTCCAGGACCGCGCCCTCGGCGAGGAGGTGGTGCGGGGCGGCGTAGGTGATCTCGACGGTCACCACGTCGCCTGGGCGCACCTCCCGCTCGGGCTTGGTGAAGTGGACCAGGCGGTTGTCGGGGGCGCGGCCGGAGAGGCGGTGGGTGGCGCCGTCCTTGCGGCCCTCGCCCTCGGCGACCATCAGCTCCAGCGTCCGGCCGACCTGGTTCTTGTTCTCCGACCAGGAGATGTCCTCCTGGAGAGCCACGAGCCGCTCGTAGCGCGCCTGGACGACCTCCTTGGGGATCTGCCCGTCCATGGTGGCCGCGGGGGTGCCGGGGCGCTTGGAGTACTGGAAGGTGAACGCCTGCGAGAAGCGGGCCTCGCGCACGACGTGCATCGTCTGCTCGAAGTCCTCCTCGGTCTCGCCGGGGAAGCCCACGATGATGTCGGTGGTGATCGCGGCGTGCGGGATGGCGGCGCGCACCTTCTCGATGATCCCGAGGTAGCGCTCCTGCCGGTACGAGCGGCGCATCGCCTTAAGGACGGTGTCCGAGCCGGACTGGAGGGGCATGTGCAGCTGCGGCATCACGTTCGGCGTCTCGGCCATGGCCGCGATCACGTCGTCCGTGAAGTCGCGGGGGTGCGGCGAGGTGAAGCGCACGCGCTCCAGGCCCTCGACGTTCCCGCAGGCGCGCAGCAGCTTGCTGAAGGCCTCGCGGTCGCCGATGTCGGAGCCGTAGGCGTTGACGTTCTGGCCGAGCAGCGTGATCTCGGAGACGCCCTCGGCGACCAGCGCCTCCACCTCGGCGAGGATGTCGCCGGGGCGACGGTCCTTCTCCTTGCCGCGCAGCGCCGGGACGATGCAGAAGGTGCAGGTGTTGTTGCAGCCGACGGAGATGGAGACCCAGGCCGCGTACGCGCTCTCGCGGCGGGTCGGCAGGGTCGACGGGAACGCCTCGAGCGACTCGGCGATCTCGACCTGCGCCTCCTCCTGCACGCGTGCGCGTTCCAGCAGGACCGGCAGCTTGCCGATGTTGTGCGTGCCGAAGACGACGTCCACCCAGGGCGCCTTCTTGACGATGGTGTCGCGGTCCTTCTGGGCGAGGCAGCCGCCGACCGCGATCTGCATGCCGGGCCGGGAGGCCTTCTTCGGCGCGAGCCGGCCGAGGTTGCCGTACAGGCGGTTGTCGGCGTTCTCGCGGACCGCGCAGGTGTTGAAGACGACGACGTCCGCGTCCCCGTCCGATCCCTGGGGGGCGCGCACGTATCCGGCGTCCTCGAGCAGCCCGGACAGCCGTTCGGAGTCGTGGACGTTCATCTGGCACCCGTAGGTGCGGACTTCGTAGGTCTTCACGCCCTCTGCCTGGCTCCGGTCACTGCTGCTGGTCATGCCTCAAGAGTAAGGGCGCGCCGGGAGCGCCCCCTCCACGGCGGTCCCCGCGCCCGCCGCCGCCCGCCCCGACCACATGAGATGGCAGCCCAGGAGGGTCATCCGTTGACCGCCATCACGGTCTCGCGGCCCGCGCAGGCGTACCAGCCGAGGGCGTCGGCGGTGAGGGCGGTCACGGGGGCGGGGGCCGTGCGGGTGTGGGTCGTGGTCAGGCCCTTCGCGGTCGTCCGCAGTGCCGCGCAAGCGCGGCCGGCTGCCGCGTACACCGTGGTGCCGTCCGGTGCGACGGCGGGTGGGCACTGGGCGGGGCCGGCGCCCTCGAACCGCCGTGCCGGGCCGCGGGACCGGCCGGTGCGCGGATCGAGAGCGGTGAGCGTACGGCCGTCCTTCCAGTGCGGCAGCAGCCCGCCCGCGACGACGGGAACGCGGACGCCGCCGGGGCGCAGGGGCCAGCAGGCGTCGAGGCCGAGCGCGGGCGTGCTCCAGATCAGGCGGGCGTCGTCGAGGCCGAAGCCGTGCAGGGTGGAGCCGGTCAGGAGGAGGCCGACGGCGCCGGTGCGGGCGAGGGCCGTGGCCCCGCGGGCGATATCGGTCTTGAGGGCGCGGGCGACCGTCCGTGCTCCGCTGCGGGCGGCGACGATGTGCAGCACGCCCTTCTCGGTGAGCAGCGCGAACCGGTCCGGCGGCAGTGCGCCCACGGCCGTCACCGTGTCTCCTCGGCCCAACTCCCGGTAGGACCACAGCTCTTCGCCGGTCGTCGCGTCCACGCAGGTCGGACGGGCGAGTTCTTCGGTGAGCAGGAGCGCTTGGCCGACGACGGCGGGACGACGCCATTCGGTGCGCTGCTCGCGACGCCACAGTTCGGTTCCGGAGGTGAGCGAGACGGCGCGCAGCACGTCCGTGTCGCTGACGACCATGACGGCGCCGGCGAGCGCGTACCACCGCTGGGTGGGCCCGGGCATGGCGGCCGCCCCGGAGAGGGGCTTGCCCGTGCCGGTGGCGGTGGGGGCGAGGCGGATGCCGCCCGCGAGGAGCAGCCCGTCGTCGGTGACGCCCCAGTCGTCCGGGACGTCCGCGGAGGTCTCGGCCGCCCAGCTCAGACGCCCCGACGACGCGGTGCGCAGCTGGGTCGAACCGTGACTGGTGACGGTTCCTTCGAGCCCGTGCAGGACGAGCCCGGCCGGCGTGGCGAGCAGGGCGTCCACGCGGCCTTCGCCGGCGCTCAGCCGCCAGCGGATCGCGCCGGTGGCGGCCGTTCCCGCGGTCACCTTCCAGGCGTCCGGATCGTCGTCCTGGCCGTCGGTGCCGCCCCGCGCCACCGCGTAGCCGAACAGGCCGGCGAGGGCGGCGCCGCCGGCCGCGAGGGCGGCACGTCGGGGCCACTCGGCCCGCCGGGAGGGGGCCGGGCTCGGCAGCGAAACGGTGGGGGCGGGCCTCGGTTCCGGGCCGGGGTGCGGCGTCGGCTCGGCGTCGGCCAGCAGGGAACGCAGCGGTTCGTCACGCCACCAGGCCGACGGGGCGGGCGTGACGACACGTTGGAGCACCGCGGCGGCATCGGGTCGGTTGCCGGGGGACTTGTCGAGACAGGCCGCGATCAGGTCCTTCAAGCCCAGTTCCACGGGTACGTCGTCGAGTTCGGGCTCTTCGTGGACGATCCGGTAGAGCAGCGCGGGCACGGGGGCCGCCCCGAAGGCGTTCTCTCCCGTCGCCGCGAACGCGAGCACCACGCCCAGCGCGAAGACGTCCGTCGCCGCGGTCACCGCCGGGCCGTCGAGGATCTGCTCCGGGGACATGTACCCGGGGGTGCCGATCATCCCGCCGGTCTCCGTCAGGGCCCGGTCGTCCTGGGCGCGGGCGACGCCGAAGTCGATGACGCGGGGGCCGTCCCGGGTGAGCAGGATGTTCGACGGCTTCAGGTCGCGGTGGACGAGGCCGGCCGCGTGGATGTCGCGCAACGCCTCGGCGAGGGCGGCGGCGAGGGCGCACACGGCCGGTGCGGGCAGCGGGCCGGTCGCCGCGACGGCGCGGCTCAGGGTCACTCCGGGCAGGAAGGCGGTGGCCAGCCAGGGGAGCCGGGCGTCGGGGTCGGCGTCCAGGACGGCGGCCGTGTAGACGCCGGTGACCCGGCGGGCGGCGGTCGCCTCGCGGCGGAACCGTTCCCTGTAGTGCGGGTCCGCGGCCAGGTGCTCGTGGATCGTCTTGACGGCGGTGAGACGGCCGCCCGGCGAGCGGGCGAGGTAGACCTGGCCCATGCCGCCGGCGCCGAGCCGGGCGATCAGGTGGTGCCGGCCCAGCCGTCTGGGGTCCTCGGGGAGAAGGGCGGTGGTCATGCGCGGGCCTCCTGTGAGCCTTTCCCTCGCCGTCGGGAGTGGTCGTCTGTGGGCGGGTGCTCCTGCCGTCGTGCCTGCTCGCGCGGACCGGCGTGGCTCACGGCCCGCGGAACGTCCGCAGTGTCGTGTCGGTGCAGACATGGATCAGGCCGCCGCCCGCCGCCCCGTACGCCAGGGTGGTCAGCCCGTCGACCGGGACGGCCCAGCGCAGCCCGCCCGTGGCGGCCGCCAGAGCGTGGACGCCCCACGCGGAGGTGCCCGAAGATGTGGCGGAGACGCCCGGGCGAGGGCCCGCCGTGTAGACCACGTCGCCGTCCGCCAGGGGGCGACCGTCGGTGGTGGTGAGCGCGCGGACGTCGTCGCGCCACCAGCGCCGGTCGCCGTCGGCCGCGTCCAGCGCGCCCAGGCCGTCGGCCGTGGCGGCGACGACGACGAGTTCACCGCCGTCCAGCGGTGTGACCCTCGCGTCCGCCAAGGGCCGTGTCCACGCCGTCTTCCCCGTGGCCAGGTCCACCCGGCGCACGGACGTCCCCGTCGCGTAGTAGCGGGTTCCCCGCGCCCCCGGGTGCACCTCGGGCATGGCCGAGCCGTCGGGGATGCTGGACTCCTCCGCGCCCGAGCGCTCGCGGAGCACGTACAGGGGGCCGGGGGTCTCGGCCGCCGAGGCCAGGGCGAACCGGCCGCCAGCCGCGTTCAGCGCCGTCACGTGCGGCTCCGCACCGGTCCGGAACCACAGCGGGGCGCCCGTCGGCAGGTCGAAGCCGTACGCCCGCCAGCGCCGGCCCCGGTTCGTGCGCCGCGCCCACGACGAGTCGTACTCGGCGAACGTGACCAGGCACAACGTGCGGGGCGTGACGGCGAGCAGCGTCGAGCCGGCGTCGGGCGAGCCGAAACCGTAGGGGCGGTGCGGGTTCGACTCCAGGGCGTCCGTGCGCCACCGCTCCGCGCCGTGGGCCGCGTCGAGCGCCACGATCACGGGGGACGGGCCGCCCTCACGGTGGTGAGTGACGTACACCCTGTCGCCGTAGGGCAGGACGGCGGACGCGTCAGCGAACTCCCAGGCCACGGCGCCGGTGCCCGGGTCGAGTCGGCGGGCCGCGCCGTCGAAGCACACGTACAGGGCGTCGGCCGTCAGGGTCAGCGTGCCGCCGTATTCGAGGGCGCCCACCTCGCGGGTCCACAGCGGGGCGCCGGTGCGCCAGGACGAGGTGACCGGCTGTCGCCGCCCCGCGGCGGGCTCGTCCCCCAGGAGGGCGATCGCCGTCGGCACCGACACGGCGGTCGTGACGCCGGCCCCCGCCCATGCGAGGACGCGTCTGCGCGACGGGCCCGCGGGGGCCGGCGGTGGGCCGACGCGGGTGGCGCCCTCCTCGTCGGCGTCGGCCGCCGCGGCGATCCGGCGCGCGACCGCCTCCTCGTGGGCGTCGATCAGGGCGGTCACCTCCGGCCGCTCCCACCACGGCCGTTCGGCCGCGCGGGCGGCACACCAGTGAAGGACCTCCGTCGCGGCGGGACGCGCACCCGGCGCCTTCGCCAGACAGCGGCTCAGGAAGGCCGCCCACTCCGCGTCCGGCACGCCGGCGAGGTCCGGTTCCTCGTGCAGCGTGCGGTACACGATCTGCGGGGCCGTGCCCCCGCCGTGGGGGTTGCGGCCCGTCGCCGCCAGCGCGAGCAGCGCCCCGAGCGCGAACACGTCGCAGGAGGCCGTGGGTTCGGTGGCGTACGTGATCTGCTCGGGCGCCATGAAGCCGGTGGAGCCGAGCATCTCCCCGCTCCCCGTCAGCGCCTCCTGCGACGGTCCGGAGGCGGGTGCGTCAGCGAGCACCTTCGCGATACCGAAGTCGATGACACGCGGTCCCTGGGCGGTGACCAGGACATTGGCCGGCTTCAGGTCGCGGTGCGCGAGGCCCGCCGCGTGGATCGCGGTGAGCGCCTCGGCGAGGGCGGCGCCGAGCGAGGCGAGATCGCCGGCCGCCGGCGGCCCGCACCCGGCCACGGCCTCCGACAGGGTGGGGCCCGCGCAGTACTCGACGGCCAGCCACGGCTGCGGGGCCCGCGTCCGCGCGTCGAGCACGGCCGCGGTGAACGGGCCGGTCACGGCGCGCGCCGCCCGCACCTCACGCCGCAGCCGCTCCCGGAACAGCGGCTCGGTGGCGAGGTGCGCGTGCATCACCTTGACCACGACGAGCCGCCCCGACGCCGAGCGGGCCAGATACGCACGGCCCATGCCGCCCGCCCCGAGCAGCGCGAGCGTCCGGTACTCCCCGAACTCGAACCGGCCCATCGGACCCCCTGCCTGTACGCCCCAGCGCGGCCTGTACGACCCAGCGCGGCCTGTACGCCCCAGCGCGCCGATGGTGCATGCGACGCCCGCACGCCGCCAGAGGTTCCCGGGAATCCGCCCCGCGCCCCGGACCGCGGTGCGCTCAGGGGTCGATGAGGCCGGCGCGGATGGCGTAGCGGGCGAGTTCCAGGCGGTCGCGCATGCCGAGTTTCTGGAGCAGGTTGGCGCGGTGCCGTTCGACCGTTTTGGCGCTGATGAAGAGGAGCGCGCCGATCTCCTTGGAGGTGTGCCCCTCGGCGACGAGCTTGAGGATCTCCTCCTCGCGTTCGGTGATGGGCCGCTCGGGGAGGCCGTCGACGCCGTCGCCGCGGTGCAGCCGGTCCAGGTAGGAGCGGACGAGCGCCCGTTCCGCGCCCGGGTAGATGAACGGCTCGTCGCGCATCACCGCCCGGCACGCCTCGACGAGGTCGCGGTCGGCGACGGACTTCAGCACATAGCCGCCGGCCCCGGCCTTGAGCGCCTCGAAGAAGTACTGCTCGTTGTCGTACATGGTGAGGATCAGGATGCGCAGGCCGGGAAGGCGGCGGGACAGTTCGCGGGCCGCCTGGAGGCCGGTCGTCCGGGGCATGGCCACGTCGAGGACGGCGAGGTCGATGTCTCCCTCCCGGGCCCGCTCGACGGCCTCCGCCCCGTCCCCGGCCTCGGCGACGACCGTCAGATCGGGTTCACCGTCCAGGATGAGCCGCACGCCGCGGCGGACGAGGGTGTGGTCGTCGGCAAGAAGAACCCGGACGACACGGCCGGACCGGGCGTCCTGCGGGGGCTTCTCGTCGGTCATCAGGGGTCTCCGGGGGTGACGGCGGGGGCGGACGGGGGGTCGGAGGGGCGGGAGCGGGGGGTGTCCCTGGGGGAGCCGGAACGCGGGGTGTCGGAAAGCTGGGTGCCGGCATGCGGTCCCTCGGCGGCGTCGCCCCCGCGCGCGTGGGTCTCCGCGTGGGCATGGGTCTCGACGTGGGCCTCTGCGTCGCTTCCGTCGGCCGGGCCGGCGTCCTCTGCCGACGTCGTCCGGACCAGCAGTCGCACCTCTGTTCCCCCTTCCGGGCCCGAGCCCACCGCGAGGTCCGCTCCGATCAGCAAGGCGCGTTCGCGCATGCCCCGGATGCCGGCGCCCTCGCCCGACGCCGGGGCCATGCCGGCGCCGTTGTCCCGGACGAGGAGTTCGACGCCGTCCGCGACCGGGCGCAGCCGGAGCTCCGCGCGGTCGGCCCCGGAGTGGCGGGCCGTGTTGGTGAGGGCCTCCTGGGCGACGCGGTAGAGCACCAGTTCGGTCTCCTCGGTCAGCGGGGGCAGGCCGGGCCGGAGGTCGGGGCGCACGGTGAGCCCGTGGGCGGTGAACTCGGCCGCGAGCGACCGCAGCCCGCTGACCAGGCCGAGCTCCTCCAGGACGCCGGGGCGCAGCCGGCGGGCGATACGGCGGATCTCGTCGAGTCCGGCGCGCGTGGCCTCCTGCGCCTGGCCCACCTCCTCGCGCAGATCCTGCGGGGCCCGGTCGGCGACGCGCTTGAGCTGGAGCAGCACGGCGGTCAGGGTCTGGCCCACCTCGTCGTGCAGCTCGCGGGCGATGCGGTGGCGTTCGCGCTCCTGCGCGGAGAGGGCCCGGCCGGCGCTCGCGGCCCGCTCGGCCCGCAGCCGGTCGAGCATCGCGTTGTAGGTGGCGATCAGCTCGGCCGCCTCCACCGGGCCCGAGACCACGGTCCGGGGCCCGGGGTGCAGCAGATCCGCGTCGGCCATCGCCCGGCCGAGACGTCCGAGCGGGGCCAGCCCGACGTGCAGCACCACCGCGTTGACGGCCAGCAGCGCGGCCAGGCCGCCCACGACGACCAGCGCCTCGGCCGGCAGAACGGGCGTGGAGACGGTGACCGGGCCCAGCAGCATCGCGGCGGCCACGACGAGGCCGACGGCGTTGAGGGCGAAGATCCGCCAGAACAGCGACACGTGCGGGACTGCTCCTCTCCCGGCGGGTACCCGTAGCACCGCCGTGACCAGCCTCTCCGCCCGCCGCCGACGCTGTCCATCCGTGACGACACCCATGTCGCCACCGTACGGCGGGATGGCAGCATGGCGGCTCCGCGCACCCTTGATCGACGGTCCCCCGCGACCGCCGATCCACCAGAACGCCAGAACGCCGAACCACCAGACCGCCAGAATCGACAAAGCCAAGGAGAAGAGAAACGTGTCTGCTCCACGCCTGCGGACGACCCCGCTGCCGGGCATCGGCGTCCAGTACGACCTCGTGACGCGGGAGCAACGCCATCTGTCCGTGGTGGCGCACCGCGACGGCGCCCGGACGGTGAGCGTGTACCGCGCCGACGACCCGGACTCCTGTGCCCAGTCCCTGCGGCTGACCGTCGCCGAGGCGGGCTCGCTGATCGACGCGCTGATGCCGTCCCACCACAGCGCGAACCTGCTCTACACCACCGACCTGGGACTGGTCGCCGAGCGGGTCGAGGTGGCCGCCGCCTCGCGCTGGAACGGGCGGCTGCTGGGCGACACCCGGATGCGCACGGAGACCGGCGCGTCGATCGTGGCGGTGCTGCGGCGGGCCGAGGCGATCCCGTCGCCGGCGCCCGACTTCCGCCTCTCGGGCGGTGACACCCTCATCGTGATCGGCACGCGTGAGGGCGTGGACGCGGCCGCGGCGATACTCGGCGGGGAGTGAGAGGGTGCACTCTTCCGCTGTTCTGCTGATCGAGTTCGGTTCCATCATCCTGGGCCTCGGCCTGCTCGGCCGGTTCGCCGCCCGGTTCCAGTTCTCGCCGATCCCGCTGTATCTGCTGGCCGGTCTTGCCTTCGGCGAGGGCGGGCTGCTGCCGCTCGGCGCGAGCGAGGAGTTCGTGGCCATCGGCGCCGAGATCGGCGTCATCCTGCTGCTGTTGATGCTCGGCCTGGAGTACACGGCGAGCGACCTGGTCTCCAACCTCAAGGCCCACTACCCGTCCGGGCTCGTGGACTGCGCCCTGAATGCCCTGCCGGGTGCGGCCGCCGCGCTGCTGCTGGGCTGGGGTCCGGTCGCGGCGGTGGTGCTGGCGGGCGTCACCTGGATCTCGTCGTCCGGCGTGATCGCCAAGGTGCTGGGCGATCTGGGCCGCGTCGGCAACCGGGAGACACCGGTGATCCTCAGCGTCCTGGTGCTGGAGGACCTGGCGATGGCGGTCTACCTGCCGATCGTCACCGCGCTGGTGGCCGGGGTCTCCCTCGCGGCCGGCAGCGTGACCCTCGCGATCGCGCTGGGCGTCGCGGGCCTCGTGCTGTTCGTGGCGGTGCGCTACGGGCGGGTCATCTCCCGCTTCGTGTCCAGCGACGACCCCGAGAAGCTGCTGCTGGTCGTGCTGGGGCTGACGATCCTGGTCGCCGGTGTCGCGCAGCAGCTCCAGGTGTCGGCGGCGGTCGGCGCGTTCCTGGTGGGCATCGCGTTGTCCGGGGAGGTCGCCGAGGGGGCGCACACCCTGCTGAGCCCGTTGCGGGACCTGTTCGCCGCGGTCTTCTTCGTCTTCTTCGGCCTGCACACCGATCCGGCGAGCATCCCTCCGGTGCTGCTGCCCGCGCTCGCGCTGGCCGTCGTCACCGCCGCGACGAAGATCGCCACCGGCTACTGGGCGGCCCGGCGGGCCGGGATCTCGGTGAAGGGACGCTGGCGCGCGGGCGGTGCGCTCGTGGCCCGCGGGGAGTTCTCGATCGTCATCGCCGGGCTGGCGGTCACGGCCGGCATCGAGCCGTCCCTCGGCCCGCTGGCGACGGCGTACGTCCTGATCCTCGTCGTCGTCGGCCCCCTCACCGCCCGCTACACGGAACCGCTGGCCCTGTGGTGGACGCGGCGGCGACGCGGCGAGGCCGGCCCGAGCGCTCCGGAGCAGGCGCCCGAGCTGCGCAAGGAGACGCCGGTGGGCGACTGAGGGCGGGGCCGGCGGGGGGCTTCAGAGACTCACCCGCACCGGCCCAGCCCAGCCGGAGCCCCAGCCCCAGCCCCCGCAGGCTGTGATCAGGCCGCGCCGTCCGGCGTCCACCCCTGGCGGCGCAGCACCGCCGTCACGTCCGGGGCCTCGTAGTGCTCCCCCTTGAGGACCTTGCCGTCGGCCCGGCGGGCGACCTGTCCGTCGGGCCCCAGCTTGGTCATGTTGGAGCGGTGGATCTCGGCTATCACCGCGTCGAGGTCGATGCCGTGCACCAGGGCGGTGCCGTAGGCGACGTAGACGACGTCGGCCAGTTCGTGCGCGAGCCGGTCCAGCGGGCCGCTCACCCCCACCTCGGCCACCTCGGCGGCCTCCTCGGCGAGCAGCTCGCCGCGGTGCTCGGCGAGCCGCGGCGGCACCTGGGTCGGCGTGCTGCGGGCGTCGAGGCCGAAGGCGAGGTGGAACTGACGGACCAGGTCGGCGGGCGAGGAACTCATGCACCGACTGTAACGACGACCACTGACACCCGGGCCGGCCCCTGCCCGCACCGCCCCCGCTGTCCCTCAGCCGGCCGCCCGGCCCGCCCCTGTGACCCTCGCCCTGGCCCCCGCCGCCCCCACCTGGCAGGATCGCGCGCATGTCCAAGGTGTTCCCCCGTGTCGGCAGGCGCCAGGCCCTGTGGGGCTCGGCCGTCGGCGTCGTCGTGCTCGGGCTGCTGCTGTGGTGGCTGGTGCCGCTGGGCGAGGAGCCGCCGAGCGGGAGCATCACCCTCAGCACGGGCACCACGAGCGGCGTCTACTACGAGTACGGCAGCCGGCTGCGCAACGAGCTCGCCGAGGACATGCCCGACCTGGACGTGGAGCTGGCCGCCAGCAACGGTTCGCAGGAGAACGTCGCGCGCGTGGCGACGGGCCAGGCCGACTTCGCCATCGCCGCCGCCGACGCCGTGGAGACGTACGAGGCGCAGCACGCCGACGCGACCGCCCGGCTGCGCGGTGTCGCCCGGCTCTACGACGACTACGTGCAGCTCGTCGTGCCGCGCGACTCCGACGTCCGCTCCGTCGCGGACCTCAGGGGGAAGACGGTCGCGACGGGGCTGCCCCGGTCGGGTGTCCGGCTCATAGCGGAGCGCGTGCTGCAAGCGGCGGGCCTGGATCCCGCGAAGGACATCGAGGCCGTGTCCCAGGGCATCGACACCGGTCCGGAGCAGCTGCGACGGGGCGGGATCGACGCGTTCTTCTGGTCCGGCGGGGTGCCGACGGCCGGGCTCCAGGACCTCGCCAACCGGTTCACGTTCCGGTTCGTGCCGATCGGCCCGGAGCTGGTGGCGAAGATGCACGAGCAGGACGACGCCACCGGCTACTACCGGGCCACGAACATGCCCGAGTCGGCCTACCCGACCATCCAGAACGGCGCGACCGTGCCGACGATCGCGGTGTCCAACCTGCTGATGACCCGCACGGACGTGGACCCGAGGCTCACCGAGTGGCTCACCCGGACCGTGATCAAGAGCCGGGACGGCATCGGCCGGCACGTCCACTCCGCGCAGCTGGTCGACCTGCGCACGGCGATCTACACCGATCCGCTGCCCCTGCACGAGGGCGCCAAGCGCTACTACCAGTCGGTCAAGCCGTAGCGGCGGTGCCGCCCGCGGCCCTCACGTCAGGGGCCGTGACCTCGGCACCGACACGGTCACCCTGAGGCCGCTGGGCTCGTGGTGGTCGTAGGTGAGGGAGCCGCCGCCGGCCGCGAGCAGCGTGCGGGAGATGGACAGGCCCAGACCGGAGCCCTTGATGTTCTGGTGGCGTCCGCTGCGCCAGAAACGGTCGCCCACGCGCGTGAGTTCCTCGTCGGTCAGTCCGGGGCCGTTGTCGGTGACGACGACGGTCGTGACGCCGCCGTCGCAGGCGACCGTGACCTCGACGCTCTCGCCCTCCGGCGTGAACTTCACCGCGTTGTCGATCACGGCGTCCAGGGCGCTGGACAGCGTGACCGGGTCGGCCCAGGCGGTGGTGGCCGGGCAGTCCCCGACCAGGCGGACGCCCTTGGCCTCGGCGGTCGGCGCCCAGGCCGCGACGCGCTCCGCGGTGAGCGCGCCGATGTCGGTGACCCTGAGGTCGGCCTCGGTGTGCTCGGCCAGGGCCAGGTCGAGCAGGTCGTCCAGGACCTGGGCGAGGCGCTTGCCCTCGTTCTGGACGGAGGCGATCTCCTCGTTGCCCTCGGGGAGTTCGTAGGCCAGCAGTTCGATGCGCAGCAGCAGCGCCGCGAGCGGGTTGCGCAACTGGTGCGAGGCGTCGGCGACGAAGGCGCGCTGCTGTTCCAGGACGTCCTCGACGTTGTCCGCCATCTCGTTGAACGACCGGGCCAGCCGCCGCAGTTCCGGCGGACCGCTGGCGACCGCGACCCGGGACTTCAGCCGGCCGGTGGCGATGTCGTGGGTGGTGGCGTCCAGGACGCGCACGGGCCGGAGCACCCAGCCGGTCAGCCGCAGGGCGGCGCCGATGGCGAGGAGCATCGCGGCGATCTCGCCCGCGCCGACGACGAGCCAGCCGTGCAGGATCCGCGAGCGCATCGCACCGGTGGGCGAGTCGGTGACGACGACTGCGACGACGTCGCCGTCCCGGATGACCGGTGAGGCGACCACGAGCCGGTTGCGCTGCCAGGGCCACACCTGCTTGGGGTCGTGGCTGCGCCGGCTGAGCAGCGCCTCCTCGAAGGCGTCGCGCACCTCGCCCGTTTCGGGGAGGTACCAGTCCCTCGGCGCATGAGCCATGGGGGCGTCGGTGCCGTAGAAGACGCCGGCACGAATGCCGTAGACGTCGTAGTAGCTCGCCAGCTCGCGGATGAGCGTCTCGCGCCGTTCGTCGTTCGACGTGGGCGCGACGGCCGTCGGCGCGGTGACGAACTGGGCGAGGGCGGCGAAACGGGCCGTGTCGTCGATGCGGTCGACGACCACGTCCTGTTGCTCGGCCCGGGCCCCGCTGACGGCCAGCGGCACGCCGAGCGCGAGGAGCACTGCCGCCATCAGGACGATGAGCAGCGGGAGAAGACGTGTCCGCAAAACCGTCCCCGTCAGGCAGCCGGGGCGACGAGCCGGTACCCGACGCCGCGTACGGTCTCGATCAGCGCGGGCATGCGCAGCTTGGCGCGCAGTGAGGCGACGTGCACCTCAAGGGTGCGCCCGGTCCCCTCCCAGCTGGTGCGCCACACCTCGCTGATGATCTGCTCCCGGCGGAAGACGACGCCGGGGCGCTGGGCGAGCAGCGCGAGCAGGTCGAACTCCTTGCGGGTCAGCTGGATCACCGAACCGTCGACGGTGACGCGTCGGGTGGGCAGCTCGATGTGGACGGAGCCGAGGCGCAGTTCGTTCTCGCCGACGGCGGCCGGGTCCTCGTGGACGGTGCGCCGGCTGACGGCGTGGATACGGGCGAGCAGCTCGCCGGTGTCGTACGGCTTGACCACGTAGTCGTCGGCGCCCAGGTTGAGGCCGTGGATGCGGGAGCGCACGTCGGAGCGGGCGGTCACCATGATCACCGGGGTGGCGGTGCGCTTGCGGATCTTGCCGCAGACCTCGTAGCCGTCCTGGTCGGGCAGGCCCAGGTCGAGCAGGACGACCCCGAAGCCGGGGCCTTCCGGGACGAGCGCCTGGAGCGCCTCTTCACCGCTGCGCGCGTGGGTGACGTCGAACCCGTGCCGCTTGAGGACCGCCGACAGGGCGGCTGCGACATGGTTGTCGTCCTCGACGAGCAGCAGTCTCATCCCGGCCTCCTTCGGTTCATCGGGCGTACGATCTGATTCTGTAGAAAGTCGTACGAACAAGGCGTACGGTTCCGGCGCGCCCGAAGGGGCGTCTCACACGCGTGTGCACGATGGCAGTCACGCTGATGGACGAGGACGCCGTCAAGTGGGTTCCGGTTGCGTGGGGCTTTAGTTATCCGCCCGATACGCGCCCAGGTCACAAGTGCTACGACACGTGTCCGATTGCTATCGGATCGTGATGCTCAGATTCCCCTCAGATGTAATGACGCTGGTCGTGGGTGGTTACTACTGTCCTCCGAAACCGAGGAGGACGGAGCCTTAGAGCGATGACCGAAGTATCGGTGGCCAAGGAAGACGCGGCCGCGCCCGGCGAACTGGTCGTCCTGAAGAGCGTCAACAAGCACTTCGGCGCGTTGCACGTTCTCCAGGACATCGATCTCACGATCGAGCGCGGAGAGGTCGTCGTGGTCATCGGACCCTCCGGGTCCGGGAAGTCCACCCTGTGCCGCACCATCAACCGCCTGGAGACGATCGACGCGGGGACGATCACGATCGACGGGAAGCCGCTGCCCCAGGAGGGCAAGGAGCTGGCCCGGCTGCGCGCCGACGTCGGCATGGTCTTCCAGTCGTTCAACCTGTTCGCGCACAAGACCGTGTTGCAGAACGTGATGCTGGGCCAGATCAAGGTCCGCAAGACGGACAAGAGCAAGGCCGAGGAGAGGGCCCGCGAGCTCCTCGACCGGGTCGGCGTGGGCACCCAGGCCGACAAGTACCCCGCCCAGCTCTCCGGCGGCCAGCAGCAGCGCGTCGCCATCGCGCGGGCCCTGGCCATGAACCCGAAGGTGATGCTCTTCGACGAGCCGACCTCGGCGCTCGACCCGGAGATGATCAACGAGGTGCTGGAGGTCATGCAGCAGCTCGCCCGGGACGGCATGACCATGATCGTCGTCACCCATGAGATGGGTTTCGCGCGATCGGCAGCGAACCGTGTGGTGTTCATGGCGGACGGCCGGATCGTCGAAGAGGCCACGCCCGACCAGTTCTTCAGCAACCCGCGCAGCGACCGTGCCAAGGACTTCCTGTCGAAGATCCTGCACCACTGACGACGCCCCGGCGACGACCGCGTCCCGGTCCGCGCCAACCGCCTTTCGACGGCCTCGACGGCCCGCATTCCTTCATCCACTCGAAGGCATCATCCAAAGGAAGTTCACCATGAAGCTTCGCAAGGTCACCGCCGCCTCGGCCGCCGTTCTCGCCCTCGCCCTGAGCGCCACCGCGTGCGGCGGCGACGACAAGGACTCGGGCAGCGGCTCCGGCGGCGACAAGGTCAAGGTCGGCATCAAGTACGACCAGCCCGGCATCGGCCTGAAGGAGCCGGACGGTTCCTTCTCCGGCTTCGACATCGACGTGGCCACCTACGTGGCGAAAGAGCTCGGCTACGAGCCGAACCAGATCGAGTTCGTCGAGACCAAGAGCGCCGACCGTGAGAACGCGCTCGCCCGCGGCGACGTGAAGTTCATCGTGGCCTCGTACTCGATCAACGACAAGCGCAAGGCCAAGGTCGACTTCGCCGGCCCGTACCTGCTGGCCCACCAGGACCTGCTCGTCAAGGCCGACTCCACGATCGCCAAGGGTGCGGACCTCAACGGCAAGAACCTGTGTTCGGTGGCCGGCTCGACCTCGGCGACGAACCTCCGGGACAAGATCGCCCCCAAGGCCAACCTGCGGACGAACTCCGGCTACTCCGAGTGCATCGCCGCCCTCCAGAGCGGCGCGGTCGACGCGGTGACCACCGACGACTCGATCCTCGCGGGCTACGCCGCGCAGGACAAGTACAAGGGCAAGTTCAAACTGGTGGGCGAGCAGCTCAGCAACGAGAACTACGGCATCGGCGTCAAGAAGGGCGACAAGGCCACCGTCGACAAGATCAACACCGCGCTGGAGAAGATGGTCAGCGACGGCTCCTGGAAGAAGGCGGTCGACGCGAACTTCGGCCCGGCCAACTACAAGAACGAGCCGGCTCCGAAGATCGGCGTGATCGTCAAGTAACCCGGCACCCGCCGCCACTGGAATCCCGCGCCCGACGTGGGGTTCCGCGGGCGGGCCGCCCGCCGTCGCGATCACGGCGGGCGGCCCGTCACGCCCTCCACGTACGCCACACACCCGGAAGCGCGGGAGATCGTGTTCGACTTTCTTGAAGGCTACGACGTCCTCGCGGCGTTCTGGATGACGATCAAACTGACCGTCTTCTCCGCCGTCGGCTCCCTGGTCTGGGGCACCCTGCTGGCCGCGATGCGCGTCAGCCCCGTGCCGCTGATGCGCGGATTCGGCACCGCCTACGTCCACATCGTCCGGAACATCCCTCTGACGGTCATCATCGTCTTCACCTCGCTCGGCCTCGCCGACATCTTCGGTATGACGATGGGCGCGTCCGACGACTTCGCGCTCCAGGGCTTCCGGCTCGCGGTGCTCGGTCTGGTCGCCTACACCGCGGCCTTCGTCTGTGAGGCGATCCGCTCCGGCATCAACACCGTGCCCCTCGGCCAGGCCGAGGCGGCGCGCGCGATCGGGCTGGGCTTCAGCCAGACGCTGCTGCTCATCGTGCTGCCGCAGGCGTTCCGCGCGGTTATCGGGCCGCTCGCCAACGTCCTGATCGCCCTGACCAAGAACACCACCGTGGCCGCCGCGATCAGCGTGGCCGAAGCGGCCTACCTGATGAAGGAAATGATCGAGAACGAGGCCCAGACGGTGGCCATCGGCGCGGTCTTCGCCTTCGGTTTCGTGGTCCTGACCCTTCCCACCGGCCTGCTGCTCGGCTGGCTCGGCAAGCGACTGGCGGTGAAGCGATGAGTTCCGTCCTGTACGACTCCCCCGGCCCCCGGGCCAAACAGCGCAACATCCTCCTCTCGGTCCTCTTCGTCGTCCTCCTCGCGCTGGGCCTGTGGTGGGTCTGGCAGAAGATGGACGACAAGCAGCAGCTCGAATGGGCCCTGTGGGAGCCGTTCACCACCTCCGAGGCATGGACCACCTACCTGCTGCCGGGCCTCGGCGACACCCTGAAGGCCGCGGCGCTGGCCATGGTCATCGCCCTCCCGCTGGGCGCCTTCCTCGGCATCTCCCGGATGTCCGACCACCGCTGGGTGAGCGTCCCGGCCGGTGCGGTGGTCGAGTTCTTCCGCGCCATCCCGGTGCTGTTGCTGATGCTGTTCGCCTACGAGTTCTACGTCCGCTCCACGGACGTCAGCAGCGAGGACCGACCGCTCTACGCGGTCGTCACCGGCCTGGTGCTCTACAACGCCTCGGTGCTCGCCGAGGTCGTCCGGGCCGGCATCCTCGCCCTGCCCCGGGGCCAGACGGAGGCCGCGTACGCGATCGGTCTGCGCAAGGGCCAGACGATGACCAGCATCCTGCTGCCGCAGGCCGTCACCGCGATGCTGCCGGCCATCGTCAGCCAGCTGGTGGTCATCGTGAAGGACACCGCGCTGGGCGGCGTGATGCTCGGCTTCACCGAGCTGCTCAACGCGCGCAGCACGCTGGCCGCCAACTACGCCAACGTGGTCCCCAGCTTCATCGTGGTCGCGATCATCTTCATCGTGCTGAACTTCCTCCTGACCTCCTTCGCCTCGTGGCTGGAGGGACGACTGCGGCGCAGCAAGCGCGGCACGGGCGCGGTGCTGGCGCCGGACGACGTCGAGGACAACCCGGCCGCGATCCCCGGCTCCATGGGGACGGGCGCGGGCGGCGCGATCTGACGCCGGCTCACACGGTGTGACCTGTACGGAGGCAGTGGCGTGCGCGCCACTGCCTCCGTCGCTTGACGCGGGAACCGGCAATAGGTTGCATACGTTCTGTGATCGTGCACCCTGCTCCTACCTCTTGTTCACTTACGTCCCCGAGGACTCCGTCGCAGGCAGGGGGCGTCGCGCCGTGGACCCGGTGATCATCGTCGGCGCGGGGCCCGTGGGGCTCACGCTGGCCCTGGCGCTGGCGCGTCAGGAGGTGCCGTCGATCGTCCTGGACGAGGGCCCGGGCAAGGACGAACCGCGGCTGGCGCGCACCGTCGTCCTGCGCGAGGACACCACCGCCCTGGTCGAGCGGCTCACCGGGACGTCCCTGGAGGAGGCCGGCGTCCACTGGGCCGGATGGCGGGCGATGCGGCGCAAGCAGGTGACGCGCGAGATCACCTTCGACGACGCCGAACCGGCTCCCCTGCACCTCGCCCAGCACGTGCTGACGGGCGCCCTGCGCACGGCCCTCGCGGGCGAACGGCTGGTGCGGATCGCCGTGGACAGCCGGCTGGACACGGTCGAGCAGGAGCCCTCCGGAGTCACCGCCCACACCCGCGGCCCCAAGGGCACGTGGTGGCGCGGCAGTTACCTCGTCGGCTGCGACGGCCCGCGCTCCACGGTCCGCAAGCTCCAGGACATCCGCTTCCC
Source organism: Streptomyces sp. NPDC002328 (assembly GCF_042890065.1). Taxonomy (NCBI): domain Bacteria; kingdom Bacillati; phylum Actinomycetota; class Actinomycetes; order Kitasatosporales; family Streptomycetaceae; genus Streptomyces; species Streptomyces sp. NPDC002328. Next base: position 37,671 of record NZ_JBIARQ010000022.1, on the reverse strand, counting down.
CGGGCGTACGGCGGTGGAGCGACACGCCGTGGCCGCGCTGCGCACGGAACTTCCGTGGACCGACGAGGCGTTGCTCCATCGGATGCCGCCGTGGCGGACGTCGGGCCCCTCGGCCGGGGAGGTCACCGGCCGTCCGCTGCCGGACGGCGTCTGGCGTCTGGACTGGCTGCTGCCGCCCGGCAAGGACCTCGTCACGCCCGAGCTGCTGGTGGCCCGGGTCCGCGAGACCCTCGCGGGCTGGAGCGGCGAAGCGTCCCCGGCGTACGAACTGCTCGACACCGGTGTGCACACGGTCCACCACCGGCTGGCCCGGCGCTGGCGGGCCGGTCGGGTCTTCCTCGCCGGGGACGCCGCGCGGCTGCTCGGCGCGCTCGGCACACAGGGCCTCGACGAGGGCCTCCGGGACGCCGACAACCTCGCCTGGAAGCTCGCGCTGGCCTGGCACCACGGGCCGCACGAGGCGCTGCTCGACAGCTACCAGACGGAGCGGCGCGCGGTCGTCGCCGCCCGGCTGCGCGCGGCCGACCAGGCGCTGCCGCTGCTGCGCGGCGGCGGTGGCATAAGGGCGTACGTCCCGGGCGCCGCGCGCGGCCACGACGTACTGCTCACGGAAGGCCACCTCGGGCGCGGCCCGCTGGGCGCGCCGGGCGCGTACGCCGGCTCACCGCTCGCGCCCCGGCACCTGGAGGCCGAGGCCCCGGTGGACACGCCGTTGGGCTCGCCCGTGGAGGACGTACGCGTCACCGCGGAGGACGGCTCGTTCGTCCGGCTGCGGGACCGGCTCGGACGCGGCTCCCTGCTCGTCGTGCTGATCGCGCCGGGCACGGGCGTCTGGGAGCGCAAGCACTGGGTGAGCGCGGGCGTCATGCCCCGGCTCGCCGCCGCGGTGACGGCGCTGCCGGCACCGGCCGAGCTGCTGGTGGCCGAGAGCTACCCGGGCGCGGCCGCGCACACCGTGCTGCTGGTCCGGCCCGACGGCCATCTGGTCACCGCGCTCAGCGGGGTCCGCCCCGCCGATCTGTACGCGGCGGCGGAGGCGGCGGTGGGCGGGGCGGCCGGGGCCGAGACGGGGGCGGGGGCGGAAGCGGGAGCCACGGCGGGGGCTGGGGCGGGGGCCGGAGCCGGGGCGGGGCGGGCGTGAAGTGAACGCGCGGTCCGCCGGCTGCGGTCTGCGGTCCACATCGTGACAGTGAGTTGACCGGTGTGCACCGGCATGGTGTACTCCGAATCGTGACCGACACCTATGTGCGCCTGTGGCGGAGGGTCCATATGGACCTCGTCCGCTATGCGGGCTGCGTGTGTCGTCCGTCCTGCTGACTTCGCATCCCTTCCTCCACCGGCGTGCGCTGCCGGAGCGCTCTCGCGCTGCCGCGCGCCGCCCGCGAACGCTCTCAGGACGGTACCCGTGTCTGGCTCCCTGTCTGCCCGCCTGCCCGCTTCTCCGCCTCCCGCCACGTCGCCTTCCGCATCGCCTTCCCCGTCACCCTCCGTGTCCGCCGAAGGCGTCGCGCCGACGCAGGCGGATCTCCTCGACTTCGTCCGCCGGACGGCCGCCGACGCCGAGCTGATCGCCTCGCTCCCCCTCGACCCCGAGGGCCGCACCTGGGTACGCCTGGAGGGGCCCGGCGGCAGCGAGGCCTGGCTGATCGGCTGGCCGCCCGGCTCCGGCACCGGCTGGCACGACCACGCGGACTCGGTGGGCGCCTTCCTCACCGCCAGCGGCGAACTCCAGGAGTACTCGCTCGCCGTGCGGCTGCCCACCGACGGCTGGCAGAGCCTGGAGCTGACGGACGGCGTGGACCGCGAACGCCGGCTCACCGCCGGCCAGGGCCGCGCCTTCGGACGCCACCACGTCCACGAGGTCCTCAACGCCTCCGCCGACGAGCACGCGATCTCCGTGCACGCCTACTACCCGCCGCTCCCCCGCATCCGCCGCTACAGCCGGACGGGCCAGGTCCTGCATCTGGAGCAGGTCGAGCGCCCGGAGGACTGGCAGTGAGCACGCCGGGCTGACGGCCGCCGGGCGTGGACGAGTTGCAGGAGACAGGGCGGGCGCTGCCGGTCACGTCGTAGGCGTCGTGATGCGGCACGCCCGGCCTGGGGGACTCGGCGGCGGGCAGTTCAGCGGCCGTGTCCGCGCTGTCCCGTGCTCCTCGGTGATCAGGCGGACCGACGGACGGGCACCGGCTGACCGGCGGACCGGGAGACCGGCGTTAGAACTCCCCGCCCTCCCCCAGGAACTCCGTGTCCTCCCCCTCCTCCTCCAGCGCCTGGCGGACCACACGCAGGGCCATGCCCTGGGAGTAGCCCTTGCGCGCGAGCATCCCGGCCAGGCGGCGGAGCCGTTTGTCGCGGTCGAGGCCGCGGGTGGCCCGCAGCTTGCGGTCGACCAGTTCGCGCGCGGTCGTCTCCTCCTGCTCGGAGTCGAGCTGGGCGACGGCCTCGTCGATCAGCGTCGGCTCGACGCCCTTGGTGCGCAGTTCCTGCGCGAGCGCCCGGCGGGCGAGCCCCCGGCCATGATGGCGGGACTCCACCCAGGCCTCCGCAAAGGCGCCGTCGTCGATCAGTCCGACGTCCTCGAACCGCGAGAGCACCTCCTCGGCCACGTCGTCCGGGATCTCCCGCTTGCGCAGGGCGTCGGCGAGTTGCTTCCGCGTGCGCGGGGTCCCGGTGAGCAGGCGCAGGCAGACAGCCCGTGCCCGCTCAGCCGGGTCCCCTGAAGACGCCTCCCGCTCGGCCCTCGACGAGGAGGAGGCGCCTTCGTCCTCGGCGGACGGTTCCCCGAAGCCGCGGCGACGGCGCCCCCGCCCGCCGCGCGACCGTGGACCGTCCTCGCCGCCGCCCCCCGCTCGGCGGCCGTCGGCGGCGAACCGTCCCTCGCCGCCCCCGCCCCCCGGCTCCTCGCCCGCCCCGGGTGGGGCGTGCGGGCCGGGGTGGGCGTCGTACTCGGCCCAGTCCGTTCGTCGTGTCACGGATCAGCTCTTGGCAGCCGCGGCCTTGGTCTTGGCGGCCTTGGCGGCGGGAGCGGGAACCGTCTTGGCGGCGTCGTCCGCCGCCGCCCCCGTGGCGGCCGAGGCGTCCGCGCCCGGCTCGGCGGCGGGCTCCTCCGGGCGCACGCCGACGCCCAGCTTCTCCTTGATCTTCCTCTCGATCTCGTTGGCGAGGTCGGGGTTGTCCTTCAGGAAATTGCGGGCGTTCTCCTTGCCCTGGCCGAGCTGGTCGCCCTCGTACGTGTACCAGGCGCCGGCCTTGCGGACGAAGCCGTGCTCCACGCCCATGTCGATCAGACCGCCCTCACGGCTGATGCCCTGGCCGTAGAGGATGTCGAACTCGGCCTGCTTGAAGGGCGGCGCGACCTTGTTCTTGACGACCTTGCAGCGGGTGCGGTTGCCGACCGCCTCGGTGCCGTCCTTCAGGGTTTCGATGCGGCGGATGTCGATGCGCACCGAGGCGTAGAACTTCAGGGCCCGGCCACCGGTCGTGGTCTCCGGGGAGCCGAACATGACGCCGATCTTCTCGCGGAGCTGGTTGATGAAGATGGCGGTGGTCTTGGACTGGTTGAGCGCGCTGGTGATCTTCCGGAGGGCCTGGCTCATGAGGCGGGCCTGAAGACCGACGTGGCTGTCGCCCATCTCTCCCTCGATCTCCGCGCGCGGGACGAGCGCGGCGACGGAGTCGATGACGATGAGGTCGAGGGCGCCGGAGCGGACCAGCATGTCCACGATCTCCAGGGCCTGCTCGCCGTTGTCGGGCTGGGAGAGGATGAGGTTGTCGATGTCGACGCCGAGCTTCTTCGCGTACTCGGGGTCGAGGGCGTGCTCCGCGTCCACGAAGGCGACCTGGCCGCCGGCCTTCTGGGCGTTGGCCACCGCGTGCAGGGTCAGCGTGGTCTTGCCGGAGGACTCCGGCCCGTAGATCTCCACGACACGGCCGCGCGGCAGGCCGCCGACGCCGAGAGCCACGTCGAGGGCGGTCGACCCGGTCGAGATGACCTCGATGGGCTCCATCGACCGCTCGCCCATGCGCATGACCGCGCCCTTGCCGAATTGCCGTTCAATCTGTGCGAGTGCGGCTTCGAGAGCCTTCTCGCGGTCGGTTCCTGCCATGGGTTCCACCCGGTTTGCTTGAGTCGATCGCTTCACGTCAAAGACGCTAACGCCTGCCACTGACAATGCGCCCCGACGCTGGTCCAGCCTGTGGATAACTCGGGCACTCACCCGATCAAAACGGGACGAAATACCCGCCGAGAGCCTCGCCGGAGCTTCCATAAGAATAGATGTTCGATTTTCGTGTCAAGCGCACCACGCGGCACTCGCGAGCCTTCACCCACACCCGGACAGCGCCGCTCCCGGCCTTGCCGCAGCCACAGGGGTCGGCCTCCGGCCCGGCGACATCCGGCCGGTCTTGTGCAGCCCCCGCCCTGCCCTGCCCTGCCATGCCCAGCAGTCAGCCGGACCGCTGCCCCGGCCCCGCCGCACGCTCCGTCGCCTTGGCCCACACCCGCCGCACCCGTGTGAACGGGCCCGGCCCCTCGCCCCGTCTGCGGTGCCCGTGGACACGGGGGTCGTCCGTCACGTCGTACCGCTTCACGTACGCGCCCAGGAACGCCTGGAGCGTGGCGACCGCCGGGATGGAGATCAGCGCGCCGACCGCGCCGAGGAGCGCGGTGCCGGCGACGACCGAGCCGAAGGCGACGGCCGGGTGGATGTCGACGGTCTTCGACGTCAGCTTGGGCTGGAGCATGTAGTTCTCGAACTGCTGGTAGACCACGACGAAGATCAGCACCCACAGCGCGTACCAGGGGTCGACCGTGAAGGCGATCAGCATGGGCAGCGCGCCCGCGAGATACGTGCCGATGGTCGGGATGAACTGCGAGACCACGCCCACCCACACCGCGAGCACGGGCGCGTACGGGATGCCGAGGAACTGGAAGAGTATGTAGTGCGCGGCGCCGGAGATCAGCGCCATCAGCCCGCGCGAGTACAGGTATCCGCCGGTCTTGTCGACGGCGATCTCCCACGCGCGCAGTACCTCGGCCTGCCGGGCCGGCGGCAGCACCGAGCACAGGGCGCGCCGCAGTCGGGGCCCGTCGGCCGCGAAGTAGAACGAGAACAGCGCGACCGTCAGCAGCTGGAAGAGACCGCCGAGGACCTGGGTGGAGACGTCCAGGACGCCGGCGGCGCTGTTCTGGGCGTATCTCCTCAGCCAGTCGGAGTGGAGCAGGCCCTCCTGGATGTCCACGCGTCGCAGCTCGGTGTGGAACGTGGTGTTGACCCAGTTGATCACGGAATCGAGGTACTGGGGGAAGTCCTCGATCATCTTGATGATCTGTCCGGCGAGCATCGAGCCGAGCAGGGTGAAGAAGCCCGCGAACGCGATCAGCAGACCGATGAAGACCACGAAGGTGGCGATACCCCTGCGCACGCCGCGGGCGGCCATGCGGCTCACCGCGGGTTCGACGGCCAGGGCCAGGAAGAACGCGATGAGGATGTTGGTCAGCAGGCCGATGAGCTGATGGAAGGCCCAAGTGCCCAGCTGGAACAGGCCGAAGAGGGCGAGCGCGAGCACCATAGCGCGCGGGAGCCAGCGCGGCATGCGCGCGCCGGGGGCGGTGTCGGTGCCGGGCGGAGGCCCGGTGGGCGGCGTCGTGCCCGACGGGGTCGCGGGTGGGGCGACCTGCCCTGTCTCTTCAGTGGGTGCCACGGCTCAAGTCTCGCCCACGGCACCGACAATCGGAGACCCCGGTGCGATCTTCATAACGGATCGGCGCGGATCGGCGCGGATCAGCGGTTCTCCCGCGGAACGTTCATCACCGTGCACACCACGCGCCACACGTCCTTGGCGTCCCAGCCGGCCGCCAGCGCCTCGTGCACGGTACGCCCGCCGAGCTCCGTCATCACGTGATCACGCGCGAAGGTGTCGGCGTACCCCGCCCCGAAGTGCTCGTCCATCCGCTGCCAGAAGACCGTCAACCTCATGATATGCAGCGTAAAGCCAGGATCGGCGTGCCCGAGCCGGCGGGCGAGGGAGACGACAGACGACCACGGCCCCCGCCGCCCTTCACGTCCGCGCCTCCAAGAACGTCAAGGTCACCCCGAGGCCAGCTGCTCCGCTATCTCCGCGATCCAAGCGGAGGTCTTCGCCGGGTCGTTGAGGGTCTCGGCCCATGCGTCCGGCTCCAGCTTGTGCTGGGCGGGGCCGGATTTGAGGGCGATGAGCAGGGCCCTGGCGGACTCCCGCATCTCGGCCGTGGTTTTCCCGGAGATGTCGGGGCCCGCCGCCAGGGCGTAGATCTCGCGCGCCATGGCCTGGCGTTCGCCCTTCGACACCTTCTTCCAGAACGTCAACGCGTGCTTCAGCGACTCCTTGCGGGAGGCGGCCTCCGCCGGGGTCTCGCCCGGCAGCGCCCAGCGCTCGGGGTGGTGGACCTCTTCGTAGCGCTTCGTGGCGGCGCGGAGCGCCTTGTACATGGTGACGCCGAGGACGAGACCGGCCCCGGCCCCGGCGAGGCCCCATCCGACCGGGTTGCTCGCCAGCCCGGCTGTTCCCGCCGCGACCGCCGTCACGACGCCGGCTGCGGCCTTGACGGACTCGCCCGCGCCGCCGGCCGTCTCCTTGCCGATCTTGGTGAGCTGCTTCTTCTTCGCGTACTGCTGCACCTTGCTCAGCTTTTCCACGTCGTTCTCGGCGCGCTGGAGGTTCTCGGCGGCGTCACGGGCTTCACCCATCGCCTCCCAGGCGGCGTCGATGGCCTCGGAAACGAGCTCCAGCCGTCCCGGGCCGTCGTCCTTCCAGTAGGAGTCGAGCGCGACGTAGGCCTCTGCCGCGGCCCAGTCGGCCTGCTCCTTCGACTCGTTCAGCCGTGCCAGTGCCCCCGCGTGGACGAGGTGGGGATCTCCCAGCTGTTTGACCTGCTTGTACTTGCTGGCCGCTCCCCCGATGCGGAAGGCGGACCGCATGCCCTTGATCGCGCCGATGGAAGCGCTGGCGATACCGCTCGCCTCGGAGGCCACCGCGGCGTCCGCCGCCTTCTGGATCTTGGTCACCTCCTTGGCGATGGCGGCGCTGTAGCTTCCCGAACTGGCGGCGCCGACGACCGCGTCGGCCCCCTTGGTCTTGGCCTTCTTCTTCGCCGTGTGGTGGTCGGCCCCGGTCTCGTGCTTCTGGGCGCCCTTCATGTTCTTGTACGCGTCCATGCCACTGACCACGGTGCCGGCGGCCTCCGTGAGGAGGTTGCCCGACGCCGCGGAGGTCCCCGAGGCGGCGGCGGAGTGCTTGAGGCCCTCGTTGGCCGCGACGGCGGCCTGCTGGGTGAAGGCCGCGTTGGTGGGGGTCTGGAAGCCCTTGATGAAGGTGTCGATGGGTTCGAGATTCTTCTTGAACCTGTCGAGGAGCGCGGCGATCCGGTCGCGGTAGTTCTTCTTCGTCGCTCCGGGGGACGCGTCGCCGTTCGCCGCCTCAGTGCCTCTCTCGGTGTCCCGGGCGCGCTGCACCGCCGCGGTCGTGGCCCGGTTGCCGGCGCGGGACTGCATCTCCAGGAGGGCGCGCTCCGGCGAGCGTGCGGACGTACTCCCGGTCCGGCTCCCTCCCTCACGGTGCCGGGCCGACATCAGGACGGCTGCGGACTGCCGTGTCGAGGTGCGGTGGATCGGCGTGCTCATGGATGTACCTCTCCTGTACCGGACCGGGCGCGGCGAAGGTAGCCAGACCTGGCCAACAGGAGGGGTACGGCGGGGAAATTCCCCACGGACGCTGTCGGGCGCGTGTGGTGGATTCGACCGGTCGCCGCTTCCAGGGGCGATCAGTAGAAGCGGCGGACGAAGACGTCCGACTTGCCGTTGGTGTCGCCGGGCACGATGTCGTCGGCCGTGGACTGGAAGACCACGTCGCGCCCACCGGCGCTGACCGCGTCGGTCCCGGCCGAGGCGGGCTGGTCCGAGACGACCTGGTCGGTGCCCGTCTCCAGGTCGCGCAGCGCGAGCGACGGTCCGGTCGTGTCGTGCGGGGCGTACAGCAGATAGCGGCCGGTGGGATCGATGGCCACGCCTCGTACGTTCGGCACCGGTTGGTCGGTGCCCGAGCTCACGTCGTGGACGTAGGTGTCGGAGCCCGAGAGGTAGACGACCTTGCTGCCGTCCTCGCTGAGCTGGACGAGAGTCGCCGCCTTGGACGGGCCCTCGATCGGGTCGGATGTGGTGCCGTCGGTCCGGTCCCACACGAAGACGTCCTCCGTCTTGCCGTTCTGGTAGGCGACATAGCGGCCGTCACCGCTGATGGACGGCCAGGACGGGAGGGCGTGGTCGAAGGTGGCGATGGCCTTCTTGGTGTTGTAGTCGTCATAGTCCAGAACCTCGATGGTCTGCCTGGACGACTGCGGCTTGAAGTAGCGTTCGACGAGGGCGATGTAGCGGCCGTCCGCGCTCAGCGACGGCTGGTTGCAGCTGTACCAGCAGTTGGCGGAGATCTCGGATGTCGTCCCCACCTGAACCTGGCTGATCCGATTGTTGCGGAACCACACGTGCGGATAGGCGAGATATTCCCCGTCCCCGCTGATCGCCGGGGGCTGGAGTGGGCTGTGGTACCCCATCCGCTTGGTCTGCCTCGTCCGCTGGTCGCGGAGGAACACGCTGTCGCCTGCCGTCGTGTCGCCGGGTATCAGGTTCTTCGCCGACGACATGAAGACGATACGGCTGCCGTCGGTCGTGATCGAGGCGCCGGCGGAGTCGTCGTCGGCCTGGGTGCCGTCGGCCGCGACACTGACGATCTCGACACCGGCACCGCCGTCACCCGCGATGCCCGCGGACTCGGCGGAGGCCGCTCCGTGTGGCACCACCGTGACCGCACAGACCGCGACCGCCGCGGTCAGGCCGGCCCGCACACGTCTGGTGGTACTCCAGCTCGCGTTTCCCCTCATCTTCCCCCCAGGACACGGTCTCTCCTCCAGTTCCCCACCGAAGGCTCACCAGCATGCAACCGTGATGGCGCTGTGGGGTCAAGGCGTCACATGGCGTATTGACAGGCGTGGTTTCGGCCGTGCCGGAAGACCGTCAACCGCATGACGCCGGTGTCCCGCGCCCGGGGGTGGCGCTGGCCGGGACCGCCTGTTGAGAGCGTTTCGCGGCCTACGGTCGACCCATGGACGAAACCGGAGCATCCCCACTCCCCACGACGCCTTCGGCGCGCTCCCCGCTCTCGCGCGCCGAGCAATTCGTCTGGCTCACCGCGCGCGTGCTCGAACAGCGCCTCTTCGCGTACCACTTCCTCCACGGCGGCGCCGATCCCGTCGAGACCGCGCTCGACGCCTACCGCAATGAGGACGGCGGATACGGCCACGCGCTCGAACCCGATCTGCGCGGCCCCGTCAGCCAGCCCCTGCACACCGCGCGGGCGCTGCGCGTCCTCGACCGCCTCGGGCGCTGCGGCGGTCAGCGCGTGGAACGGGTGTGCCGCTACCTCACCGCCGTGTCCACCCCCGACGGAGCCCTGCCGGCGGTCCACCCCGGCCAACGCGGCTATCCGGCCGCGCCCTTCGTCCCGATCGTGGACGACCCGCCCAGCGAACTCCTGGCCACCGGGCCGGTGGTCGGTCTGCTGCACCGCAACGAGGTGTGGCACGCCTGGCTCTTCAGAGCCACGGACTTCTGCTGGCAGGCGGTGGACTCCCTGAAGACGTCCCACCCCTACGAGATCGAGGCGGCCGTGGCCTTCCTGGACTCCGCCCCCGACCGCCCGCGCGCGGAGGCCGCCGCCGACCGGCTGGGCCGCCTGGTGCGCGAGCAGCGGCTCGCCGTGCTGGACCCGGACCGCCTGGACGCGTACCCGGTCGCGCCCGGCTACGCCCCCGGCGAGCGCCACTTCCCCCACGACTTCGCCCGGACCCCGGGCTCCCTCGCGCGCGCGTGGTTCACGGACGACGAGATGGCCCGCTCCCTGGGCTTCCTCGCCGCAGATCAACGGGAGGACGGCGGCTGGCCGATCCGCTGGCGCGAGTGGGCGCCCGGCACCGCCCTTGAGGCACGCCCCATGGTGACGATCGAGGCTCTGCTCACCCTGAGGGCCTACGGCCGCACGATCGGCTGACGTCACGCGGCACGGCGTCCCCGCGCGCGGCCACCCACCGCCACCCACCGCCGCCCGCCGCCGTCGGCCGCCTCACCCTCCCAGGGCCCGCACCCCCGCCGTCACCAGCACGGCCGCCGCCACGACGAGCAGGAAGGGCGCGCGCAGGACGAGTGCCACGGCGGCCGCGGCGAGGCCCGCCGCCCTCGCGTCGAGCACGAGCGCGTGCCCGTCCGCGAACGTCTGCTGTGCCGTGAGGGCGGCGAGGAGGGCGACCGGCAGCAGGGCGGCGAGCCGCCGGACCAGGGGCCGTTCGAGGACGCCCGCGGGGACGAGCAGCCCGGCGAGCTTGACGGCGTAGCAGGCGACGGCGGTCACGCCGATGGCGATCCAGACGTTCACCGCTCTCCCTCCTGCCCCTGCGAGGCCTCCCGCCCCTGCGAGGCCTCCCGCCGCTGCGACGCCTGCTGCCCCTGCGAGGCCTCCCGCCGCTGCGACGCCTGCTGCCCCTGCGCCCCCTCCAGCCCCCGCGCCGCGTCGCCGCGCCTCCGAGCACCGCGGCGGCCCTCGGCCCAGAGAGCGACCGGGGCGGCCAGCGCGGCCACCAGGACGGGCACTCCGGCGGGCAGGACGGGCAGCAGGCCGAGCCCCAGCAGGACCGCGAGGCCGGCGACGAACCGCTCGGTGGCGGTCGTCAGCATGGGCGCGAGCAGCGCCAGGAAGACGGCGGGCCCGGCCGCGTCGAGCCCCCACGCGTCCGTGTCGCCGATGGCCTCGGCGCCCAGCGCGCCCAGCAGCGTCGTGAGGTTCCACAGCACGTAGAGGGTGAGCCCGGTGACGGCGAACCCGATCCGCGCGCCGCGCCGGTCGCGCTGCGCCAGCGAGACGGCGGTCGTCTCGTCGATCACCCACTGGGCGGCGAACGGGCGCACCGCGCGCGGGAGGGCCAGCAACTGCGACAGGCGCAGGCCGTAGAAGGCGTTGCGCACTCCCAGGAAGAAGGCGCCCGCGGCGGCCGTGAGGGGATTGCCGCCGGCCGCCAGCGCCCCGACCAGCGCGAACTGGGACGCGCCGGTGAACACCAGCAGACTGAGCGCACAGGTCTGCCACACCGTGAGCCCGCTGCCCGCCGAGGTCACTCCGAAGGCGAACCCGGAGAGTCCGACGGCGATCCCGACGCCGAGGGCGTCCCGTACGACGGCGGCGTCCGGCTTGCCTCCTCCGTCGGTCCGTATGTCTGCGCGTGCTGTCTGTTCTGCCACACGTCGGACGGTAGGAGCAGCCGCCGCCGCGCGTCTTGTACGTTCTTGCGCTCCCGCCGGTACGCGCCCGGAGGCACGCCGACGATCCGCGCGAAGTGGCGGTTGAGGTGGGGCTGGTCGGTGAAGCCGACCGCGACGGCCGCCTCGGCGGGCGGTGTGCCGGCGTCCAGCAGCCGTCGCGCCCGGCGGACGCGGGCGTCGGTGAGCCAGGTGTGCGGCGGCATCCCGTAGGCGTCGCGGAAGGCCCGCAGCAGGGCGAAGGGGCCGGTGCCGAGGTCCTGCGCCAGCCGCTCCAGGGTGGGCGGATCGGTCATCCGCTCCTCCAACACGGCACGCGCGCGTGCGGCGATCCGCTCCCCGGCCGTGCGCACCGCCCGCTGGGGCGCCGGTCCGCCGTTGAGCCGCAGCAGCCGCGTCACGGCCACCCGCAGCAGTGTGTCGGCGGCGAGCGCGTTGCCCTCGTCGGCGGCCCGCAGGATCCGGTACACCAGGGCGACGGCGTACGGGTCGTCGAGCACCGGGCTCACGAACCCCGGCGCGCCCTTCAGCATCGTCGTCTCCGCCGCGATCGCGGCCACCACCTCGGGCGACGGGTACACAGCTCCGTACCGCCAGCCCTCGGGCACGCCGGCCCGCCCGGTGTGCGGGGTGTCCGGGTTGACCAGCGCGAGCGCGCCGGCTCCGGCGTACTGGTCGGTCCCCCGGTGGTCGAACACCTCGACCCCGTCGGCGATGGCGGCGATGACGAAGTGCTCGTGGGTGTGCCGGACGAACGTTTTGCGGACGTAACGGGCACGGAGCAGATCGACGTCCGGCAACTCCGCGTACTGCCAGTGCCGCGCCATCTCACGGGAACCCGCCATGCCCCCATTCTCCGTGACGTGACGCGACGCTACGCGACACGCCGTCAGAGCCGTGGCCGCCCCAGACCCAGCCGCCGCCGGAGCCGCAGGTCAGCGCCATTGTCAGTGCCCGGGTGCAGGATGGACGCATGGTCAGCGACGCACACCGAGCCATGGACGGCTTCTCCCCCGCGACCCGCGGTTGGTTCACGGGGGCGTTCTCCGCGCCCACCGCGGCCCAGGCGGGCGCGTGGCAGGCCATCCGTGAGGGCTCGGACGTGCTGGTGGTGGCCCCGACCGGGTCCGGCAAGACCCTGGCCGCGTTCCTCGCCGCCCTGGACCAGCTGGCCTCGACGCCCCCGCCGGCCGACCCGAAGAAGCGCTGCCGGGTCCTGTACGTCTCCCCCCTCAAGGCCCTCGCGGTCGACGTCGAACGCAACCTGCGCAGCCCCCTGACCGGCATCCGCCAGGAATCCGTCCGCCTGGGCCTGCCCGAGCCCGAGGTCAGGGTCGGCATCCGCTCCGGGGATACCCCAGCCGCCGAGCGCCGCGCGCTCTCCACGCGCCCGCCGGACATCCTGATCACCACTCCGGAGTCCCTGTTCCTGATGCTGACGTCGGCCACGCGCGACGCGCTGACCGGCATCGAGACGGTGATCCTGGACGAGGTCCACGCCGTGGCCGGCACCAAGCGCGGCGCGCATCTCGCCCTCTCCCTGGAGCGCCTCGACGAGCTCCTGCCCGCGCCGGCCCGCCGGATCGGCCTCTCGGCGACGGTCCGCCCGGTCGACGAGGTGGCCCGCTACCTCTCCCCGCGCCGCAAGGTGGAGATCGTCCAGCCGAAGTCGGGCAAGGAGTTCGACCTGTCCGTGGTGGTCCCCGTCGAGGACCTGGGCGAGCTGGGCGGCTCCCCGGTCGCCGAGGGCTCCGAGGGCGCGGAACGCCCGTCGATCTGGCCGCACGTCGAGGAGCGCATCGCCGACCTCGTCCAGGCGCACCGCTCCACGATCGTGTTCGCGAACTCCCGCCGGCTCGCCGAGCGGCTGTGCAACCGTCTCAACGAGATCGCCTACGAGCGGGCCACCGGCGAACCGCTCGACGAACACCACGCCCCCGCCGAGCTGATGGGCGGCTCGGGCGCGGCGCAGGGCGCGCCGTCCGTCATCGCGCGCGCCCACCACGGCTCGGTGTCCAAGGAGCAGCGCGCGCTCGTCGAGGAGGACCTCAAGGCGGGCCGGCTGCCCGCCGTGGTCGCCACCTCCAGCCTGGAGCTGGGCATCGACATGGGCGCCGTCGACCTGGTCGTCCAGGTGGAGTCCCCGCCCTCCGTGGCCTCCGGGCTGCAACGCGTGGGCCGCGCGGGACACCAGGTCGGGGCCGTCTCGACCGGCGTGGTCTTCCCCAAGTACCGCGGCGACCTGGTCCAGGCGGCCGTCGTCACCGAGCGGATGCGCACGGGCTCCATCGAGTCCCTCAGGGTCCCGGCGAACCCGCTGGACGTGCTCGCCCAGCAGCTCGTCGCGATGACCTCGCTGGACACCTGGCAGTTCGACGACCTGCTCGCCCTCGTGCGCCGGGCCGCGCCCTTCGCCTCCCTCCCCGAGTCCGCGTTCACGGCGGTCCTGGACATGCTCGCCGGGCGCTACCCGTCCGACGCGTTCGCGGAGCTGCGCCCGCGCGTGGTGTGGGACCGGGTCGCCGGCACGGTCACCGGCCGCCCGGGCGCCCAGCGGCTGGCCGTGACCTCCGGCGGCACCATCCCCGACCGGGGCCTGTTCGGAGTGTTCCTGGCCGGCGCCGACCCCAAGAAGGGCGGCGGGCGCGTCGGGGAGCTCGACGAGGAGATGGTCTACGAGTCCCGCGTGGGCGATGTGTTCACGCTGGGCACGAGCTCCTGGCGCATCGAGGACATCACCCGCGACCGCGTCCTGGTCTCCCCCGCGCCCGGCGTCCCGGGCCGGCTGCCGTTCTGGAAGGGCGACCAGCTGGGCCGCCCGCTGGAACTGGGCCGCGCGGTGGGCGCGTTCCTGCGCGAGGTCGGTTCCCTGCCCGCGGACGACGCCCGGCTCCGCCTGCTCACCGCCGGCCTGGACGCCTGGGCTGCCGACAACGTGCTCTCCTACCTCGACGAACAGCGCCAGGCCTGCGGCCATGTGCCCGACGACCGGACGATCGTCGTGGAACGCTTCCGCGACGAACTCGGCGACTGGCGCGTCGTCGTGCACTCCCCGTTCGGCGCCCAGGTGCACGCCCCCTGGGCGCTCGCGCTCGGCGCCAAGCTCTCCGAGCGCTACGGCATGGACGCCCAGGTGATGCACGCCGACGACGGCATCGTGCTGCGCCTGCCCGACGCCGACCTGATGGGCCTGGACCTGCTCGACCAGGAGCCCGCGCGGGCCGGCGCCGAGTACGACGCCGAGCAGGCGCCCGTCGGCGCGGCGGACGTCGTCTTCGACAAGGGCGAGGTCGACCAGATCGTCACCGACCAGGTCGGCGGCTCCGCGCTGTTCGCGGCCCGGTTCCGCGAGTGCGCCGCCCGCGCGCTGCTGCTGCCGCGCCGCAACCCGGGCAAGCGCACGCCGCTGTGGCAGCAGCGGCAGCGCGCCGCCCAACTGCTCCAGGTGGCGAGCGAGTTCGGCTCGTTCCCGATCGTCCTGGAGGCCGTCCGCGAGTGCCTCCAGGACGTCTTCGACGTCCCCGGACTCGTGGAGCTGATGGGCGACCTGGAGTCCCGCAAGGTGCGCCTGGTCGAGGTCACCACCCAGGAGCCGTCCCCGTTCGCCCGCTCCCTCCTCTTCGGCTACGTCGCCCAGTTCCTCTACGAAGGCGACTCCCCGCTCGCCGAGCGCCGTGCCGCCGCGCTGTCCCTCGACTCGCGTCTGCTGGCCGAGCTGCTGGGCCAGGCGGAGCTGCGGGAACTGCTCGACGCCGAGGTCCTCACCGAGCTGGAGCGGGAGCTTCAGTGGCTCACCGAGGACCGCCGCGTGAAGGACGCCGAGGGCGTCGCGGACATCCTGCGCCTGCTCGGCCCGCTCACCGGCGCCGAGCTGGCCGAGCGCGGCGCCGAGCCCTCCTGGGCGGAGGAGCTGGCCTCCGCCCGCCGGGTGATCAGGGTCCGTGTCGCCGGCGCCGACCACTGGGCGACGATCGAGGACGCGGGCCGGCTGCGCGACGCGCTGGGCACGGCCCTGCCGGTCGGCGTCCCCGAGGCCTTCACCGAACCCGTGAAGGACCCGCTGGGCGACCTCCTCGCCCGCTACGCGCGCACGCACGGCCCGTTCACCTCCGCCACGGCCGCGGCCCGCTTCGGCCTGGGCGTGGCGGTCACCGAGGGCGCGCTCCAGCGGCTCGCGGCGGGCGGGCGCGTCGTCCAGGGCGAGTTCCATCCGGCCGGCATCGGCCAGGAGTGGTGCGACGCGACCGTCCTGCGCAGGCTGCGCCGCCGCTCCCTGGCCGCGCTGCGGCACGAGCTGGAACCGGTCCCGCCCCCCGCCTTCGCCCAGTTCCTGCCCCAGTGGCAGCACATCGGCAAGGGCCATGCCCTGCGCGGCGTCGACGGCCTGGTGCGCGCGCTCGAACAGCTCCAGGGCGCGTCGGTCCCCGCGTCCGCCCTGGAGAGGCTCGTGCTGCCGTCCCGGGTGACGGACTACAACCCGGCGATGCTCGACGAGCTCACCGCCTCCGGCGAGGTGGTCTGGGCCGGGGCCGGAGCTCTGCCCGGCAAGGACGGCTGGGTCTCGCTGTATCTGACGGACGCGGCCCCGCTCCTCCTGCCCCCGCCTCACCCCCTGGAGCCGACCGCGCTGCACCGGTCCGTCCTGGACGCCCTCTCCGGCGGCTACGGCCTGTTCTTCCGGCAGATCGCCGACCAGGTCCGCGCCACCGGCCACCCCGAGGCCACCGACCCCCAACTCGCCGACGCCCTCTGGGATCTCGCCTGGTCCGGCCGTCTCACCAACGACACGCTCGCGCCGCTGCGCGCCCTCCTGGGCTCGGGCCGCACAGCCGGCTCCACGGCGCACCGCGCCAAGCGCGCCGTCCCGCGCGGACGCTACGGCTCGCTGACGGCCGCCGCCCGCGCCGCCTCCCGCAGCGGCCCTCCGACCGTCGCCGGCCGCTGGTCGCTCCTCCCCGCGCAGGAGGACGACCCCACGGTGCGCGCCCACGCCCTCGCCCGCACCCTCCTGGACCGGCACGGCGTGGTCACCCGGGGCGCGGTCGCCGCCGAGGGCGTCGAGGGCGGCTTCTCGGCGACGTACCGCATCCTGTCCGCCTTCGAGGAGAGCGGCCAGGCCCGGCGCGGTTACGTCGTCGAGGGCCTCGGCGCCGCGCAGTTCGCGATGGACGGCGCCGTGGACCGCGTCCGCGCGGTGGCCAACGCCCGCGACCGCGGCGAGACCCTGCCCGGCCCCGCCCGGGGGACCGTCACGCCCGGCGGTCCCGAGGGCACCCCCGGCGGTCCCGACGGTTCCGGCGACGCGTCCTCCGGCTCCGACTCCGGCTCCGGCTTCGACTTCGGCCTCGACGGCACGTCCTACGGAGACGACGGCACATCCGACGGCGGCTTCGTCTTCCCCGACGGCTCCCCGTCCGACGACCTCGGCTGGGAGCCCGGCGCCGGCGGCCCCCGGGGCGGCACCGGCTCCCCGTACGGCGCGCCGTACGCCTCGGGCGCTCCCCGCGCCCTCCCGCGCGCCTCCGGCTTCGCCGACCGCGGTCGCCGTGCGCCGTCGCCCGCCTCCCGCGCGGTGGTCCTCGCGGCGGCCGACCCCGCGAACGCGTACGGCGCCGCCCTGTCCTGGCCCGAGCCGCCGACCGACGCCGGGCACAAGCCGGGCCGCAAGGCGGGCTCCCTGGTGGTGCTCGTCGACGGCGAGCTGACCCTGTACATGGAGCGCGGCGGCAAGACCCTGCTGGCCTGGCCCGCCACCCCGGACGGCCAGGACTCCCCCGCCGACGACCCCCGCCTGCACGCGGCGGCGGAGGGACTGGCCCAGGCCGCCCGCGCGGGCTCCCTCGGCACGGTCACGGTGGAGCGCGTCAACGGCGCCTCAGCCCTGACCTCCCCCTTCGGCGGCCTCCTGGAGGCAGCGGGCTTCATCGCGACCCCCCGAGGCCTCCGGCTGCGAGCATGACAACCCACCCGACCGCCGACCCCGACCACCGCAGACACCCGCACCGGCACCGGCACCGGCACCGGCACCCCGACGGTCCCCCCACCCCCGTGCCACCCTTGACCCATGCCCGAAGGTGACACGGTCTGGCAGGCCGCGCGGCGACTGCACGACGCCCTCGCCGGCAAGGTGCTGACCCGCTCCGACCTGCGCGTGCCCAAGTTCGCCACCGCCGACCTCACCGGCCGCACCGTCCTGGACGTCACCCCGCGCGGCAAGCACCTCCTCACCCGCGTCGAAGGCGGCCTGACGCTCCACTCGCATCTGCGGATGGACGGCTCCTGGAAGGTGTACGCGAACGGCCGGCGCTGGACCGGCGGCCCCGGCCACCAGATCCGCGCGATCCTCGGCACGGAAGACCGCACGGCCGTCGGCTACCGCCTCCCCGTCCTCGAACTCCTGCGCACCGCCGACGAGGAACGAGCCGTGGGTCACCTCGGCCCCGACCTGCTGGGCCCCGACTGGAACCCCGAGCGCGCCCTCGCCAACCTCCTCGCGGACCCCGCCCGCCCCCTGGGCGAGGCCCTCCTCGACCAGCGCAACCTCGCCGGCATCGGCAACGTCTACAAGTGCGAGCTCTGCTTCCTCCTCGGCGTCAGCCCGTGGCTCCCCGTCGGCGCGCTCCCCGCCGACCGCGCCGCCAAGCTGCCCGCCCTCGCCAAGCAGCTCCTGGAGGCCAACCGCGACCGCCCCGTGCGCGCCACGACGGGCCGCCGCGGCCAGGACCTCTTCGTCTACGGCCGCGCGCCCCGCCCCTGCCTGCGCTGCGGGACGCCCGTCCGCGCCGCCAACCAGGGCGACGGCTCCCGCGAGCGCCCCACGTACTGGTGCCCCGCCTGCCAGCCGGGCCCCGCACCGGCCCCGGGCTCACCGGCCACGCGCCGCATCCGTCCCCGCACCGTCAATTGACGGACCGTCAGAAACTTTCGTACGGTCCCCTCATGGCCGTGAAGGCGTACGACCTCACCGGACGCACCGCATTCGTCACCGGCGCCGCGAGCGGAATCGGCCGTGCCTGCGCCGTGCTGCTCGCCGAGGCCGGCGCCCTCGTCCACGGCGCGGACCGCGACGCGCCGGGCCTGCACGAGACGGCGACCCTCATCAAGGACCGGGGCGGCATCGCCCACACCCATCACCTCGACGTCACCGACCGCGCCCAGGTCCGGCAGGCCGTCGCCTCCTGTGAGCGCCTGGACGTCATGGCCGCCGTCGCCGGGATCATGCACAGCAGCCCCGTCCTGGAGACCCGCGACGAGGACCTCGACCGGGTTCTCGACGTCAACTTCAAGGGCGTGCTGTACGCCTGCCAGGAGGCCGCGCGGCTGATGATCTCGAACGGGGCCCGGGGCAGCATCGTCACCATGGCCTCGGGCGCCGTGGACACCGGCGGCCCCGGTCTGCTGTGCTACGGCGTCGCCAAGGCGGCCGTGGTCCAGCTGACGAAGACCCTGGCGACCGAGGTCGGCCCGCACGGCATCCGCGTCAACGCCGTCGCCCCGGGCTGGATCCGCACGCCGATGACCGACCGCCGCGATACCGGCGCACAGGAGCGCACCGAGGCGCTCATGTCCCGGATGTCACCGCTGGGCCGGGTCGGTGAACCGGAGGAGATCGCCCACACCGTCCTGCACCTGGCCTCGGACGCGTCATCGTTCACGACGGGCCAGATCCTCCGCCCGAACGGCGGCGTCGCCATGCCCTGGTAACCGCCAGACCCCCGCGCGTCCGCCTCGACCGCCCCCGCCTCCGCGGCAACGGCCTCTCCCGGGCCCGCCTCCCCCGCCGCCAGCCCGGACCGCCCCCCACCGCCACCTCGCAACCTCCCCCTCTCACCACTCCCCACGCCAAGCAGCCCTCCACCGCCCCACCGCCACGGCCCCCGCCGCCCGCCCCTTCGCCACACAGTGCACCGGCAGCAGGCTCAGTCCCCATCCGCCGGCGACGACCGCCCCCTCCACCGCTCCCGCGCCGGGGCTCACCGCGAGCCGCACCACCGCCCACCACCACACCGCGCCGAGCCCCAGAGCGGCCCCCCGCCGCGCTATCACGCACACTCCGCCAGGAACGAGCCCTCCACGACGTTCCGCATCGGCACCTCCGGTGATCAGCCCCGTTCAGCCTCTCCACCATGACCGCCGCGCCGGGCCCGGGCAAACGCACCCCGGCAAACGGACCTCGGCAAACGCACCCCGGCAAACGGATCTCGATAAACGGACCTCGGCAAACAGGCCCCGACATACGCACCCGGCAGACCCCGCCCTCCGCACCCGCAAAATCCGCGCACGCAAAAACCCCGACCGCGCTCTCCGGGCGATCCCGGAGAACCCCGGCCGGGGCCTCCACATTTCGTGTCGTGTGCGCCTGCGCCGTGCGGCAGGTCAGGCGGCGACCACGTCCACCGCCTCGGCGGGCGCCTTGATGGTCACCCGCTCCGGTGGCACACCGGTCACCGACACGGAACCCAGCATGGGACGAACCGGCGTGGGCACAGGCTCGCTGGGGGTGGCGGCAGCAGACTGGGCCAGCTCGGCGAGGGCGAGCTCGTCGCTCACTTCCCGCATGAGCTCGGACATCCGTACGTCCAGCGCGTCGCAGATGGCGGAGAGCAGCTCAGAGGAAGCCTCCTTCTGCCCCCGCTCCACCTCGGAGAGATAGCCGAGTGAGACTCGGGCGGACGAGGAGACTTCGCGCAGAGTACGGCCCTGGCGCTGGCGCTGCCGACGCAGCACGTCACCCAGCAGGCGACGGAGCAGAATCATCGGTGGCTCCCTCCTCGGACCGCGTAGCCGCATCCTTCACGCCCCACCGTACCGCCTTGCGCTGCGGCCGTGCGGGGAGCGATGTCGTGTTCACTCAGGGCTGCAAACATCAAAACCCCCCGTTCTGTTCCGTATCCTGTGCCCGCTCATTCCCGGTCTGTTCGTCCGCAAGCGCCCTCAGAAGCACTGCGAGTACGCTCCGTACACTCTCTCTACGAATTTCCGCGCGGTCGCCGTTCAACCGCAGAGCCTCCGTTTTTCCGCCAGAGGCAGAACGGGGGCCCGCCCCGAACGGCCCGTCCACCGCCACGAAGACCGTCCCGACGGGTTGTCCGTCCTGGGGGTCGGGGCCGGCCACGCCGGTCGTGGCGATGCCCCAGTCGGCGCCCAGCGCCTTGCGCACACCGGCCGCCATCTGGGCCGCGACCTGCGGGTCCACCGCTCCGCGGGCGGCCAGCAGGTCGGCGTCGACGCCGAGCAGTTCCTGCTTGAGGGAGGTCGCGTAGGCGGTGACCGAGCCCCGGAAGGCCTTGGAGGCGCCGGGGACCGCCGTGATCTCCGCCGCGACCAGACCACCCGTGAGCGACTCGGCCACGGCCAGCGTCTCACCCCTCACGGTGAGTAGTCGCACCACGTCGGTGGCCGTCGAACTCACGCCTGCGTCTCCTCCAGAGCGGCCTTGCGCTCGGCGATCCCCTGCCTGCGCAGCACAATGGCCTGTCTCACATAGTCGAGTCCGGTCACCACGGTCAGCACGACCGCCGCGGCCATCACCCACCACCGCAGGGTGGCCAGCCACCCCGTCAGCGCCAGCACGTACATGCCGACGGCGACGCCCTGGGTGAGCGTCTTGAGCTTGCCGCCCCGGCTCGCCGGGATGACGCCGTACCGGATGACGAGGAAACGCATCAGGGTGATGCCGAGTTCCCGGCCGAGGATGACGCCCGTCACCCACCAGGGCAGGTCGCCGAGGGAGGAGAGGCAGATCAGGGCCGCCCCCATGATGGCCTTGTCGGCGATGGGGTCGGCGATCTTCCCGAAGTCGGTGACGAGGTTGTAGGTCCGCGCCAGGTGCCCGTCGAACAGGTCGGTGATCATGGCGATGGCGAAGGCCGCCCAGGCGAGCGAACGCCACGCCGGGTCGTAGCCGCCGTCGGCGAGCATGAGGGCCACGAAGCCGGGCACCAGCAGCAGCCGGAGCATCGTCAGCATGTTGGCGATGTTCCAGACGCTCGCCTGGTTGACCGCCGCGGCCGCGATCTTCCCGCCCCGGGCGGGCCTCAGGGTGCCCTGTTCGTCGGGGGTGGCGCCGGTCATGTCGGCGCCCATCTCGGGCACCGCGCCGGACGCGTCGGCTGCGACGCCCGGGACCGTGGCGGAGGCGGGCCTCGTGGCCGGCCCCTTCGCCTGCGAGGAGCCTCCTGCGGCCGACGCCGGGACACCCGTCATCTGGCTGCCTCCTCACTACACCCGATCGAGCCCTGGAGGGGCTCGGCCACCAGGTCGACGCCTTCCGTGCCGACCACCTTCGCCTCGACCATACGGCCGACGGCCAGTCCCTCGCCCGACGTGAGCAGCACCTGGCCGTCGGTCTCCGGCGCCTGGTGCTCGCCCCGGCCGTGGACGCCCTCGTCGTCCAGCGACTCCACGAGCACGCTCACGGTCTCGCCCACCCGCTCCTCGGCGCGCTGCGAGACGAGTTCCTCGGCGAGCCGGGAGACCCGGGCGAGCCGTTCGGCGACGACGTCCTCGTCGAGCTTGTCGTCGTAG
The DNA here is from genome assembly GCF_042890065.1 of Streptomyces sp. NPDC002328. Classification (NCBI taxonomy): domain Bacteria; kingdom Bacillati; phylum Actinomycetota; class Actinomycetes; order Kitasatosporales; family Streptomycetaceae; genus Streptomyces; species Streptomyces sp. NPDC002328. Next base: position 15,805 of record NZ_JBIARQ010000022.1, on the reverse strand, counting down.
CCGGCGGCCTCGGTGCCCTCCTCGTCGGAGTAGCCGAAGACGCCGATGGCGTCGAGCCGGGCGTGGTTCAGGAACCGCTCCAGCTCCGCGAGGTCGGCCTCGGACTCGCCGGGGAAGCCGACGATGAAGTTGGAGCGCACGCCGGCCTGGGGCGCCTTGCCGCGGATGGTGTCGAGCAGTTCCAGGAAGCGGTCGGTGTCGCCGAAGCGGCGCATCGCGCGCAGCACGCCGGGCGCGGAGTGCTGGAAGGACAGGTCGAAGTAGGGGGCGACCTTCGGGGTGGAGGTCAGCACGTCGATCAGGCCGGGCCGCATCTCGGCCGGCTGGAGGTAGCTGACCCGCACCCGCTCGATGCCGTCGACCTCGGCCAGCTCGGGCAGCAGCGACTCCAGCAGGCGGATGTCGCCGAGGTCCTTGCCGTAGGAGGTGTTGTTCTCGGAGACCAGCATGATCTCCTTGACGCCCTGCTCGGCGAGCCACCGCGTCTCGTTCAGCACGTCGCTCGGCCGGCGCGAGATGAAGGAGCCGCGGAAGGACGGGATGGCGCAGAACGTGCAGCGCCGGTCGCAGCCGGAGGCGAGCTTGACCGAGGCGACCGGGGCGCCGTCGAGCCGGCGGCGCAGGGGCGCGCGCGGGCCGGAGACCGGTGCCACGCCCTCCGGCAGGTCGGCCGGGGCCTCGGCCAGGTCGGCCAGCTCCGCCGGGGCGCCGTGTCCGGGCAGGGCGACGCCGGAGGCGGACTGCCGCTCGGCGGGGCTGATCGGCAGCAGCTTGCGCCGGTCGCGCGGGGTGTGGGCGGCGTGGACGCCGCCGCTCAGGATGGTCTGGAGGCGGTCGGAGATGTCGGCGTAGTCGTCGAAGCCGAGCACGCCGTCGGCCTCCGGGAGGGCCTCGGCGAGGTCCTTGCCGTACCGCTCGGCCATGCAGCCCACCGCCACGACGGCCTGGGTTCTGCCGTGCCCCTTGAGGTCGTTGGCCTCCAGGAGGGCGTCGACGGAGTCCTTCTTGGCGGCCTCGACGAAGCCACAGGTGTTGACGACGGCGACGTCCGCGTTCTCGGCGTCCTCCACGAGCTGCCAGCCGTCCGCCTCCAAACGGCCTGCGAGCTCCTCCGAGTCCACCTCGTTACGGGCGCAGCCAAGGGTGACGAGTGCGACGGTACGGCGTTCAGGCATGGGCTCAAGACTACTTCGTCCCACTGACACCCCCGGCCGACGGGGTTGGCGATCTCCGCCGATCCCGTACGCGCGTGCGGAGGAGCTCAGCCGGCCTGCGGATCGCCCTTGGTGTACGTCAGCCGCTCGACCGCTCCCGGCTGGAAGTCGTCGTCGATCTTCTTGCCGTTGACGTACAGCTGGATCGCCCCGGCGTCGCCGAGGACGAGGCTGATCTTCTCGCTGTCCTGGAAGGTCTTGCTGTCGCCCTTCTTGAGCAGCCCGTCGAACAGCAGCCGGCCGTTGTGGTCCTTGGCGTAGATCCAGCTCTTGCCGTCGGCGGCACTGACCTGGACGGTCACCTTGTCCTGGGGTGCGGCGGCGATGGCGCTGTCGGAGGGCGCCGGCGTCACGTCGACGGGCTTCTCCGACTTCGGGACGGGGGCGGCGGGCGCGCTGCTCGACGGGGTGGCGCCCTCGGCGACGTCCTTGGTCCCCTCGTCGCCGCCCTTGAACGCGGTGAAGCCGACGAAGCCGATCACCGCGACGATCGCGGCGACCATGGCGGCGGTCCAGTTCGGGCCGCGCCGCTCGGGGCGGATGCGTTCCGCCTCGAACAGGGGGGCGGCCGGGGTGGGCGCCGGCCGGCCGCCGTGCAGGGCGTCGAACTGCTCCATCAGCGGGGCGGGATCGAGACGGACGGCCCGCGCGAGGTTGCGGATGTGCCCGCGCGCGTAGACGTCACCGCCGCAGGGGGTGAAGTCGTCCGCCTCGATGGAGTGCACGATGGCGATGCGGACCCGGGTCGCGGTGCTGACGTCGTCGACGGTCATGCCGGCGGCGATGCGCGCCTGCTTCAGGGTTCGGCCGATGGACGGGCGGGCTTCCTCGGGAACGTCTGCGAAGGGACGCTCGTCTTCAGGGGAGTTGCCGATGGACACGGGGGCGCCTTTCGAGCGTGTAGCCACCTGTGCTGGAGGTTCAGTCTAGGGGGGGTGCCAAAGGGAGGGGCAACCGGGCGGTAGCACTTTGTACGCCATCGGTATGGCCGGACACGCCGATGACGGGTCAGACGCGAATCCCGAGGTCGGAACCCTCGTCTGTCTCGCTGAACTTGACGTGTCCCGACGGGAAACGGTTGCGCGTCGCTCTCTAACGGGTGAGTCACGGACGGCCTCCCTCCCCGCGGGAAACGCCTACCCTCCAGACTCCCCACGGATCACCGCGAGCACGCCGTCCAACTCGTCGGGTTTCACAAGAACGTCACGTGCTTTCGATCCTTCGCTCGGCCCGACGATGTTGCGCGACTCCATGAGGTCCATCAGCCGGCCGGCCTTGGCGAAGCCGACGCGCAGCTTGCGCTGGAGCATGGACGTCGACCCGAACTGCGTGGAGACGACGAGTTCGGCCGCCTGGCACAGCAGGTCGAGGTCGTCGCCGATGTCCTCGTCGATCTCCTTCTTCTGCTTGGAGCCGACGGTGACGTCCTCCCGGAAGACGGGCGCCATCTGGTCCTTGCAGTGCTGCACGACGGCCGCGACCTCGGCCTCGGTGACGAACGCGCCCTGCATACGGGTCGGCTTGTTGGCCCCCATCGGCAGGATCAGCCCGTCGCCCTTGCCGATGAGCTTTTCGGCGCCGGGCTGGTCGAGGATGACCCGCGAGTCGGCGAGCGACGACGTGGCGAAGGCGAGCCGGGAGGGCACGTTCGCCTTGATCAGGCCGGTGACGACGTCGACGGAGGGCCGCTGGGTGGCGAGCACCAGGTGGATGCCGGCCGCGCGCGCGAGCTGCGTGATCCGCACGATCGAGTCCTCGACGTCGCGCGGAGCGACCATCATCAGGTCCGCGAGCTCGTCGACGATCACCAGCAGGTACGGGTACGGCTGGAGCTCGCGTTCGCTGCCCTCGGGCGGCTTGACCTTGCCCTCCCGCACGGCGCGGTTGAAGTCGTCGATGTGCCGGTAGCCGTATGCCGCCAGGTCGTCATACCTGAGGTCCATCTCGCGTACGACCCACTGGAGGGCCTCGGCGGCCCGCTTGGGGTTGGTGATGATCGGCGTGATCAGGTGCGGGATGCCCTCGTAGGCGGTCAGTTCGACGCGCTTGGGGTCGACGAGGATCATCCGGACGTCCTCCGGCGTCGCCCGCATCATGATCGACGTGATCAGGCAGTTGATGCAGGACGACTTGCCGGAGCCGGTGGCGCCGGCGACCAGCATGTGCGGCATCTTCGCCAGCGAGTGCATGACGTAGCCGCCCTCGACGTCCTTGCCGAAGGCGACCAGCATCGGGTCGTCGTCCTCCGCGGACTCCGCGAGCCGCAGCACGTCACCGAGGTTGACCATCTCCCGGTCGGTGTTGGGGATCTCGATGCCGACCGCCGACTTGCCGGGGATCGGCGAGATGATCCGCACATCGGGGCTGGCGACGGCGTACGCGATGTTCTTCGTCAGCGCGGTGATCCGCTCGACCTTGACGGCGGGGCCGAGCTCGACCTCGTAGCGCGTGACCGTCGGGCCGCGGGTGAAGCCGGTGACGGCGGCGTCGACCTTGAACTCGGTGAAGACGGTCGTGAGCGAGGCGACGACGGCGTCGTTGGCCGCGCTGCGCGCCTTGCCGGGCCCCCCGCGCGTGAGGAGGTCCAGCGCCGGCAGCGAGTAGGTGATGTCGCCGGACAGCTGGAGCTGCTCGGCGCGCGGCGGCAGGTCGCGCGGCTGGTCGGGGGCGGCCTTGGTCAGGTCGGGGACCGGGCCCGACGCGGACTTCTTCTCCTGCTCGGGACGCGCGCTCTCCGGCGCGGGGCGCGTGCTCCCCTGCTCCGGGCGCGCGTCCGGCGCGGGGACGGGCGTCGGCGTGGCCGGTTCCCGCTCGCCCGTGCGCACGCCCTGGGTGAGGTCGGCGACGGTCCGCGAGGGCGGCATGCCGTGCAGGACGGCCCCGTCGAGGTCGGCCGCCGCCGCGGCGGCGATGTCCACGGCGTCCATCTCCCGGTCCATCGCGGGCTGCGGCACCGCGGAGCGCCGGGGCCTGCCGCGGCGCTGGGAGAGCGCATCCTGCTCGGTCCCGTCGGGGTCGTACGCCTGCGGGGCGCCCGACCGCCTGCGGGGGCGCGCGGGCAGCGCCTCGCGCCACTGTTCGTCGTAGCGCTCGTCGTCGTAGCGCTCCACGTCGTCCGTGAACTCGTCGTAGTCGTCGGCGGGGTCGTGCAGTACGCCCAGGCGCACGCCGAGCTGCCGCAGCCGCTGCGGAATGGCGTTGACGGGCGTGGCGGTGACCACCAGCAGCCCGAAGACCGTGAGCAGCACGAGCAGCGGCACGGCGAGGACCTCGCCCATGGCGTACGTCAGCGGGGTGGCCGCGCCCCAGCCGATGAGCCCGCCGGCGTCCCTTATGGCCTGCATGCCGTCGCTGCGGGCGGGCGCGCCGCACGCGATGTGGACCTGGCCGAGCACGCCGATGACCAGCGCGGACAGCCCGATCACGATGCGGCCGTTGGCCTCGGGCTGCTCGGGGTGGCGGATGAACCGCACCGCGATGACCGCGAAGAGGATGGGCACGAGCAGGTCGAGCCGGCCGAAGGAGCCGGTCACCAGGATCTCGACGAGGTCGCCGACGGGGCCGCGCAGATCGGCCCAGGTGCCCGCCGCGACGATCAGCGCGACGCCGAGCAGCAGCAGCGCGACGCCGTCCTTGCGGTGGGCGGGGTCGAGGTTCTTCGCGCCGGTCCCTATGCCGCGGAACACCGCGCCCACAGCGTGCGCCAGGCCCAGCCAGAGGGCGCGCACGAGCCGGTACACGCCCCCGGTGGGGTTGGGCGCCGGCTTGGGTGCGGGCTTCTTGGCCACGGCCTTCTTGACGGCCGCCTTCTTCGCGGGCGCCCGCTTCGCCGGCGGCTTTTTCGCGGCGGCCTTCTTCGCCGGAGCCTTCGCGGGAGCAGCCGCCTTCCTGGCGGGCTGCTTCTTGGCTGCGGAGGGACGTGAGGCCATGGGTGTGAGATTACCGGTGGAGACGCAAGCGGACACGTGTGGCCACTGCTTCACCCGTTCGTGTCGTCCGGGGAGAGGCGTGAAACTGACGCCCGCTCACGCGCAACTCCCGGCGCGGCACGCGTCAGTTCCGCTCAGCTCGGCGACGGCACCGACGCCGTACCGCTGCCCGTGCCCGGCTCCAGCGCGTCCAGCGCCCGCCGCAGGCCGGTGAGTTTGCGCTCCAGATGCGCCGCCGTGGCCACCGCCGCCGCGTCCGCCGACTCGTCGTCGAGCTGCTTGGACAGCGCCTCCGCCTGCTCCTCGACCGCCGCGAGCCGCGCGGAGAGCTCGGCGAGCAGCCCGGCCGACTCCTTGGCGCCGCCGACCGCCGACTTCCCGCCGCCCTCCAACTGGAGCCGCAGCAGCGCCGCCTGCTCACGCAGCTGGCAGTTCTTCATGTACAGCTCGACGAACACCGACACCTTCGCGCGCAGCACCCACGGGTCGAACGGCTTGGAGATGTAGTCCACCGCGCCCGCCGCGTACCCGCGGAAGGTGTGGTGGGGACCGTGGTTGATCGCCGTCAGGAAGATGATCGGGATGTCCCGCGTCCGTTCTCGCCGCTTGATGTGCGCGGCCGTTTCGAAACCGTCCATTCCCGGCATCTGGACATCCAGCAGAATGACCGCGAAGTCGTCCGTCAGCAGTGCTTTGAGCGCCTCTTCCCCGGACGATGCCCGCACCAGCGTCTGATCGAGCGCCGAGAGGATCGCCTCCAGCGCCAGCAGATTCTCCGGCCGGTCATCGACCAGGAGGATCTTGGCCTTCTGCACCATGGCCCGCCCTCCTCGCCCCGGCAGTGCACCGGGCGCCGCCCCTGGGGACGACTCCTTTGCGCCGCCCTTCCTTGTGCCGGTCATGGTAGCCGTACCCCGACCGTCGCCACACCCTGTCACCGTGATGTCACTGTGCACGTAGCAGGAACGCGGCATGAGACCAGAAGGTTCCCCGAATCCCGCCCCGCTACACGACTTCGGACACCCTGAGTCAGCAACTTCTCGTGTCCTCGGATGGTTCCCGTCACTCCTCCCGCATCCACTGTTCCATCACCGACAGCAGATGATCGGGATCGACCGGCTTGGTGACGTAGTCGGAGGCGCCCGACTCGATCGCCTTCTCCCGGTCGCCCTTCATCGCCTTCGCGGTCAGCGCGATGATCGGCAGCCCGGAGAACTGCGGCATCCGCCGGATCGCGTTGGTCGTCGCATACCCGTCCATCTCGGGCATCATGATGTCCATCAGGACGACCGCCACGTCGTCGTGCTGCTCCAGCACCTCGATGCCCTCACGGCCGTTCTCCGCGTACAGCACCGACAGACCGTGCTGCTCCAGCACGCTCGTCAACGCGAACACGTTGCGGATGTCGTCATCGACGATCAGCACCTTCTCGCCGCCGAACCGGACGCCCCGGTGCCCGTGCCGCGCCGCCTCCTGCCCCAGCGGCGCCCACTGCTCGGGCCGCCCGACCTGAGGCTCGTCGCCGGCCACCGTCCGCCGCCGGCGCCGGAACAGCGCGGCGGCGCCGTTCTGCGTCTCCTGGTACGACTTCACCTCGGCCGGCGTCTCGACCTCCACGTCGGACACCTCCGCCGTCCCGTTCTCCGACGCCACCAGGTCGCCCGCCTCCAGCGAGGGCACGATCTGCTGGTAGCCCTGCGGAGGCAGCTCGCTCGGATGCAGCGGCAGGTACAGCGTGAACGTCGAACCGCGGCCCGGCTCGCTCTGGGCGTAGATCTCACCGCCGAGCAACTGCGCGATCTCCCGCGAGATGGACAGCCCGAGACCCGTACCGCCGTACTTGCGGCTCGTCGTGCCGTCCGCCTGCTTGAACGCCTCGAAGATCACCCGCATCTTTCCGGCCGCGATCCCGATGCCGGTGTCGGTCACCGAGAACGCGATCAGCGGCGCGTCCGCGTCGGTCAGCGACCCGGCCTCCAGCAACTGCTCCCGGATCGCCACCGGCACATCCCCGCCGGCCGGCCGGATCACCAGCTCGACCGACCCCGAATCGGTGAACTTCACCGCGTTGGACAGCAGGTTGCGCAGCACCTGCAACAACCGCTGCTCGTCCGTGTGCAGCGTCGCCGGCAGCTCCGGCGACACCCGCACCGACAGGTCCAGGCCCTTCTCCGCCGTCAGCGGCCGGAAGGTCGCCTCCACGTAGTCGACGAGCTGGACCAGCGCGATCCGCGTCGGCGAGACGTCCATCTTGCCCGCCTCCACCTTCGACAGGTCGAGGATGTCGTTGATCAGCTGGAGCAGATCGGAACCCGCGCCGTGGATCGTCTCGGCGAACTCGACCTGCTTGGGCGTCAGGTTCGTGTCCGCGTTGTCCGCGAGCAACTTCGCCAGGATCAGCAGCGAGTTGAGCGGCGTGCGCAGCTCGTGCGACATGTTGGCGAGGAACTCGCTCTTGTAGCGCATCGACACCGCGAGCTGCTCGGCCCGCTCCTCCAGGACCTGGCGCGCCTCCTCGATCTCGGTGTTCTTCACCTCGATGTCCCGGTTCTGCCGCGCCAACAGCTCGGCTTTCTCCTCCAGTTCGGCGTTGGACGCCTGGAGGGCCTTCTGCCGCTGCTCCAACTCCGCCGACCGCTCCCGCAGTTGCTCGGTGAGCTCCTGCGACTGCTTCAGCAGCTGCTCCGTCTTGGTGTTGACGGAGATCGTGTTGACGCTCGTCGCGATCATCTCGGCGAGCTGATTGAGGAAGTCCTTCTGGATCTGCGTGAACGGCGTGAACGACGCCAGCTCGATCACACCCAGCACCTGGCCCTCGAACAGCACCGGCAGCACGATCACCTGCGCGGGCGGCGCCTCACCGAGCCCGGAGGAGATCTTCAGATAGCCGGTCGGGGCGTCGGAGACGAGAATCGTCCGCTTCTCCTCCGCGGCCGTCCCCACAAGCGCCTCACCCGGGCGGAAAGACGTCGGCATCGAACCCATCGAGTAGCCGTACGAGCCCAGCATCCGCAACTCGTAGTGGTCACCGCTGCCGTCGGCCGACGGCATCGCCAGGAAGAACGCGCCGTGCTGCGCGGCCACCAGGGGCGGCAGCTCACTCATGATCAGCGAAGCCACGTCCTCCAGGTCGCGCCGCCCCTGCATCAGGGCGGACACGCGCGCGAGGTTGCCCTTGAGCCAGTCCTGCTCCTTGTTGGCGATCGTGGTGTCACGCAGGTTGGCGATCATCTTGTTGATGTAGTCCTGGAGCTCCTGGATCTCGCCGGACGCGTCCACGTCGATCTTCAGGTTCAGGTCGCCGCGGGTCACCGCGGTCGCCACGCGCGCGATGGCACGCACCTGCCGGGTCAGGTTCCCGGCCATCTCGTTCACCGACTCGGTGAGGTCGCGCCAGGTGCCGTCGACGTCACGCACGCGTGCCTGACCGCCGAGCTGCCCCTCGGTGCCCACCTCGCGGGCCACCCGCGTGACCTCCTCGGCGAACGACGACAGCTGGTCGACCATCGTGTTGATGGTCGTCTTCAGCTCGAGGATCTCCCCGCGCGCGTCGATGTCGATCTTCTTCGTCAGGTCGCCCTTGGCGATGGCCGTCGTCACCATGGCGATGTTGCGCACCTGACCCGTCAGGTTGGACGCCATCCCGTTCACCGAGTCGGTGAGGTCCTTCCACGTGCCCGCCACACCCGGCACATGCGCCTGACCGCCCAGGATGCCGTCCGTGCCCACCTCACGGGCCACCTTGGTGACCTGCTCGGCGAACGAGCTCAGCGTCTTCACCATCGTGTTGAAGGTGTCCGCGAGCTGCTGCACCTCGCCACGCGCCTCGATCGTCACCGTCCGCGTCAGATCGCCGTTGGCGACGGCCGCCGCGACCTGGGAGATGTTGCGCACCTGCATGGTCAGGTTCTTGGCCATCAGGTTGACGTTGTCGCTGAGGTCCTTCCAGATGCCCACCACGCCCGGCACATGCGCCTGACCGCCCAGGATGCCCTCGGTGCCCACCTCACGGGCCACCCGCGTCACCTGCTCGGCGAACGACGACAGCTGGTCCACCATCGTGTTGACGGTCGTCACCAGCTCCAGGATCTCGCCCTTGGCGTCGACCGTGATCTTCTTCGACAGGTCGCCCTTGGCGACCGCGGTCGTGACCTCGGCGATGTTGCGCACCTGGATCGTCAGGTTGTTCGCCATGAAGTTCACCGACTGCGTGAGGTCCTTCCAGGTGCCGGAGACGCCCTGCACCTCGGCCTGACCGCCGAGAATGCCCTCCGTGCCCACCTCACGGGCCACCCTTGTGACCTCCTCCGCGAACGACGACAGCTGGTCCACCATCGTGTTCAGGGTGTTCTTCAGCTCCAGGATCTCCCCGCGCGCGTCCACGGTGATCTTCTGGGACAGGTCGCCCCGCGCCACCGCCGTGGCCACCTGGGCGATGTTGCGCACCTGGCCGGTCAGGTTGGACGCCATGCCGTTCACGGAATCCGTCAGATCGCGCCACACACCGGCCACGCCGGGCACCTGCGCCTGACCTCCCAGCCGGCCCTCCGTGCCCACCTCGCGCGCGACCCGGGTCACCTGGTCGGCGAAGGCCGACAGCTGGTCCACCATCGTGTTGATGGTGTTCTTCAGCTCCAGGATCTCCCCGCGCGCGTCCACGTCGATCTTCTGCGACAGGTCACCGCGGGCCACCGCCGTCGTCACCTGCGCGATCTGCCGCACCTGGGAGGTGAGGTTGCCGGCCATGAAGTTGACGGAGTCGGTGAGCTCCTTCCACGTGCCGGAGACACCGTCCACCCGGGCCTGACCGCCGAGCCGACCCTCCGTGCCCACGTCCCGGGCCATCCGCGTCACCTGGTCGGCGAACGACGACAACTGGTCCACCATCGTGTTCACGGTGTTCTTCAGCTGCGCCATCTCACCGGACACGTCCACGGTGACCTTCTGCGACAGATCGCCGTTGGCCACCGCCGTCGTCACCTGCGCGATGTTCCTCACCTGTCCGGTGAGATTCCGGAACGCCGTGTTGACGGAGTCCGTCAGGTCCTTCCACGTCCCCGCCGCACCCGACACCTGCGCCTGACCGCCGAGCTCGCCCTCGACACCGATCTCCCGCGCCACGCGCGTCACCTCGGCGCCGAACGCCGACAGCTGGTCCACCATCCCGTTGACGGTGTTCTTCAGCTCCAGCATCTCCCCGGCCACGTCCACCGTGACCTTCTGCGACAGATCACCGTTGGCCACCGCCGTCGTCACCGCGGCGATGTCCCTCACCTGCGTGGTCAGATTCCGGAACACCGTGTTGACGGAGTCCGTCAGGTCCTTCCACGTCCCCGCCGCACCCGGCACGTTCGCCTGCCCGCCGAGCTGCCCCGCCGCGCCGACCTCGTTGGCCACGCGCGTGACCTCGTCCGCGAAGATCCGCAGCGTCTCGGTCATCTGGTTGATCGTCTCGGCGAGCTGCGCGACCTCGCCGCGCGCCGGCACCGTCACCTTCCGCGACAGGTCGCCGTTCGCGACCGCCGTCGTCACCTCGGCGATCCCCCGCACCTGGGCCGTGAGATTGCCGGCCATGGTGTTCACGGAATCCGTCAGCTCTTTCCACACCCCGTCCACGCCGGTCACCTGAGCCTGACCGCCCAGAATGCCCTCGGTGCCCACCTCACGGGCCACCCGCGTCACCTCGGACGAGAACGCCGACAACTGGTCCACCATCGTGTTGACGGTGTTCTTCAGCTCCAGCATCTCGCCTTCGACATGCACGGTGACCTTCCGCGACAGGTCGCCCTTGGCCACCGCCGTCGTCACCAGCGCGATGTCCCGCACCTGCGCCGTCAGCCGCTCCGCCATCGTGTTGACGGACTCCGTGAGGTCCTTCCACGAACCGGACATACCGCGCACCTGGGCCTGACCGCCCAGCTTGCCCTCGGTCCCCACCTCACTGGCCACACGCGTGACCTCGTCGGTGAACGTCGACAACTGGTCCACCAGGTTGTTGACGGTCCGACCCACCTTCAGGAACTCACCGCGCAGCGGATGCCCGGCCCCCTCGGGGGTGTGCGCCCGCAGCTCCATACGCGGCGACAGATCGCCCTCGGCCACCGCCGACAGCACCCGCCCGACCTCCGACACCGGCCGCACCAGGTCGTCGACCAGCGCGTTCGAGTTGTCGACGGCGGTCGCCCAGGAACCCTCACAGGCGCCCGTCTCCAGCCGCTCCGTGAGCTTTCCCTCACGTCCCACCACGCGCCGCACCCGCGACAACTCACCCGTGAGGTGGAGATTGCGGTCGGCGACCTCGTTGAAGACCGCCGAGATCTCCGACATCACGCCGTCACCGGACACCGTGAGCCGCTTGCGGAAGTTCCCGTCCCGCATGGACACCAGAGCCGCCAGCAGCCGGTGCAGCGCCGCCGTGTCCACCTCCGTGGTCCCCGTCCGGGACGTGCGCTGCCTGTTCAGGGACTGTCCGCCTTTCGCGCGCGCCTTAGTGCCCCGCGTCGCTGCGCCAGACTCCACTTGTCCCTCCCGCAGGGATCGACCGTCTTACTGCCCGATGAAATCAGGCAGGCCCGAGGGGCTGCTGCCCGCCGTACACACAAGACACCCAGTCTGCCCGGACCTTCACAAGAAGCTTGCCCAGTGTTTCACCCTCGCCGAACCAGGCCATAACAGTTCGGCAGCTTCGCACACGGTCCGCACACGCCGGGGACGGAAACACCGGCGACCGGCATCCGTACGGACGGGGAAGGTAAGTAACCTTGCATGCGGCTGTCCAGCCGCACCGGTCCGTCCGGCCTGGGCGGTGGCACGAGCACGAGCGGGCATCGGAGGGCGGCCGCACACATGACCACCGGACTGATCCCGGGGGGACAGAACCCGGACCCCCGGCCGACGAGCACGCTGCCGCAGCAGCGGCACGAACCGGACGGCCGGGCAGCCCCGCATGTCGACAACCGGCCGAGGAGTTCTGTGATCACCGCGCGCGCGGCCGCCAGCTTCGAGCCCGTCGGGCGATCGGTAGCGACCGCCCGCTCCTTCGTCCGCGACACCCTCCAGGGCTGGGGATTCGCCGACATCGTCGACGACGCGGTGGTCCTCACCAGCGAACTGGTCACCAACGCCGTGGTCCACGCCGGCACCCACGCCGACGTCCTGTGCCTGCGCACCGACGACGGCATCCGCATCGAGGTCTCCGACCGCTACCCGGAGCGCGAGATCCCGCTCCAGGGCTCCCCCGCCACCATGGGCAGCCCCGACCGCGAGGGCGGCCGCGGCCTCCAGCTGTGCGCGGCGATCGCCGGCCGCTGGGGCGTCGAGTACACGCCGACGCACAAGCAGGTCTGGTTCCGACTCGACCTCCCCGACCGCCCGGTGGGCACCCGCGCCGCGGGCCCCTCCCTCCCCTCCGACCTCCTCCCCCTCGCCGACAGCCGGGTCCGCGTCGCGGTCGTCCAGATCGACCGCGTGGGCGCCATCTCCGCCTGGAACGAGGACGCGGAGGAACTCTTCGGCTACCCCGCCGACCAAGTCACCGGCAAACCCCTCACCGACCTCGCCGCCTGGCCCCACACCCCCGGCACCAGCACCGGCATCGCCGAGGCGCTCCAACTCTCGCGCTGGGAGGGCAGCTACGGCATCCGCGGCGCCGACGGCCGCGTCACCCCCGTCTACGCCTCGCACCTGCGCGTGCGCGACACCGACGGCGACCCCTCCACCGTCTGCCTCCTCGTCCGCGACCACGAACGCGCGGTCCTCCAGACCCCGTTGCGCCTGCCGTCCTCCGACGCCTCCTCCTCCGGGGACGGCCAGAACGCCGACCCCTTCGAGGTGTTCATCGGCTCCCCGGCCCCGGACGACCTCGACGGCCTCCTCCAGCGCACGGTCGAACGCGCCCGCGACATGCTCGACGGCGACTCCGCCTTCCTCCTCCTCGCCACCGACGACGAGACGGAGTTGGAGGTCCGCGCCTCCACCGGCCTGCCCTCCGCCCGCCAGCGCTTCGCGCGCGTGCCCGTGGAGGCGGGCCCCGGCCGCTACGGCTCCGCGCGCATGCCGGCCGTCCACGAGGACCTCCTCGCCGTCCCCGGCGCGGTGCCCCTGCTCGGCGGCACGGGCATGCGCTCCGTGGTCACCGTCCCGCTGAAGGTCGAGGGCCGCCTCACCGGCTCCCTGGGCGTCGCCGCCGAAGGCCCCGGCAGATACTCCAACGAGGAGGCCCTGCGCCTCCAGTTCGCCGCGGACCGCATCGCGCTGGCGGTCGAGTCGGCCCGCCTCGGCGAGCTGGAACGGCTGCGCCGAGGCTCCCTCAGCTTCCTCGTCGAGGCCTCCGACCTCCTGGCCGGCACCCTCGACCGCGACCAGACCCTCGCCCTGATGGCCCAGATGACGGTCCCGACCCTGGCGACCTGGTGCGCGGTCTACACGATCGCCGACCAGGCCTCCGACCCCTACCTGTCGTACGTCCTGCACGAGGACGAGGAACTCATCGACGGCATCAAGTCGTTGCTCTCGAAGATCGCCCCGCCGGACCCGGTCCCCACCCCGGGCGCCCGCGTCTGGTCCGCCCCAGGCGAGGCCGCGCACGAGGCGGCGCTGCGCAGTTCCATGCGCAGCCTCGGCCTGACCGGCGGCCCGTCCCACCAGGTCACCTCGGGCATCGGTCCGACGCTGGCCACCGCCTCGGCGGTCGGCGGCGAGACCGTCGTCCTCCCCCTGGTCGCCCGCAACCGCGTCATCGGCATGCTCACCCTCGGCAAGCCCACCGACGAGCACTTCCGTCAGGAGATCCTGGAACTGGCCGAGGACCTGAGCCGCCGAGCGGCCCTCGCCCTCGACAACGCCCGCCTCTACTCCGAGCGCACGGCCATCAGCCAGTCCCTCCAGCGCAGCCTGCTGCCCCCGGAGCTCCCGCAGGTCGACGGCGTCGAGGTGGAGGTCATCTACCGCGCGGCCGGCGAGGGCAACGAGGTCGGCGGCGACTTCTACGACGTCTTCCCGATCAGCGACGGCGCGTACGGCTTCGCCATCGGCGACGTCTGCGGAACGGGCCCGAACGCCGCCGCGGTGACGGGCTTGGCCCGCCATGCCCTGCGGCTCCTTGCCCGGGAGGGCCTCAGCGGTCCCGCGGTCCTGGAGCGTCTGAACTCCGCGATCCTCGACGAGGGCGCCCGCAGCCGCTTCCTCACGCTGCTCTACGGCGAGATGCGCCCGCAGGAGGACGGCAGCGCCGAGCTGAAGGTGGTCTGCGCCGGCCACCCCCTCCCGCTGCGCCTCCGCCAGGACGGCACCGTCGAGCCCGCGGCCGAACCGCAGCCGCTCCTCGGCGTCATCGAGGACCTGGAGCTCTACGAGCAGACGGTCACCCTCGACCCCGGCGACGTCCTGCTCTGTGTCACGGACGGCGTCACCGAACGCCGTGAGGGCACCCGCATGCTGGGCGACGACGGCCTCGCCGACGTCCTCACCACCTGCACGGGCCTGACGGCCGGCGCGGTCGCGGCCCGCATCATGCGCGCGGTGGAGCGCTTCGCCTCGGACGCCCCGTCCGACGACATGGCGATCCTGGCGATGCGAGTGGCGTGAGAAAGGCACCCGGAACATCCGGAACATGAAGAAAGCCCCCGCCCGAATGGGCGGGGGCTTTCTTTGTGGAGCCCCCTAACGGAATCGAACCGTTGACCTTCTCCTTACCATGGAGACGCTCTGCCGACTGAGCTAAGGGGGCTGGTCACTTTTCGAGGCTTCCCTCGCGGCAACAGAACAGATCGTACCCCGAACTGGCCGGTGTTCCCAAACTCGTTCAGAAGGCAGGTTGAAGCAGTCCGCCGAGCGCGTTGCAGGCGGCGACGACGCGCTGCATGTCCCTTCGGGTGAGCGAGGCGTCCACGGGCAGCGCGAGCGTCTCGTCGGCGGCCAGCTCGGTCTGCGGCAGGGTGACGCAGCGCCGGAACTCGGGCAGCCGGTGCAGCGGGGTCTTCACAGGCACGCGGCAGTCGACTCCCCGTGCGCGCAGGGCCCTTGCGAACGCGTCCCGATCGGGCCGGCCGTTGCCCGGCACCCGCACCACGTACTGCTGGTAGGTGTGCCCGTCGCCACTGTCCGGCGTCCGCACCCCCCGCAGGCGTGAGTTGAGGTACGCGGCTCGCTCCCTGCGCTGCGCGACCTCGTCGTGCGGGGCTTCGGTCTCTCCCCGTTCGAGCACCAACAGCTGGTGCCGCCGCCCCAGTTCGTGCAGCCGCACAAGATCGGCGGGCCGCCCGAAGCGATGCACGACAACGACGCCTGTGGTCCGCGGAGTTATGACGGCTTCGACGGCCGCCGCGTCGAGGCAGTACGTCGTCGGGTCGACGTCGGCGAAGACGGGAAGCGCGCCCACCTGGGCCACCGCTTCGGCTACGTCGACGTTCCCGAAGGCCGGCACGATGACCTCGTCACCGATCCCGACGCCTGCGGCCCTGAGCAATGCAGCAGTACCCATGTGCTGGATGCTGGGCGCGCAACGTGAACTTCAAGTGACCGGGAACAAAAAAGGGTTGGGCCCTGAACCGAAGTTCAGGGCCCAACCCTTTGAATGATTGTTCGGCGGCGTCCTACTCTCCCACAGGGTCCCCCCTGCAGTACCATCGGCGCTGTAAGGCTTAGCTTCCGGGTTCGGAATGT
>NZ_JBIARQ010000021.1:0-126292 GCF_042890065.1 Streptomyces sp. NPDC002328 | reverse complement strand
CCGCATCGACGCCTGGCTCACCCACACACCCCGAGCCCGCACCCGCACCAGCCCCCTGACAGCACTCCGCCCCGCCGCACAGCGACGGGGCGAAGCAACCAGGCCCGAATAAACCAACAGCATCCCCCTCGGGGGAGCCGGGCCTTCGGCGTGTCCCGGCGACGCGCGCGTGCGCGCCGACGCGAGCTGGATCACCCTGGGTGTTCATCGAACACTTCAGAGTGAGGAGCGTGCATGCGTCGTCCCTTGGTCCGGGCCCTGACCCGGCCGCTGGTCCTGGCGGCCGTGGCGATGGCCATACCCCTGGTGACCGCCGCTCCGGCGGCGGCCGACGGGGTCATCGTGGGGGGTTTCCCGGTCGATGTGTCCACCTCTCCGTGGGCGGTCGCGCTGTCCAGCCGTGACCGGTTCGGAGGTACGAGGTCGGGACAGTTCTGCGGAGGCGTGGTCGTCGGCCCGACCACCGTCCTGACAGCCGCCCACTGCATGGGCGAGGACGTCCTCGGAGCGCCCTTGGCGAGCGATCTGAAGGCCGTCGAGGGCCGCACCGACCTCGACGCGGAGACAGGCCGGGAGATCCGCGTCAGCGGCGTCTGGGTGAATCCGGCCTACGACGGTCTGAGCAACTCCGGGGACTTCGCCATACTCACGCTGGCCGATGCCCTTCCGCAGACCTCGGTCGTCCCGATGGCCGCCGCGGGCGATCCCGCCTACGAACCCGGCACGGAGGCCATGGTCTACGGCTGGGGCGACACCACCGGCGGCGGCACCTACGCGCACAGCCTGCGAGCGGCCCGCGTGCACGTGCTGCCCGACAGCCTCTGCGAGTCCGCCTACCCGGGCGGGGACGAGGGCACGTACGTGGCGAAGACCATGGTCTGCGCCGGAGAGGCGCGAGGCGGCCGGGACTCCTGCCAGGGCGACAGCGGCGGACCGCTGGTCGCGCAGGGCCGGCTGATCGGGCTCGTCTCCTGGGGCAGCGGCTGCGGACGGGCGGGGAACCCGGGCGTCTACACGCGCGTGTCCGACGTCGTACGCGCCTGGAAGGAAGCCTTGGCCGCCGCCGGCGGCGGCGGCTCGACGACCGACGGCTGAGGGGCCCACGGCCCGCCGAGGACATCGGCGGGCCGGACCGATTCCGGGTACGAGTGCGGGCGGCCGCCCCTGGGGAACAGGGGCGGCCGCCCGCGTGCCGGCCTAGCCGGATCTGGCTCGTCGTCGAACGCGTCCGTCGTCAGCGCTCTTCTTCGGAGGCGGATGCGGGAACGGTCGTCAGCCGCTCCGTCTCGTCCTGTATCTCAGCGGCGATCTTCTTGAGTTCCGGCTCGAACTTGCGGCCGTGGTGGGCGCAGAAGAGCAGTTCTCCACCGCTGAGCAGGACGACGCGCACGTACGCCTGTGCGCCGCAGCGGTCGCAGCGGTCAGCGGCCGTCAGCGGGCTCGCGGGGGTCAGAACAGTAGTCACGTCGCCTCTTCTCTAGCTCGACGAGCTGTCGTACCAGGGTCAACATCCAACCAGCCCCAAAACGTTCCCGCTCGTGGCTTGTCCTCGAAAAAATCTTTCCGAGGCGGCCGTCTGCTGCCGGTTTGGCGGCGAATGTGCCGTATTGCGTGTCTGATGTGTCTTACGGTTTCGCGCTGTCGGTCATGGTCCGGTCCTCCCGGCTGGATTGCCGGTTTGCTCATGAGGACGTGCCCGGAGCCTAAATGGTTCATGCCTCGAAGGGAACGTGATATGTACTTCACTCCATCGAGGGATCGAACATCCATGCGACGCTGGACTACTGTGAGTTTCCGTCGAGGGTGGCGTGACAACGGCTCTACCAGGCCTCGGTACCCTCTTGGCGGCGACCGAAGCCGCGCCCTTACCCATAAGGGCCCACCGTGAAATTCAGCGAGGAGCGAACCGCGTGACCGCCGAGACGTCCGTGCCGTCCACAGCGCTGCTGGCAGGAGCAGACCGGGACGGTTCCAACTACACCGCGCGGCACCTGCTCGTCCTCGAGGGGCTCGAGGCCGTACGCAAGCGCCCGGGCATGTACATCGGCTCGACCGACAGTCGTGGCCTGATGCACTGCCTCTGGGAGATCATCGACAACTCCGTCGACGAGGCCCTCGGCGGGTACTGCGACCACATCGAGGTGATCCTCCACGACGACGCCTCGGTGGAGGTGCGCGACAACGGCCGGGGCATCCCCGTCGACGTCGAGCCCAAGACCGGCCTGTCCGGCGTCGAGGTCGTCATGACCAAGCTGCACGCCGGCGGCAAGTTCGGCGGCGGCTCCTACGCCGCCTCCGGCGGTCTGCACGGCGTGGGCGCCTCCGTGGTGAACGCCCTGTCCTCCCGCCTGGACATCGAGGTCGACCGCAGCGGCAGCACGCACGCGATCAGCTTCCGCCGCGGCGCCCCCGGCGTGTTCGCCGCGGCCGGACCGGACGCGAAGTTCGAGGTCAAGGGCGGCCTGCGCAAGACCAAGAAGATCCCCCGGACCCGCACCGGCACGCGCGTGCGGTACTGGGCCGACCGCCAGATCTTCCTCAAGGACGCCAAGCTCTCCCTGGAGAACCTCCACCAGCGCGCCCGCCAGACCGCGTTCCTGGTTCCCGGCCTGACCATCGTCGTCCGCGACGAGTACGGCCTCGGCGAGGGCGGCAGCAAGGGCGAGGAGTCGTTCCGCTTCGATGGCGGAATCAGCGAGTTCTGCGAGTACCTGGCTACCGACAAGCCGGTCTGCGATGTCCTCCGCTTCAGCGGGCAGGGGATCTTCAAGGAGACGGTGCCCGTCCTGGACGACCACGGTCAGATGACGCCCACCGAGGTCACGCGCGAGCTCGGCGTGGACGTCGCGCTGCGCTGGGGCACCGGCTACGACACGACGCTGCGCTCGTTCGTCAACATCATCGCCACCCCCAAGGGCGGCACCCACGTCGCCGGCTTCGAGCAGGCCGTCGTCAGGACGATGAACGAGGTGCTGCGCAGCAAGAAGATGCTGCGCGTCGCCGAGGACGACATCGTCAAGGACGACGCCCTGGAGGGCCTGACCGCCGTCGTCACCGTCCGGCTCGCCGAGCCGCAGTTCGAGGGCCAGACCAAGGAGGTCCTCGGCACCTCGGCCGCCCGCCGCATCGTGAACACGGTGATCGCCAAGGAGCTCAAGGCGTTCCTGACCTCCACGAAGCGGGACGCCGCCGCCCAGGCGCGCGTCGTCATGGAGAAGGCCGTCGCCGCGGCACGCACGCGTATCGCCGCGCGCCAGCACAAGGACGCGCAGCGCCGCAAGACGGCCCTGGAGTCCTCCTCGCTGCCGGCCAAGCTCGCCGACTGCCGCAGCGACGACGTCGACCGCAGCGAGCTGTTCATCGTCGAGGGCGACTCCGCGCTCGGCACGGCCAAGCTCGCCCGCAACTCCGAGTTCCAGGCGCTGCTGCCGATCCGCGGCAAGATCCTCAACGTCCAGAAGTCGTCCGTGACCGACATGCTGAAGAACGCCGAATGCGGCGCGATCATCCAGGTCATAGGGGCCGGCTCCGGGCGCACCTTCGACATCGACGCGGCCCGCTACGGCAAGATCATCATGATGACCGACGCCGACGTGGACGGCTCGCACATCCGGTGCCTGCTGCTGACGCTGTTCCAGCGCTACATGCGGCCCATGGTCGAGGCCGGCCGGGTGTTCGCCGCGGTGCCTCCGCTGCACCGCATCGAGCTGATCCAGCCGAAGCGGGGCCAGGACAAGTACGTGTACACGTACTCGGACCGCGAGCTGCGCGACAAGCTCATGGAGTTCCAGAGCAAGGGCGTCCGGTACAAGGACTCCATCCAGCGCTACAAGGGTCTCGGCGAGATGGACGCCGACCAGCTGGCGGAGACCACGATGGACCCGCGCCACCGCACCCTGCGCCGCATCAACCTCTCCGACCTGGAGGCGTCCGAGCAGGTGTTCGATCTGCTCATGGGTAACGACGTGGCGCCGCGCAAGGAGTTCATCTCCAGCTCGGCGGCGACACTGGACCGCTCGCGCATCGACGCCTGACGCCCGGGGAGGGGCTTCGGCCCTCGGTCACCTGATGGAGTGAAGAGCGCGGGGAAGAGAAGTCAGGGATCTTCCCGTTCTGTCCATCCTTGGGCATGCAGTCAAGCAACAGACGTGCCCTCGGCAGCGGGGACGGTTCCGAAAGTCCGGGCGACCATCGGCAGGGCCACGGTCTGGCGTTCGACGAGGCGCCGGCGGACGTGCGCTACGACGACCCCTGGTACGACGCGCTCGCCTCGGGCTGGGGCGAGGCGGGCGCGGCGGGCGCCCCGACCGCGCACCTCGCCGCGGCCGAGGCGCCGGCCGCGCGCCGCGCGCGCGAGGACGCCGCCGAGGCGGCGGCACAGGTCTACCTCGAGGTGCAGCGCAGCGAGGCCTTCCGCGAGGTGCGCGGCCGGTACCGGCGGTTCGTGGTGCCGGCGACCGTCGGCTTCTTCCTGTGGTACGTGGCGTACGTCGTCGCCGCGACGGCCGCCCCGGAGCTCATGGCGCGGCCCGTGGCCGGCGCGGTGAACGTGGCACTGCTCGCCGGGCTCGGCCAGTTCCTCACCACGTTCCTGCTCACCTGGGCCTACTCCCGGCACGCACGGCTGCGCAGGGACCGAGCGGCGCTCGAACTGCGCTGGGACACCCAGGAACTGACGCGCGAGGCGCGGGGCGGTGCGTCGTGACCGGCAACCATCAGACGCTGGCCCTGGTGCTGTTCAGCGCCTTCATCGCGGTCACCCTGGGCATCACCACCTGGGTGAGCCGCAACCGGCACGGATCGGCGGAGGAGTTCTACGTCGGCGGCCGGCTGTTCTCGCCGATGGAGAATGGTTTTGCCATCGCGGGCGACTACATGTCGGCCGCCTCCTTCCTCGGCATCTCCGGACTCATCGCGCTCTTCGGCTACGACGGGCTGCTGTACTCGGTGGGCTTCCTGGTGGCCTGGCTCGTGGTGCTGTTCCTCGTCGCCGAACTGGTCCGCAACTGCGGCCGGTTCACGCTCGCCGATGTCGTGGCCGCGCGCATGAGGGAGCGGCCGGTGCGGATCGCGGCGGGAACTTCCTCGGTCACGGTGTCCGTTCTGTATCTGGTGGCGCAGATGGTGGGCGCGGGGAGCCTGGTGGCGCTGCTCCTCGGCAAGACCGGCGAGGCGGCACAGGCCTGGGCCGTCATCGCCGTCGGCGCGCTCATGGTGATCTATGTGTCGATGGGAGGGATGCGGGCCACCACCTGGATTCAGATCGTGAAGGCGGTCCTGCTGCTCGGCGGCACGGTCGCGCTCACCGTGCTCGTCCTGCTCCGGTTCCACGGCGACTTCGACAGGCTGCTGCTGACGGCGGCCGAGCGCAGCGGGCACGGCGCCGCGTTCCTGGCGCCCGGCCTGAAGTACGGCGGTGACTGGACCGCCCGCCTCGACTTCATGAGCCTCGGGCTCGCGCTGGTCCTGGGCACCGCGGGGCTGCCGCACATCCTGTCCCGCTTCTACACCGTGCCGACCGCGCGGGCCGCCCGGCGTTCCGTCGTCTGGTCGATCGGGCTCATCGGCGGCTTCTACCTGATGACCATCGTCCTCGGCTTCGGCGCGGCGGCGATCGTCGGCCCGGACGCCGTTCGGAAGTCGAACGCGGCCGGGAACACGGCCGTTCCGCTCCTCGCCCTGGATCTGGGCGGCGGAGCCGGCTCCACGGGCGGCACGGTGCTGTTCGCCGTCGTGGCGGCCATCGCCTTCGCCACCATCCTCGCGGTGGTCGCCGGGATCACCCTCGCCTCCTCGGCGTCCGTGGCCCACGACCTGTACGCCTCCCTGCGTCGACGGGGCGCCCAACCCCGCAGCGAGGTGGCGGTCGCCCGGCTCGCCGCCGTGGGCGTCGGCGCGGTCGCGATCGGCCTCGGCCTGCTGGCCCGCGACCTCAACGTCGCCTTCCTGGTGGGGCTCGCCTTCGCCGTCGCCGCGTCCGCGAACCTGCCCGTCCTGCTGTTCTCGCTGTTCTGGCCGAAGTTCACCACGCGCGGCGCGGTGTGGGCGGTCTACGGCGGACTGGTCCCCGCCGTGGTCCTCGTGCTGCTGTCACCGGTCGTGTCGGGCAGCCCCGAATCGCTCTTCCCGGCCCTCGACTTCCAGTTCTTCCCCCTCCAGAACCCCGGCCTGGTCTCCATCCCGCTCGGCTTCCTCGCCGGCTGGCTCGGCACCCTCACCTCGAACGAGACCGCGGACGCGGCCAAGCACGCGGAGACCGAGGTGCGCTCGCTGACCGGCGCGGGCGCCGCCTAGGTCCCGTCCGCGGGCGGCTCGGGGAGGAGCCGTGGCCTCAGGCGCGGGTCGCCCACACGTAACGGTGTTCCGGGCGGCCCGCGTCGCCGTACTTCAGGGTCAGCCGGGCTCTCCCCGTGCGCTCCAGGAGCTTCAGATAGCGCTGGGCGGTCTGACGGCTCACCCCCGTCCGATCGGCGATCTCCTGGGCCGACAGGGGCCCTTCCGCGCTCATCAGGGACTGGCGCACGAGTTCGGCGGTGGTGGGGGAGTGCCCTTTGGGCAGTCCCGGCTCCGACGGGGCGGACAGCGCGCCGAAGATCCGGTCCACATCGGCCTGTTCGGCCTCGCCGCCGCCGTCGAGCGTGCGGCGCAGCTCGGCGTACGCCTCCAACTTGGCGCGTAGACCGGCGAAGTTGAACGGCTTCACCAGGTACTGGAGCGCGCCGTGCCGCATCGCCGCCTGCACCGTCGTGACGTCCCGCGCCGCCGTCACCATGATCACGTCCGTCTGGTGGCCGCGCCGGCGCATCTCCTGGACGACCTCCAGACCCGTCTCGTCGGGCAGGTAGTGGTCCAGCAGGATCAGGTCGACACGCGGCAGCGTCTCCAGCCGGTGCAGCGCCTCGGCCGCGTTGTGCGCCTCGCCGGCGACGTGGAAACCCGGCACCTTCCCGACGTACGCGGCGTTGACCTGGGCGACCCTGGTGTCGTCGTCCACGACCAGGACCTCGATCATCGCGACTCCTCTTCGGCTGTGCCCTTCGCGGATGCGGCCAGGGCGGGTTGCGGGGCGGGATCCGCGGCGGAGTCGAGGGCGGTCCCGGCCACCGCCTCGGGCAGGACGACGGTGAACTCGGCCCCTCCGCCGTGCGCCTCGCCGACGGACGCGCTGCCGCCCTGCCGCTCGGCGAGCCGGCGCACCAGGGAGAGCCCGATGCCGCGCTTGCCGTGCGCCGGCGGCTTCTTCGTGGACCAGCCCTCTGTGAACACCGACTCGCGGTGCTCCTCGGGGATCCCGGGACCCGTGTCCCGTACCCGCAGGACGGCGGTGTGCCCCTCGGCGCGCAGTTCGACCTCCACGCGTGCGTGCGGAGTGCCGGCGACGGCGTCGAGCGCGTTGTCGACCAGGTTGCCGACGACCGTGACCAGTCCGCGCGGGTCCACCAGACGGTCCGGCAGCCGGGTGCGGTCCGAGACGCGCAGCGCGACCCCGCGCTCGGCGGCGACGGTCGCCTTGCCGACGAGGAGGGCGGCGAGCAGCGGGTCCTCGATCTTCTCGGTGACCTGTTCAGCGGTCGCCCGGTGATCGCCGACCACCTCGCCGACGAACTCCACGGCGTCGTCGTACCGCTCCAGTTCGAGCAGCCCCAGCAGGGTGTGCATCCGGTTGGCGTGCTCGTGGTCCTGGGCGCGCAGCGCGTCGATCAGGCCGTGCGTCGAGTCGAGTTCACGGCCGAGCTGCTCCAGTTCGGTGCGGTCGCGCAGGGTGGCCACCGCGCCGCCGTCGTCGGTGGGCATGCGGTTGGCGATCAGGACGCGCTGTCCGCTCACGGCGAGCAGGTCGGTGCCGGTGACCCGGCCGGCCAGGACGTCGGCGGTCCGGCCCTCGCCGAGCGCCTCGTCGGGCGAGCGGCCTACCGCCTCCTCGCCGATGCCGAGGAGGCGCTGGGCCTCGTCGTTGAGGAGCCGGACGCGTCCGGCGCGGTCCAGGGCGACGACGCCCTCCCGGATGCCGTGCAGCATCGCCTCGCGTTCCGAGAGCAGCGCCGAGATATCGGAGAAGGCCAGGTCACGGGTCTGCCGGTGGACCCGCCGGGAGATCAGCCAGGCGGCCAGCGCGCCCACGGCCAGGGCGCCGCCGGCGTACGCGAACAGCCCGGGGATCGCGTGGATCAGCCGGGCGCGCACGCTGTCGTACTCGATGCCGACCGAGACCGCCCCGACGATCGTGCCGTCGCTGTCGCGCAGCGGCACCTTGCCGCGCGCCGAGCGGCCCAGGGTGCCGCTGTCGATCTCCATGACGTCCCGGCCGCTCAGGGCCTGGCTGGGGTCCGTCGAGACATGGCCGCCGACCTGCGTGGGATCGGCGTGCGACCAGCGCGTGCCGTGCAGGTCCATCACCACGACGTACTCGGCCCCGCTGGCCTCGCGGATGCGCTCCGCCTCCCGCTGCACGGGCCCGTCCACCGAGGGCGCCGTGTTCTGGAGGTCCTCGGCGATCTGCGGCACGGCCGCGGTGGTCTGGGCGATGGCGAGCGCGCGGCGCATCGCCTGGTCGTCCAGCTGATCGCTGAGCGGCGCGAGGAACAGCCCGGTGGCGAGCACCACGACTCCCGCGGCGATCGCCAACTGCATGAGCAGCACCTGCGAAACCATGCGCCGCGGCATGCCGAGACGCAGGCGACGGACGGGGGGAGTGGACCTCATACCCAAGAAGGTACGTGGACCCCCCACCCCAGCCGTAGAGATGTGTGGCACGGATCTCCCGACCAACACCCTCGACGCTCTCGACCCGGCGAATCAGATCGGTTGCCGCGGGGCAGCGGGCCAAGGGCAGCGGGTCGGTCAGCGGGTCAGCCGGGCGGCCAGGCCGCCGGACAGACAGGCAGCCAGCCAGACGGCCGGTCCGCGGGCGGCTAGGCAATCGGCCGGACAGCCAATCCGCCGGTCAGTCCCTCGGCCGGTCGGCCGACCCATGAGTCGGCCGGGGCCGATCGGTCGGGCAACCGGCCAGTCGGGCAGCCAGCAGGCCAGGCGGCCGTTGACCGCCGGCCGGCCAGCCGACGGTCAGCCGACCAGGCCGTCGGTCGCCAAGCCGTCGTAGTGAGCCCGCCAAGGCCGTGGCTGCGGGCAGCCCGCCGACTCCGTCGCCGGGGTCAGCCCGCCAAGGCCGTTGCCGGGGTCAGTTCGCGCACTGACTCCACCTCCATCTGGGCCGGGGAGCCCAGGACGGACGCGCCGCAGCTTTCCGGGCGGGGCGGGGCGGACGCGCCCTGGGTCACGACGACGCGCCAGTGGCGTCCGTCGGCGTGGGCGACGGTCACCTCCCAGCGCGGCGCCCCGCCGTACGTGCCGACGACGGCGAGGGCCTGCGCCGCGTACTCGCCGACGGCCCTCCGCACGGCCAGTTCCGCCGCCTGGCCGGGCCGCTCCCAGGCCGAGCACCCGCGGGAGCCCTCCACGACGATCCGCCCCTCCTGGGCGCCGTGCAGCACCTCCTTGAGGGTGTGCGCCTCCGCGCGGCCGTACGCGTACCCGTACGGCAGGACGAGCACGGTGGGCGAGAAGCGGTGCCCGCCCAGATGGGTGACCTCCCAGACGCCCTCCACGCCGGAGGCGGCGAGCTCGGCGGCGAGCGGGCGGCCCAGCAGCGCGCAGCAGCGGTCGCGCTTGCCGTTGGTGCAGACGAGCGCCAGCGGATCGCCGGTGTGCGGACGGCCGTCGAGCGCGGCGTCGAACGTGTGGTGGTCGCCCCGGCCGAGCGCGGCGAAGTCGATGTCGAGCAGCCGGCTCGGGTCGCTGGTCGTGGCGCTGCGGATCCACACCCGCCCGGGGACGGTGTGGGCGGCGTACACCCGGCGCAGCGGCGGCGTGCCGAAGTCGGCGTGCGGCCCTGGGCGGCGGATGAGCACGACGCGTACGCCCGTGTCCTTGGCGGCGGCCTCCAGGGCGCGGCCCAGCACGGGATCCAGCCGGCTCGAGACGAGCGCTTTCGCGCCCCAGGGGCCGGGTTGTTCCAGAAGGAGCCAGGTCGTCGCCGTTGCCGCGGTCCCGGACATGGGCTCACCGAGGTCCCGCGAGACGGACGTGCACGTACTCACAGAGGTGAGCCTAACCTGACTTCGCCCGAGGCGACTTCCGGGCCCACGCCAGTGGCCTCCGCGCGCCGCCACCGCCCTGCTCCGGCACAGCCCCACGCCCCCGCAGTCCTACTCCCGCACGCCCCGCACCGGCTCGGCCCCCACGTACTGCCCGCTCGGACGCATCCGCAGGGGACGCTCCCCGTACTCCTCCAGCGCGTGCGCGATCCACCCCGCCGTACGGGCGACGGCGAAGACGGTCTCGCCGGCCGAGGCCGCCATGCCGCACGACACGGTGAGCACGGCGAGCGCGAGGTCGACGTTGGCGTGCAGCGAGGCGTGGCGCGCGGTCGTGGCCACGATGTCGCGGGCCGCCGCCAGAGCGGGCGCGGCCTCGGGCACGTCCTCCAGGAGGGCGAAGAGCACGCGCGCGCGGGGATCCTCGCCCGGATAGAGCCGGTGCCCGAGGCCCGGGACGCGACGGCCGGACCGCAGCTCCTCGGCGATCACGGGCGCCGCCGACCCCTGTTCGAGCACGTCCAGCAACAGTCGGTGGGCGAGCCCGCTGGCCGCCCCGTGCAGAGGCCCCTCGAGCACGCCGAGCCCCGCCGAGACGGCCGCGTAGGTGTGCGCGCGGGCGCTCGCGGCGACGCGCACGGCGAGCGTCGAGGCGGCAAGGTCGTGGTCGACGAGCAGGCCGAGGGTCGTGTCGAGCACGTGCAGCGGAGCCTCGGCGGCGGGAAGCCTGCTCAGCCGGCCCCACAGGCGCTGCGCCACGGACCTGCCGTCCCGGTGGCCCGGCCGCCGCGTCGGCAGGGCCGCGACCAGCGTGGGGATGAGGGTGCGCGCGGTGCCCAGGACGGCGTCCTCGGACAGGTCGAAGCGCAGGGGATCGGCGACGGCGGCGGCCACCGCCGCGACCCGCAGCCGGTCGGTGGGACCGGCGTGCGCGGGCAGCGCGTCCACGGCGCGGCGGGCCGCGTCGATGGACGGGGCGGGCGCGGTGAAGGCGGCCCCGGGGCGGATCCGCCCCGTCCACAGCCATTCGGCGACCTCCTCGTAGCTGTGCCGGACGGCGAGTTCGGCGGCGTCGGCGCCCCGGTAGTAGTACCGGTCCTCCTCGATGAGCGTGAGACGCGTGCGCACGGACAGCTCCGCGCCGGGCGCCTGACTCGGGCCGCTGTCACGCCTGTTGCGCCGGGCGAGCGCCTCGACCTCACCGGCGTCGAAGGTGCTGCCCCGGCCCCCGGCCGTGCGCCGGCTGCTGAGCTGGCCGCGGCTGACGTACGCGTACACGGTCTCGGGTTTCACCCCGAGCAGCTCGGCGGCCTCCTTGGTGCTCAGCCGTCGCTCAGCGGGACCGCGGCCGGGTTCTTGATCGCGCATGAGGTCACCGTATCCACTCCGCCATACACATTGATTCAATCAATATTGACACTCATGAAGTCAATCATGGACAGTCGAATCAAGTCCAGGGAGGAAACCATGTCCGTCAACAGGTCCACAGCCGCACTCGTCGAGGTACCGCGAGGACTCGCCGGAGTCGTCGTCGCCGACACGGAGGTCGGTGATGTCCGGGGGCGCGAGGGCTTCTACCACTACCGGCAGTACTCGGCCGTGGAACTCGCCCGGACGCGCCGCTTCGAGGACGTCTGGCACCTCCTGATCCACGGCGCCCTGCCGGACGGACCGCGCGGCGACGCCTTCGCCGCCGAGACCGCGGCACTGCGCCGCCTGCCCGACGAGGTGACGCGGGCGCTGCCGGCCATCGCCGCCGCCGCGCAGGGCAACCCGCTCGCCGGCATGCGCACGGCGCTCTCGCTGCTGGGCGCGGCGAAGGGCTTCCGGCCGGTGTACGACGTCGACGCCGACCGGCGGCGCGAGGACACGGTCGTGGCGGCCGCGGCGGTGCCGACGCTGCTCACCGCGCTGTACCGGCTGGGCAAGGGACTGGAGCCCGTGGAGCCGCGCGAGGACCTCTCGTACGCGGCCGGCTATCTCCACATGCTGACGGGGGCCGAACCGGAACCGGAGCGGGCGAGGGCCGTCGAGCAGTACCTCATATCAACCATTGATCATGGCTTCAACGCGTCGACGTTCACCGCCAGGGTCATCGCCTCGACCGGCGCGGACGTGGCCGCCTGCCTGGTCGGGGCGGTGGGCGCGCTGTCGGGGCCCCTGCACGGTGGCGCGCCCAGCCGGGCGCTGGACACCCTGGACGCGATCGGCACGCCCGACCGTGTCGACGAGTGGATCCGTGCACGCGTCCTCGCCGGTGAGCGCATCATGGGCTTCGGCCACGCCGTCTACCGCACCGAGGACCCGCGCTCACGGATGCTCCGCGAGATCGCCCAGAGCTTCGGCGGCCCGCGCGTCGCCTTCGCCGTCGAGGTCGAACGACGGGTGGAGGCGATCCTCGCGGAGCTGAAGCCGGGGCGGGAACTGCACACCAACGTGGAGTTCTACGCGGGCGTCGTCATGGAACTGTGCGGTCTGCCCCGCGAGATGTTCACCCCGACCTTCGCGGCGGCCCGGTCGGTGGGCTGGAGCGCGAACATCCTGGAACAGGCCCAGGACCCGAAGATCATCCGTCCGGCCGCGCGGTACGTGGGCCCGCAGGCGCCGGTGGCGGTCCCGCAGGCGGTGCCGGGGGCGGCCTGAGAAACGCGGAAGGTCCGGCACACGTGAGGTGCCGGACCGTCTGGACGCTCGCCGCCCGGCGGGCGGGCCGCCGGGCCGACGGGCCGCCGGGCGGGAGGGCGAGCGGGTGGCCGGGCGCGGACCGCGGCGGGCTTTCGCCCGCTCAGGCGTCGGGGATGTCCGCCTTGGCGCGGATCAGGGTCTCCCGGCTCACGATCACGATGCGTTCGTACTCCGCCCGGGAGGCGTCGGCGGGCAGCTCACGCTCGAGCGCCGCGGTGGCCTCGGTGCCGATCACGGCGAAGTTCCCGTCGCTCAGCTCGAAGAGGTCCGGGCAGTTGGCTCCCGAGGCACTGCCACGGGCGCTCGGAGGCACACCGATACGGCGCACGATCTTCAAAGGTACCGGTCCTTAGGGAAAACGGACTGACGTATGACCGCAGTCATGTTAAGAGGCCCAGGGGGCCCACGGGTCCGCATGGGCAAAAGTGCCTCAGCGTGTCGCGGAACCGGCGCGGGACGCGGCGCGCAGGTGTGCGATCAGGCGGGCGGCGGGTTCCCCACCACCCACCACTCGTCGGTGTCCGCCTCGTCGAGGTCCTTGATCAGACCGTCGACCATGCGCCCGATCCGGGCCTCGTCGGAGGACTGCTTCAGCGTGGCGCGCTGGCCTTTCGAGGCCTCCCAGTACTCCCTGATCAGCGGGATGGTGAAGAGCTCCCGCAGATGCCCGTACAGCTCCTCCTGGTCCAACAGGCCCGTCCGGTAGAGGTGGTAGAGGTTGACGTACCAGGCGTTGGCGAAGAAGAACTGCCGACGCTTCTGCGCCGGGATGCTCTGGTCGTACGTGTCGATCACCGCGGCCAGGGAGGGGTCGTCGATCGCTTTGGCCAGCAGTTCCCAGTGCATGCGCTGCTGATGCGCCAACGCCTCGCGCCGGGAGGCCAGTTCCTCGAGTTCCAGTCGCCTCACCTGGAGACGGACCTCTTCCAGCCGCCGTCGACGCGCGGCCAGCGCGGCTGCCGCGGCGGCGAGCGTCAGACCGGCCGCGACCGAACCCAGCCTCCCCGCCTTGCTCCTCTGTGTGGCCATGTCAACCCCCGATTCAGGCGGCCGTCAGCCGGTCGTCGGATACGGGCGGGCGTGACGGGGACCGGCGAGCGGTGGGCGGCGCTCGCCGTCTCCCAGGGTGCCGAGCGGCTCTGATCGGCGGGGAGGCGGAGGGGAAGGCGCACGGAGGGAAGCGAGGGTCGCACGCCACAGCGCCTTGCCTGACGTCTGCCCCGCGAAGGCTGCTAACAATCGTTCACTTCGCGGTGTTTCCCACGGCTCGTATCCTGGCCCGGCATGTCAGTCCCCGCCCGTGCGCCGGACCGTGAGCCGGTGCACGCGTGGGTGTCAGAGAGGTCGCACGTTGTCGCAGAGCCGTACCCCGCAGCAGATCCCGGTCGTCGTTCTCGCCGGATTCCTCGGCTCCGGAAAGACGACCCTGCTGAACCATCTCCTCCACCGCAGCGGGGGCAGCCGGATCGGCGCCGTCGTGAACGACTTCGGCGCGATCGAGATCGACGCCATGGCCGTGGCCGGCGCGCTCGGCGACTCCACCGTCTCCCTCGGCAACGGCTGCCTGTGCTGCGCCGTCGACGCGAGTGAGCTCGACGTCTACCTCGAACGGCTCGCCCGGCCGGCCGCCGGCATCGACGTGATCGTGATCGAGGCCAGCGGGCTCGCCGAGCCCCAGGAACTCGTCCGGATGCTGCTGGCCAGCGAGCACCCGGGGATCGTGTACGGCGGGCTCGTCGAGGTCGTCGACGCCGCCGAGTTCGACGACACGCGCGCCAAGCACCCGGAGATCGACCGGCACCTCGCCCTCGCGGACCTGGTCGTCGTGAACAAGCTCGACCGGGTGCCCGACGCCGACCGCGTCCTCGGCCTCGTCCGCTCCCTCACCGACCGCGCCGCCGTCGTCCCCGCCGTCCACGGCCGCATCGACCCGGAGTTCCTCTTCGACTGCCGGCCGAGCGAGGAGCGCGTCGGGCAACTGTCCTTCGACGACCTACACCGCCCCGCGGACCACGGGGGCCACGCCGATCACCTGCACGCCGCCTACGACAGCGTCTCGTTCGTCTCCGACGTCCCCCTGGACCCCCGCCGCACGATGGCGTTCCTGGACAGCCGCCCCGAGGGGCTGTACCGGATCAAGGGGTACGTCGACTTCGGCCCGCACGACCCGGCCAACCGGTACGCCGTGCACGCCGTCGGCCGCTTCCTGCGCTTCTACCCGGAGCCCTGGGGACGGGAGCCGGCGGAGGCGCGCCTCACCCAGCTCGTCCTCATCGGCACCGACACCGACGCCACCGCCCTCACCGGCGAACTGGAGGCGTGCAGGACGTCCGCGCGGCAGGCCGACGACCACGCGATGTGGGGCGTCCTGCGCTACGTGCAGGACCCCGAGGCCCAGACCTCCGAAAACACCTAGAACCTCCCGCCCAGCCAAACAAAGTCCGTACCCGCCGCCGCCCACGGGATGCACCTGGAGGCGATGACCAGCGCCCGCAAGGCCAACCGCGACCGCCGGTCACGCCGGGGCCTGCCAACCGGCGGGCGGCCGCCGGTCACGCCGACCGCTCACCGGCCACACCGGCGGCCATCAGCCATCAGCCTCCGGCCACCGATGAGGCCACCCCGGCGCAACAAAGGCCGACCCGACGCCAGGAAGCCTGCCCCTCACCGAGGAGCCCGCAGCCCGCGCCGCGCCCCCTACACCGGCCCCGCCACCACCCCCACCGTCTTGGCCAAGGAGACTCCCGAGCCGTCGCGGCGGGGGTCCATTTCCGGCAGTTCGGCCGGTAGGCCGTTCTTCTGGGCGGCGCGGGCCGGGAGGGGGCCCGCCCAGGCCAGGGACAGGCAGTCCTCGCCCTTCAGGAACCGCTGGCAGCGCACACCGCCGGTGGCGCGGCCCTTGCGCGGGTACTGGTCGAACGGGGTCAGCTTGGCGGTCGTCTGGACCGAGTCGTCCAGCGTGCCCCGTGAGCCCGCGACGGTGAAGACCACCGCTTCCGCCGCCGGATCCACCGCGGTGAACGAGATCACCTTGGCGCCCTCGGCGAGCTTGATGCCGGCCATGCCGCCCGCCGCCCGGCCCTGCGGACGGACCTGCGCGGCCTGGTATCGCAGCAACTGGGCGTCGTCCGTGATGAAGACCAGGTCCTCCTCGCCCGAGCGCAGCTCCACCGCGCCGACGATCCGGTCGCCCTCTCTGAGGGTGATGACCTCCAACTCCTCCTTGTTGGACGGATAGTCGGGCACCACCCGCTTGACCACGCCCTGCGCGGTGCCGATCGCCAGCCCCGGGGAGGCCTCGTCGAGGGTGGTCAGACAGACCACCGTCTCGTCGCCCTCCAGGGAGACGAACTCCGCGACCGGCGCGCCGCCCGAGAGGTTCGGCGCCGACGCCGTGTCCGGGAGCTGCGGCAGGTCGACGACGTTGATCCGCAGCAGACGCCCCGTCGAGGTGACCGCGCCGATCTCCCCGCGCGCGGTGGCCGGCGCCGCCGAGACGATCACGTCGTGCTTGGTGCGCCGCACGTCCTCGTCCTCCGCGAAGGGCTCGCCGTTCGCCGTGCGGGCCAGCAGCCCCGTCGAGGAGAGCAGCACCCGGCACGGGTCGTCGGCCACCTGGAGCGGCACGACGGCCGCGGGCGTGCCCGACGACTCCAGCAGGACCGTACGCCGCTCGGTGCCGAACTTCTTGGTGACAGCCGCCAGTTCGGCCGAGACCAGCTTGCGCAGCTCCGCGTCCGACTCCAGGATCCGGGTCAGCTCGGCGATCTCCTCGTTGAGCTTCTCCTTCTCCGCCTCCAGCTCGATGCGGTCGTACCTGGTCAGCCGGCGCAGCGGCGTGTCCAGGATGTACTGCGTCTGGGTCTCCGACAGCGAGAAGCGCTCCATCAGGCGCTCCTTGGCCTGGGCGCTGTTGTCGCTGGAGCGGATCAGACGGATGACCTCGTCGATGTCGACGAGGGCCGTCAGCAGGCCCTCCACCAGGTGGAGACGGTCGCGCCGCTTGGTGCGACGGAACTCGCTGCGCCGCCGCACGACCTCGAAGCGGTGGTCGAGGTAGACCTCCAGGAGCTCCTTCAGGCCCAGCGTGAGCGGCTGGCCGTCCACCAGCGCCACGTTGTTGATGCCGAAGGACTCCTCCATCGGCGTCAGCTTGTAGAGCTGCTCCAGGACCGCCTCCGGCACGAAGCCGTTCTTGATCTCGATGACCAGGCGCAGGCCGTGCTCGCGGTCGGTGAGGTCCTTGACGTCGGCGATGCCCTGGATCTTCTTCGACCCGACCAGATCCTTGATCTTGGCGATGACCTTCTCGGGGCCGACGGCGAACGGCAGTTCCGTGACCACCAGGCCCTTGCGGCGGGCCGTGACGGTCTCCACCGACACCGTGGCGCGGATCTTGAAGGTGCCGCGGCCCGTCTCGTACGCGTCGCGGATGCCGGCCAGGCCGACGATGCGGCCGCCGGTGGGCAGGTCGGGGCCCGGGACGTACTTCATGAGGGCGTCGAGATCCGCGTTCGGGTGGCGGATCAGATGGCGGGCGGCCGCGACGACCTCGGCCAGGTTGTGCGGCGGCATGTTGGTGGCCATGCCGACCGCGATCCCGGAGGAGCCGTTGACCAGGAGGTTCGGGAAGGCGGCGGGCAGTGCCACCGGCTCCTGCTCCTGGCCGTCGTAGTTGGGCGTGAAGTCGACCGTGTCCTCGTCGATCGACTCCGTCATCAGGCTCGTCGCCGCGGCCTGACGGCACTCGGTGTACCGCATGGCGGCCGGCGGGTCGTCGTTGCCCAGCGAGCCGAAGTTGCCGTGGCCGTCGACCAGCGGCACGCGCATGGAGAACGGCTGGGCCATGCGCACCAGGGCGTCGTAGATCGACGCGTCGCCGTGCGGATGCAGCTTGCCCATGACCTCGCCGACGACGCGGGCGCACTTCACATAGCCGCGGTCGGGGCGCAGGCCCATCTCGGCCATCTGGTACACGATGCGGCGATGCACTGGCTTGAGGCCGTCGCGGGCGTCCGGCAGGGCGCGGGAGTAGATGACCGAGTACGCGTACTCGAGGAAGGAGCCCTGCATCTCGTCGACGACGTCGATGTCGAGGATCTTCTCCTCGTACGAATCGTCGGGAGGTGGGGTCTTCGTGCTGCGGCGGGCCATCGCTGCCGGCTCCTCCTGTGTTCTGGTCGCTCGCCTGCGGGGCGCTCGCGTGCTGAGGCGTGTGACGGGATCTGACGCGGACCATTGTGGACCGTGGCACTGACAGCGCGGTCCGGGACCCGGGCACCGACCTCGGACCCCGTGCGGACCGGCACCTCCTCCACGGCTGCCCGCAGGCTACGCGATCTCGCTCTCGGCGTACGTCCTCCGGGAACTTCGCCGAGGCCGCGCACGCTTGCATACAGTGGCAGGACCGGCAGGAAAACCGCGGTTTCGACGACCGCGTCCGCGATCGGAAGGGACGTACATGCCCATGGGTCACACGGCCACAGCCCAGGCAGGCTCCGGGGGCCTGACAGCGACCGAGCACCGCCTGGCCAACGGCCTTCGCGTGGTGCTCTCCGAGGACCACCTGACCCCCGTCGCGGCGGTGTGCCTCTGGTACGACGTCGGCTCGCGCCACGAAGTCAAGGGGCGTACCGGACTTGCTCACCTCTTCGAGCACCTGATGTTCCAGGGCTCCGCCCAGGTCAAGGGCAACGGGCACTTCGAGCTGGTCCAGGGCGCGGGCGGCTCCCTCAACGGCACCACGAGCTTCGAGCGCACCAACTACTTCGAGACCATGCCCGCCCACCAGCTGGAGCTCGCCCTCTGGCTGGAGGCCGACCGCATGGGCTCGCTGCTGACCGCCCTGGACGACGAGTCCATGGAGAACCAGCGCGACGTCGTCAAGAACGAGCGCCGCCAGCGCTACGACAACGTGCCCTACGGCACCGCCTTCGAGAAGCTGACCGCCCTCGCCTACCCGGAGGGCCACCCCTACCACCACACGCCGATCGGCTCCATGGCCGACCTGGACGCGGCGACGCTGGAGGACGCGCGCGCGTTCTTCCGCACGTACTACGCGCCCAACAACGCCGTCCTGTCCGTGGTCGGCGACATCGACCCCGAGCGGACGCTCGCCTGGATCGAGAAGTACTTCGGATCCATCCCCGGCCACGACGGCAAGCCCCAGCCGCGGGACGGCGCGCTGCCGGAGGTCATCGGCGAGCAGCTGCGCGAGGTCGTCGAGGAGGAGGTCCCCGCGCGCGCCCTGATGGCCGCCTACCGCCTCCCCGAGGACGGCACGCGTGCGTGCGACGCGGTCGACCTGGCGCTCACCGTCCTCGGCGGCGGCGAGTCCTCCCGCCTGTACAACCGCCTCGTGCGCCGCGACCGCACGGCGGTGGCGGCCGGCTTCGGCCTGCTGCGGCTCGCGGGAGCGCCCTCCCTGGGCTGGCTGGACGTGAAGACCTCCGGCGACGTCGAGGTGCCCGTCATCGAGGCCGCCATCGACGAGGAGCTCGCCCGGTTCGCCGCGGAGGGCCCCACGGACGAGGAAATGGAGCGCGCCCAGGCGCAGTTGGAGCGCGAGTGGCTGGACCGCCTCGGCACGGTAGCCGGCCGCGCCGACGAACTGTGCCGGTTCGCCGTGCTGTTCGGCGACCCGCAGCTAGCCCTGACCGCCGTCCAGCGGGTGCTGGACGTGACGGCGGACGAGGTGCGGGAGATCGCCGGCGCCCGGCTGCGCCCCGACAACCGCGCCGTGCTGGTCTACGAGCCCACTGAGGGCGCCGAGAGCCCCGAGAGCGCCGAAGGCGCCGAGAACGCCGCCGACGAGGACGAGAACGAGGAGGCGGCCAAGTGACCGAGCTCGCCACGATGGACTTCCACCCCCAGCCGCAGGCGGGCGACGCCAAGCCGTGGGCGTTCCCGGCCCCCGAGCGCGGGACCCTCGACAACGGGCTGACCGTCCTGCACTGCCACCGCCCCGGACAGCAGGTAGTCGCCGTCGAGGTCCTCCTCGACGCGCCGCTGGACGCCGAGCCGGCCGGCCTGGACGGCGTCGCCACGATCATGGCGCGGGCCTTCTCCGAGGGCACCGACAAGCACTCCGCCGAGGAGTTCGCCGCCGAGCTGGAGCGCTGCGGCGCCACCCTCGACGCCCACGCCGACCACCCCGGCGTCCGCATCAGCCTGGAGGTGCCCGCCTCCCGCCTGGCCAAGGCCCTCGGCCTGATCGCCGACGCCCTCAGGGCGCCCGCGTTCGCCGACAGCGAGGTCGAGCGCCTCGTCCGCAACCGCCTGGACGAGATCCCGCACGAGCTGGCCAACCCCTCCCGGCGCGCCGCCAAGGAGCTCTCCAAGGAGCTGTTCCCGGCCGACGCGCGGATGTCGCGCCCCCGCCAGGGCACCGCGGAGACGGTCGAGAGCATCGACTCCGCGGCCGTCCGCGCCTTCTACGAGAAGCACGTCCGCCCCGCCACGGCCACCGTCGTCGTCGTCGGCGACCTCACCGACATCGACCTGGCGGCGCTCCTCGGCGACACCCTGGGCGCCTGGACGGGCTCCGCGGCCGAGCCGCGGCCCGTGCCGCCGGTGACCGCCGACGACACCGGCCGGGTCGTCATCGTGGACCGCCCCGGAGCCGTCCAGACGCAGCTGCTGATCGGCCGCATCGGACCGGACCGGCACGCACGCGTGTGGCCCGCGCAGGTGCTCGGCACGTACTGCCTCGGCGGCACCCTCACCTCCCGGCTGGACCGCGTCCTGCGCGAGGAGAAGGGCTACACCTACGGCGTGCGCGCCTTCGGCCAGGTCCTGCGGTCCGCGCCGGACGGCTCGGGCGCCTCGATGCTCGCCATCAGCGGCTCGGTCGACACCCCCAACACCGGCCCCGCGCTGGACGACCTCTGGAAGGTGCTGCGCACGCTCGCCGAGGGCGGTCTGACCGACGCCGAGCGCGATGTCGCCGTGCAGAACCTGGTCGGCGTCGCGCCGCTCAAGTACGAGACGGCCGCGGCCGTCGCCGGCACCCTGGCCGACCAGGTCGAGCAGCACCTGCCTGACGACTACCAGGCGACGCTGTACCAGCAGCTCGCCGCCACCGGCACCGTGGAGGCCACCGCGGCCGCCGTGAGCGCCTTCCCGGGCGACCGCCTGGTGACCGTCCTCGTCGGTGACGCGGCGCAGATCAAGGCGCCGGTCGAGGCCCTCGGCATCGGCGAGGTGAAGGTCGTCACGGCCGAGTAGGACGCGCTCCGCGCGACGCGCGCGTGCTGACGCGACGTCATACGCGCGCCAGGGGCCCCGGTGACAGATGCGTCACCGGGGCCCTCTGATGTCCGAATTGAGGGAAAGGCTGCCTGTCTGCCCTGTGGCATGCGCTACAAAACGCGCGTTCCGTTTGGGGATTGACAGCGGCCGCGTCTAGTTTCATCCGGGCTGTTCGTCGGCAGTGCGCCGCATCCGCGGCACCGGACAGTCATCGCCGAGTCCCCGTACGGCGCGAGCCAGGGGAGCCGGGGACCCAACCATGAAGTCCCTGGGGTGAATCGGACGCCCGCGCGAGTCGCGAGGGGGTCCGTAGGAGACCTTCCTGCTCCGAACCCGTCAGCTAACCCGGTAGGCGAGAGGGAAGGAAAGGACCGCTCAACTTCATGGCGTTCACCTGCGCCACCGGGAAGCACCGTCGTCCCGGTCGGATGCGGCGCACCTCCGCGCGCGCGGCGAGCATCGCCGCACTGACCACCACCGGCGTCATCGGCACCGTCGCCTCCGGCTCCGCCCTCGCCGCCGAGCCCACGCCCTCCGTCGAACAGACCGGCCTCGTCCCCGTCGTGACCGTCGGCGACTCCGTCGCCGCGCAGATCGACGACCAGGCCGCCGCCCAGCAGCAGGCAGCCCAGGAGGCCGCCGAGCTCAAGAAGGCCGCCGCCGTGGCCGCCGCGAAGGTCGAGGAGGAGCGCGAGGCCAGGGCGCGCGCCGCCCGCGAGGCCGAGCGCAAGCGCCTCAACGCCTTCGTGTCGCCGATCAGCGGCTCGTATGTCTCCACCAGCTACAAGTCCGGCGGCTCCCTGTGGTCCTCCGGCAGCCACACCGGCATCGACTTCCACGCCTCCAGCGGCACCACCGTGCACGCCGTCGGACTCGGCACCGTCGTCGAGGCCGGCTGGGGCGGCTCCTACGGCAACGAGGTCGTCATCCGGATGAACGACGGCACCTACACCCAGTACGGTCACCTGTCCTCGATCGGCGTCTCGGTCGGCGACAAGGTCACCCCGGGCCAGAAGATCGGCGTGTCGGGCGCCACCGGCAACGTCACCGGCCCGCACCTGCACTTCGAGGCCCGCACCAGCGCGGAGTACGGCTCGGACATCGACCCGGTCGCCTACCTCCGCAAGCACGGCGTGAACGTCTGACGCCGCCAGGCGACAGATCCTTCAGCCCCGGCCCTTCCCGGCCGGGGCTTTCGCCGTTTCGGCGTCCCCGCTGTCCAAAAAATATCCCTGGATTCCGACCCGCCATCGGAAATTCCGGCTCATTGCAATAGAGTCACGGAACACACGTCAATCGTCGACGTTTCACGGGGATTAAGGCGGAGGTCCGTCATGCGTATTCCGGCGCACTCGGTGTGCACGGCCGTCCGGGACGACATCGTCGCGGGTGTCTACGAGCGCGGCAGCCGCCTCACCGAGGAACTCCTCGCGCGCCGCTACGGCGTCTCGCGCGTCCCCGTCCGCGAGGCACTGCGCACCCTGGAGGCGGAGGGCTTCGTCGTCACCCGCCGCCACGCGGGCGCGTGCGTCGCGGAACCGACCGAGCAGGAGGCCGCCGACCTCCTGGAGATGCGCATGCTCCTGGAGCCGCTCGGCGCCTCCCGGGCCGCCCAGCGGCGCACCGAGGCCCATCTGAAGGTGCTGCGCGGCCTCGTCCGGCTGGGCCAGGAGCGCGCCAGGAGGGGCAGCAGCGAGGATCTGCGCTCCCTGGGGAGCTGGTTCCACGAGACGCTCGCCCAGGCCTCCGGCAGCCACGCCCTGTCCTCGACGCTCACCCAGCTGCGTCACAAGATCGCCTGGATGTACGCGGTGGAGGCGCCGGCCAACCCGGTGGAGTCCTGGGCGGAGCACGGCGCGATCGTGGACGCGGTGGCGCGCGGCGACGGGGAGCGCGCGCGGACGATCACGGCGCTGCACGCCGAGCGCGCCACGTCCGCGCACCGCATGCGGATTCCCGGCGGGGACCGGCAGGAGCGTGTGAGGACTTCGCAACACGTCGTAAACATGTCGGGCCAGCGGCATTAACACGGGGGCCGTATACAAAGAAGTGATATTCGGCGGAGGCGTATTTCCGCTGCCCTTTTCCTCGCGCACCCATAATTCATCGGGGTGCGTTCTCCGCATGCCCACTGTCATGCCCGCGGGTATTTTCCGGACAGCCTCCGGCAATTCCGTCCGGCACCGCGAAAGGATGGACGGAGTGACGGTCGTGCGGGGCGGGAGAACGACGGAACCGCGCCGCCCGGGTGGGGCGACGCGGCTCCAGGGGTGCCGCGAGCGGGGCTCAGACGGTCTCGGGAAGCTCCTCGAGACCTTCGGAGACCAGCTTGGCCAGCCGGTCGAGAGCGGCGTCCGCGCCCTCGGCGTCGGAGGCGAGGACGATCTCCTCGCCGCCCTGCGCGCCCAGGCCGAGGACGGCCAGCATGGAGGCCGCGTTGACGGGGTTGCCGCCCGCCTTGGCGATCGTCACCGGGACGCCTGCGGCCGTGGCGGCTCGTACGAAGATGGAGGCGGGGCGGGCGTGGAGGCCCTCGGCCCAGCCGACGTTGACGCGGCGCTCAGCCATGTGATGCTGCCCTTCGCTGTTCAGGGTTGTCTAGACCAGTGTTCCACACGTGAAGCGTGCCCGGAACGGCCCTTCGGACCGTTCCGCCGTGGTCGTGGGGATCGCGGCCTCGACCCCACCTTCCGTCCTCCACAGACTGCCTCGCGCCGTTGTCGTACGCGAGCCGTACTCTGGGCCCCATGCAGAGCGCGCCGGACCGGCACGAGTACCCCGCCCACTGGGAAGCCGACGTGGTGCTGCGCGACGGCGGCACCGCGCGCATCCGCCCCATCACCGTCGATGACGCCGAGCGCCTGGTCAGCTTCTACGAGCAGGTGTCGGACGAGTCGAAGTACTACCGCTTCTTCGCGCCCTACCCGCGTCTGTCCGCCAAGGACGTCCACCGCTTCACGCACCACGACTTTGTGGACCGGGTGGGACTCGCGGCCACGGTCGGCGGCGAGTTCATCGCCACCGTACGCTATGACCGCATCGGCGCCGACGGCATGCCCGCCTCCGCCCCCGCCGACGAGGCCGAGGTCGCCTTCCTCGTGCAGGACGCCCACCAGGGCAGGGGCGTCGCCTCCGCGCTCCTGGAGCACATCGCGGCCGTCGCGCGCGAGCGCGGCATCCGCCGGTTCGCCGCCGAGGTGCTCCCCGCCAACAACAAGATGATCAAGGTGTTCACGGACGCCGGGTACACCCAGAAGCGCAGCTTCGAGGACGGTGTCGTCCGCCTGGAGTTCGACCTCGAACCCACCGAACGCTCCCTGGCCGTCCAACGCGCGCGTGAGCAGCGCGCCGAGGCCCACTCCGTGGGACGCCTGCTCGCGCCCGGCTCGGTCGCCGTGGTCGGCGTCGGCCGCGCGCCCGGCGGCGTCGGCCGCGGCGTCCTCGGCAACCTGCGGGAGGCGGGCTTCACCGGGCGCCTGTACGCGGTGAACAAGGCGTTCCCCGAGGACCTCAAGGAAGTCGACGGGGTGCCCGCCCACCGCTCGGTCCGCGAGATCGACGGACACGTCGATCTCGTGGTCGTCGCCGTCCCCGCCGAGCACGTGCCCGAAGTCGTCGCCGAATGCGGCGAACACGGCGTGCAGGGACTCGTCGTGCTCGCCGCCGGCTACGCCGAGAGCGGCCCCGAGGGGCGCGAGCGCCAACGCGAACTCGTCCGCCACGCACGCGCGTACGGGATGCGGATCATCGGCCCCAACGCCTTCGGCATCGTCAACACCTCCCCGAAGGTGCGGCTCAACGCCTCGCTGGCGCCCGAGATGCCGCGGCCCGGCCGCATCGGCCTGTTCGCCCAGTCCGGCGCGATCGGCATCGCCCTGCTGTCCCGGCTCCACCGGCGCGGCGGCGGCGTCACCGGCGTCACCGGCGTGTCCACGTTCGTCTCCTCCGGCAACCGCGCCGACGTCTCCGGCAACGACGTCCTCCAGTACTGGTACGAAGACCCCGACACCGACGTCGCCCTGATGTACCTGGAGTCCATCGGCAACCCCCGCAAGTTCACCCGCCTCGCGCGCCGTACGGCGGCGGCGAAGCCCCTGGTGGTCGTGCAGGGCGCCGGATCCGGCCCGCAGGGCCACGCCGTACGGGCCACGCGGCTGCCGCACGCGACCGTGTCCGCGCTGGTGCGGCAGGCCGGCGTGATCCGGGTGGACACCATCACCGAACTCGTGGACGCCGGCCTGCTGCTGGCCCGCCAGCCGCTGCCGGGCGGCCCCCGGGTCGCCATCCTCGGCAACTCCGAGTCGCTGGGACTGCTGACGTACGACGCGTGCCTCTCCGAGGGGCTGCGTCCGCTGCCGCCGCGCGACCTGACCACGGAAGCCACGGCCGAGGACTTCCACGCGGCGCTGACCCACGCCCTGGCCGACGAGGCCTGCGACGCGGTGGTGGTCACGGCGATCCCCTCGATCGGCGAGGCGTCGCCGGGGGACGCGGAGCTGGCCGAGGCGCTCCGCTCGGCCGCGGCGGCGGGCCCCGCCAAGCCGGTACTCGTCGTCCACGTGGAACTCGGCGGCCTAGCGGAAGCCCTGTCCGCCGCCACGAGCACAGCCCCCCGCGCGCGAGCCGCGACAGCGAACCCCCACACACCGACCACCCCTCAATCGCCGGTCCCGGGAGCCCCCGTCACGGGAGCCGCTGCTGGGGCACCTGCCCCGGGACTGTCCAGCTCCGGATCCCTCGCCCCTGGGGCACCGGCCACGGGAGCTGCCGGCACCGTAGCCCCCGGCCCCGAGGCCCCCGTCACAGGAGCCTCCGCTGCTGGAGCACCTGCTGCGGGACCGTCCAGCCCCGGATCCCTCGCCCCCGGAGCACCGGCCACCGGAGCCGCCGGCACCGGAGCGTCCAGCCCTGAAGCACCCGTCACCCCCGCCCCCGTCACCAACGTCCCCACCGCCAACGCCCCCGGCGCGGCCGCCCCCGCCACGTCCGCCCGCGCCGCAAACCCCCCGGCCGCGAATGCCCCAGCCGCGAGGGCCTCGACCACGCCTCCCCCCTCCACCGCGCCCCCCTCCACCGCGCCCCCCGTCTCCGAGACGCCCGCACCCGAAGGCGCCCACCTCATCCCCGCCTACCCCGCCGCCGAACGCGCGGTCCGTGCCCTTGCCGAAGCCGTGAAGTACGCGCACTGGCGGCGCGAGGCCGCCGATCCCGGCAAGGTGCCCGAGTACGACGACATCGACGAGAAGGGCGCGGCCCGGCTCATCGACGGGCTCCTCACGCGCGGGCAGGGCCTCACCCTGGGAGCCGACGAGACCTGCGAGCTGCTCGGCCGGTACGGCGTCGACGTGCGCCGGGCCATCCCCGCCCCCACCCCGGACGAGGCCGCCCGCGCCGCCGACGCCCTCGGCTACCCCGTCGCCCTCAAGGCCACCGCCCCCCACCTCCGCCACCGTGCCGACCTGGGCGGCGTCCGCCTCGACCTCGCCGACGAGGAACAACTGCGCCGCGCATACGCCGAGTTGACCGAGCTGTTCGGCCGGGCCGAGGAACTGCGCCCGGTCGTCCAGGCGATGGCCCCGCGCGGAGTCGACACGGTGGTCCGCGCGGTCATCGACCCGGCGGCCGGCGCGGTGCTCTCCTTCGGACTCGCCGGGGCCGCCTCGCAGCTGCTCGGGGACATGGCGCACCGCCTCGTCCCGGTCACCGACCGCGAGGCGGCCTCCCTGGTCCGGTCCATCCGGACCGCCCCGCTCCTGTTCGGCTGGCGCGGCTCCGCCCCCGTCGACACCCCCGCCCTGGAGGAACTCCTGCTGCGGGTGTCGAGGCTGGTCGACGACCATCCCGAGGTCGTCGCCGTCACGCTGGAGCCGGTCGTCGTCGCCCCGCAGGGCCTCAGCGTCCTCGGCGCCTCCGTCCGCCTCACGCCCCCGCCCGCCCGCGACGACCTCGGCCCGCGGACGCTCCCGTCCTACTGAAGCGGCCGTGAGCGTTCCCTCGCAGTCAGTGGGTCCCCGTAGGATGGACCGCATGGCCAAGACCAGTACGACGACCCAGGGGCTGCGTGCGGCGATCGAGCGCAGCGGCTACTACCCGGCCCTCGTGGCCGAGGCGGTGGAGGCCGCTGTGGGCGGCGAGCCCATCCGGTCGTACCTGGTCCACCAGGAGACCACCTTCGACCAGAACGAGGTGCGCCGGCACGTGACCGTGCTGGTCCTCACCGGCAACCGCTTCATCGTCAGCCACACCGACGAGCAGGCCGCCGACACCACCTCCCCGACGCCGTACGCCACGACGTCCACGGAGTCCGTGAAGCTCGGCCGGATCTCGTCGGTCGTCGTCAGCCGCGTGGTCGCCAACCCGGAGTCGTACGCCCCGGGCACCGTCCCGCGCGAGGTCGTGCTGACCATCGGCTGGGGCGCCGTCTCCCGCATCGACCTGGAGCCGGCCGCCTGCGGCGACCCCAACTGCGACGCCGACCACGGCTACACG
Organism: Streptomyces sp. NPDC002328; assembly: GCF_042890065.1. Lineage (NCBI taxonomy): Bacteria > Bacillati > Actinomycetota > Actinomycetes > Kitasatosporales > Streptomycetaceae > Streptomyces > Streptomyces sp. NPDC002328. The sequence continues at coordinate 98,774 of NZ_JBIARQ010000021.1, read as the reverse complement.
GGCAACTCGACGGCGGACGACCTCAGCCTGCGCGTCAGCGAGGCGGGGGACGGCACGGAGACGGTGCGCCAGGCCCTCGCCTTCGCGCAGTCCCTCTCCGAGGCGACCGCGGACCCCACCCGCTGATGGCTGCCCCCGCCGCCTGGGACCACCCGGAACCCCTCGCCGTCGCCTCCGCGCCCGTCCCCGAGTACGGCTCCGGCTCCCTCGCCGACCTGCTGCCCACCCTGGCCGCCGGCATGGGCGTCCCCGGCATGACCGCGGCGATCACGGAACTGTCCCCGGCCGACCGCAACTGCGTCTTTCTGATCGACGGCCTCGGCTGGGAGCAGATCCGCTCCCACCCCGACGAGGCGCCCTACCTGCACGCGCTGCTCGGCAGCTCGCGCGGCGGCACCGGACGCCCGATCACCGCCGGCTTCCCCGCGACCACCGCGACTTCCCTCGCCTCCGTCGGCACCGGCCTCCCGCCCGGCGCGCACGGCCTGCCCGGCTACGCGGTGCGCAACCCCGCCACCGGCGAGCTGATGAACCAGCTCCGCTGGCAGCCGTGGACCCCGCCGGGCCCCTGGCAGCCGTACCCCACCGTCTTCCAGCTCGCCGACGCGGCCGGAGTGCACGCCGCCCAGGTGTCCTCGCCCCACTTCCAGACCACCCCGCTCACCAAGGTGGCGCTCAGCGGCGGCACGTTCCACGGCCGGCTGACCGGCGAGGAGCGCATGGACTTCGCGGCCGAGCAGCTCGCGGTCGGCGACCGCTCCCTCGTCTACACGTACTACGCCGAACTCGACGGCGCGGGGCACCGCTACGGCGTCGCCTCCGACACCTGGCGCGGCCAGCTCATGTACGTCGACCGGCTCGTCCAGCGCCTCGCCGAGCAACTCCCGCCGCGCAGCGCGCTCTACGTCACCGCCGACCACGGCATGGTCGACGTGCCCTTCGGCGAGCCGCACCGCATCGACTTCGACGAGGACTGGGAGCTGAGCGCCGGGGTCGCCCTGCTGGGCGGCGAGGGCCGCGCCCGTCACGTCTACGCCGTACCGGGCGCCGAGGACGACGTCCTGACCTGTTGGCGCGAGGTGCTCGGCGAGCAGTTCTGGGTGGCCTCGCGCGTCGAGGCCGTCGCCGCGGGCTGGTTCGGCCCCCAGCTCGACGAACGCGTGCACGACCGCCTCGGCGACGTGATCGCGGCCGCCCGGGACGACGTCCTGCTCATCGCCTCCGAGCGGGAGCCGAAGGAGTCGGCCATGGTCGGCAACCACGGCTCCATGACCCCCGCCGAACAGCTCGTCCCGCTGCTCGAAGTACGCTCCTGACGGCCCCCGGGCTCCCCACACCATCGACAGATCCCGCCGAAAGGTACGCAACTCCCCATGCCCGAGCTGGTGTTCTTCTCCGGAACCATGGACTGCGGGAAGTCGACGCTGGCTCTCCAGATAGAGCACAACCGCTCCGCGCGCGGCCTTCAAGGCATGATCTTCACCCGCGACGACCGCGCGGGCGAGGGCAAGCTCTCCTCCCGCCTCGGCCTGGTCACTGACGCCGTCGAGGTCGAGGACGGCCAGGACCTCTACGCCTACCTCGTCGACCACCTCTCCCAGGGCGGCCGGGCCGACTACGTGATCGCGGACGAGGCGCAGTTCCTCGCCGAGGAGCAGATCGACCAGCTCGCGCGCGTGGTCGACGACCTCGGCGTCGACGTCTACGCCTTCGGTATCACCACCGACTTCCGCTCCAAGCTGTTCCCCGGCTCGCAGCGGCTCGTCGAACTCGCCGACCGCGTCGAGGTGCTCCAGGTCGAGGCCCTGTGCTGGTGCGGGGCGCGGGCCACGCACAACGCCCGCACCGTCGGCGGCGTGATGGTCGTCGAGGGCGCCCAGGTCGTCATCGGCGACGTCAACCAGGCGGACACCATCGGCTACGAGGTCCTGTGCCGCCGGCACCACCGGCGCCGGATGACGGCGGCGACGGCCCACGCGGCGGCGCTGTCGCCCGACGTCCTGCCGATGCACCAGGTCTAGCCTCAGGGTCTGGTCTCAGGGCCGGCCCACGTCAGCGCGGGTCCTGGATCAGCGAGAAGCGGGCCCCCTCCGGATCGGCCACGCCCGCCACGCGCCCGTGCGCGCCGTCGCGCACCGGATGGAGGACGTGCCCGCCGAGGCCGACGACCCGCGCGAGCGCCTCGTCCGCGTCGGCCACCTCGAAGTACGTCATCCAGTGCGGCCCCCGGTCCCGGGGCAGCGCGGCGCCGACGCCCCGGATGCCGGCCACCGCCCGGCCGGCGATGTGCAGGGTCACGTAGTCCGTGTCGGCGGACGCCTCCGCCTCGCGCCCGTAGCCGAACACCGTCTCGTAGAACTTGGCGGCGCCCGCGGCCTCGTAGGTCGCCAGCTCGTTCCAGGCGGGGGTGCCGTGCACGCCGGTGAGGTCCGTGCCGAGGTGGGCCGCCGCCTGCCAGATCCCGAAGACCGCGCCGGAGGGGTCGGAGCCGATGGCCATGCGCCCCGCGTCGCCGGCGTCCAGCGGACCGACCCCGATGGTGCCGCCGCACAGGCGCACCGTCTCCGCGGTGGCGTCCACGTGGTCCGAGGCGAGGTACGGCGTCCAGGCGATCGGCAGATGCCGGTCCTGGGGGAGTTGGCCGATGCCGGCCACCTCACGGCCGTCGAGCAGCGCCCTCACATAGGGACCGAGCGGCTGCGGACCGGGTTGGAATTCCCAACCGAACAGCTCGGCGTAGAACTCCTGGGTCGCGGTCAGTCCGTGCACCATAAGGCTCACCCAACAGGGGGCGCCGGGGGCGTACCGGGCCTGTGGTGCGCCGTCCGGGCCGGCCGATCCGCGTGCCTCGGTCATCGTCACTCTCTTCTCGGCCCCTCTCGGTGGCCGGGTCGGTGCCCCGCGTCGTGCGCGCGTGCGGGGAGGAAGGGTGCCCCTGTGGAGTACCTCCTGTGGAGTACCTCCTGTGGGGTACCCCGTCCTCTCCGCGCGATGGCCGTCGGATGTCGATCGGCTGTACGCCATGTGCCCGATCCCGTACGCCTCGTGATCGGGGCCGTCCGGCCGAGCAGAGTAGCCGGACATGGACGACGGGGCCACCCCGTGCGCGAGGATGGTGGCCATGAACGCCATCATCTCCGCATCCGAACTCGCGAGCGACCTGGCGGGGGAGCGCCCGCCGGTCGTGCTCGACGTCCGCTGGCAGCTCACCCTGGCGAAGGCGTCCGGCGAGCCGCCGTTCGACGGCCCGGCCGCGTACGCCTCGGGGCACGTGCCCGGCGCCGTCTACGTCGACCTGGACCGTGAACTGGCCGGGACGCCCGGCACGGGCGGCCGTCACCCCCTGCCGGATCTGACGGAGTTCGGCGCCGCGATGCGCCGGGCGGGCGTGTCGGCGGCCCGGCCGGTCGTCGTGTACGACGGCGGTCAGGGCTGGGCGGCGGCACGCGCGTGGTGGCTGCTGCGCTGGACGGGTCACCCGGACGTGCGAGTCCTCGACGGCGGGTTGCCGTCGTGGGAGGGGCAGCTCCAGGTCGACGCACCCGTGCCCGCCGAAGGCGATTTCGAGCCCGCGCCGGACGACGAGGGCCTCCTCGACGCGGACGGGGCCGCGGCACTGGCCCGCTCCGGGGTGCTGCTCGACGCCCGCGCGGGGGAGCGGTACCGGGGCGAGGTGGAGCCGATCGACCGGGTCGGCGGGCATGTCCCGGGCGCGGTCTCCGCGCCCACGACCGAGAACGTGGGGCCGGACGGCCGCTTCCTACCGGCCGAGGAGCTGAGGGACCGTTTCAAGACGCTGGGGGCCTCCGAGGGCACGGCGGTGGGCGTCTACTGCGGCTCGGGCGTCTCCGGCGCGCACGAGGTGCTGGCGCTGGCCGTCGCGGGCGTTCCTGCGGCCCTGTACGTCGGTTCCTGGTCGGAGTGGTCCTCGGACCCGTCCCGTCCCGTCGCCGTGGGCCCCGACCCCCAGTGACCCCTGTCACGCGTGCGCGTACGGGAGGGCCGCACCGAACAGGTGCGGCCCTCCCGTACGTATGAACCTGTGTGCGGATCGAGACCGGCGAACCGGAGGACGTCCCCGGCGGGTTGCCCCGCCCGGGCTCACTCCTGCTTCTTGCGCCGCGTGCCGAACACGATCTCGTCCCAGCTCGGCACCGCCGCGCGGCGGCCCGGACGGACGCCGTCCGCCTCGGCCTGACGGTCCGTGGAACCGATCAGCCGGTCGCGGTGGCTGCCCACCGAACGCGGCATGAGGACGTCCGCGTAGGCGGAGCCGGCCGACGCGGCGGGCGCCGGGGGTTCCTCGACGGCCTCTTCCTCGGCGGGCTCCTCGGGCTCCTCCGACGGGCGTTCGGGGACGACGAGGTCGCCGCGGAAGCTCGGCACCGCCTCCAGCAGGCTGGTCAGCGAGTCGCGCTCCCGTTCCGCGGTGCTCTCCTCGGGCGGCTCGGAGGCCTGCGCGGGCAGGCTCGGCCGCTCCAGGGCCCGGTCCATCGTCCGCTCGCGCGGCAGCCGCGCGATGCGCGGGACGAAGGGAAAGCTGGGCTCCGGCGCGGCGAGGTCGTCGGACTCGCCGATCAGCGAGCGCGCCTCCTCGTCGACGGCCTGGACGAGCCGCCGGGGCGGGTCGTACGTCCAGCTCGCCGAGTGCGGTTCGCCCGCGACCAGGTAGACGAGCAGGACCTCCCAGGTGCCGTCGTCGCGGCGCCAGGAGTCCCACTGGACGGTGTCCTTGTCGGCGCCGCGCAGCAGCAGCCGTTCCTGGACCGCCTCGCCGAGCTGCGGCCCGGCGTTCTCACCGGGCCGGCGGACGGGCGTCTTGCGGGCCCGCTCGGCCATGAAGGCGCGCTCGGCCAGCACGGGGCCCTCGAAGCGGCGTACGCGATCGACGGGGATGCCGGCCATCTGCGCGACCTCTTCCGCGGTCGCGCCGGCTCGTATACGCGCCTGGATGTCGCGGGGGCGGAGATGGCTCTCCACCTCGATCTCGATCTGGCCGAGGCGGGGACGGTCGCCGCGGACGGCGGCGCGCAGACGCTCGTCGATAGGAAGCGTGTACTCCGTGCTGTCCGCAGCCTTCAGCACCAGCCGTGTGCCGTCATTCGAGACGGCCACGACACGCAGTTCGGGCATGGGGACCTCCCGGGTGGTGCCTGCCGACGTCACGTGCGTCGCTGCTTCCGCTAGTCGAGTGTGGCCTGCCCGGGTGCAGCCTGCCACAACCTTGCCGAGTTGCCCGGCGTGTCGGGCACGGGCCCTGGCTCGCCGTTATGGCACGGTTACCTATTCGCCACGCTAAGTGACCAACTCCGTCACCCTGTGCAACTAGCCCCCCTCCTGGCGGTCCAGCAAGGCTCCGGACGCCCTGGCGGGAGGCCGGACCCAGGGCTCGCAACAGTACTCCATTTGGGCCACGTGCGTGGATTGGCGCGCCGCCCAACTTCTGGCGAGGGGTGGGACTTGACCGCGTGATGCCCGATTTCCGCGATCTTGAACGTGGCGTACTTCACGCAATCGTCCGAAACGGAACCAGACGCCCACGGGGGCCGCTACGCCCCCAGAACCCTCCGCAAGTAGTCGTTCTGGAAGAGGCGTTCGGGATCCAGGCGGTCGCGCAGCGCCGTGAACTCGCCGAAGCGGGGGTAGACCGAGGCGAAGTACTCCGCGTCGCGCGTGTGCACCTTGCCCCAGTGCGGCCGGCCCTCGTGCGCGGTGAGGATCCGCTCGGCGGTGGTGAAGTACCTCTGGTACGGCGTGCCCTTGACCATGTGGACGGCGATGTACGCGCTGTCGCGGCCGGAGGCGGTGGACAGGGTGATGTCGTCGGCCGGCGCGGTGCGCACCTCCACCGGGAAGCTGACCCGCAGGCCCGAGCGCTCGACCGCCGCCTTCAGTTCGCGCAGCGTCTCGCGCACCGCCTCGCGCGGGACGGCGTACTCCATCTCCACGAACCGCACCCGGCGCGGGGACGTGAACACCTTGTAGGGGATGTCGGTGTAGGTGCGCGCCGACAGGGCCTTGCTGGAGATCCGGGCGATCGCCGGGATCGTCGCGGGCGCCGCGCGGCCGACCCACTGGGCCACCTGGAAGACGCCGTTGGAGAGGAGTTCGTCCTCGACCCACCCGGAGAGCTGGCTCACCGGCCGGCGCGGGCCGGCGCTGCGGTTGTTGCGCTTGGTGTTGGTGCTGCCGGTGTGCGGGAACCAGTAGAACTCGAAGTGCTCGTTCTCGGCCCACAGTTGGTCGAAGTCGGCGAGGACCCGGTCGAACGGCATCGGCTCCTCGCGCGCGGTGAGCAGGAAGATCGGCTCCACGGCGAAGGTGATCGCGGTGACGATGCCGAGGGCCCCCAGGCCGATCCGGGCCGCCGCGAAGACGTCGGGGTTCTCCTTCTCGGAGCAGGCGAGGACCGAGCCGTCCGCGGTGACCAGTTCGAGGCCCTTGATCTGGGCGGCGATCGACCCCGACTCACGGCCCGTGCCGTGGGTGCCGGTGCTGGTGGCCCCCGAGACGGTCTGGTCCATGATGTCGCCCATGTTGGCGAGCGACAGCCCCTCGCGTGCGAGGGCCAGGTTGAGCCTCTTGAGCGGGGTGCCGGCCTCCACCGTGACGGTCATCTCGTCCCGGTCGATGTCGCGGATCCCGGTCAGCAGCTGAGGGCGGATCAGCACGCCGTCGGTCGCCGCGATCGAGGTGAAGGAGTGGCCGGTGCCGACTGCCTTGACCTTGAGCCCGTCCTCGGCGGCCCGGCGCACCGCCGCGGCCAGCTCGTCGACGGAGGCGGGCATGACCTCCCGCGCGGGCCGGGCGACGACGTTGCCGCCCCAGTTACGCCACGTGCCGTTCTTCCCGCTCGCTGTGCTGCTCAACGGTGCCTCCCCGACCCGGAGCCGGCCTGCTGAGCCGGCGGTACCCCAGGAAACCGACCGCGACCGCGACGGCCCCGGACACCGCCGGAACCCCGTACCCGGCGCGCGCTCCGGCCGCGTCGATGACCCAGCCGGCGATGGACGAGCCGACCGCGACCCCGACCGCGAGCCCGGTGCTCACCCAGGTCATGCCCTCGGTCAGTTGCGCGCGTGGTACGTGCTCTTCGATGAGGGACATGGTGGTGATCATCGTGGGAGCGATGGCCAGACCCGCTACGAACAGCGCCACGGCCAGAAACGGCAAGTTTCCGACCAGTAGGAGGGGGATCATACTCACGGCCATCATGAACACGCCCAACAGCCAGCGTCGTTCCGGCGCCCCCTTGGGACGCAGCAGGCCGAAGACGAGGCCCGCCGCGCAGGAACCCGCCGCGTACAGCGCCAGGACCACGCTCGCGGCGCCCTTGTGGCCCTCCTCGTCGGCGAAGGCGACGGTGACCACGTCGACCGAGCCGAAGATCGTGCCGGTCGCCACGAAGGTGGCCACCAGGACCTGGAGGCCCGGCGAGCGCAGCGCCGAACCGCCGCCTTGCCGCTCGCGCGGGTGCGGCGCGGGCTCGGTGCCCCGCTGCGCGGTCAGCCAGAAGACGCCGACGGCGAGGAAGCAGGCCGCCAGCAGCGGACCCGCCTCCGGGAACCAGGCCGTGGACAGCCCGATGGAGATGATCGGCCCGAAGATGAAGCACACCTCGTCCACCACGGACTCGAACGAGTACGCGGTGTGCAGCTGCGGGGTCCCCCGGTAGAGGGCCGCCCAGCGGGCGCGGATCATCGCGCCGAGGCTCGGCACCGCGCCGATCCCGGCGGAGCACACGAACAGCACCCATTCCGGCCCCTCGTAGTGCGCCGCCAGCAGCAGCCCGGCCGCCGCGACGAGCGCCAGCAGCGTCGCCGGGCGCAGCACCCTGCGCTGCCCGTACTGGTCCACCAGGCGCGAGATCTGCGGCCCGATGGCCGCGGCAGAGAGCGCGATGGTCGCCGACAGCGCGCCCGCGAGCCCGTAGCGCCCGGTGAGCTGGGAGACCATCGTGACGACGCCGATGCCCATCATCGACAGCGGCATACGGCCGATGAACCCCGCGGCGGAGAAGCCCTTGGAGCCGGGGGCGGCGAACAGGGCGCGGTAGGGGCTGGGCACGGAGGTCTCCGGTGGGTCCGGTCACGCGTGCGTGGCGGCTCGGCACGGCGCGAGGGCTCGGGGGGCTCGGGGGCTCGGGGGCTTAGGGGGCTCGGTAAGCGTGCCAGGAGCGTGACGGGGTTCGTAAGGCGTGAATCCGCCCATACAGCTTACGGAGTTAGGCAACCCTAACGCACCCTTCACGCGCGTTCGCGCGGGCGGCCGGCCACCCCGGCGTTACCCGGCTGTCAGTCGCGGGTGGCAGGATCGAAGACATGCCAGACGCGCTCGATGCCACCCCCTACGACGCCCTGCTCCTGCTCTCCTTCGGCGGCCCGGAAGGCCCGGACGACGTGGTCCCGTTCCTGGAGAACGTGACCCGCGGGCGCGGCATCCCCAAGGAACGCCTCAAGGAGGTCGGGCAGCACTACTTCCTGTTCGGCGGGGTCAGCCCCATCAACGACCAGAACCGCGCCCTGCTGGACGCCCTGCGCAAGGACTTCGCCGACCACGGCCTCGACCTGCCGGTCTACTGGGGCAACCGCAACTGGGCCCCGTACCTGACGGACACCCTGCGCGAGATGGTCGCCGACGGCCGCCGTCGCGTCCTGGTCCTCGCCACCAGCGCCTACGCCTCGTACTCCGGCTGCCGCCAGTACCGCGAGAACCTCGCCGACTCGCTGGCCGCCCTGGAGGCCGAGGGGCTCCCGCTGCCGAAGATCGACAAGCTGCGGCACTACTTCAACCACCCGGGCTTCCTCGAGCCCATGATCGACGGCGTGCTCCGGTCCCTGTCCGAGCTCCCCGAGGACGTCCGGGACGGCGCGCACATCGCGTTCACCACCCACTCGATCCCGGTCGCCGCGGCCGACACCTCCGGCACCGTCGAGGACCACGGCGACGGCGGCGCGTACGTCGCCCAGCACCTGGACGTGGCCGGGCTCGTCGCCGACGCCGTCCGCGAGCGCACCGGCGTCGACCACCCCTGGCAGCTCGTCTACCAGTCCCGCTCCGGAGCCCCGCACATCCCGTGGCTGGAGCCCGACATCTGCGACCACCTGGAGGAGCGGCACGCCGCCGGGGCCCCGGCCGTCGTGATGGCCCCCATCGGCTTCGTCTCCGACCACATGGAGGTCCTCTACGACCTCGACACCGAGGCCACGGCCAAGGCCGGGGAACTGGGCCTGCCGGTGCGCCGCTCGGCCACCGTCGGCGCCGACCCGCGGTTCGCCGCCGCGATCCGCGAGCTCGTCCTGGAGCGCGCCGCGACCGAGAGCGGCGGGGCCGAGAGCGGCGGGGCCCTCACCCCGTGCGCCCTGGGCACGCTCGGCGCGAGCCACGATCTCTGCCCGGTCGGCTGCTGCCCGGCCCGCGCCCCCAGGCCCGCCGCCGCGGGCGCCGACAGCCCCTACGCGTGAGGAGCGCCGTGACCGACCCCCTGCACTCGGAACTGCTCGAACTCGCCCAGGAGGCCGCCCGCCGGGCCGGCGAACTCCTGCGCGACGGCCGCCCCGCCGACCTCGCGGTCGCCGCCACCAAGTCGAGCCCCATCGACGTCGTCACCGAGATGGACATCGCCGCCGAGAAGCTGATCACCGGCCTCATCGCAGAACACCGCCCCGACGACGGCTTCCTCGGCGAGGAGGGCGCCTCCAGCCAGGGCAGCAGCGGCGTCCGCTGGGTGATCGACCCGCTCGACGGCACCGTGAACTACCTCTACGGGCTGCCCACCTGGGCCGTGTCCATCGCGGCCGAACAGGACGGCGAGACCGTCGTCGGCGTCGTCGCCGTCCCGATGCGCGGCGAGACGTACCACGCGGTGCGCGGCACGGGAGCACGGGCGACCGGAGCCTGGGACGGCGAGCGCACCCTCGCCTGCCGGCCCGCCGCCCCCCTCGACCAGGCCCTGGTCTCCACCGGCTTCAACTACGTCACCGAGGTCCGCGCCCACCAGGCCGACGTCGCCCGGCGGCTCATCCCGCTGGTGCGGGACATCCGCCGCGGCGGCTCGGCCGCCATCGACCTGTGCGACGTGGCCGCGGGCCGCCTCGACGGCTACTACGAGCGAGGCCTGCACCCCTGGGACCTCGCCGCGGGCGACCTGATCGTCCGGGAGGCGGGCGCGCTGACCGCTGGACGCCCCGGAGAGCGCCCCTCACGCGAGCTGACGATCGCCGCGACCCCGGCCGTCTTCGAGCCCCTCCAGCGGCTCCTGGAGGACTTCGGCGCCTGGCACGACTGAACCGGGCGCGGCCGCGGCGTGCCGGACGACGCGGAGGGGCCCCGGCGCTGGATTCGCCGGGGCCCCTCCGTCGTGCGTTGGCGCGGTCCGCCTCAGACGCTCGTCGCGCCGACCTCCACACCGTGGTCGGCGGCGAGGCGGCGCAGGTCGTCGAGCTCGGCCAGCTCCACCTCGACGAGGAAGTCGTCGCCCTCGTCGCGAGCCCGCGTCAGGTCGGACTCGGTCGCCCTTATGCGCTGCAGAAGTCCTGCGGTGAATGCGTCCATGCTGCGCCCCCTCGTCCTTGGGTCGTGGGTCGGTGGCACGGGGGTGTGCCGGTTGGGAAGGGGCGATCACGTCTCCCGTAGATGCCCGGCGCTGCCCTGCCGGGCGGCCACGGTGCCGGACACCCACGCCCGCTCTGCGGAAGCGGACCGCGGAGTACCGCATGGTGCTGCGGCACATGCAGAGCGTGATCGCGGGGTGTAAAGCCGTCCTCCCCCCGCTCCCTCCCACGGAAACCTCAACCGCACGAGAAAATCTGGCATTCCCGTGCTTCACACCAGTCCTTCATGGCCCACTCACCCGCCTTACCGCCGACTTATGGCCGAAAAGGGCAGGATGGAAGCACACACCCACCAAGACCCCTGCCCGCGCGCGCTCACCGAGCGCTGCGCGGGCGGACACAGGAAGGACCAGCGACGTGCGCGTACTCGTCGTCGAGGACGAGCAACTGCTCGCCGATGCGGTGGCCACCGGGCTGCGCCGGGAGGCCATGGCCGTCGACGTCGTGTACGACGGCGCCGCCGCCCTCGAGCGCATCGGCGTCAACGACTACGACGTGGTGGTCCTCGACCGTGACCTCCCGCTCGTGCACGGCGACGACGTCTGCCGCAAGATCGTCGAACTCGGCATGCCCACGCGCGTGCTGATGCTCACGGCGTCCGGCGACGTCAGCGACCGCGTCGAGGGACTGGAGATCGGCGCCGACGACTACCTTCCCAAGCCGTTCGCCTTCAGCGAGCTCATCGCACGCGTGCGCGCCCTCGGCCGGCGCACCAGCGTGCCGCTGCCGCCCGTCCTGGAGCGCGCCGGCATCAAGCTCGACCCCAACCGCCGCGAGGTCTTCCGCGACGGCAAGGAGGTCCAGCTCGCCCCCAAGGAGTTCGCCGTCCTGGAAGTGCTGATGCGCAGCGAAGGCGCCGTCGTCTCCGCGGAGCAGCTCCTGGAGAAGGCCTGGGACGAGAACACCGACCCGTTCACCAACGTCGTGCGCGTGACCGTCATGACCCTGCGCCGCAAGCTCGGCGAACCGCCGGTGATCGTCACCGTCCCCGGCTCCGGCTACCGGATCTGACCGGCGGTGGCCGCGACCCCGGCGCCTCCCCAGGCGCCCCCGAAGCCCACCTGGGACCCGAGAAGGCCACAGCCGCCGTTCCCCTGGCTGCGCCCGACCATCCGGATACGGCTGACGCTGCTGTACGGCGGCATGTTCCTGATCGCCGGCATCCTGCTGCTGTCGATCATCTACTTGCTGGCGGCGAACGCGCTGAACGTGGGCAGCGACCTGCCGTTCAAGGTCGTCTACGGCAAGGTGAGCAGCGAGGTCTGCCAGCTGCGCAGCAGCGAGCTGCCTGCGGCGGAGCTCAACCAGGCGCTGAACGAGTGCGTCAACGAACAGCGTCAGCACGCCCTGGACGACCTGCTCAGCCGGTCCCTGCTGGCCCTGCTCGGCCTCGCAGTCATCGCCTTCGCGTTCGGCTACGCGATGGCCGGCCGGGTGCTGGCCCCGCTCGGCAGGATCCTGCGCACCGCCCAGGCCGTGGCCGGCTCGGACCTGTCCCGCCGTATCGAGCTGGACGGCCCGGACGACGAGCTGAAGGAGCTCGCCGACACCTTCGACGACATGCTGGAGCGCCTCCAGCGGGCCTTCACCGCGCAGCAGCGCTTCGTCGGCAACGCCTCGCACGAGCTGAGGACGCCGCTGGCGATCAACCGCACCCTGCTCGAAGTGCACCTGTCCGACCCGCACGCGCCCGTGGAGCTCCAGCAGCTCGGCAAGACGCTGCTGGCGACGAACGAACGCAGCGAACAGCTCGTAGAGGGCCTGCTGCTGCTCGCCCGTAGCGACAACCAGATCGTCGAGCGCAAGCCCGTCGACCTGGCCGAGGTCGCCGGGCAGGCGATCGACCAGGTGCACGGCGAGGCGAAGGCCAAGGGCGTGGAGCTCCGCGGCAAGCGCCAGAAAGCCGTCGTCCAGGGCAACGGCGTGCTGCTGGAGCGGATCGCCCTCAACCTCGTGCAGAACGCCGTGCGCTACAACGTTCCGGAGGACGGCTGGGTCGAGGTGACCACCGAGATCCAGCACGGTCAGGCGGTGCTCGTCGTATCGAACACCGGGCCGGTCGTTCCCGCGTACGAGATCGACAACCTCTTCGAGCCCTTCCGGCGGCTGCGTACGGAGCGCACGGGGAGCGACAAGGGAGTCGGGCTCGGCCTGTCCATCGTCCGGTCCGTGGCCCGGGCGCACGGCGGCCACATCGCGGCCCAACCGCGCGAGGGAGGAGGGCTCGTGATGCGAGTCACCCTGCCCGTCTGAGATCATGTCGCCGACACACGCGGGGATGTTCGCTTTGCGCGGAATTCGCAGGACTGCGACGCAGCTCTCGCGTGTGTGATCGATCACAAGGGCGATTTTCCGGCCATCTACTCTCCGTGATCATGGCTGCCCCTGGAAAGCCCGGAAACTCCGGGTTTTCGGGGGTCCTGATCACGGGAAGTACACGGTGAGGCGCCTTTGAAGTGCGACATTCGGACCGTGTACGGTCCCGATCGCCATCCAACCCGATCACCCGTGAGGAGTCCGGTTGGGTGTCGATTGAGTAACAGACCTTGATGTGAGGCAAAATCTCCGCCTCGAGGCGGGCACAAGTCCGGCCTCTCACGCGTTACGTGCGCTGGAGACACCGCAGACACCCAGAGGGGGAGAGGCGAAATGGCAACCGATTACGACACCCCACGCAAGACCGATGACGATGTCGACTCCGACAGCCTTGAAGAGCTGAAGGCCCGGCGGAACGACAAGTCCGCCTCCGCCGTGGACGTCGACGAGTTCGAGGCCGCGGAGGGCCTTGAGCTGCCCGGCGCAGACCTCTCGAACGAGGAACTGGCCGTCCGGGTATTGCCCAAGCAGCAGGACGAGTTCACTTGCATGAGCTGCTTCCTGGTGCACCACCGCAGCCAGCTGGCCCGGGAGAAGAACGGCCAGCCGATCTGCCGCGACTGCGACTGAGGGCGGGTCGGCCGTGACTGGCTCGACCCCTCCTCGGAAGCGCCGCTTCTCTCTGCCGGGAGCGGACAAGGGGCCGTCCGACGGCCCTCACGGCGTGCGTGACGACGAGCGAGGCTCATCCGGCAGGGGAATGACCCCTGCGGGATCGGCCTCGCTCGCATCGACGGGTGACCGGGCTGACCTCCCGGCTCCCGCTCAGGGCGCCGCGCCCGTCGCCAGGCGACGGGTCGCGGTGATCCGGGACAAGGCGGTGGACCTGGCCAAGGACGGTGTCCGCAAGGGCGGCAGCCGCGCCCGGGCGGGCCTGGCGCACCTCGCCGACCGGATCATCGACATCGCGCCCAGGGTGCCCGTACGGGACCTGCGGACGCTTCGCGGGCAGTTCCCCGGCCTGGGGCCGGAACAGCTCGCCGACAAACTCGTGTCGGGGGCGGCCAACGCCACGTCCACCGTGGGCGCGGGCGTCGGCGCGGTCGCGATGCTTCCCGTACCGCCCGCGATGCCGGCCGAGATCGCCGCGGAGATCACCGGCGTGGCCGCGATCGAGCTGAAGCTGATCGCCGAACTGCACGAGGTCTACGGCGTACGGCCGCCCGGGAACCTCAAGGACCGCAGCACCGCGTACCTGCGCGTGTGGTCGGGCGAGCGCGGGGTGGACCCGCTGAAGCCCAGCTCCCTCAACTCCGCCCTCGGCGGTCAGATGAAGCGCGAGCTGCGCCAGCAGATCATGAAGCGCATGATCCGCGACCTGCCCAACCTGATGCCCTTCCTGGTGGGCGCGGCGGTGGGCGCGCTGATGAACCGGCGGGACACCAGGAAGCTGGCGGCGAAGATCCGCACCGACCTGCGCAAGCACCAGGTGCCCTGGGACGCGCTGCCCGAACTGCCGCCTCTGGAGTCCCCCGAGAACCCGCTGACGCTCGGCAGAAGCCCCAGGGAACTCCTCGAAGGGCCTGACGGGTCCGACGGGCGCAAGGGGCGGGGGCGCCCCGAGAAGCCCTGAACGCCGGGGCCTGAGGCCTGATCACCGGGACCTGGTCACCGGGGCTGGGAAGTCTTTGCGCGGCGCGGGTGAGACCTTTGCCTACGCCGCCGTCTCCCGGGCCGCCCGGAGCGCCTCCGCCAGCCGCTCGGGCTCCCGCGTCGACAGGTACAGGTAGGGCGTCGGGTCGTCCGGGTCGGTGACCTCCACGCGCAGCGCCCTCGGGATGTAGGCCCGGAGCAGCAGGAACGCCCTGGTGTCGGCCTTGTACGTGCGCCAGGCGCGCGCCTCCTCGGGGCTCAGGACCTCCGCCTCGCCCAGCGCCGCCACCGGGATCTTCGCCTCGCCCGCGATCAGGGAGTCGCCCACGACCCGGATACGCACCGAGCCGTAGGAGCTCGCCACGACCGCCGCGGCCGCGGTCCCGCCGACCAGGCCGCCCAGCAACGGCAGAGTGCCGAAGGGCAGCAGGATCAGGGCGAACGAGACGCCTACGAGGAACGAGACGAACCACCACGAGCGGGGAGCGGTGAGGCGTTCTTCGTACGGGGTGGCGGAGAGCTGCATGGGGCCAAGCTTGGCACGGTGTCCGGTCGGCTCCGACGCGCGGGTAAGGTCTGCGCCTGTGAGTGGTACTTCCGCGGTTCTTCAACCTCCGGCCGACGCAGTGAAACCCGTTCGGCACCCCGATGCTCCCGTACCCGGTGAGCTCCTCGGTGCCCACTACGAACAGTGTTTCGGGTGCGGCGGCGGGCAGCCCCATGGGCTGCACCTGGAAGCGCGGGCCGGCGAAGGCGTCACCGTCACCGCCGAGTTCACCGTGCAGCCCGCCCACCAGGGGGCGCCGGGACTGGCCCACGGCGGCGTCCTGGCCAGCGCGCTCGACGAGACGCTCGGCTCGCTGAACTGGCTGCTGCGCACTATCGCCGTGACCGGGCGACTGGAGACCGACTTCGTGCGGCCCGTGCCCGTCGGCACCGCGCTGCACCTCGCGGCCGAGGTGACGGCGGTGGCCGGACGGAAGATCTACTCGACGGCCACCGGCCGGATCGGCGGCCCCGCGGGCCCCGTTGCCGTCCGCGCCGACGCCCTGTTCATCGAGGTCAAGGTCGACCACTTCGTCGACCACGGCCGCAAGGAGGAGATCCAGGCCGCCATGAGCGACCCGGACCAGGCCCGGCGCGCTCGCGCTTTCGAGGTGAACCCGTGAGCCACTCTTCCGTGCACGTCCTCATCCGGCGCGTGGACCCCGACGTACCGCTTCCGACGTACGCGCACCCCGGTGACGCGGGCGCGGATCTGCGGACCACCGAGGCCCGCGAACTCGCGCCGGGGGAGCGGGCCGTACTGCCGACGGGAGTGTCCATCGCGCTGCCCGAGGGGTACGCGGCCTTCGTGCACCCTCGTTCAGGGCTCGCCGCCCGGTGCGGCGTCGCCCTCGTGAATGCCCCAGGGACGGTTGATGCCGGGTACCGTGGGGAGATCAAGGTGATCGTGGTGAATCTCGACCCGCGCGAGTCCGTGCGGTTCGAGCGCTTCGACCGGATTGCCCAACTGGTCGTCCAGCAGGTCGAGAGGGTCCGCTTCCAGGAGGTCGCGGAACTTCCCGAATCGGCGCGGGCCGAGGGGGGCTTCGGGTCCACCGGTGGCCATGCCGCCGTGGACGTCGGGAGCGGCACAAGCGGTCAGGCCGCCGTAGGCGGCTCGACGGGTGGGAATCGATACGCTTCGGTCGTATCCGACCGGGAAGGACAGTGACGTGTTCGGACGTCGCAACAAGAAGGGTGCCGCCGAGGACGCGGCCGGCGAGGCCGAGCAGGTCGTCGACAGTGTCGACACTGAGGCGGACGAAGCAGAGGGCGAGCGCGAGCGGGTGCGACTCGAACCCGAGCCGCGGCCCGACGGGCCCTGGGACAGCTCGGAGGTGCGCGACCCCGGTGAGGGGCGCGTGGATCTGGGCGGAATCTTCGTGCCCGGCGTCGACGGCATGGAGCTGCGGGTCGAGGTCGCGGGCGACGCGATCGTCGCGGCCACCGTCGTGCTGCGCGACAGCGCCATCCAGTTGCAGGCCTTCGCCGCCCCCAAGCGCGAGGGCATCTGGAGCGAGGTCCGCGAGGAGATCGGCTCAGGCATCACCCAGCAGGGCGGCATCATCGACGAGGTCGAGGGCCCGCTGGGCTGGGAGCTGCGCGCTCAGGTTCCGGTGCAGCTGCCGGACGGCACGGGCGGGTTCCACGTCGTGCGATTCGTCGGCGTCGACGGGCCCCGCTGGTTCCTGCGCGGTGTGATCTCGGGCCAGGGCGCGGTGCAGCCGCAGGCCGCCGGCCTGCTGGAGCAGATCTTCCGGGACACGGTCGTGGTCCGCGGCGAGGGCCCGATGGCCCCCCGTGACCCGATCGTCCTGAAGCTGCCGAACGACGCTCAGATGGTCCCCGAGGGCGTCCAGCAGGAGGAGGCCGGCTCCCGGTTCTCCGGCGGCATGGGCCAGTTGCAGCGCGGGCCGGAGATCACCGAGGTCCGTTAGCGAGAGTGAGAGAGGGCCGCATCCCGGGAGGGGTGCGGCCCTTTTCGCTGTCCGGGGGTGCTGGGGACGATCGGGGGCGCTGGGGGTGCTGGGGTGATGAGGGCGCTGGTTTCCGGCGCTGGTTTCCCTCTGCCGCCCGGCTTGGATCTTTCCCCCGCTTTCGGCGTGAACCGATCGGCGGTCCTCATCCGATGAAGGGGCGAAGGCAAGACGGCGAAGCAGTGAGGGGAGTGGGTCATGACCGTGCCGACCTGGGGTGTGTCCACGGCGTCAGGGTTGCGTCAAAGGCGCTCCGCGCCCCTCTCCCCGTCCCCTTTGTCGGCATCGTTGGCCGTAAGGTCGACGCTGCGTAGGCAGCGGTTACGGGAAGACAATGGGGCCATGGCACGCGGCAAGCTTCGGATCTACCTCGGTGCGGCACCGGGCGTGGGCAAGACCTACGCCATGCTGTCGGAGGCGCACCGTCGTGTCGAGCGGGGCACGGACTGCGTGGTGGGGTTCGTCGAGCATCACGACCGGCCGCGCACCGAGGTGATGCTGCACGGCCTGGAGGAGGTCCCGCGCCGGGAGCTGGAGTACCGGGGCGGAGCCTTCACCGAGATGGACGTGGACGCCGTCCTCGCCCGGAGTCCCCAGGTCGCCCTGGTGGACGAACTGGCCCACACCAACGTCCCCGGCTCCCGCAACGCCAAGCGCTGGCAGGACGTGGAGGAGCTTCTCGCCGCCGGCGTCGACGTCGTCTCCACGGTGAACATCCAGCATCTGGAGTCCCTCGGCGACGTCGTGGAGTCGATCACCGGGGTGCGGCAGCAGGAGACGGTGCCGGACGAGTTCGTGCGGCGGGCGGACCAGATCGAGCTGGTCGACATGTCGCCGCAGGCCCTGCGCCGCCGCATGGCGCACGGCAACGTCTACAAGCCCGACAAGGTCGACGCGGCCCTGTCCAACTACTTCCGCCCCGGCAACCTCACCGCCCTGCGGGAGCTGGCCCTGCTCTGGGTGGCCGACCGGGTCGACGAGTATCTGAAGCAGTACCGCAGCGATCACCGGGTGTCGGCGATCTGGGGCTCGCGGGAGCGGATCGTCGTCGGTCTGACCGGCGGTCCGGAGGGGCGCACGCTGATCCGGCGGGCGGCGCGGCTCGCGGAGAAGGGCGCGGGCGGTGAGGTCCTGGCCGTCTACATAGCGCGCAGCGACGGGCTGACGGCCGCCTCCCCGAAGGAACTCGCGATGCAGCGCACCCTCGTGGAGGACCTCGGCGGCACCTTCCACCACGTGGTCGGCGACGACATACCGGCCGCGCTGCTCGACTTCGCCCGCGGGGTGAACGCCACGCAGATCGTCCTGGGCTCCTCCCGCCGCAAGGCCTGGCAGTACGTTTTCGGCCCCGGCGTCGGGGCCACGGTCGCCCGTGAGTCGGGGCCCGACCTCGACGTGCACATCGTCACCCACGACGAGGTCGCCAAGGGCCGGGGGCTCCCGGTGGCCCGGGGCGCCCGGCTGGGGCGTGCCCGGATCGTCTGGGGCTGGCTGGTCGGCCTGGCCGGACCGGCGACGCTGGCGGTGCTGCTGAACACCGTCGACCTCGGCCTCGCCAACGACATGCTGCTGTTCCTCACGGTGGTGGTGGCGGCGGCGCTGCTCGGCGGGCTGCTGCCGGCGCTGGCCTCGGCGGCGCTGGGCTCCCTGCTGCTGAACTACTTCTACACACCGCCCCTGCACCACTGGAGCATCGCCGACCCGAAGAACATCGTCGCCATCGTGATCTTCGTGGGGGTCGGCGTGTCGGTGGCGTCGGTGGTGGACCTCGCGGCCAGACGCACCCAGCAGGCGGCCCGGCTGCGGGCGGAGTCGGAGATCCTCTCCTACCTGGCGGGCAACGTGCTGAGAGGCGAGACCAGCCTGGAAGCGCTGCTGGAGCGGGTGCGGGAGACCTTCGGCATGGAGTCGGCGGCGCTGCTGGAGCGGGAGAGCGACGTCGAGCCGTGGACCTGCGCGGGCCATGCCGGGCTCGGGAAGCCGGTGCGGCGGCCGGAGGACGCGGACGTGGACGTGCCGGTCGGCGATCATGTGGCGCTGGCGCTCACCGGGCGCGTGCTGCCCGCGGAGGACCGCCGGGTGCTGGCCGCCTTCGCGGCGCAGGCGGTGGTCGTCCTGGACCGGCGGCGGCTCCAGGAGGAGGCCGACCAGGCGCGCGCGCTCGCCGAGGGCAACCGGATCCGCACGGCGCTGCTGGCTGCCGTCAGCCATGATCTGCGGACCCCGCTGGCCGGGATCAAGGCCTCCGTCTCCTCGCTGCGGTCGGACGACGTCGAGTGGTCCGAGGAGGACGAGGCCGAACTGCTGGAGGCCATCGAGCAGGGGGCCGACCGGCTCGACCACCTGGTCGGGAACCTCCTGGACATGTCCCGCCTCCAGACCGGGACGGTCACGCCGATCGTCCGCGAGACGGACCTCGACGAGGTCGTGCCGATGGCGCTCGGCGGGGTGCCGGAGGACAGCGTGGAGCTGGACATCCCCGAGACGCTGCCGATGGTCGCCGTCGACGCCGGGCTGCTGGAGCGGTCGGTGGCCAACCTGGTGGAGAACGCGGTCAAGTACAGCCTCGACGGCAGAGCCGTCCTCGTCGCGGCGAGCGCCCTCGCCGACCGGGTCGAGGTGAGGGTCGTCGACCGCGGGCCCGGAGTGCCGGACGAGGCCAAGGAGCGGATCTTCGAGCCCTTCCAGCGGTACGGTGACGCTCCGCGCGGGGCCGGCGTGGGCCTCGGCCTGGCGGTCGCCCGCGGCTTCGCCGAGGCCATGGGCGGCACCCTCAACGCCGAGGACACTCCGGGCGGCGGCCTCACCATGGTCCTCACCCTGCGCGCGGCGGGATCACGCGCGGGCCCGCTGGACCCGGACACTCCAGACACGCAGGACGGCCCGGACTCCCCGGGCGTCCCAGCGGAACGACTTCCTGTACGACCGGAAAGGCGGGCTTCATGACCCGGGTGCTCGTGATCGACGACGAGCCGCAGATCGTGCGCGCCCTAGTGATCAACCTCAGAGCGCGCAAGTACGAGGTGGACGCGGCCCACGACGGGACCACCGCCCTCCAGCTCGCCGCCGCCCGCCACCCCGACGTGGTGGTCCTCGACCTGGGGCTGCCCGACATGGACGGCGTCGAGGTGATCAAGGGCCTGCGCGGCTGGACCAGGGTGCCGATCCTGGTGCTGTCCGCCCGGCACTCCTCCGACGAGAAGGTCGAGGCGCTCGACGCCGGCGCCGACGACTACGTCACCAAGCCCTTCGGCATGGACGAACTGCTGGCCCGGCTGCGGGCCGCCGTCCGCCGTGCCGAACCCGCCGGGGGCGGCGAGGACGACGTCCTGGTGGAGACCGACGGGTTCACCGTCGACCTGGCCGCGAAGAAGGTCAACCGGGGCGGCAAGGACGTCCGGCTGACGCCCACCGAGTGGCACCTGCTGGAGGTGCTGGTGCGCAACACCGGCCGGCTGGTCAGCCAGAAGCAGCTGCTCCAGGAGGTCTGGGGCCCGTCGTACGGCACGGAGACGAACTACCTGCGCGTGTACATGGCCCAACTGCGCAGAAAGCTGGAGAGCGACCCGTCGCATCCCCGGCACTTCATCACGGAGCCGGGGATGGGGTACCGGTTCGAGAAGTGAGCCGGGTGCGCCAAGTGAGCGGTGAGGGCGGGTTCGAGGAGCGGGCGGGAGCCCGCGGGTGCGAGGTGCGGCACACGGGTACGGGGCTGACGGCGGGCCCCGGTACGCTTCAGATATGAGTGCTGTTCCTCGTTCCGAGAAGCCGGTGGGCCGGTTCAGGCGCATGCTCGACCGGCTCTCCTCGTCGCAGGAGGACCTGGAGTCCGAGGAGCTGCGCGAGGACGCCGAGACCGCCGGCTGTACGCGGATCGGAGACTGCCAGGACCGGCAGATCGTGACGGTTACTGGTACCTTGCGCACGGTCACTCTGCGGCCGCGTGCCGGAGTCCCCGCCCTGGAGGCCGAGCTGTTCGACGGCTCCGCGGCGCTGGACGTGGTGTGGCTGGGCCGGCGCTCCATAGTCGGCATAGAACCGGGGCGCAGACTCATCGCGTCGGGCCGGATCTCGATGAGCCGGGGCCGCCGCGTGCTGTTCAACCCGAAGTACGAACTGAGACCCCTCGGTAGGGAGTAGCCGGTGACGTCGCTCGACAAGCCGACCGAAGACACTCAGCAGGACGACGCCCGGGCGGTGACCGAGGCCGCGCTGTTCGAGGCGTTCGGCGGGGTGCGGGGCATGGTCGAGACGGTACTGCCCGGCCTGCTGTTCGTCACGATCTACACGATCAACAAGGACCTGCACATGGCCGCGATCGCCGCTCTCGCGGTGTCGCTGGTCCTGGTCGTGGTCCGCCTCGTCATGAAGGACACCGTGAAGCACGCCTTCAGCGGTGTGTTCGGCGTCGCCTTCGGTGTCGTGTTCGCGATGATGACCGGCAACGCCAAGGACTTCTACCTCCCCGGGATGCTCTACACGCTGGGGCTGGCGCTGGCGTACATCATCACGACGCTGTGCGGGGTGCCGCTGCTCGGGCTGATCCTCGGGCCGGTCTTCAAGGAGAACCTCTCCTGGCGGACGCGCAACCCCGGGCGCAAGAAGGCGTACGCCAAGGCCAGCTACGCCTGGGGGCTGATCCTCCTCGGCAAGTGCGCGATCCTCTTCCCGCTGTACTTCTGGGCCGACACGACGCAGCTGGGCTGGGTGCTGGTCGCGCTGAAGATCCCGCCGTTCCTGCTGGCGGTATGGCTGACGTGGGTCTTCCTGGCGAAGGCGCCGGCGCCGATCGACGTCTTCGCCGAGATGGAGGCGGCCGAGAAGGCCGAAGAGGAGCGCAAGGCCGCCTCGACCGCCTCGGCCGCTTCGGCCACGGAGCCGGGCGGCGAGACGACGGGCGGCGAGACGACGGGCGGCCGGCACCGCCGGGAGGTCTAGGTATCGCTGCGACGACGAGGGGGGGGGGGGGGGGGGGGGGGGGGCGCCCCCGCGCGGGGGGGGGGGGGGGCGGGGTGGGGGGGGGGCGGGGGGGGGGGGGGGGGGGGGCCGCGGGGGGGGGCGGGGCGCGGGGGGGCGCGCCGCGGGGCGCCGGCCCCCGCGGGTTGTTTTTGTTTGCGCGGGCCCGCCGGGGGGGGCGCCCCCCCCCCCCCGCCCCCCCCCCTCGTCGTCATAGGCCGTGCTCGTTGTGGGCCGGGCACGGCTCAGCCGGCCGTGTCCTCCCGGCGGACCGACAGCAGGTCCTCCAACTGCTCCTCCCGCGCCTGCGCGGCGACGAAGAGCAGCTCGTCGCCGGCTTCGAGGGAGTCGTCGCGGGTCGGGGTCAGCACCCGGGTGCCGCGGATGATGGTGACCAGCGAGGTGTCCTCCGGCCACTCCACGTCGCCGACCTGGGTGCCGGCGAGGGCGGACTCCTCGGGGAGGGTCAGCTCCACGAGGTTGGCGTCGCCGTGGCTGAAGCGGAGCAGGCGGACGAGGTCGCCGACGCTCACCGCCTCCTCGACCAGGGCGGACATCAGACGCGGGGTGGAGACGGCGACGTCCACGCCCCAGGCCTCGTTGAACAGCCACTCGTTCTTCGGGTTGTTGACGCGGGCGACGACGCGCGGGACGCCGTACTCCGTCTTCGCGAGCAGGGAGACGACCAGGTTGACCTTGTCGTCGCCGGTCGCGGCGATCACGACGTTGCAGCGCTGGAGGGCCGCCTCGTCCAGGGACGTGATCTCACAGGCGTCGGCGAGCAGCCACTCCGCCTGCGGGACGCGCTCGACCGAGATGGCGGTCGGCGCCTTGTCGACGAGCAGGACCTCGTGGCCGTTCTCCAGCAGTTCGCCCGCGATCGAGCGGCCGACGGCGCCGGCTCCGGCAATGGCGACCCTCATCAGTGACCGCCCTCCTTCGGGCCCTCGGCGAACGAGGCCTCGACCTTCTCGACCTCGTCGCTGCGCATCATCACGTGCACCAGGTCGCCTTCCTGCAACACCGTCTGGGAGGTCGGCAGGATCGCCTCGCCGAGGCGGGTCAGGAACGCCACCCGGACGCCCGTCTCCTCCTGGAGCTTGCTGATCTTGTGGCCGACCCAGGCGGCGGAGGCGTGCACCTCGGCGAGCTGGACGCCGCCGGTGGGGTCGCGCCACAGCGGCTCGGAGCCCGAGGGGAGCAGCCGGCGCAGCATCTGGTCGGCCGTCCAGCGGACGGTCGCCACGGTCGGGATGCCGAGGCGCTGGTAGACCTCGGCGCGGCGGGGGTCGTAGATACGGGCGGCGACGTTCTCGATGCCGAACATCTCGCGGGCGACGCGGGCGGCGATGATGTTGGAGTTGTCGCCGCTGGAGACGGCGGCGAACGCGCCGGCCTCCTCGATGCCCGCTTCACGCAGGGTGTCCTGGTCGAAGCCGACGCCGGTGACCCGGCGGCCGCCGAACGAGGAGCCAAGACGTCGGAAGGCGGTGGGGTCCTGGTCGATCACTGCGACCGTGTGCCCCTGCTGCTCCAGGGTCTGGGCGAGAGCGGACCCCACTCTGCCGCAGCCCATGATGACGATGTGCACGACCGTCCTTCCGAGGTCAAGAGTTGCTGACGTGGCCTTAACAGGGTCTCAGACCGCCGCCCAAGCTACACACGCGCGGTCGTCGGAGGCACCCCTGTGCACGGTCGCACGGCCGCACGGTCGCAGCGCACGGTTCGCGGGGTCAGCGACGGCTGATGCTCCAGACACTGAGGAAGGTGAGGATTCCGAGGCCGACGAGGCTGCCGGCGGCACCGATCAACTCCGCGGTGGTGTGCATGGGACCTCCGAAGGGCTACGGCGAGCGGGATGCGGGCGGGGTGGAAGGACGAGCGGGGGACGAGCGGGGGACGAGCCGGGGGACGAGCGGACGACCGGGGGAACAAGCGGGATTGTCATATAGACATGACGATCGGCACGGCCACGGAATCCGCAGTCGCGCCGTGGCCGATTTCACCCGTGAGGCAGACGTGACACGGCATCACACGGCCGAGCCCGGGGGAGGGTGGGCGACCTCGTGTTCGAAGGCCTACGATCCTCTGTTGTGTCCAAACTGACCGACGTGCCCAAACGGATCCTGATCGGGCGCGCTCTGCGCAGTGATCGGCTCGGAGAAACACTCCTGCCGAAGCGCATCGCCCTGCCCGTCTTCGCCTCCGACCCGCTCTCCTCCGTGGCGTACGCGCCCGGCGAGGTGCTGCTGGTCCTCTCCATCGCGGGCGTGTCGGCCTACCACTTCAGCCCGTGGATCGCGCTCGCGGTCGTCGTGCTGATGTTCACG
Source organism: Streptomyces sp. NPDC002328 (assembly GCF_042890065.1). Classification (NCBI taxonomy): domain Bacteria; kingdom Bacillati; phylum Actinomycetota; class Actinomycetes; order Kitasatosporales; family Streptomycetaceae; genus Streptomyces; species Streptomyces sp. NPDC002328. Next base: position 74,384 of record NZ_JBIARQ010000021.1, on the reverse strand, counting down.
GTGGTCGCCTCCTACCGGCAGAACGTCCACGCCTACCCCAGCGGCGGCGGCGACTACGAGGTTGCCAACACCAACCTCGGCCCCAAGGCCGGCCTGACCGTCGCGAGCGCGCTGCTCGTCGACTACGTCCTGACCGTCGCCGTCTCCATCTCCTCCGGCATCGAGAATCTCGGCTCCGCGATCCCGTTCGTCGTCGAGCACAAGGTGGCCTGCGCGATCGCCGTGGTGGTGCTGCTGACGCTGATGAACCTGCGGGGCGTGAAGGAGTCCGGCAAGCTCTTCGCGATCCCGACGTACGTGTTCGTCGCGGGCGTCTTCATCATGATCGCGTGGGGCGCGTTCCGGACCCTGGTCCTGGGCGACACCATGCGGGCGCCGACGGCCGACTACACGATCAAGCCCGAGCACCAGGGCCTCGCCGGCTTCGCGCTGCTCTTCCTCATGCTGCGCGCCTTCTCCTCCGGCTGCGCCGCGCTCACCGGCGTGGAGGCGATCTCCAACGGCGTGCCGGCCTTCCGCAAGCCCAAGTCCCGCAACGCCGCGACCACCCTCGCGATGATGGGCCTGCTGGCCGTCACCATGTTCTGCGGGATCATCGTCCTGGCCCTGGTCACCGACGTCCGCATGGCCGAGAACCCGGCCGCCGACCTGCTGAAGAACGGGGTCGCGGTCGGCGCGGACTACGTTCAGAACCCGGTGATCACCCAGGTCGCCGAGGCCGTCTTCGGCAAGGGCAGCTTCCTCTTCCTCGTGCTCGCGGCGGCCACCGCCCTGGTGCTGTTCCTCGCCGCCAACACCGCCTACAACGGCTTCCCCGTCCTCGGCTCGATCCTCGCCCAGGACCGCTACCTGCCCCGCCAGCTGCACACCCGCGGCGACCGCCTCGCCTTCTCCAACGGCATCGTGCTGCTGGCCGGTGCGGCGGTGCTGCTGATCTGGATCTACGGCGCCGACTCCACCCGACTGATCCAGCTGTACATCGTCGGCGTGTTCGTGTCCTTCACCCTCAGCCAGACCGGCATGGTCCGCCACTGGAACCGCCACCTGGCGACCGAGACCGACCCGGCCAAGCGCCGCCACATGATCCGCTCCCGCGCGATCAACACCTTCGGCGCGTTCTTCACCGGCCTGGTGCTGGTCGTCGTCCTCGTCACCAAGTTCACCCACGGCGCCTGGGTCGCCCTGCTCGGCATGGTCATCTTCTACGGCACGATGACCGCGATCCGCCGCCACTACGACGGCGTCTCCGCGGAGCTCGCCGCCCCCGAGGGCCCGAGCGACGACAGCGTCCGCCCGTCGCGCGTCCACTCGCTGCTGCTCATCTCCAAGATCCACCGCCCGACGCTGCGCGCCCTGGCCTACGCCAAGCTGATGCGCTCCGACACCCTGGAGGCGCTCACCGTCAACGTCGACCCGGCCGAGACGAAGGCGCTGCGCGACGAGTGGGAACGGCGCGGCATCGACGTACCGCTGAAGGTCCTCGACTCCCCGTACCGCGAGGTCACGCGGCCGGTCATCGAGTACGTCAAGAACCTGCGCCGGGAGTCGCCGCGCGACGCGGTGTCCGTGATCATTCCCGAGTACGTGGTCGGACACTGGTACGAGCACTTCCTGCACAACCAGAGCGCCCTGCGGCTCAAGGGCCGGCTGCTGTTCACGCCGGGCGTCATGGTCACGTCCGTCCCGTACCAGCTCCAGTCCTCCGAGGTGGCCAAGAAGCGGGCCCGCAGGCAGCAGGACTGGAACGCGCCGGGATCGGTCCGGCGCGGGCCGGCGGACGAGGGACGCGCGAAGGAGCCGTCGAACAGCAAGAGCTGACGGCACCGCCGCGCCCCGCTGTCCGAGCCGGACGACGGCACCGTGGTCATCGGCCGGGCGGCGCCCACGTAGACTGGTGGGCTGTTGTCCGGCCGTTCGTCCCCCCTCGTATCTGGAGTCACCCCGCCATGCAGGAAGAACCGAAGAAGACGCTGGTGGGGGCGGAGTACGAGGTCGAGGTCGGCCCTGTCGCCCACGGCGGCCACTGCATCGCCCGCACGGAAGAGGGCCAGGTGCTGTTCGTCCGGCACACGCTTCCCGGTGAGCGGGTGGTGGCCCGGGTGACGGAGGGCGAGGAGGGCGCGCGGTTCCTGCGCGCCGACGCTGTCCGGATCCTGGAGGCGTCCAAGGACCGGGTCGAGGCCCCCTGCCCCTTCTCCGGCCCCGGCCGCTGCGGAGGCTGCGACTGGCAGCACGCCAAGCCGGGCGCGCAGCGCCGCCTGAAGGGCGAGGTGATCGCCGAGCAGCTCGAACGGCTCGCGGGCCTCACGCCCGAGGAGGCCGGCTGGGACGGCACGGTGATGCCGGCCGAGGGCGACAAGCTCCCGGCGGGCCAGGTGCCGCAGTGGCGGACGCGCGTGCAGTACGCGGTGGACGAGCGGACGGGGCACGCAGGCCTGCGCCGCCACCGCTCCCACGAGGTCGAGCCGATCGACCACTGCATGATCGCCGCGGAGGGCGTCAGCGAGCTGGGCGTGGAGAAGCGGGACTGGAGCGGCATGGCCTCCGTCGAGGCGATCGCGGCGACGGGCTCGCAGGACCGCCAGGTCGTCCTGACGCCGCGCCCCGGCGCGCGCCTGCCCATCGTCGAACTGGACCGCCCCGTGTCGGTCATGCGGGTCGGCGAGAAGGACGGCGGCGTCCACCGCGTCCACGGCCGCCCCTTCGTCCGCGAGCGCGCCGACGGCCGTACGCACCGCGTCGGCAGCGGCGGCTTCTGGCAGGTGCACCCGAAGGCGGCGGACACGCTGGTGACGGCGGTCATGCAGGGCCTGCTGCCCCGCAAGGGCGAGACGGCGCTGGACCTGTACTGCGGCGTCGGCCTGTTCGCGGGCGCCCTCGCCGACCGCCTCGGCGAGAAGGGCGCGGTCCTCGGCATCGAGTCCGGCAAGCGCGCCGTCGAGGACGCCCGCCACAACCTCGCCGACTTCGACCGCGTCCGCATCGAACAGGGCAAGGTCGAGACGATCCTCCCGCGCACCGGCATCACCGAGGTCGACCTCATCGTCCTGGACCCACCCCGAGCGGGAGCCGGCCGCAAGACGGTCGACCACCTGACGTCACTGGGCGCGCGGAGGATCGCCTACGTCGCCTGCGACCCGGCGGCGCTGGCCCGGGACCTGGGGTACTTCCGGGACGGGGGGTACCGGGTGCGGACGTTGCGGGCGTTCGATCTGTTTCCGATGACGCATCATGTGGAGTGCGTGGCGATTCTGGAGCCCGCAGCAAAGGGCCTCTGACCTGCGGGTTTTCCTGGCCCGACGACAAGGGCTTCCTGGGCAAACCTGCCGACGCCGACACCGGACTCACGCATATCGGCACCCGCGAGTAGATCCGACCACCGGCCGTTTCCTCTCCGTCGACCCCGTCCTCGCCCCCGCAGACCACGAATCGCTGAACGGCTACGCGTACGCCAACAACACCTCAATCACCAAGTCCGACCCCACCGGTCTGCGACCGGTGACGGACTGGGAGCGTGGGTGCAACGATGGCAATGGCGGCAGGTACCACGACTACATGACCCCAGGCCCCAACGGAACCTGGGTCTGCCACTCCACTCGTACCTACACCTTCAAGGTTCCTGTTGCGGGAACGATGGCGGTCACGGTGAGGACGAGAGGGAGATCTGTCACATCGCCTCGGGGGCTAGAGCCGTGTGCGGGTGCGGACGTGATCAGTCGCTGTCCGGATCATCGGTCTCTTCCAGGAGCCGGGTGGCGAGGTCATCGGCCCATTCCACCGCCCAAGCGCGAAGCGCGGTGATGGTGGCGTCCTCGAGCCCATAGGCGGCGAAGGCTTCGTCGTCGGTCCACTCGGCGCCCGTGAGGTTCGCCTGCAGATCCTCGCGCTCGAAGCGGCCTCGGGCGTGGCGGCGGCCGAACTCCTCGAGCTGGGCGTTGGTCCAGCGGCGGGAGGCCGCGAACACGTCGATCAGGTCGCGGGGCGCTCCGCGGTCGGCGAGGGCGCGGACCTTGGTCCCGATCACGTCCTCCTCCGCGAGGACGGGGCCGTACGGGCTCTGGGCGACCGGCCGCCAGAAGATCTCCTTGAGGATGTCGACTTCGCATTCCTGCCCGGTGGCCGGGTCGGTCACGGTGAAGCGGGCGGACAACGGGCGGTCTCCAGCGCGTGCACCTTCCAGCCGCGCGACTCCAGGCCGGCGCGGAGCGCGGCGGCGATGTCGGCCATGGGCGCCGGGTTCTCGGTGGCGACATCAAGGTCCTGGCTGGGGCGGTTCACCAGGCGGTGCGCTCGCACGGCTTATCCGCCAGTGAGGACCAGGGGGTATGGGGAGCCGAGCGCGATCGCGTCCGCCAGGAGCCGCGTGTGCAGCTCCGGCATGTCCGTCACGCGGCTGCCCGGGTGCCGGAGGCGAGCTGAGGGAAGGCGTCTTCCCATACGGTGCGCACAGTGCGGCCGACGAGGGTGCGCAGCACCGGCCACAGCTGGAGGAGCAGGTCCTGGTTGAGGTAGCGGGGCAGGTCGTCGTGCAGGCCCTCGTGCAGGACGGTGCGGTACAGGCCCATGCCCTGGCGAGGCTTGCCCAGGTCGTACGAGGTCATCCCCGACCAGGCCATGTGTAGCGGTAGCTCCACGACACCGTGGGTCGGCCCGTGCAGCTCGTCCAGGGACTCCGGCAGACGGCGGCGGAACTTCTCCCGATACAGCGCGAGGTCCTCGGCGACCGCGCCCGAGACGTCCCTCAGGGAGGGTGCGGGGTGCTCTGGGCTGGAGGGCATGACTCCATCATGGCGGCCGGAGACGTCGCGAGGGCCATGATGTGCGAGCCGGCGTCCGAGCGAGCGGGGGCGGATCCCCGGGTGAGCTGGTAGCCGCTGCTCAGCCCTGAGCAGGGGACTCAATGGACTCTCGGCCTTGACGCTCGTTTGACGCTCTGGGCGTCTGCACGAGGGGCGATGAGCCGAGAAGCTTGCTCTGACCAGGGCTTTTCTTGGATCCGTTTCAGGCCGACATCTTTCCGATGACGCATCATGTGGAGTGCGTGGCGATTCTTGAGCCCGCAGCAAAGGGCCTCTGACCTGGTGATTTTCACATTCCCCAGATTGCGGACGGGACGTGTCGACATGCTTCCGGCCGGGTGGCGACTCCGGTGCGGCGCGAGAGTTCGCCGATCTTCATGGTGGCCTACGTCACTCCGATCCAGGTCGACCTTGACATTGATGTCCAAGTTTAGCGTCAGTGACGTGATCGACCCCCGACACGGCGAGCGAGCCGGTCCCAGGGGGCCGACGGTGCTCGCACAGGCCGCTGACTCCGGGACCGTGCCTGCTCGTCCCGCGGAACGACGCCGGCCGTACCGGACGGGCGCCGTCGCCCCGAGCCGGCCGCACCGTATGCCCCGGGCCTGATCGCACGGTCCACGTGGACCGCTCCCCCTCTGTCCGCGACCACCATCCCGGAAGGCCGACCCCGCATGACCATGAACACGCTCCGTGACACCCGGCTGTCCCTGCTGAACCTCGTCCCCATCCGGCACGGCGAGGGAGCGGCCACCGAGGCGCTCCACGAGACCATGGAACTCGCCGTCGCTGCGGAGGAGTTCGGGTATCACCACTACTGGATCGCCGAGCACCACAACATGAACGCGGTGGCCTCGTCGGCGACCTCGCTCCTCATCGGCCAGGTCGCCGCAGCCACCGAGCGGATCAAGGTCGGCTCCGGCGGCATCATGCTCCCCAACCACGCCCCGTACGTGGTCGCGGAGCAGTTCGGCACCCTCGCCTCGCTCTACCCCGGACGCATCGACCTCGGCCTGGGGCGCGCGCCGGGTACCGACCCGTGGACCGCCCGGGCCCTGCGCCGCGGCGACGCCACCGCGAAGGACCTTCCCGCGCAGGTGGCGGAGGTGCGGCGCTACCTCGCACCTGGCACCCCCACTCAGCGGGTGCGCGCCATCCCGGGCCAGAACACCAACGTGCCCCTATTTCGTGCCGTGGGTTGAGGGTGTGCAGGCCGAAGATCCGAGTGTCGGGTTCGAGGCGGCCAGGCGCGATTTTCGAGCCGTCTGATCGCTGAGTGCTGTCCAGGAGCGTCGACAGACGTTGCTCGCTCTCGCCTACGAAAACACCCGGCCCGGCCGGGGCGTGGTGTGGTGCGGCTCGTCGAGGCTGCCGGGCGGTTCTGCGGCGCGTCAGCGGGACTGCTGTACGCCGAGCAGAGTGAGGGCGTTGCGGATGCCCTCGTCGAGGAGTTCGTCGGAGAGTCGCCGGTCGGCCAGGGCACGGGAGAGCTGCAGCGTTCCGACCATCATGGCGTAGACGCTGAGGGTCTTCGTGTGCACCGAGCGCGGATCGGCGGGCGCCAGGCGAGCGGCGATACCGTCGATGACGGCGAGCACGCCGTCGGTGTACGCCTGCTTGGCCTCGTCCGCGCAGCGCCCGATCTCGTCGAGGAGTGCCGCGGAGGGGCAGCCGTCGTCGGGACTGTCGCGGTGCTGGGGCGACAGATACCACCGTACGATCTGCTCGACTCCGGCGATGCCGGGGGCCGCCTGCTCGATGACGTTCGCGTACTGGGTGCGCAACTGGTCCGCGACCGCGGTGGCCACGAGGTCGTCCTTGGATGCGAAGTGGGCGTAGAAGGCGCCGTTGGTCAGTCCGGCGTCCGCCATCAGCGTCGAGATGCCCGAGCCGTCGATACCGTCCCGCTTGAACCGGCGGCCGGCGGTCTCGATGATCCGCTGCCTCGTCGCCTGCTTGTGCTCTTTCCCGTAACGCGCCACGCGCTTGCTCCTTTGTGCGCCGGAAAGGTCACCCGCGCTTCGAACTCCCCGTTGCGGACCATTTCATCCAGCGGGTTGATGCTGGTGGCGCTCACTCGAACCAGGACGTCGCCGTCGCCGACGGTGGGCTCGGGAACGGCTGCGGCGCGTAGGCCGGCCTTGCCGTACTTCTCGACGATGAATGCCTTCATGTCAGCCATCCCTTTGGGTGGTCTTTTTGATTGCCTTTCGGCGGACGATGCGCATGCCGGGCCGGCCCCCGCATCAGCTGCCGAGGTGCCGTCGAAGCCACTGACCCATCTGCTCGATCGCCCGGTCCACCTCGGGCACGCGCCCCGCGCCCAGGATGAACGAGTGCTGCCCCTCGGGCAGTGGGCGGACCTCGGAGAGGATCTTGAAGTCGGCGAGCCGGCGGCCGAAGTCGGCGCCCTCGCCGGCAAGCGCCTCGTACTCTCCGTAGTGGAGGGCCGTGGGCGGCAGGCCGGTCAGGTCGGCGTTGAGGATGCTGATGTCGGGGTCGGTGAAGTCCACGCCGGGGTCCTGGAGCCAAGCCGCTCGGAACTGCTCGAGGATGTCCCGGCTGAGCATCTTGTCGAGTTCCTCGTTCTCGTCCACCTTCGGGTTTCTGATGGTGAGGTCGGTCCACGGCGAGATGCTGATGATCGCCCCAGGGGCGGCCTCGCCCCTGGCGAGCAGGCGCAGCGGCAGCGTGACCGCGAGGGTGCCTCCGATGGAGTGGCCGGTGCTGCCGATGTTCCGCGGCTCGTAGCCCTGTGCGAGCAGCCACCGGTAGGCGGTCTCGGCGTCGTCGATCTGCGCCGGGTGGGGGTGCTCGGGCGCCAGGCGGAAGCCCACGACGAGTGAGCGGGCTCCGGCCGCCTTGGCAATGTGGCCGGCGGCCTTGCGATCCGATGTGATCGAGGCGGCGACCGATCCACCGAAGTGGAAGTGGAGCAGCGCCTTGTCGGGGTCGGCGCCCTCGGGGACGGCCCACAGGGCGGGGACGCCGTCCGCGTCCACGTCGGCGTAGGTGACGCCTTCCGGCTCGGTCGATGCCGAAGCATGTGTGTCGACGATGTCGCGGACGACGGCCAGGTCGAGGCCCGGTGTCGACGCCTTCGCGCGCACGCTTTCGAGGAACTGCGCGAACTGCTGTGCTTCCGTGCTGATTCCCATGGTGATGCTCCTTGTCAGGTCAGAGCTGAACGCGCCTCTCGCGCGCACTGAAGGTCGATGGGCCGGGTGCGACGTCAGCCGGGCATCCGGTTGAATCTGCGGATCTGCTTGTCGAAGATCCCGGCGGGGACGAGGCGTCGCGCGGTGGTGATGCGTGAGGCGAGCGGACCGGCGGTGTAGCGCAGCTTCGGCTTCGGGGCGGTGGCTGCCGTGACGATCTCCTTGGCGACGACGGCAGGGTCGTCGCCGGTCTTCATGGCCGCAGCGACCACTTCGTCGAAGACACGCCGCCGCTCCGCATACAGCGGCAGCGGGGTGTCGGGCTGCGCGGCATTGGCGTCGAAGGCGGTCCGGGTGTAGCCGGGCTCGACGAGCAGAACGCGGACGCCGTGCTCGCGGACCTCGTGGTCCAGGGACTCGGAGTAGCCCTCGATGGCGTGCTTCGCGGCGACGTAGAGGGCCATGTAGGGCTGCGGGATGACGCCGAGGACGGACGAGAGGTTGATGATGCGTCCACGGCCCTGGGCGCGCATGTGCGGCAGGACGGCCTTCGTCATGCGGACGAGGCCGAAGAAGTTGAGGTTGAAGAGGCTCTGGGCCTGGGCGACGGAGTTCTCCTCGGCGGCGCCGGCGGAGCCGAGACCGGCGTTGTTGACGAGGACGTCGATCCGTCCGAACCGTTTGATCACTTCCTGGACTGCGGTGGTGACGGATTCGTCACTGGTCACGTCGAGGTCGAGGAAGGTCACACCGGCGGGCGGGGTGAGTCCCGAGGTGTTCCGTCCGGTTCCGATCACCTCGAACCCGGCTGTGACGAAGGCGCGAGCGGTTGTGTTACCGATCCCCGAAGACGCCCCCGTTACGAGCGCTACCGGCCGATGTGTCGCCATGACAGGCTCCCTGCCTCATTTAAATTACGATCGTTTAACTTACGATCGTAAGGCTATAGCGGGACGGCGCGGGTGGCAAGGAGTCGCTTCGGTGATCGCCGGGAACCTGCGGCTTGGTGCGGGAGGAGGGGCCAGCAGGCGACGAATGCGCCAGGTCGCCGATGCGGCTCGCAGGAGCGTCTCGGCCTAGTAGACCGGCCCGGCTGCCTATGGCGCCCAGGCCGATCGAGGCGTAGCCGCGCTCCAGCGCCCGCGCGTGCTCGGGCTCGCGCTTGACCGTGATGATCTGCTCGTCCGGGTCGTCGGTGACGATCAGGAACACCTTGTCCGCGACCTTGCACATGTCGAGTCCGGGGTGAAGGGGCGTTCGTGGCTGACGTAGGACAGGGCGAGGGCCGCCTTGCGGGCGGTGCCCTGGCGGCGGTCACCGGCCACGCTCACCGGGCCGCCTGCGTGCTGGTGCCGTAGGTGTGCGGGTCGACGGGCTGCGCGGCCTTGGGCAGCTGGGCGACGACGAGCAGGTAGGAGTCGGTGACGAGTTCCCTGACGAGCTCCTTGTCGACGCCTGTCCCGCCCTCCAGCGTGATCCAGTGTTTCTTGTTCATGTGGTAGCCGGGGGTGATGTGGCTGTTGCTTTCCCGGAGAGCCTGGGCCTCGCCTGGGTCCGCCTTCAGGATCACGACGGGGCGCCCGGGGACCTCGGTCATCAGCATGAACACCTTGCCTCGTACCTTGAAGACCTCCCAGTCCGGGCCGAAGGGATGCTCCAGCTGCGCTCCGGCAAGTTCCTCCGCGCACTCGGCGGCGAACGTCTGCAGGGTCGATCCGTTCATGAGTGTTTTCCTTTCTCAGGTGGTAGCGGGCAGGGCGTAGGCCAAGGGCGCGGACGTCACGCCCCCTCCTTTCCAGCCACGCGGGCAGAACGGGCGGTAAACTGCGGACACGTGATGGTCGGCAAGCGACACCCCGGGCGTTCTCCACGCGTCGGACGCAGCGAGCAGGCCGAGGCGCCCGGCGGCCCGGCGGTTCCGCTTTACGGTTTCCAGCCCCCGGTCGGCACTCCGTACGGCCTCGAGGTGAGCACCGTCGAGGACTTCTTTGCCGAGCACGACGACTGGCCGTGGAATCCGCCCCGTCCGGGCCGCGCCACCTTCCACTACCTGATCCTCGTCACCGAGGGTGAGCTGCTCCACGACGTCGACCACGTCACGCGGACCGTCGTACCCGGCCAGTGGCTCTGGGTGCGTCCCGGGCACGCGCAGTGCTGGCATCCGCCGGGTGCCGTCCGCGGCTTGTTCATCCTGTTCGAGCCGGACGTGCTGACGTCCGACGCCGCCCGCCTGCTGGCCCCGCTCACCGCGCACGAGGCCCCTGCCGTACTGAACCCGCACCCCGATGACGCGGCCTGGCTGCGGCAGACGGCGCTCCAGCTCCTGGACGAGCACCGTGCCCTGGGGCGCCGCCGGCTCGATGTCCACCACGCCCTGCGGCGCGGCCTGCTCGAATCGCTGCTGCTGCGCCTCGCCAACTCCCCCGATGTCACCCCCACCGGCACGGCGGCGGGCGGTACGGGCCGCCGAGACACGTACGCACGGTTCGTGGACGCTCTGGAGCTGCACTTCCGGGAACTGCACCGGGCTGCGGACTATGCCGGGCTGCTCGGCTGTTCGGTTCGCACCCTCAGCCGCGCGGCCCGGGACGCCACCGGCAAGGGGGCGCGTGAAGTCATCGACGAACGGCGGCTGCTCGAAGCCCGGCGGCTGCTGGGAGGCGGCGGTTGGGACGCCCGGGCTGTGGCCGTCCATCTCGGGTTCACCGATCCCGCGAACTTCGGCCGTTTCTTCCGTGGCCACACCGGTCTCACCCCGGCCGCCTTCGCGGCAGCCAGGACCGGCATGTGAGGTGGCCGCGGCACAAGCCCGCATCCCCGCGGCCGCCACGGCCTTGATCGCGTCCGGAGCGGGGGGCCGGGTCGGCCGCCGCCTTCGATCGCTTGCTCACTGGCCGGGGTGCGTCACCTCGGATCCCCGGTCAGGACGCGATCGCGCCTGTCGCGGTCTGGGCGAACGCCCAGTTGGAGTGCACGATGCGCCACTCGCCGTCGATCAGCCGGTACACCTCGGTGGCGTTCCAGGCGCGCAGCTGCCGCTCGTTGCCGTTGTCGTCGAGCACGTAGGTGTCCAGGTTGTAGGCCAGGACGGCGAAGTCATCGCCGTCGCTGACGTGCACGACGGGGTTGAGGTACTCGTTGCGCACGATGTGCGGGTTTGAGTAGATCGCCTCGATGTGGGCGACGGTCGCGTCACGGCCGACGACCAGGTCCTTTTCGATCGGGTCGAAGTAGCTGATCTCCTCGGCGTAGTTGTCGAGGTAGCCGCGGTTGTCGCCGACGCTCCACCGCTCGTTGAAGGACTTCTCCAGTTCCAGGATGGTCCTGCTGATTTCTTCCTTGTTGACGCCCATGACAGTCTCCTTTTCGTGCATGCCGCTGCCGGCCGGCTCCGACCGGCGGCGGATGGGTGTGTTTCTCAGCCGTCGATCAGCACCACGTGCTTGCCCGGCGTCGTGCCGGCCTCGACGTCGGCCTGGGCATCGCGCACCTGCCGCAGGCCGTGGTAGACCTTCGCGACCGGGGCTTTGAGCCGTCCGGCCGCGATGGCTTGCAGTTGCTGCTGGAAGACCTGCGCCGGCAGGTCGGTGGCCCCGCCCGCGTAGCTGGTCAGCCGCACCCCGTTGGGGATCATGAACGGGGTGAAGTCGGGGATCGTCCACTGGCCCGCCAGAGCTCCTGTGAAGCAGACGGTGCCGTGACTGCGGACGGTGCGGAAGGTGTCGGCGAGGGCCGAGCAGCCCACCAGTTCCAGTACGGCGTCGACGCCGTCCGGCATCAGCTCGCGCACCTGGTCGGCGATGGCGCCGTTGTCGACCAGTGGATGGTCGACACCAATGGCCCGCAGTTCCCCGGCCCGATCAGGGCTGCGGGTGGTGGACAGCACGGTGGCTCCGAGGTCCTTCGCGATCGTGGCCGCGCTCAGACCGACCGTGGAGGTGCCGCCGCGGATCAGCAGCGTCTGCCCCGCCTGTAGACCGAGGCCAGTGGCGACAGAGCCGTAGGCGGTCTGGAACATCTCCGGCAGCGCGCCGACCACTTCCCAAGGGAGGCCGGTCTTGAACGGGATGACCTGCCCCGCGGGGACGGTCACGTACTGCGCGTACGAGCCGTCGAAGGACCGGCCCATGCCGCCCATCATGGTCGCCACCTGCTGCCCCGGGCGCAGCCCGCTGTCCTCGTCGGCCTGATCGACCACACCGACGCCCTCGATGCCGGGGATCCGCGGATAGGTGACCTCCGAGTCCGACTCGCCCTTTCGGGTGGTGACCTCGGACTCGTTGACGCCGAACGCCTTCACCTTGATGCGCACCCACCCGGGCTGCGGCTCGGGCACCGGCACCGTGGTGACCTGAAGGGCATCCAGGCCGCCGGGCTGAGTGACGACGACCGCTCGCATCGCCGTAGTGGCGGCGCCTGCGGACGCTGCACGCTTACCCATACCAATTCCTTACTCATCGAGGACGACCCGCAGGGTCGCCACCCTGCGGCCCGCAGCGACTGGTCGCCGCAGCACCTCTCGATCTTCTGTCGACATCCAGCGAATCCCGCGGTCAGTTGCGGACATCTGATCGTCAATGGAGGACACCGGTGAAGCCTCGCGATCGCAAGGCTTCGGGCCCTTCATCCCGAGGGGAAGCCCTGAGCGCCCCCGCCGTCCCCCCGTTCGCTCGGCCGGAACGGTTGTGGAGCGGTTCGACCAGGACGGATGGGCCGAGGCGTCCTGGTCAGACCGCCGGGCCGCGAGAATGGGACGCGGGTCCGTCACCGGTGCTGTGCGGTGCGCAGCTCATCGGTGAACCGGGCGAGGGCGTCCTCGGCCGTGGGCACGGGGCCGAACAGCTGCTCCTGACGGCGGGGGTCGGCGACGTAGCGCCCGGTCTCGAACCAGCGGAACATCGCGGCCATGTCCTTGATCAGGGGCATGAAGCGGCCGGCGACGGCTCCCGCGGCGCGGGCGACGGCGGACGGGACGGCCCACACCTTGATCTTCTTTCCGGCCCGGTGGCCCATCACGTCGGCCACCTCTCGCATGCTGACCGGACGGTCCCAGCCGATGTCGATCCGCTCACCGTTGTCGGCCTCGGCGTCGACGGCGGCCGCCAGGTATGCCGCGAGATCGGAGGTGTGGACGAAGGTCAGCGGGACGGTGGCCTTGCCGATCCACACCATGCGGCCCTTGTCGACCGGGTCGCCCGCCATGCTCGCGACCTGGTCGAGGAATGCCCCCGGGCGCAGTGCGACGAACGGGACGCCGAGCTGTTCGAGCTTGTCCTCGGCGATCTTCTTGTGCCAGAAGTGCGGGACTTGGGGGGTCTGGTCGCTGGTGAGGATGCTGGTCAGGACGAACCGCCGGATGCCGGTGCGGTGGGCGGCCTCGGCGAGGTTGGCGTTGCCGACGGTGTCGATGTCGTTGGCGTTCTTGCTGCCGCGGGTGTAGCCGGCGGCGGTGGTGATGACGGCGTCGGCGCCGTTCATGGCGGCGACGAGTGAGTCGAGGTCGAGCATGTCGCCGCGGGCGATCTCGGCACCTCGGCTTTCGAGTCTGCTCGCGTCGGTGGTCGGCCGGACCAGGGCGCGGACGTTCTTTCCGCGCTTGAGCAGTTCGTCGACGACCTTGCCGCCGAGGGAGCCGGTCGCGCCGACGACGAGGACGGGGAGGGTGGTGGTCATGGGGGTGTCACTTTCATCAGGTCAGTGGTGGGGGATTGATTGGGCGAGGCAGAGGTGGCCGCGGACCTGGGCGCCGTCGGCCCGGGTCGCTCAGGGGCGGTTCTGAGATGGGCGGATCCGCAGCGCGGGTCGCCGCCGACCTGCACGAGCATTCGGAGGTCGAAGGCGACCCGGACGAGGGTGATGCGTCCGTCCTCGATGTACCGCCAGATGGCATGGGGGAGGGCCCGCCGGCCATGCAGGGGTGTCACCCTGCGCCCGAATGAGTTCCGTCCTGCTTCCACCGGGACGACTCGCGCTTGCCCCTGACACTGAGGCCCCGCTCATCCCCGTTCTTCCTGACGTACGGAGTGAGCGGTAGTCCCGCCACATCCACCGGCTCGGCTCAACCGGGCTTTTTCCGACAGTCGGGAAGCCTGGCTCCGTTCAGCACGGGCCTTCGTGAGCCGAGTGTGCAGCACTGTCCAATTCGCAGAACGCCGGAAACGATTCGCACTCCAGGCCGAAACCGGGGTGCAAGCCGAGGGGAGTTACTCGGACTCCTCCTGCGGAAGAGCGCGGCTGCTGATCGCGTCGGCGATGGCGTAGGCGGTGCGGACGAAGGACTCTGCCTGCTGCGCCGACAGGTTCAGCGCGGAGGTCTCCTCCAGGGCTCGCCACATGGCTGCAATGGGCTCGCGCATGGCACGGCCCTTGTCGGTGAGGTGGACGACCATGACGCGCCGGTCGTGTTCGGCCGGCTCGCGGACGAGCAGTCCGGCGTCCTGCATGCGGCGCAGGGACTTCGAGACCGTGGAGTGGTCCAGGCCGACGCTGTCGAGCAGCTCGGACTGGGTCTGGCCGTCCCGGTCGAGCAGTTGCATCAGCAGCAGTTCCTGTCCGGGATGCAGGTCCATCTCGCGGAGCATGGCGGCGGCGCGGGCGCGGTGAGCGCGGGCGAGCTGGAAGATCGCGTAGCTCATAGGCCCCTCGCTGGCCGTGCTGGGGATGCGGGGTGTGGGGACGGACATGCGGTTCCTCAGACGGTGTAGGTGGGGTAGTCGGTGTAGCCGGCCACTCCGCCGCCGTAGAAGGTCGCCGGGTCGGGGGTGTTCAGCGGCGCGTCAGAGCGTAGCCGCTCGACCAGGTCCGGGTTGGCGAGCGCGAGGGCGCCGACGGAGACGAGGTCGGCCGTGCCGTGGTCGACGTCCTTGGCGCGGGTGGGCAGGTCGGCGCCGGCCCGGTTGAGGATCAGCGTGGTCGGCCACAGCTCACGCAGGGTGCCCAGCAGCTCCTCGTCGCCCGCGTGCATCACGTGGAGGTAGGCCAGACCGAGCGGGCTGACGGCGCGCAGGAGCGCCGGATACAGCTCGGCGGTGTCGGACTCGGCCATGTCGTTGTACGGATTGCCGGGGGAGATGCGCAGGCCGGTGCGGTCGGCACCGATCTCGTCGGCCACGGCAGCGGCTACCTCGACGGCGAAGCGGATGCGGCCCTCGAGGGAACCGCCGTAGCGGTCGGTGCGCTGGTTGGTGCTGTCGGACAGGAACTGGTGCACCAGGTAGCCGTTGGCGCCGTGGATCTCCACGCCGTCCGCGCCTGCGGCGACGGCAGCCGCTGCGGCGCGGCGGAAGTCGTCGACGGTCGTCGCGACCTCCTGCGTCGACAGAGCCCGGGGTATCGGCATCTCCTGGGGCCCGGACGCGGTGAACATCGCGCCCTGCGGCCGGATCGCCGAAGGTGCGACCGGCTGGCGCCCGTGGGGGGTGTTGTCGGGGTGGGCGATGCGTCCGGTGTGCATCAGCTGGATGACGATCCGGCCGTCGGCCGCGTGCACGGCGTCGGTGACCTTGCGCCATCCGGAGATCTGCTCGTCATTGTGGATGCCGGGAGTGAGGAGATAGCCCTGGCCGTCGGCGTTCGGCTGGGTGCCCTCGGTGATGATGAGCGCGTGCGAGGCCCGCTGGGCGTAGTACTCGGCGTTCAGCTCGGTCGGTACGCCTTCTGGGGTGGAGCGGTCACGGGTCATGGGGGCCATGACCAGGCGGTGCGGGAGGGAGATGTGACCGACTGTGGTCGGTGTCCACAGGGAGTTCAGCATGGATGGTCCTTCGGGTGCGGTGATGAACAGGTGGTCATCGGCATGAGCGGCGGGTGTGTGGGTGCAGCGGTGGGCGTGATCAGTCGACGGTGAGGACGAGCTTGCCCCGGACATGCCCGGCGTCGCTGACCTGCTGGGCTGTGGCGGCCTGGTTGAGCGGGTAGGCAGTGACGGTGGTGACGACCTTGCCGGTCGCGGCGTCCTGCGCCAGGGTGGCGAGGCGGGCGGCCGAGCGTTCCTGGGGACCGTTGGCGAAAGTGATGCCGAGCTGGTGCGCGCGGAAGTCGGCGATGGTGACGATGCGCTCGGTGCCGCCGCGCAGGGTGATGGAGTCCTCCAGCGCTCCCTTCCCGGCCAGGTCGAACACCGCGTCCACGCCGTCGGGGGCGAGCGCCCGGACCCGCTCGACCAGGCCCTCGCCGTAGAGGGTCGCGGTGGCGCCGAGCGAGGCGAGGTAGTCCTGGTTGGCGGGGCCGGCGGTGCCGATGACACGCGCTCCACGGGCCGTGGCGAGCTGGACCGCCAGGGTTCCGACCGCTCCGGCCGCGCCGTGCATCAGCACGGTTTCCCCGGCGGTGACGCCCAGTAGGTTCAGGACCCGCTCGGCCGTCTCGCCCGCCACCGGCAGCGCGACCGCGTGCTGCCAGTCGAGGCCGGCGGGCTTGGGGGCCACGGTGGTGGCCAGCGCGTACTCGGCGTACGAGCCGGTGTCCGACCAGCCCAGCACCTCGTCACCCACCTGCACGTCCCGCACGCCCTCACCCAGGGCGTCCACCACACCGGCGAGCTCGTGACCGGGGACGGAGGGGAGCAGAGTGGGGAACACGGCCTCCAGTGCCCCGGAGCGGATCTTGCCGTCCAGCGCGTTCAGCCCGGCCGCCTTGACGCGGACGCGGATCTGCCCGGGGCCGGGCTGCGGGACCTCGATGTCCGCCTCGTGCAGCACTTCCGTGCCTCCGAAACGGCCGAACAGGATGGCTTTCATGACGACTCCTCTCGTACCCCCACCCATTTAGGTGGCTGGACACATAAATACCGTAACAGCAAACATGTGGCTAGCCAAGTATTTGCTGCCGCTCGAGCTGCGCAAGATCGGTAGCGACCGCGTCGGTCTCCTCGGAACGGTGGTCGAGGCGGGAGGCGCCCCGCCGGAGCGCGCCTTGCGCGGCCAAGGGCTTACCTCGACCGGAAGCTGGACGACCGGGCCGGACCGGAAGCTGGACGACCGGGCCGCCCAGACCCCAGCGGTCCGCGGCCCGCTTGTGCCGGCTGCCTGGTCACCGCGGCCTTGGACGTCATGGAGTCGAGTGGCAGCGCGCCTTCACGGACGCCGTGATTACCGCCCAGCCGAGGGGCGGCGGGCACCCGGGCAACATCGGGCGCACCTCCCGCACAGTGCCGACGGCGCTCGGGCACAGCTGTACACCGAGTGGCCCAGCGGCGAGGCGCACCAGGAGGCCGCGGAGGCCGGCCACCACGACGGGGGCACGAGATCTTCGCCGGCGCCACCGGGCGCACGGCTGACCCACCGAAGGCGGTACCGCCTTGACCCCTCCCTGTCCGGCCGCCGGCGTCATCGGATCGTCCCCGGTAACCCGTTGTGGTGCCCCGACCCTGTCGGGAGGAAGAGATCGCACAGGTAGTGGATCACCCTGTCCCGCTCTCCGGGTACCGTCAGGGTATGAGTCATCCGCACCCCGAGCTGAAAGCCGCACCGCCCCTTCCCGAAGGAGGGCTGCGGGTCATCGCCCTGGGCGGCCTGGGTGAGATCGGCCGCAACATGACCGTCTTCGAGCATGCGGGCAAGCTGCTCATCGTCGACTGCGGCGTGCTGTTCCCCGAGGAGACCCAGCCCGGCGTGGACGTGATCCTGCCGGACTTCACCTCGATCCGGGACCGGTTGGACGACATCGTGGCCGTGGTCCTCACCCACGGCCACGAGGACCACATCGGCGGCGTGCCGTACCTGCTGCGCGAACGGTCCGACATCCCCGTCGTCGGCTCCAAGCTGACGCTGGCGTTCCTGGAGGCCAAGCTCAAGGAACACGGCATCCGGCCGCGCACGGTGCGGGTGCGGGAGGGCGACCGGCGTGGCTTCGGGCCCTTCGACTGCGAGTTCGTGGCGGTCAACCACTCCATCCCCGACAGCCTCGCGGTCGCGATCCGCACCCGGGCCGGGATGGTGCTGCACACCGGCGACTTCAAGATGGACCAGTTTCCTCTCGACGACCGCATCACCGATCTGCGGGCTTTCGCCCGTCTCGGCGAGGAGGGCGTGGATCTGTTCCTCACCGACTCCACCAACGCCGAAGTACCCGGCTTCACCACCTCCGAGCGTGAGCTGAACCCGGCGATCGAGCAGGTGATGCGCACCGCGCCACGCCGGGTCATCGTCTCCAGCTTCGCCAGCCATGTGCACCGCATCCAGCAGGTCCTGGACGCCGCCCACCAGCACGGCCGCAAGGTCGCCTTCGTCGGCCGGTCGATGGTCCGCAACATGGGCATCGCCCGTGACCTGGGCTATCTGAAGGTCCCCTCCGGTCTGGTCGTGAGCACGAAGGAGCTGGAGAAGCTCCCGGACCACAAGATCACTCTGGTGTGCACCGGCTCCCAAGGCGAACCGATGGCCGCGCTGTCACGGATGGCCAACCGCGACCACGTGATCCGCATCGGCAAGGGCGACACCGTCCTGCTCGCCAGCTCCCTCATCCCCGGCAACGAGAACGCCATCTACCGGGTGATCAACGGACTCACCCGGTGGGGCGCCCACGTGGTCCACAAGGGCAACGCCAAGGTGCACGTATCCGGGCATGCCAGCGCCGGCGAACTCGTCTACTGCTACAACATCGTCAAACCCCGCAACGTCATGCCCGTGCACGGCGAATGGCGCCACCTGCGGGCCAACGCCGACCTCGCCATCCGTACCGGTGTCGACCCCGAGCGGGTCGTCATCGCCGAGGACGGCGTCGTCGTCGACCTGGTCGACGGGCGCGCATCCATCACCGGCAAGGTCCCCGCCGGCAACGTCTACGTGGATGGCATGGAGGTCGGCGGCGCCACCGAAGCGTCCCTCAAGGACCGCCTCGCCCTTGCCGCCGAAGGTGTGGTCACGGTGGTGGCGATCGTCGACGCGGACACCGGCGCCCTCGCCGAGGCCCCCGACTTCCTGGCCCGGGGCTTCGTCCACGACGACGCCACCTTCGAGCCGGTCGTCCCCGTCATCGAGAAGACCCTGGCCACCGCCGCCGAGGAAGGCGTCGGGGACGCACGCCAACTCGAACAACTCGTCGCCCGCGCCGTGGCGAACTGGGCATTCCGCACCCACCGCCGCAAGCCCCTCATCATCCCCGTCATCATCGACGCCTGAGCCACACCCGGGCAGGCGTCCGGGGGGCGGACGCCGATGTGCACGAGGTGAAACTCGGCGACGAGTCGGTCCTGATGTCCAGCCTCATCACCGGCCCACCGTGTCGGCCCGTACGAATCGCGCCCGGGTTTCGCCCGGACGCGTCCGGGGCGGCCCGGTGGCGAGCGCTGCGCCGGGCATCCCGCAGCGCCTCCAGCGGCTGACCAGCCGGCCGAGCAGCAACATGACGGCCACGGGGATCAGAAACCCGGACAGCCCGGTGTACCGGGCAAAGGAGGAGAGAGAGTCCGTCAGACACAGATTCTCCCGTCCACATACCTTGTGACGGGTTCCCGATGACGCATCATGTGGAGTGCGTGGCGATCCTGGAGCCGGTGACGAAGGGCGACCGCAACTCGCCGGAACCCAAGGGACACCCAGTCAATTACCGCCTCCGACATACGGGTTCACTGCTGGAACACGGGACCGTGACGGCACAGGTCAGGACGCGCAGAGACTGCCCGTGCCACGTCGGGCATCGCTGTGCCGGTCGAGCCCATCAAGACGGAGAAGTCGGACTCTTCGGCGAACGCGCACCCCGGGATCGTGGGCTTTGTCGGCGTACGCGGCTCGCGCCAGGACCCCTCGCCCCGACGGTCGACTGACGAGGACCTGCCACGCCGTACTTCACGACGCCCGCTTCCGCGACATCGTCCACTGTGCGCTGACGAGGCGTACGTCCAGAGGTCGGGCCTCCCATCCGCTGGCGCAAGCGCTTGTTGCACATGGCCAGATCATTACCCCCGCCCCGACCGCGTCATCCAGCGTGAGGTCCAGCCGCCACGCCCGCGAAATCTTCGGCGAACACACGTCGGACCACTGCGAACGCATCTGTGCGGCAGCAGGAAAAGAACCCGAGTCCATCCGGACCCCGTCCCGCGCCCGTCGGAATCCCCGTTGGCCTGAACATCTCTGCCGACTAAAGCCATGGCGCACTAGACTCGGAACGAACGATCACGGGGAGGCCACAGTTGTTGCATGTCGCTTTAGTGAACATGCCATTCGCCGACTGGAATCGTCCGTCATTCGCCCTGGGGCAGTTGTCGACTCTCGTTCACCGGGAGTTCGCCGACCGGGTGCAAGCGCACGTGTGCTATCTCAACCAGGACATGGCCGAGTTCTTCGGGACACGACTGTACGAGGCCCTCTCCGTGAGTCACGATCATGTGGACACAGGGATCGGGGACTGGCTGTTCCGGCACATTGCCTTTCCAGGCGAGGCCGACACTGCCACCGAGTACTTTCAGCGCTACTATCGGGGTGCCCGGTGGGCCGACTTCCGTGAGCAGATCCTCTCGGCGCGGGACGGACTTCGGGAGTTCTGCGAGGAACTGATTGGCCGATACCGGCTTGACGAGGCCGACATCGTGGGGTTCAGCTCGATGTTCGCCCAGCATGTGCCGAGTATCGCCCTGGCGTGGCTGATCAAGGAACGCAGCCCCCAGACGCTCGTCGTGCTCGGTGGGGCGAATTGCGAGGCGCCCATGGGCTCGGTGGTCGCCGAGCATGTGCCGGCCGTCGACTTCGTCTTCTCCGGGCCCGCGCTGAACACTTTTGGCGAGTTCCTGCGGTGTGTCCTCGACGAGGATCTGGAGCGCGCCGATGCCGTTCCAGGAATCCTTTCCGAGCGGAACTGCGGAGACCCGCGCTTCCGCAAGGCAATCGGCGCGGAACGCGATATCGACGACTTTTTCCTGCCCGACTACGACAGTTTCTTCGAGGCGCTGGAGGGCCATCCGGAACTGCGGCGCACGGGTACCAGCAAACCCATGCTGTTCTTCGAGACGTCCCGCGGCTGCTGGTGGGGACAGCGTTCGCACTGCACCTTCTGCGGGCTGAACGGCGAAAGCATGGCTTTTCGGGCCATGGCTCCGGACCTGGCAGTCAAGCAGTTCGAGTGGCTATTCGGCTTCGCGCCTACCTACACCTCGCTCTTCTGCACGGACAATGTGATGCCACGCAATTACTCGCGTGAGGTATTCCCTCGACTCGACCCGCCGCCGGGGGCCGAGATCTTCTACGAGGTCAAGCTCCCCCTGAGCCGTCAGGACCTGCGCGCCATGACGGACGCGGGCGTCACCGTCGTCCAGCCCGGCATCGAGGCGCTGTCCTCCTCGACGCTCAAACTGATGGGCAAGGGCACGACCGCGTTCCAGAACCTGCAGTTCCTCAAGAACTGTGAGGAGTTCGGGATCAAGCCCGAGTGGAACCTGCTGATCGGCTTCCCCGGCGAGGACCCGACGGTCTACCGCAAGTACGCCGAGGAACTGCGCGACTTCGTCCACCTGGTGCCGCCGCACGGCGTGTACATGGTGCGCTTCGACCGCTTCAGTCCCTACTTCAAGCGGAGCGACGAGTACGGGCTCGTCCTGAAGCCAGTGGACTATTACTCCCTCACGTATCCCTTCGAGGAGTCAGCGCTGGCCGATCTCGCGTACTTCTTCGCCGACCAGAACCTGGCGCCGTACATGCTCGACGCGGTCGAGTGGCACGACGAGTTGAGCGGGCTGGTCACCCAGTGGCGTGCAGCCTGGTACGAGGAGGACGGAGCGGCCCGTCGCGAGCTGCGGCTGGTCGCCGATGACGACGGCCGGCTCACGGTCCGTGATTCCCGTTCCGGGGCTCTCCGGACGCACCCGGTCGACTCGGTGACCGGTCGGCTGCTGCGTCGACTGTCCTCGCCGGCCAAGCCCGAGCAGCTGGCCCGGGACTGGCCGGAGGGGCCAGACGATCTGCGGCAACGCCTGGGCACGCTGACCGAACAGCGGTTCCTCTTCGCGGAGAACGGCCGGGTGATGAGCCTGGTGCTGACCGGAGCGGACGGTGAGATCGAGGAACCCGCGCGGGAGGAGCGCGCCACGTCCGGCGCCCGGCGGCTGCTGCCGCTTTTGTCGGAGGCGCCGCGATGACGGTCGAGACCACCCCGATGCTCCCGCTGGTCCTCGAGGGACACGGCGAGTCGGCCGTCGAACGGCTGCGCGCCCGGAGGGAGGAACTCCGGGCCGCGCTGCGCGAACGCGGTGCGCTGCTGCTGCGCGGCTTCGACGTCGGGGGAGCCGACGGCTTCGCGGACGTCGTCCGCGCGCTCTCCGGCGAGCCGCTGCCGTACACCGAGCGTTCCTCCCCCCGGAGTGTGATCAAGGGGAACGTCTACACGTCCACCGACTACCCGCCCGGTGAAGAGATCTTCCTGCACAACGAGAACTCGTACCAGGCGAGTTGGCCGCTGACCCTGTACTTCCACTGTGTGCGCCCGCCGCTGACCCGGGGCGCCACGCCGCTGGCCGACACCCGGCGGGTGCTGGCCGCCATCGACGACGAGGTGCGCCGGGAGTTCGACCGGCGCGGCTGGACGGTCGTACGCAACTACGGCGACCTGGTCGGCCTGCCGTGGCAGGAGGCGTTCGCCACCGAGGACCGCGCGGAGGTCGAA
Organism: Streptomyces sp. NPDC002328; assembly: GCF_042890065.1. Lineage (NCBI taxonomy): Bacteria > Bacillati > Actinomycetota > Actinomycetes > Kitasatosporales > Streptomycetaceae > Streptomyces > Streptomyces sp. NPDC002328. The sequence continues at coordinate 51,835 of NZ_JBIARQ010000021.1, read as the reverse complement.
CGGTACTGCCGGGAGCGGGACATCGAGGCACAGTGGCTGCCCGGCGGCGGGCTGCGCACCCGGGCGGTACGGGAGGTCGTGCACCGGCATCCGGTGACCGGCGAGCCGGTGTGGTTCAACCACGCGACGGTCTTCCACGTCACGACGCTGGCGGAATCAGTCCGGCTCGGGCTGCTGGAGATGCTGGGCGAGGAGAATCTGCCCAGCCAGACCTACTACGGCGACGGCGGACCCATCCCGGACGCCGTCATGGACCATCTCCGGGCCTGCTACCGGGCCGCGGCGACCCGTTTCGACTACCGTGCGGACGACGTCCTGGTGATCGACAACATGCTGGTCTCGCACGGCCGCGAGCCGTTCACGGGGCCCCGCCGGATCGCGGTCGCCATGGCGGAGCCGTACACCCCCGACCGCTAGCCCCAGGACGGAAGACCCTCGCATGGTCGCGCGTTCACTCTGGTCCAACCGGGACTTCTCCGTCTTCTGGGCGGTCCAGGCGCTGTCCGAGGTCGGCAACGCCTTCTCCCTGGTGGCGCTTCCGCTGCTGGTGCTGCACACCACCGGGTCGGCGGCTCAGATGGGGCTGCTCACGGCCGTCGCCGGCGCCACCTCGTTGCTCACCGGTCTGGTCGGCGGCACCTGGGCCGACCGCTTCGACCGGCGGCGCCTGCTGATGCTGTGTGATGCCGCCCGGCTGGTGCTGTACGGCGCGATCCCGGTCTGCTGGGCCCTGAGCCCGCAGATCTGGCTGCTGTACGTGGTCATGGCGCTGGCCTCGCTCTTCGAGATGCTGTTCAAGATCACATATGTCACCGCCGTGGCGAACCTCGTCGACAAGGAGCAGATCGTCGCGGCGAACGGCCGGCTGGAGGCGACGAACGCGATCGCGTACATCGCCGGCCCAGCCCTGGCCGGTGTGGTGGCCGGGTTCTTCGGGCCGACGGCCGCCGTCGCGATCAATGCGGGCAGCTTCGGGATCTCTCTGGTGGGCCTGGCGTTCATCAGGTTCAGGCCCATCGCGCGGCCGCCGGCCAACGAGGCCGAGAGCAAGGCGGCCCGGGCCCAGGACCTGCGCTCCGGCTTCCGGGTCGGCGCCGCGTTCCTGTGGCGCACGCCGGTGCTGCGGGCGCTCACCGTGCTGCTGACCGTCACCACCTTCCTCAGCCTGGGCATGACCGACGTCTTCATCTACCACCTGCGGCACGGTCTTGGCCAGGACGAACGCACGGTGGGCTACGTCCTCGCGCTGGCCGGGACAGGCACCTGCGTGGCTGCCGCCGCGACCGCCTGGCTGCGCCGCTCCTGGGGGTTCGGCCCCTGCTGGCTCGGCGCGATGAGTCTGTGCTCGGTGTCGGTGCTGGTGCTGGGCGGCACCGGGCAGGTGTCCGTGGCGGCCGTGACGATCTGTCTGTACTCCTTCGGCATGGCGCTGGCGGGCGTCTGCTCGATGTCCCTGCGGCAACAGGTCACGCCGGACCATCTGCTCGGCCGGGTCACCTCTGCTTTCTGGACGATCCACGGCAGCCTCGCGCCCCTCGGCGCGGCTCTGCTCACCGCCCTGGTCGGCCGGCTGGGGACACGTGGGCCGCTGACCGCGGTGGCGGTCGTCTTCCTGGCCGTGGTGGTGGCCGCCGCCTTTACTCCCATTCGACTGCGCCGGCCGGAGCAGACCGCCGTACCGCTCCCGCAGACGCGGCCCACTGATGCGCCGCTACCACGAGAGGAGAGTCACGGGGATGACGCCGAAGCCCGACGATGACGACCGGCTGTACAAGGTCGTGGTCAACCATGAGGAGCAGTACTCCGTCTGGCCCGCCGATCGGGACAATCCGGCCGGATGGTCGGACGCGGGCAGGACCGGCCCGAAGTCCGAATGTCTCGCTCATATCGAGGACGTGTGGACCGACATGCGTCCGCTGAGCCTGCGCCGTCGCCTGCGGGCGGGCGAACAGGACGCACCGGTGGCGGAGGGCTCCGACCGGGCGGGCTGACCCTCGGTCCGTCACCGCACCCCCGTACCGCGAACCAGGGAAGGCCATCGTGCACGACGACCTGGAAACACGACCGACGGCCCGCTCGGCGGGGGCGCCCCGGCTGCCGCTCTCCCACGGCCAGAAAAGACTGTGGTACCTGGAGCAGATCGCCGTCGCCGCCCCGGTCCACCACGTGTCCTCCGCCACTCTGATCAAGGGCCCGCTGGACGCCGGTCAACTGGAGTCTGCCCTGCGGGACTGTGTCTCCCGCCACGAGCTGCTCCGCAGTACCTTCGACGATCGTGGGGACGGGCCGCGCCGTACCGTCCGTGCGACGGCCGACGTGCCGCTGCGGCACCTGGACCTCAGAGCAGGATCCACGCCGGGGACGAACGCCCGGAACGGATCCGTGCCCGAGGCGGAGCTGCGCGGTGCACTCGCCGAGGAGAGCGGTCGGCCCTTCGCCCTCGGCAGCGGGCCCGCACTGCGTGCCACCCTGGTGCGCACCGACGAGGAGCGGCACGTGCTGCTGCTGACAGCGCACCGCATCGTCGCCGACCGGGCGTCGCTCACCGTGCTGGAGCATGAACTTGCCCGCCGTTACGCGGCATCGAGCGAGGGCCCGGCGCAGCTCCCGCTCTCGCACGCGGAGCGGACGCCCCTGGACCGGACGCCCCTGGACCGGGCGGTCCTGGAGCGGGAAGTCCGGGATGAGGTGCTGCCGTACTGGAAGCGGCGGTTGGCGGGTCTCCCGCCGCTCGACCTGCCGGTCGACCGGATGCGGCCGAGGACACCGACTCACCGGGCGACGGGCCGCGGCCTGCTCCTCGACGCCCGGCACGCCGAGGCCCTGCGGCGGCTCGCCCGCGAGGAAGGCGTACCGGCGTGGACGGTGCCGGCGGTCGCCTTCACCGTGCTGCTGGCGCGCTGGACGGGTCGGCACGACGTGGTGTTCGGTACCCCCGTGGACCGTCGCCCGCCGGAGTCCACGCGGACAGCGTTCGGGCCGTACGAGGATCTGCTCCTGCTGCGGGTCGACCTGGCGGGCCGTCCCTCATTACGAGAAGCGGTGCGTCGCGTCGCACGCACCCGGGACGAGGCGGAGCGGCACGCTGATGTCCCCTTCGGACGGCTCGTCCAACTTTTCGGTCGAGAGCAGGACTTGAGCCGCCACCCGCTCTGCCGGGCGGTCTTCGCCGTGAGGGGGGCGCGGCGTACGGGCTTCACCGCCGCGGGACTCACCACGTCCGCGCTCACCCTGGACGACGCGACCGTCCCCTACGACCTGCAGTGCACGGTGACCGATGGCGATGACGACCAGCGGGGCGACCTCGCGATCGAGTTGCGTCTCGCGTCCGACCTGTGGCTGCCGGAGTCGGCCGACCGCATGGCGACCGCCTTCCGCGCGCTGCTCACCGCCCTCGCCGAGACTCCCGACCGTCGGATCGGGGACATTCCGGTACTGTCGCCCGAGGACCGGGTTCAGATCGACGCGTGGAACGCCACCGACCGTCCCCTGCCCGAACCGGCCACCGTGGACGGCCTGTTCCTGGCTTGGGCGGACTGCACCCCGCAAGCCGTCGCCCTCACCGACCGCACCGGAACCTGGACGTACGCACGGCTGCGGGAGCGGGCCGAGCGTGTCGGTCGGACCCTGATCGCGGCCGGCGTCACCCCGGACTCCGTCGTCGCCCTGCACATGCCGCGCTCCGCCGACCTGGTCACGGGCATGCTCGGCGTACTCCTGGCCGGGGGCGCCCCCCTCGTCCTGGACCCCGGCCACCCCGAGGAACGACTGTGGTTCATGGCCGGCGACGCCGAGATCTCGGCCGTCGTCAGCCGCGCCGAACCCCCTGCCTGGCTGCACGGTCTGGGCGTACCCGTACTGCGACTCACCGACGCCGAACACGACAGCGCCGATACGACCACCCCGCGGCGGCGGGGGCTCCCCGCGGCGGGCCCGGCACACGACACGCCTGTGGCAGGTGGCCCGGAGCACGTCAGGCAGGGCCGCCACAGCATGCTTCCGCGGTCCCGCTCCCACCCCGTCGGGCTGGCCGCCGTGGTGCACACCTCCGGGTCGACCGGGCGGCCCAAGGCTGTGGGGATACCCCATCGGGCCGTCGTGCGACTGATCACCGCGACCGACTACGTGTCCATCGGCCCCGGCGACGTCCTGCTGCACCTTGGCGACCCTGCCTTCGACATCACCGCCTTCGAGGTGTGGGGGGCGCTGTGCAACGGCGCCCGGGTGGACGTGCTGCCCGGCGACGAACCCCTCGGGCCCGACGAGGTGCTGGCCGCGCTGCGTGAGCTGCGGCCGACGATCGTCGCCCTCACCGGCACCCTCTTCAACCGGGTGGCCGACATCGACCCGAGGGCCTTCGGCGGGCTGCGCCACCTGTTCGTCGTCGGAGAGGTGATGGACCCCCGACGCACGCGCGCGGTGCTGCGCGGCGGCGCGCCGCCCGGGCACCTGCACAACGGTTACGGCCCGAGCGAGAACGCGACGTTCTCCACGACCCACCTGGTGGACCGGCTGCCCGAGGACACCCCGAGCGTGCCGATCGGCTCCGCCCTCACCAACACCACGCTGCACGTGCTGGACCAGGAACTGAGCCAAGTACCGATCGGGGTGACAGGCGAGTTGTACGTCGGCGGGCTGGGGGTCGCCCGGGGCTATCTGGGCCGCCCGGGCCACACCGCGGAGCGCTTCTTGCCGGATCCGTTCGCCTCCGGGCCAGGGGCGCTGATGTACCGCACCGGAGACCTGGTGCGAAGGCTCCCGGACGGGGCGCTGGACTTCCTCGGCCGGGCCGACCAGCAGGTGAAGATCCGTGGCTACCGCATAGAGCCGGGGGAGGTCGAGGCGGCGCTGCTGGACCGCGACGACGTGCGCGAATGCGTCGTGCGGGCGGTCGACGTCGCCGGGGACCGGCGGCTCGTCGCCTACGTGGTCCCCGGGCCGGGGCGCCGGCCGTCCCCGCCGGAGGTGCTGGGTGGGCTGCGGGACCGGCTGCCGTCGCACATGGTGCCCGGCCATGTCGTCCTGCTCGACGAGCTGCCCACGACGCCCAGCGGGAAGATCGACGGACGGGCGCTGCCCAGCATCGCCGAGGGCGCGGCCGGCCTGCCGGACGCCGACACCGTGCCGCCGAGGACGGCGACGGAGCACGCCCTGTGGGAGATCTGGGCGGATGCCCTGCGCGTGCGGTCCTTCGGGGTGCACGACAGCTTCTTCCTCATAGGCGGTCACTCGCTGCTGGCCTCGGTGGTGCGCACCTCGGTCCGCGAACGACTGGGCGTAGCCCTGCCGTTGCGCACCCTGTTCGACGTACCGACCCTGGCCGGCCTCGCCGTCGAGGTCGAGCGGGCCGCCGACGAGGCGGCGGCCGTACCGGCGTCCGCGCGAGCGGACGGCGACTCGGAACAACTCGATGGCCTGGTGGCCGAACTGGAGCGGCTAGCCGAGTCCCGGCGCGCCGAGGGACGAGCAGGGGGAGCCGCATGACGCGCACCACGAAGACGGCCGACGCGATCGACGCGGATCTGCGGGGCAGGATCGAACGCCTCCCTGCCGGGCAGCGGGCCCTGCTGCGACAGCGTCTATGGGAGAAGGGCGCCCCGACCGGGCTGCCCGCCCTGGACGACGACGGGGAGGCCCCCGCCTCCTTCACCCAGCGACGGATGGCGTTCCTGTCCGGGCTGGATCCGGACAGCCCGGCCTACCACAGCCCCGTCGTGCACCGCCTCACCGGACCACTGGACGACACCGCCCTCGAAGCCGCCCTCAACGACCTGCTGCGCCACCATGCCGTCCTGCGCACCGTCCTTCCGGTACGGGACGGCCGAACGGTGCAGCGGGTTCTGCCGCACCGGCATCGCGCGCTGCCCGTCGTCGACCTGTCCGAGCTGCCCGGGCACGACCGGCAGGCGGAGGCCGAGCGACTCGCGCGGGCGGACGCCGAGGAACGGTTCGACCTGGCCGAGGGACCGCTGATGCGGTTCCGGCTGCTCCGCCTCGCCGCCGACGACGCGGTCCTGGTACTCACCTTCCACCACGCGGTCGTCGACGGCTGGTCGCTGGGCGTCCTCCTGAGCGATCTGGGCACCGCGTACGGGGCGCGCCTGGACGGGCAGGCGCCCGAACCGCCCGCCCACACGGTGCAGTACGCCGAGTACGCCCGCTGGCAGCACGAGTGGGCCGAAGGCGCCGAGGCCGCAGGCCAGTTGTACTACTGGGAACGCCAGCTGGCCGGTGCTCCGGACCCGATGCCGCTGCCCGCCGACCGTCCCCGGCCCGAGCGCCCCCAGGGGCGCGCCGAGTCCACGGTGTTCACCGTTCCCGCGCCCGTGACCGACGAGTTGCGGAAGATCTCCGCGCGCACCGGCAGCACCCTGTTCATGGTGCTTCTCGCGGCGTTCCAGATCGTGCTCGCCCGGTACGGCGGCCACGACGACGTGGTGGTCGGCACCCCGGTTGCCAACCGGCGCTACCGCGGCTTCCACGATCTGGTCGGCTTCTTCGCCAACTCGGTCCCGCTGCGCTCGCGGGTCGCACCGGAGGCGTCCTTCGAGGACTTCCTGGCCGAAGTCCGCACGACGTGCCTGGAGGCGTACGAGAACCAGGACGTGCCCCTCGACCTGATCGCCCGGCGGCTGCACCCAGAGCGCAGCCCTGGCCGGAACCCGATCTACCAGGTCAACTTCACCCTGCACAACACGCCGCCGCGTCCGGTTCGTACCCTGCCGGGCGGGATCGAGCTCGTTCCACTGGACCACCTGGACCACGACGCCGCCCGCTTCGACCTCGACCTGAACATCTGGGAGACCGACGCCGGACTGGAGGGCCGGCTCATCCACGCCACGGACCTGTTCGACACGGCGACCGGTGAGCGGCTCGCCCGATCGCTGGGTGTCCTGCTCGACGCCGTGACCGCCACCCCCGACACACGGATCGATGAACTGCCGCTGCTGACGCCCGTGGAGAGCGAGCAGGTCCTGCGCGAAGGCCATGGCGCACCTGCCGACCGCCCCGAGGACGCGCGCGTGGACCGGCTCTTCGCCGAGCGGGCTCGCACCGCGCCCGACGCGGTGGCCGTGTCGGCGCAGGGACGCGCCGACCTGACCTTCCGAGACCTCGACCGCCGCGCCAACGGCCTCGCCCACCGGCTGCGTGGCCTCGGTGCCGGGCCCGGCCGCGTGGTCGCGGTGCTGCTGCCCCGCACGCCCGAAGCACTGGTCGCGCTGCTCGCCGTCCTGAAGAGCGGCGCCGCGTACGTGGCGCTCGACCCGGCCTATCCGAAGGCCCGGCGCGATCACATGCTGCACGACAGCGGGGCCGTGCTGCTGGTCACCGACGCACGACCGGAGAACCCGGCGGTCCCGGACATCCCGACCGTCGTGCTGGACATGGACCGGGTGACCGAGGAGGCGACCGGGGCCCCGCCGGAAGGTGACGGCGGGCCCGACGACCTGATGTACCTGATGTACACCTCCGGCTCGACCGGCGGGCCCAAGGGCGCCATGCTCTCCCACCGTCAGGTCGCCAACTACCTGCTGTGGGCGGTGGAGACCTACCTGCCGCCCGGGGCGGACGGCGCTGTCCCCGTGCATTCCTCGCTCTCCTTCGACCTGACCGTGACCAGCCTCTTCGCCCCGCTGCTGGCTGGTCGGCGCCTGCTGCTCGCCGACGACTCCGGCACACCCGGCGAGGCCCTGCGCGCCTCGGCCGAGGCGGACACCGGCCTCGCCTTCGTCAAGCTCACCCCCTCCCACTTGAAGATGCTGGAGGGCTCCACGGCCCCCGCGCGTGCCGGGGCGTGGACCCGCACCCTGGTCGTCGGCGGCGAGGAACTGCACGAGGAGCAGCTCGCGGCCTGGCGCACGGCCAGCGGAGCGCCCCGGATCGTCAACGAGTACGGCCCGACGGAGACCGCCGTGGCCTGCGCTGCGTACGACAGCGCGCACCCGGCCGGCGGCTTCGGCCGCGTGCCGATCGGCAGGCCCGTGCACCACGTCCGGCTGTACGTGCTCGACGAGGCGATGAACCCGGTGCCACCGGGCGCGCCCGGAGAGCTGTACGTCGGCGGGGCGGGTGTATGTCACGGCTACTGGAACCGCCCCGGCCTGACGGCGGAGCGCTTCGTCCCCGATCCCTTCGGCGGCGAGCCAGGCGGACGTCTGTACCGGACCGGTGACCGGGTGCGCCGGCCGGCCGGCGGAGACCTCGAATACCTGGGCCGCCTCGACGACCAGGTGAAGATACGCGGTCACCGGGTCGAGCCGCAGGAAGTGGCCGCCGAGCTGGCCCGGGATCCGGCGGTCCGGGAGGCCGCCGTGATCGCACACGGTCCCGCCCCCGAGTCCCGGCAGCTGGTCGCCTTCGTCAGCCCCGACACCGAGGCCGGCGCACCGCCCGACGCGGCGGCCGAGACGGACTGGGTGAGCCGCTGGCAGACGCTGTACGAGGACACCTACGGCTGCGCGGAGCGCCCCGCCGACCCGTCGTTCGACCTGGCCGGCTGGAACAGCAGCTACACCGGCGATCCGATCGAGGCCGACGCGATGCGCGAGTGGCTCGACACCACGGTCGACCGCATACGCACGCTGCGGCCGAACCGGGCCCTGGAGATCGGCTGCGGCACCGGCCTGATCCTCGCCCGGGTCGCCCCCGACTGCGACTTCTACCAGGGCGTCGACCTGTCCGAGCAGGTCATCGAACGGCTGCGGCGTGAGATCGGCACCACCGTCGCCCCCGAGCGGATCGGGCTGCGGGTCGGCCCCGCCCATCTCGCGATCCGCCCGGGAGAGACGTACGACACCGTGATCCTGAACTCCGTCGTCCAGTACTTCCCGTCCGTGGACTACCTGTTGGCGGTGCTGGAGCGGGCGATCGACGCGCTGCCCGCCGGCGGCCAGGTGTTCCTCGGCGATCTGCGCAACCTCGCCCTACTGGACGCCTTCCACGCCTCCGTCGCCGCCCACCGGGCGAAGCCGGGCACGCCCGACGCCGTCCTGCGCGCCGAGACCGCCTGGCGCGTGGAGACCGAGAACGAACTATGCCTCGATCCCCGGTTCTTCGGCGGACTGACCGCACGGTGGCCGCGGGTCGGCTCGGTAAGGGTCCTGCCGAAGCCGGGAAGGGCCGACAACGAACTGACCCGCTACCGCTACGACGTCGTGCTCACCGTCACCGGCGAGCGCACGGCGGACGACGGCCGCGGGGCCGGGCCGGCCGGGTCACCGCCGGAGCGGGACTGGCAGGCGGAGGGTCTGGATGCCTACGGCCTGGACGCGCTGCTCGGCGCCGAACGCCCCGATCGGCTCGTGCTGCGCGGCATCCCCAACGCCCGGCTGGCGGAGGACCTGCGGTTGCTGGCCCGGCTCTCCGGCGCGGCACCGGACGCCGTACGGCCGGGCGACGACCCGGAGGAGCTGTGCCGCCTGGCCGGGCGCCACGGGTACGAAGCCGAACCGAGCTGGGCCGAGGGGCGGCCCGACGGCTCCTACGAGTTGCTGCTGCACCGCCGGGGAACGCCGCCGGCGGCCCTACCGCCTGTCGTCACCGCGGCGGAACCGCACCGGCTCGCCACCGCACCGCTGTGGCGCCCCGCGGCTCTTGCCGCACTGCCCGGGATCGAGTCCCGGCTCGCCGAACGCCTGCCCGGTCCCCTTCTCCCCGCCCGCTACGTCGTACTGCGCCGGATCCCGCTCAACGCCAACGGCAAGGTCGACCGCGCCGCGCTCACGGACCTGCTGCTGACAACCGAGGACGAGGACGGCACCGCGGACTACGGGGTGCGGCAGCCGGAGGCCGAACTCACGTCCACGCAACGGCGGATGGCCGCCATCTGGAGCGAACTGCTCGGCCGCGACGGTATCCGTGCCGAGGACGACTTCTTCGACCTTGGCGGGCACTCCCTGCTCACCTTCCGCCTCGTGTTCCGGCTGCGGGAGGAGTTCGAGGTGGAGGTGCCGATCCGCGGGCCGTTCGACGCCTCGACGCTCGGCGCACTGGCCGCCCTCGTCGACGGCCTGGTCACCGAGAAGAACCGGCCCGTACTGCCCGCTCTGGCCCCCGCCGAACGGGACGGGACCGTACCGGCCTCCTTCGCCCAGGAACGCCTGTGGTTCCTCCACCAGATGGACCCAGGCACCGCCCAGTACAACTTCCCGGTCCTCGCCCGGCTGACGGGCGAACTCGACGTCGGCCTGCTGCGCCGGGCGGTCGCGGAGATCGTACGGCGGCACGAGGTACTCAGGACCGTGATCACCGCCCGCGACGGGCAGCCGTTCCAGACCGTACTGCCCGCCGAGCCTCCCGCGCTCCCGCTCACCGACCTGACCTTCTACCCGCCGGAGCGACGGGAACCGGAGGCGCGGAGGCTGGCCAGGGAGCAGTACGCCGAGCCCTTCGACCTGGCCACAGGGCCCGTACTGCGGGCCGGGCTGCTCCGGCTGGGCGCGGAGGACCATGTTCTGCTGCTGACGGCCCATCATGTGACGGTGGACGGCTGGTCGGCCGCCGTCCTGCTGGACGAGCTGGCTGAGCTGTACACGGCGGGCCGCGAGCACCGAGCGCCCCGCCTGCCCGAACTGCCCGTGCAGTACGCCGACTACGCGGTCTGGCAGCGCCGGCTCGCCGAGGCCGGCCACTTCGACCGTCTGGTGGATCACTGGACGGCACGCCTGAGGGGCATCCTCGACCTGCCGGGGTTGCCCGTGGACCGGCCGCGCCCGGCGCACCCCGAAAACCGGGGCGAGAGCCTGCGTTTCCGTATCCCGGCCCCGACCACGGACGGGATACGCACGCTGTGCCGGGAGGAGGACAGCACCCTGTTCATGGCGCTGCTCGCTGCCCTGTACGCGGTGGTGAATCGGCGGACCGGGGAGACCGATCTCGTGGTGGGCTCGGACGTCGCCGGCCGCTCCGACAGCAGGACCGAACCGCTGATCGGCTTCTTCGTCAACCAGATCGTGCTGCGCGCCGACCTCACCGGTGCTCCGACCTGGCGCGAACTGCTGGGCCGCGCCAAGGACGTGGCGTTGGACGCCTACGCGCACCAGGACCTGCCGTTCGAGGAGGTCGTCAAGGCGCTCAGCCCGCCCCGCACCCGCAACCAGAGCCCGCTGTTTCAGATAAAGCTGGTCCTCAACAGCAACCGGCGGGCTGCCGACGCCATGGCCGGCCTGCGGCTGAGCCCGTTCACGCTGGACCTCATCGACACCAGCCGCTTCGACGTCACCCTCGTCCTGGAGGAGGACGACGACGGGGTCGCCGGGTTCCTCAACTACGATCCCGACCTCTTCGACGCGTCGACCATGGAGGAACTGCGCGAGCAGTACGTCGCGCTGGTCGCGGACATGGCCGCCAGGCCGGACGCCTCGATCGCCGAAGCGCCCCTGCCCACGACGGCTCCCACGGCCCGTTCCGCTCCGGGCCGGGTCAGGCGGCGCGGCCCCGGGGCCCTGCGCGGGATCAAGCCCACCAAGGTCGCCGTGGCCTCGGACGACGTGGTCGTACGGGAGCCGCTGCGGGACGGCGCCGACCTGCCGCTCGTGCTGCGCCCGGGCCGCCCCGACGTCGACCTGGTGGCCTGGGCCCGCTCGCACCGCACCCGGCTCGACACCGACCTGGAACGGCACGGCGCCCTGCTGTTCCGGGGCTTCGCCGTCACCGACCCGGACGCCTTGGAACGCTTCGCCTCCGTGTTCGTCGACGACCTCTTCGGCGAGAACGGCGAGCACCCGCGAGCCGCACTCAGCGGCAACGTCTACACGCCGGTGTTCTTCCCGCCGGAGGAGAAACTGCTCTGGCACAACGAGAACTCCTTCAACGACGAGGGCCCGACCCGCATCTGGTTCTGCTGCGCCCGCCCGGCCGCCTCCGGCGGCGAGACACCCCTGGTCGACAGCCGCGCCGTCCACCGAAGGCTGGACCCGGCGGTGCGCGAGGAGTTCACCGCCAAGGGGGTCATGTACGTCCGCAACTACGGCACCGGACTCGGCCTCGACTGGCGGGACGTCTTCCGGACCGGGGACCGGGCCGAGGCCGAGGCCCGCTGCGCCCGACAGGGACTGTGCTACGAGTGGCACGGCGACCGGTTGCGCACCACCGCTGTACGGCCCGCCGTGCTGCGCCATCCGCGCACCGGCGAGTGGTCCTGGTTCAACCAGGCACAGCACTGGCACACCGCCTGCCTCTCCGCGGAGGTACGGGAGTCGCTGCTGTCCACCATGGCCCTGGAGGAACTCCCGCGCAGCTGCCGGTTCGGCGACGGCACCGAGATACCCGACGAGGCGATGCACGAGATCATACGGGTCTACCAGGAGCTGGAGGTCTCCTTCCCCTGGGAGCGCGGTGACGTGATGCTGCTGGACAACATCCTCACCGCCCATGCCCGTAATCCCTTCTGCGGCGAGCGGGAACTCCTCGTCGCCATGGGCGACATGGTGAGGTACCAGTGACGGCGGAGGCGGAGCAGGCGCCGCAGGTGGAGGGATTCCGGCTGTCGTTCCGGCAGCGGCGGCTGTGGGAGCTCGTAGAGCGCGGCGTGCTGTCCTGGGCGCAGGTGCTCGTCACCGTCGACGGCGAGTTGGACACGGACCGGCTCACGGCCGCGCTGCACGACACGGTGGCCCGGCACGAGATTCTCCGCTCGGTCTACCGGCGGGTGCCGGGCGCCCGCAACGCGCTGCTTGTGGTCGACGACGCGGACCGCCTGGGTCCCCGCTGGTTCCACGCAGAGCTGAGCCACCTGGATGAGACGGGGCGCCGCCGCAGGATCGACGAGGAGGTCCGGGCCCGGCGGAAGCTGCCGCACGGTGGGCCGGACGACCCGGTGCTGCGGGCCGACCTCTTCGCCCTCGGCCCCCGCCGGCACGCGCTGCTGCTCACCACCACCGCCTTGGCCGCAGACGGTCACACGCTGCGGCTGCTCGTCGACGAGCTGGCCGAGCGGTACGCGGGCACACCGCCCACCGACGAGGTGCTGCAATACAGCCAGTTCGCCGAGTGGCAGCACCAGGAGTTCGGCGAGGAACCACCGCACCCGGCACTGGGCGGACCCACCTCACGGCTGTCCTTGCCGCTGCGTCGGCCTCCCGGCTCCGGCCGACCGGAGCGCCGTACTGTCACCGCGCCCCTGCCGGACGCCGTCACGACGGCCGTCCACGACTACGCGCGGCGGCGGCGCGTGCGGCCGGGGGCTGTGCTGCTCGGCTGCTGGCAGACGCTGCTGGCCAGGATCGGCGGACAGCGCAACATCACCGTCGACGCGCTGCTCAGCGGCCGGGAGTTCGAGGAGACGGCCACCGTCCTCGGCCACTTCGCCCAGTGGGCGGAGATCACCGCTCGGATCGACCCCGGTCTGGTCCTCGACGCCCTCGCAGCCCGCGCGGAACGCGCCCTGTCCGACGCCGAGGAGACCCAGCAGGACGCCCCGTCCGCCGGTGCCGCGGATCAGGCGGGGCGCGACATCGGTTTCGTCTGCGTGGACACCCCGGCACTGCGGTGCGCCAACGGTGTCACCTTCGCCGTGGCCTGGGACGACGTCGAGGCCGAGTCCCACGCCCTGCGGCTGACCTGCGCCCTGGGCACGACGGAAGGCCGCACGACCTGGCACTACGACAGCCGGCAGTTCGACGACGCCTATGTCCGGGTGCTCGCCGACCAGTACGTCATACTGCTCGCCGAGCTGCTGGCCACGCCCGCCACCCCCGTGCGCGAGGTGAGCCTGCCTCCCGCGGCTGGCGCTGCCCAGCTGCGGTCCCGCCCCCCGAGGACGGCGGACGGCCGGTGTCTGCACGGCCTCGTCGAGCAGCAGGCCCGACGTTCCCCGGATGCCCTCGCCGTCGTGGCCGGAACCGATCGGCTGACTTTCCGGGAACTCGACACGCGGGCAGACCGGTGGAGTGGCGTGCTGCGCGCCCGGGGCGTCCGCGTCGAAACCCCGGTGGCGGTGCGGGCAGCCCCCTCGACCGCGCTGGTCGTGGCCCTGCTGGCCGTGCTCAAGGCCGGAGGGACGTATGTGCCGCTCGATCCACTCCTTCCGCCCCTGCGGACCCGGGAACTGCTGGAGCGGGCCGGATGCCGCACGCTGCTCACCGACCGTCCGGACGAGGCGGTGGCGGCCGAGGGCGTCGCGTGCTTCGACCTGCGCAACCTGCCACCCGCCAGTACGGACGCGGGAGCCGAATCCGGACGGTCGTGCGAGGCAGGCCCGGACAACCTCGCGTACATCATGTTCACCTCCGGCTCCTCCGGGACACCCAAGGGGGTGATGCTGCCCCACCGGGCCGTGTGCGATTACCTGTTGTGGAGCGCTCGAACGTACCTCGCTGCGGGTGCCGTTCGCGACGGCGGCGAGGACGGCAGCCAGGGCGACGGCGCGTACGGACGGGGCGGCGAGGGCGGAGCGATGGCGCACTCCTCGATCGGCTTCGACCTCACCGTGACAAGTCTGTTCCTGCCGCTGGTCACCGGTCGCCCCGTCCTCCTCGACCCCGCCTGGCGGGACGCCCTCGCCCTCTCCGCGGACCTGGCCGACCGGACCGGCCTGGACCTGCTCAAGCTGACCCCGTCGCACCTCAAGGTGGTCAACCAGTCCGTGGAACCACGAGACATCACCGGTACCACTGGCTCCCTCATCCTCGGCGGTGAGGCCCTCGACAGGAGTGCGGTCGACACCTGGACGGCACACGCCCCGGGGACGAGGATCTTCAACGAGTACGGGCCGACCGAGACCGCCGTCGGAGTGTGCGTGCACGAGGTGGGCGCCCACGACGGCCCCGGCCCCGTCCCCATCGGCCGGCCCATGGACCACGCCGAGGTCCTCGTCCTGGACGAGGACCTCGCCCCCGTGCCGGTGGGTGTGCCGGGTGAGATCTACATAGGCGGCACGAGCCTCGCCCGCGGATATCTGGGCGCCCCGGCCGCCACCGCCGAACGGTTCGTACCGCATCCCTTCTCACCGGAGCCCGGACGCCGTCTCTACCGCTCTGGCGACCTCGCCTGCGTCGGCCCGGACGGCCTGATCCGGTACCTGGGGCGAGTGGACGACCAGATCAAGGTCAACGGGGTACGGGCGGAACCCGAGGAGATCCGGGCCGCGCTGCTGCGGCACCCCGGTGTGCGGGACGCCGCAGTCGTCCTGGTCGCGGACGAGGAATGCGGCGACCACCTGGCCGCCTGCATCGTCGCCGACGACGTCCACACCACGGCGACGCAGGCCCTACGCACTCACCTGGCCGAGCGGCTGCCGGCCCAACTGGTACCGACCACGTATGCCAGGACCGAGGCGATACCCCTCACATCGAACGGCAAGGTGGACCAGGCCGCGGTGCGATCCCTCGTCCAGGCCGGCCCCACCGGGTCCCCGGTCTCGTCGGCGGACGGGGCCGACACACCGCCGGCCGACCCGGTGGAGGCCGCCGTGGCCCGGGTCTTCGAGGAACTGCTCGGTGTCGCCCCCGTCGGCGCGGACGACGACTTCTTCACGCTCGGCGGCCACTCCTTGCTGGCCGTACGGCTGATCGCACGGCTCAACGGGGAGTTCCACGCCGAGCTCCCGGTCCCCGTGCTCTTCTCAGAACCGGAGGCGAGGCCGGGGCCGGATGACGAGGTGGGGCGGCTCGGAAGGGCGGCCACGCCGAAGTATCTGGCCCGGCTGCTCAAGGCACGCAACACCGTCCCGCACACGCTTCCGGACGACATCGTGGCACTGCGATCCCGGGGCGAGGGCGCCCCGCTGTTCTGCGTCCACCCGGCAGGCGGCGAGGCCACCGGCTTCCGCCATCTCGCCGCCTGTCCCGAGCTGCGCGGCCCGCTGTACGCCCTCCAGACATCGGCGGACGGTGCCGACCACGAGGATCAGAGCGTCGAGGCGCTGGCCGCCCGCTATCTGGCGGCCGTACGCGCGGTGGCGCCGACCGGCCCGTATCTGCTGCTGGGCTGGTCCATGGGCGGGCTGGTGGCCTTCGAAATGGCCCGGCTGCTCGAACTGCAGGGTGAGCGCACGGAGATGGTCTTCCTCGTCGAGAGCTACCTCTCCGCACAGCTCCCGGAGTTGGACGAGGACGACGAGCGGGAGAAGCCCGGTCCCGTAGCGGAGGAGGACATGAGCGCCGCCGAGTTGCTCCGGCTGGACCTCCGGCGGCGCGCCAACCGCGCCCATCTGCGGGCCGCCCGGGCCTACCGCCCGTCGCGGTACGCCGGCCCGGTCGCACTCGTCCAGGCCGACAAACAGGATGCGGACTTCCGGCGCACCGCGATCCGCTCCTGGTCCTGTGTCTGTGCCCCCACCCGGCTGACCCACCACGTCCTGGAAGGAGACCACCTGACCCTGTTCGAGCCACCGTACGTCACCGAACTCGCCCGCCTGATCGACCGGACGACGCAGTAGTCCACCGGCCGCAGGAGCGTCGTTCTCATCGGCGCCGACGCTGTGGCCGTCGGCTTCCGGTCCACCGCGGCTGACGCGAGGTAGTCCATGGCCGTGTCCTCGGTGATCCCGAAGACCGGCATCAGGTGAACCGGATCGGCGTCGCCCGGGCCTCGTCCACGGGTGCGCCGATGGCGCGGTTGTGCCCACTCGTCGTTCTGCTCGGCCGGCACCGCGCCGACCAAGGTTCGTGGCATCGCTTCACAGAACGCACACAGATCCCCAGTTGAACTTTAAAGTTCAAGCGCTACGCTCGTTCACGGTCGAGTGCCGGGGGAAACCCACGCCTCCCGGCACTCGCGTCCTCACCAGACACGGGAGAGTCATGTGCGCGACGCCGACGTAGTGGTGATCGGTGGCGGATACGCGGGCGTTCGTCTGGCGAAGCGGCTGGACGCGACGGCGCGGGTCACCCTGGTGGACCGCAAGGAGATCTTCTTCCACCGCGTCGCCTCCCTGCGCGCCGGGGTGCGCCCGGAGTGGACGGTGACTCCGTTCATCCCCTACGACCGGCTGCTGCGCGACGGCCGGGTGGTCCTGGGCAAGGCGGTCCGGATCGACACCGTCGAGCGGCAGGTCGTGCTGGCCACGGGGGAGCGGCTCCCGTACGACGTGGTGGTGATCGCCACCGGCGCCGACTACCCCGAACCCGCCCGCTTCCTCGGCACCACCGCCGAGGAGGCGGTCAAGGCGTTCACCGCGCACCAGCAGAAGATCGCCGCCGCCGAGCACGTCCTCGTCGTCGGCGGCGGCCCCTCCGGCGTCGAGCTGAGCGCCGAGATCCGCCTCGCCCGGCCCGACGCGCGCATCACGCTGGCCCACTCCGGGCCGGCGCTGCTCGACTCCGCGGGGAGCGAGAAGGCCTCGCGCAGGGCGCAGGCCTGGCTGGAGGCGCACGACGTGGAGGTGCGGCTCGACTCCTTCATGTCGCCCGGCCACGACTTCGGCGCCTACCGCGACGCCCGCGGCGGCGTCATCGAGGCCGACCTCTCCTTCTGGGCCACGGGCACCACCCCCAACACCTTCTGGCTGCGCCTGGCCGGCCACGGCGACTGGCTGAACGCGGCCGGGCACATCAAGGTCGACCGCACGCTGCGGGTCGAGGGGCGGCTCGACGTGTTCGCGGTCGGCGACGTCAACGACGCGACCGAGCTCAAGATCACCCCCGCCGCGCTCGCCCAGGCGGACCTCGCCGCCTGGAACATCCGCACCTACCTGAGCAGTTCCGGCCGGCACCGCAGGGAGCCCCGCCTCTACCGGCCCATCCACCGCACCCCGGTCATCGTGCCGTTCGGGCACGCCGACGGGCTGACCATGCTGCCCGTGCCGGGCGGTGAGACCGCGGTCCTCGGCGGCCGTACGTCCGTGCTGGCCAAGGCGAAGACCCTTATGACCCCGTACATGAGGCGTCAACTCGGTTACACCGCGACCTGACGATCCGGTCACACCGTGACCTGAGGCGGCTCCGTATCCGGTGCCAGTGCCGGTGGCGGTGCCGATTCCGGTTCCGTCTTCTCCCCGGACGTCATTCCCGGCAGCAGTCCGCACACCGCCGCCCGCTGGTCCGGGCCCATGACGTGGGCCAGGGCCTCGGAGACCGTCGAGGCCAGGGCGGCCGACGCCTCCCCGAGCAGACGGCGGGCCTTGTCCGTGAGGGCGACCTCGACGCCCCGCCGGTCCCCGCACACCGACCTGCGGCTGACGAGGCCGGCGTGCTGGAGGCAGGCGATCTGGTAGGTGAGCCGGGTCTTGGGGCGGCCCAGGAGTTCGGCGACGCGCGTCATGCGCAGGCCCGCCCGGGGCTGTTCCGCCAGCAGGCACAGGACCAGGAACTCGTCGTGCGAGACCCCGAGCCGTTCCTTCACGACCGAGTGCAGCCGCTGCTCCACCGCTCCCGTCGCCGCCAGCAGCAGCATCCAGGCGCGCAGCTCGGCCGGCAGCAGGCCGGTGCCTGCGCCTTGCGCGGACGGGCATTCGGGCAGGTCGTGGGCGTGCTCCTCGGGGTCGGCCATGGTCCGAGTGTATCCGTTGTCCAATTTTGGAGGACGGACGGGCGAAAGGGTTGTTCAGATTTGGATGACCGGCTAGCGTTGAGTCATCCAAATTTGAATCACTCGTCCGCTCATCAGGAGAGAACCATGACCGTCGCCGTCGAAACCGGGCTGTGGCAGCTCGACGCGGGCGCCTCCACCGTCGCCCTCCGGCACAGGACGATGTGGGGCCTGGTCACCGTCAAGGGCGCCTTCGCCGCCGTCGCCGGACAGGGCGAGGTGCGGGCCGACGGATCCGCCGTGGGGACCCTGACCCTGGACGTCGCCTCCCTCGACACCGGAAACGCCAAGCGGGACACCCACCTCCGTTCCGCGCACTTCTTCGACGCCGACCAGCACCCGGAGGTCACCTTCGCGGCCCGCAGCGCCGAACTCCGCGACGGTGACGCCGTGCACGTCGTCGGTCAGTTGACCGTGCGCGGCATCAGCAGGCCGCTGTCCTTCACCGCGCGCCTCGTCAACGCGCGCGCCGACGCGCTCACCCTCGACGGGGAGTTCACCGTGGACCGCGCCGCGTTCGGCATGGGATGGAACCAACTGGGCATGATCAGGGGTCTCACCTCGGTGACCGCCTCTCTCCGCTTCACCCGAGTCGGGGGTTGACAACCGGCCTCGATCGGGCTTGACCGGTCGCGGACCGTGTCGCTGTTGGGCCGAACGGGTGACTTGGCGTAAGAATTGGCTGGTGCAGGCATTGAGTGCGAGTCAGTTCTGGGGGTCCCGGTGAACCGCTACGACGTCACCGATGAACAGTGGGAAGGGCTCGCTCAGGTCGTTCCGCTGCGCGGCCGGGACGCGTGGCCGTCGGCGGTGAACCACCGTTCGCTGCCCGAGGCGGCGACGGAGACCCGTCGCCGGTTCGTCGTGCTGCGGGTCAACGTCTTCGCGGACGCCCGCGACGTCGCGGAGACGCTGATGGCCGGGATCCCGGTCCTCCTCGATCTGACGAGCGCGGAGACGGAGGTCGCCAAGCGCGTCCTGGACTTCTCCACGGGCGTCGTCTTCGGCCTGGCCAGCGGGATGCACCGGGTCGACCGGAACGTGTTCCTGCTGACCCCGCCCGGGACGGAAGTGAGCGGGATCATGGAGGGGGCGGGGATTCCCGGGGTGTGAGCGGGGCCCGTCCGGGGGTGAGCAGTCGTCAGCGGGCGGGGTCGCCCGTTCGTAGGAAGCTGGCGAGGGTGGAACGGTTCGCCTGACGGCGGAGTCCTACGGTCCGCTTATGCCCGTGCCGTCTGCGTCTGCGTCTGCGTCTGCTTCGTCTGAGTCCGTATCGCGTCCCCGTCCTACCCGTCCCTGTCTCACCGAGCTGCGCCTCTCCGCCTTCGCGCGGCATCGGCGGGCCGGGTTCCCGCTGGGGCCGGTGACGCTGTTCGCCGGGGTCAGCGGCAGCGGGAAGACGAGTGCGCTGCGGGCGTACGAGGCTCTGGCCCGGCTCGGCGGCGGGGCCGGGCTCGACGAGGTGTTCCCGGACCCGGTCGCCTGTGTGCCGGAGGGGGCCCGGCCCGACGCCCAGCGGCGGCGCGGGTTCCGGATCGGCTGCACGGCCGACGGGCCCGCCGGCCCGGTCCGGCTCGACGTCGCCGTCCAGGCCGAGCCCGAGCTGCGCGTCGTGGGGGAGCGGCTGAGCGCGGGCGGGCAGGTGCTGCTGGAGACGGCCCTGTGCGATCCGGCGCGGCGCACGGTGCAGGCCGCCTGGCGCACCGCCGGATCCTCGCTCTTCACCCACGCTCACCTGCCCGACGACCGTCTCGGCACCGCGCTGCTGCCGCTGCGCGTGGCCGGCCGGACCGAGGCCCAGCGCCATGTGCTCGCCGCCGCCGAACAGATGCTCGTGGCCCTGCGCTCCGTCTTCGCCTGCGATCCCCGGCCGGACCGGATGCGCGCCCCGGTGCCCGTCGGTCCGGGCCGGCTGCTCGGCGGCTGCGACAACCTGGCCGACGTGCTGTGGCGCACCCGCACGGAGTGCGTGCGGCGGCACGCGCTGCTCATCGCCGCGGTGCGGGCCGGCTGTGCCGGGCCGGTGACCGACGTGCTCGCCGAACCGGTCGGCGACGGCACCGTACGCGCCCGGCTCGACCGGGGCACGGGGCCGGGGCCGGAGCTGGCCCGGCTCGGCGACGGCGAACTGCGCTACCTCGCCCTGGCCCTGGTGCTGTTGACCGGGCCCGGCGTCCTGGACGTCGACCCGCCCGGCGAGGTGCCCGACGCGATGCGCGCCCTCACCGTGCTCGCCGACGGCTTCGACCGGGCGCTCGACGCACGTCAGCGGCGTGAACTGCTGCGGCTCGCGGTGCGGATGGGCGAGCGCGGGCACATCCGCTGTGTCGGGGCGGTGAGCGACGCCTCCTGGGCCGCCGGGACCGACGGCGTCACGGTGGTACACCTGGACGCGTGACAGAACATCTCGACGTGGCGACGTTGCAGCGCAGGCTGGCCGAGTTCGCGGCCGCGCGCGACTGGCAGCCGTACCACACCCCCAAGAACCTCGTCTCCGCGCTCAGCGTCGAGGCCTCCGAACTGGTCGAGATCTTCCAGTGGTTGACCCCGGAGGAGTCGGCCCGCGTGATGGACGAGCCGGACACCGCGCACCGGGTGACGGACGAGGTCGCCGACGTGCTCGCCTATCTGCTGCAACTGTGCGAGGTGCTCGGCATCGACCCGCTGGCGGCCCTGGACGCGAAGATCGACCGCAACGAACGGCGGTTCCCGGCGTCGTAGGTCGCGTGGGCCGAGTGGGTTGACGGGGAACTCGGCACTCCGATATCACTCTCCGGAGTCGTTCGAGGGGTCGAAACAGATTTGTTGTCCACAGATTTCCCCCTTCCTCTGGCTTTTCGCCCCACACGCCTTCACTCTGGGTAGTGGACAAGGGAGTTCGGGCGGACGTGCGAGAAGCACGTCGGGACAGACGGGGGCGGCCATGGACGCGGTGCGGCTCATCCTGACGAGCAGACGTGCTCTCACAGGCGGTGACGACGGGTCTCGGACACTGGAGGAGGTATGGCAGGCGCAGGCGTTGGCCCAGGCGATCGGCAGTCGGCTCGCGGTCTCGGGGCCGCCCGAACTGCGCGGTGAGGCACTGGGGTTGACCGAGCTGGCGGGCCGGGGCTGCGGGGTGCTGGACGCCCCCGACCTAGACCCCGGCGATCTGCGCGCCGCCCAGCTCACGGAGCTGGACGACGCCCGCGAGGCGCTGCTCTGCCTCGGCGTGCTGCTCGCCGAGGTCGGCATCGCCCTCGTCGGCATCGCCAGCGCGGCGGCCGACGAGGGCACGTACTGGCAGTGCATGGAAGCGATCGACGCGGCAGACGAGTCCAGAGACCGAGTCCGAGAGATGCTGCGCAAGCTGGCGGCGAGGGAGGGCGCACTGCCGGAGAGGTGAGCGGGGCCCTGCGGGGCTGGGGCGGCGGTCCAGCGGGCCCCGGCGGGGCAGGAGCCCGGCGGGGCAGCCGGACCCGACGGGGCAGCGGCCCCCGGCGGGGCAGGGGATCGGCGGGGCAGCGGCCCCCGGCGGGGCAGGGGATCGGCGGGGCAGGGATCGGCGGGGGGACCGGCGGGGCGGCTGGACCCGGCGGGGCAGGGGGACGGGCGGGCGGGGCAGCGGGCCCCGGCGGCGCAGCGGAGCGCGGCGAGGCAGGGGGGGGCGGCGGGGCGGCGGGCCCGGGTGGGGCAGCGGGCCCCGGCGAGGCGCCGGCCCTCGGTGGGGCAGCGGCCCCCGGTGGGGCAGGGGGCGGCGGGCCCCGGTGGGGCAGCCGGACCCGGTGGGGCAGCGGGGCGGCGGGGCGGCGGGGCGGTGGCCCCCGGCGAGGGCAGGGGGCGGTGGGGCAGGGGGACCGGTGGGGGTGGTGGGGGTGCGGGTGCAGGATGGAGGGCATGGATCTGCGTATCTTCACCGAGCCCCAGCAGGGCGCCACCTACGACACCCTCCTCACCGTGGCCAAGGCCACCGAGGATCTCGGCTTCGACGCCTTCTTCCGTAGCGATCATTACGTGAAGATGGGCGACGTGGACGGGCTCCCCGGGCCCACCGACGCCTGGATCACCCTCGCCGGTCTCGCCCGGGAGACCAGCCGCATACGCCTCGGCACTCTGATGACCGCCGCCACCTTCCGGCTCCCCGGCGTCCTCGCCATCCAGGTCGCGCAGGTGGACCAGATGTCCGGCGGCCGGGTCGAACTCGGCCTGGGCGCGGGCTGGTTCGAGGAGGAGCACACCGCGTACGGCATCCCGTTCCCGAAGGAGAAGTTCGGCCGCCTGGAGGAGCAGCTGGCGATCGTCACCGGCCTGTGGGGCACCGCCGCCGGCCAGAACTTCGACTTCCAGGGCGAGCACTACCAGCTCAAGGACTCGCCCGCGCTGCCCAAGCCCGCGCAGTCCAGGATCCCCGTCCTGGTCGGCGGCACCGGCGCGAGCCGTACGCCGCGGCTCGCCGCCCGCTACGCCGACGAGTTCAACATGCCGTTCAGCTCGGCCGAGGACAGCGAGCGGCAGTTCGGCCGGGTCCGGGCCGCCGCCGAGAAGGCCGGCCGCCCGGCGGACGCGATCACCTACTCCAACGCCCTCGTGGCCTGCGTCGGCAAGGACGACCAGGAGGTCGCCCGCCGCGCCGCCGCGATCGGCCGCGAGGTCGACGAACTGAAGGCCAACGGCCTGGCCGGCAGCCCCGCCGAGGTGGTCGAGAAGATCGGCCGCTACGCCGAGGCCGGCTCGCAGCGCATCTACCTCCAGATCCTCGACCTGGACGATCTGGACCACCTGGAGCTGATCTCCGCCCAGGTGCAGTCGCAGCTGTCGTAACCCTTCCCGCGCCGCCGCCCGCGTGCGGGACGCCGGACGGCCCTCGCCCGGCGTCCCGCACGCAGCACACCCCCCCCGCCTCTCTGTGACAGTCCTGTGACCGGAACTATGGCTTCCGCCACAGTCGGTGGCCGGGTGCCCTGATGAGGTGGCCGGATGCGCAGACCCGCACCCCTCCTGCTCCCGGCCCTCGCCGCCGCCTTGCTGCTCTCGGCGTGCGGATCGGAACGCGCCGACGATCAAGGCGGCGGTTCCGGCGCGGCCTCCTCGCCGTCCCGGATCCAGGTGACCGACCCCGTTGTCGACGGCGTCCGGATCACCTCGCTGACGCTCCCCCCGCCCTCCTCGCCCTCCTCGTCTCCCTCGTCCTCCCGGCCCCCGTCCGCCGCCCCCTCCGAACCGGGCGACTTCACCGTCACCGCCGACAGTCTCGACGGCTTCGACGAGCCCGCCCGTTCCGGAACCTCCGGCGTCTCCGCCGGCTCGGGCGTCTCCGCCGCCTTCGAGGTCACCAACGAAGGCGCCGAAGCGCTCACGTACACCATCCTCTTCGACTTCACGACCGGCTCCGGCGAGGTCATGGCCAACAAGCGCGAGACCGTGCGCTCGGTCGGCCCCGGCCGGACGGTGCGCGGGACCGTGCAGCTGGGCGAGCTGCCGCCCGGCGCGTCCCCCGTGACCCGGGTGAAGGTCGCCGAGGTCGACAAGGTCCCCGCGGGCGAGGCCCCGGCCGCGGCCGGCGACTGCCCCGCCTCCGGCATCCGCGTCTGGGCCGACGAGGGCGACGCCGCCATGGGCCTGCGCGTCGTCGGACTGCATCTGGAGTACTGCGCGAAGAGCGGCCGTTACACCGTCGACGGCTACCCGCTGCTGGAACTGCTGGACGACGCCCGCGAACCCGTCGACGGCGTGCGGATCCTCCAGGGCAGCAAGGAGATCACCACCGGCATCAGCACCGACGGGCCGCCCCGGCCGGTCGCCCTGAAGCCCGGCGAGAAGGCCGTCGCGCACCTGGTGTGGCGCAACACCACCGAGTTCGGCACCCCCGTGAACGTCCCCTACGTACGGGTCCGCGCCAAGGCCGGCGCCGACCCGGTGACGGTGAACCCCCGCCTCGACCTCGGGACGACCGGCAAGCTCGGGGTCACCCCCTGGACGCGGCCGAAGGAGTGAGGCGGAAATTCCGGGGTGCCGCCGCCCGGTTCTCGGTACGTTGGTGAGGCGCACAAGCGCACGACCAGCGCTTTCGCTTCTTCCGAACCCTTTCGAGGCACCCACCGTGTTCCTGACGATCAGTACCACAGGCACTCCAGAACGCCCCGCCACCGACCTGGGCTACCTGCTCCACAAGCATCCCGACAAGGCGCAGGCGTTCTCCACCTCCTACGGCACGGCGCACGTCCTCTATCCCGAGGCCGACGCCGAACGCTGCACGGCGGCGCTGCTGCTGGAGGTGGACGCCGTGGCGCTGGTCCGGCGCGGCAAGGGCAAGGGGCGCGGAGGCGCTCCCGACGCGGCGCTCGCGCAGTACGTCAACGACCGCCCCTATGCGGCCTCTTCGCTGCTCGCGGTCGCGCTGAGCGCCGTCTTCACCAGCGCCATGCGCGGGGTGTGCACGGCCAAGCCCGAACTCCCGGCGCAGACGCGCCCGTTGCGGATCGAGGTGCCCGCGCTGCCCGCCCGCGGCGGCCCGGACCTCGTACGGCGTCTGTTCGAGCCGCTCGGCTGGGCGGTGGACGTCGAACCGGTCGCCCTGGACGCCGAGTTCCCCGAATGGGGCGACTCGCGGTACGTGCGCCTCGTCCTGGAGTCGGAGGCGCTGACCCTCGCCGAGTCCCTGCGCCACCTGTACGTGCTGCTGCCGGTCCTCGACGACGCCAAGCACTACTGGGTCGCCCCCGACGAGGTCGAAAAGCTGCTGCGAGCCGGCGACGGCTGGCTGCCCGAGCACCCCGAGCAGAAGCTGATCACCAGCCGCTACCTCTCGCGCCGCTGGTCGCTGACCCGGCAGGCGATGGAGCGGCTGGAGCTGGTGCGGCTCGCCGAGGCCGACGACAGCGAGGTCGAGGAGATCGACAACGCGGTCGAGGCGGAGACGGAGACGGAGGAGAAGCCGACCCCGCTCGCCGTGCAGCGCCGGGACGCGATCCTCGCCGCGCTGGGCGCGACCGGGGCCGCCCGTGTGCTCGACCTCGGCTGTGGACAGGGCCAGTTGGTGCAGGCGCTGCTCAAGGACCCGAAGTTCACCGAGATCGTCGGCGTCGACGTGTCGATGCGCGCGCTCACCATCGCCTCGCGCCGGCTGAAGCTGGACCGCATGGGCGAGCGGCAGTCGTCCCGCGTCAAGCTGATGCAGGGCTCCCTCGCCTACACGGACAACCGGCTCAAGGGCTATGACGCGGCCGTGCTCAGCGAGGTGATCGAGCACCTCGACCTGCCCCGACTGCCCGCCCTGGAGTACGCGGTGTTCGGCGCGGCCCGCCCGCGCACGGTCCTGGTGACCACCCCGAACGTCGAGTACAACATCCGCTGGGAGTCCCTCCCGGCCGGACACGTCCGGCACGGCGACCACCGATTCGAGTGGACCCGCGAGGAGTTCCGCACCTGGGCGCACTCCGTGGCCGAACGGCACGGCTACGCGGCCGAGTTCGTGCCCGTGGGACCGGACGACCCCGAGGTCGGACCCCCCACGCAGATGGCCGTGTTCACCCTGGACAGCAGCAACGAGAAGGAGGCGAAGGCAGCATGACCGACACTCAGGTATCCCCGAAGCAGGGTCGCGTCCTGCCCGTCACCGACCTCTCCCTCGTGGTGCTCATCGGCGCCTCGGGCTCGGGCAAGTCCACCTTCGCCCGACGGCACTTCAAGCCGACCGAGGTCATCTCCTCCGACTTCTGCCGCGGCCTCGTCTCCGACGACGAGAACGACCAGGGCGCCACCCGGGACGCCTTCGACGTCCTGCACTACATCGCCGGCAAGCGGCTCGCGGCCGGGCGGCGCACGGTCGTCGACGCCACCAGCGTGCAGCAGGAGTCCCGACGGCAGCTGATCGACCTGGCCAAGCAGTACGACGTGCTGCCCATCGCGATCGTCCTGGACGTGCCGGAGGCGGTGTGCGCCGAACGCAACGCCGGCCGCAGCGACCGCGCCGACATGCCCCGCCGGGTCATCCAGCGCCACACCCGCGAACTCCGCCGCTCCCTGCGGCACCTGGAGCGCGAGGGCTTCCGCAAGGTGCACGTCCTGCGCGGCGTCGAGGACGTCGAGCACGCCACCGTCGTCACCGAGAAGCGCTTCAACGACCTGACGCACCTCACCGGCCCGTTCGACATCGTCGGCGACATCCACGGCTGCGCCGCCGAACTCGACGCGCTGCTCGGCAAGTTGGGCTATGTGGACGGCGTCCACCCCGAGGGCCGCACCGCCGTCTTCGTCGGCGACCTCGTCGACCGCGGCCCGGACAGCCCCGGTGTGCTGCGCCGCGTGATGTCGATGGTGAAGTCGGGCGACGCGCTGTGCGTCCCCGGCAACCACGAGAACAAGTACGGCCGTTACCTGCGCGGCCGCAAGGTGCAGCACACGCACGGCCTCGCCGAGACCATCGCGCAGATGGAGGGCCAGAGCGAGGAGTTCCTCGCCGAGGTGCGGGAGTTCCTCGACGGCCTGGTCAGCCACTACGTGCTGGACGGCGGCAGGCTGGTCGTCTGCCACGCCGGTCTGCCCGAGAAGTACCACGGCCGCACCTCCGGCCGGGTCCGCTCGCACGCGCTGTACGGCGACACCACCGGCGAGACCGACGAGTTCGGGCTGCCGGTGCGCTACCCGTGGGCGGAGGACTACCGGGGCCGGGCCGCGGTCGTCTACGGCCACACGCCCGTCCCGGAGGCGACCTGGCTCAACAACACCATCTGCCTCGACACGGGCGCCGTGTTCGGCGGCAAGCTGACGGCGCTGCGCTGGCCCGAACGGGAGCTGGTCGACGTACCGGCCGAGCGGGTCTGGTACGAGCCGACGAAGCCGCTGCGCGCTGAGGCGCCCGGCGGGCGGGACGGGCGGCCGCTGGACCTCGCCGACGTGCAGGGCCGGCGGGTCGTCGAGACCCGGCACCAGGGCCGGATCTCGATCCGGGAGGAGAACGCGGCGGCGGCGCTGGAGGTCATGAGCCGGTTCGCCGTCGACCCCCGGCTGCTGCCCTACCTCCCGCCGACCATGGCCCCCACGCCGACCAGCGACGCCGACGGCTACCTGGAGCACCCGGCGGAGGCCTTCGCGCAGTACGCGCGGGACGGCGTCGAGCGGGTCGTGTGCGAGGAGAAGCACATGGGCTCGCGGGCGGTCGCCCTGGTGTGCCGGGACGCGGAGGCGGCGCGCGAGCGGTTCGGCGCGGACGGGCCGACGGGTTCGCTCTACACTCGCACCGGCCGTCCCTTCTTCGACGACGAGTCGGTGACCGAGGAGATCCTCGGGCGGCTGCGCACGGCGGTCGGCGAGGCGGGACTGTGGGCCGAGCTGGACACGAACTGGGTTCTGATCGACGCCGAGTTGATGCCGTGGTCGCTGAAGGCGTCCGGGCTGCTGCGCTCGCAGTACGCGGCGGTCGGCGCCGCGTCCGGCGCGGTCTTCCCGGCCGCGCTGTCCGCCCTGTCCGGCGCCGCCGCGCGCGGTGTCGACGTCTCGGGGCTGCTGTCCCGCCAGCGTGAACGCGCCTCGGACGCCGCCGCGTTCACGGACGCGTACCGGCGCTACTGCTGGACCACGGACGGCCTGGACGGCGTACGCCTGGCGCCGTTCCAGATCCTGGCGGTTCAGGGCCGCAGCCTCGCCGGGATACCCCACGACGAACAACTGGCCCTCCTGGACCGGCTGGTGGAGCACGACACCACCGGGCTGCTCCAGACCACCCGTCGTCTGTACGTCGACACGGCCGACCCCGAGTCGGTGCGCGCCGGCGTCGACTGGTGGCTGGAGATGACCGGACGCGGCGGCGAGGGCATGGTCGTCAAGCCGATCGGCGCGCTGGTGCGGAGCGGCGAGGGACGGCTCGTCCAGCCGGGGATCAAGTGCCGGGGCCGCGAGTACCTGCGGATCATCTACGGTCCCGAGTACACCCGCCCCGACAACCTCGCCCGCCTGCGGCAGCGCTTCCTGAACCACAAGCGCTCCCTCGCGATCCGCGAGTACGCCCTCGGCCTGGAGGCCCTGGACCGCCTGGCGGAGGGCGAACCCCTGTGGCGCGTCCACGAGGCGGTATTCGGAATCCTGGCCCTGGAATCAGAACCAGTGGACCCTCGCCTGTAACGTCCCCTCACGGACAGACACCCACCGACGGGACGGGGGCGGGGGTGCGTGAGCCGGGTGCGGCTGCGGTCGGTGGGAGTCAGCCCACCAGCCGCAATCGCTCCTCGCACACCCCCACCGTCACCCGTTGTCCCCACGTCAGCTCCACCGCGTCGCTCTCGATGCCGTCGCCGAAGGCGATGAGGCGTTCTGACTCGACGGTGAGGCTCAGGCGGTGCGTGGCCGACAGTTCGCCCGCCACCAGGGACGTCCCGGTCGCCGGGGACGGCCATGCCTCGCGGACGAACCACAGGAGCCGCCGCTCCGACGGGGCCGGCAGGTCCAGGCCGTCGCCTCCCCGCTCCTGCCAGACCGAGCGGATCCAGCCGGTCGCCCCCGTGCCGGTGCCGACCAGCACTCCGGAGGAGGCCTGGGCCTCGGCGACACCCCCGTCGCCGTCGAGGCCCAGGCGGTACCGGGCGGTCTGGTGGCCGGCCGCGCCGAGATAGATCTCGTTGAGGGCCACCAGCCGTTGGGTGTCGTCGGCGACCGCCTCGACCATGGTCAGCTCGGACATCCCCGTGCCGGCCGCCAGCACCGACGGCAGCAGGACAGCGGCGTCCCGCGGACGGTGGCGGACCAGGACGCCCGGATTGCGTCCGGGGTCGGTGTCGATGCCCACCACCGGCTGTCCCGCGAGGTACTTGGCGACGTTCGCCACCAGCCCGTCCTGGCCGACCACCACGACCACGTCCTCCGGGCCGAAGAGGAAACGGTCCAAGTCAGCACGCTCCAGCGACGTCTGACGCCAAGTCAGAGGAATCGCCGCGGTCACCTCCGCCAGCGCCCGCCGTGTGCGGCGGTGGCGTTCGGCGACCTCCTCGATGTCCCGGCCCCGTGAGGCGAGGAAGAAGGCGGCCTGGCCGTGCGTGCCGTGCCGGGCCACCAACTCCTTGTACTCCGTGGTCCGATGGACCAGCACGGCGCGCGGGGCGAGGCTCACGCCCGGTCCCCGGCGCCGAGCCTGGCCAGCAGACCGGTCAGCACGTCCGGCGAGATCGTCACGCTGTCGATCTGCGGCAGGCTCTCCGCGAGCCGTGCCGCCGCGTGCGCCTGAAGGGTGGCCACGCCGTCGACCCCGGCGTCCGCGTGCACGCGCAGCCAGGCCGCCTGGGCCTGCGCCCGCGCCTCGCCCACCTCGCGCGCCGCCTCCGCCTCCGCGCGGGCGAGCCGTACCGAACGGGCCGCCTCCGCGTCCGCGAGGACCACCGTGCGGGCGGCCTCCGCCTCCGACAGCCGCTGGGTGCGCCGCGCCTCGGCGTCGGCGAGCCGGAGCTGCTTGTCCGCCTCCGCCTCGGACAGCTTCACGGCCCGCGCGGCCTCCGCCTCGGCGAGCCTGACCGACCGCTCCGCCTCGGCCTCCGACAGCTTCACCGACCGGGCCGCCTCGGCCTCCGCCAGCCGTACCGTGCGCGTCGCCTCCGCCTCGGCCCGCACCTTGTCCGCCGCCGCGCTCTCCTCCGCCTCGCGGCGCGTGTTGGTGCCGCGCTGCTCGACCAACTGCTCCTCACGGCGGGCGAGTTCGATCTTGCTGGCCAGTTCGTTCTCGGCGATCGTCCGCTCCCGCTCGACGGCCACCGCCCGCCGCTCGTACGTCGCCCGGTCGGCCTCCTGCTGGATCTGCTCGCGGGCCGGGGTGCGCAGCGCCCGCTCCACCTCCGGCTCGGGCCGCAGCGCGACCACGCGCACGGCGACGATCTCGATGCCGGTGGCGGGCAGCCGCGGCTCCGCCGCCAGCCCGGCCGCCACCCGCTCGCGCACCGACGTCACCCCGTCCACCAGCGCCGCCGACAACGGCGTACGGGCCAGGACGTCCAGCGCGTGCTGCTGCGCCGTCTCCGTGAGCAGCGTGCCGAGCTGCTCCAGCGGCGCGCCCCGCCACACGCCCGTGTCCGGGTCGATGGAGAAGTCGAGCCGGGCGGCGGCCACGGCCGGGTCGCTGACGCGGTAGGTGACCGTCGCCTGCACCGCCACGTCCTGGAAGTCCGCCGTACGGGCGTGGAACGTCATGGCCAACTCGCGGTCGTCGACCGGCACTTCGGAGAGCGCGGCGCTCAGCGAGCGGAACCAGAAGCTGAGTCCGGGACCGTCGTGCGCCAGCTTGCCGGAGCGGTGGTGACGGATGTGCGCCGTGGGCGCGCCCCGCAGATGGCGCCAGCCAAGGCGCCGGGTGATGTCGGCCATGGAGTCCCCTCGGGCGAACCGTTCTCGTCAGTGCGACGATAATCGATCGGCCGTTTGTCGTCAAGAAGACGAAAACAAGCTCGGTCGGAATCGGTCCACAAGCGGGTGAAGGCGGTCCCCGACGGCCAGGATGGAGGCATGGGATTCCACGTCGACTCCGAAGCCGGGCGGCTGCGCCGCGTCATCCTTCACCGGCCGGATCTGGAGCTCAAAAGGCTCACCCCCAGCAACAAGGACGCCCTCCTCTTCGACGACGTGCTCTGGGTGCGCCGGGCGCGCGCCGAGCACGACGGCTTCGCGGACGTCCTGCGCGACAGAGGCGTCGCCGTCCACCTCTTCGGCGACCTGCTCACCGAGACCCTGGAGATCCGGGCGGCCAGATCGCTCGTCCTGGACCGGGTCTTCGACGAGAAGGAGTACGGGGTGCTCGCCACCGACCACCTCCGCGCCGCCTTCGAGAACCTGCCCGCCCCCGAACTCGCCGAGGCCCTCGTCGGCGGCATGACCAAACGGGAGTTCCTGGACGAGCACCCGGAGCCGACGTCCGTGCGCTTCCACGTCATGGAACTCGACGACTTCCTCCTGCCGCCCCTGCCCAACCACCTCTTCACCCGCGACACCTCCGCCTGGATCTACGACGGCGTCTCCATCAACGCGATGCGCTGGCCCGCCCGGCAGCGCGAGACCGTGCACTTCGAGGCGATCTACCGGCACCACCCGCTCTTTCGCGCCGAGACCTTCCACCTCTGGTCGGAGGGGCAGGCCGACTACCCCTCCACCATCGAGGGCGGCGACGTCCTCGTCATCGGCAACGGCGCGGTCCTGATCGGCATGAGCGAGCGCACCACGCCCCAGGCCGTCGAGATGCTCGCCCACAAACTGTTCGACGCCGGCTCGGCGGAGACCATCGTCGCCCTCGACATGCCGAAGCGCCGCGCCTTCATGCACCTCGACACCGTGATGACGATGGTCGACGGCGACACCTTCACCCAGTACGCGGGCCTCGGCATGCTCCGCTCGTACACCATCGAGCCGGGCGTCGGCGAGAAGGAGCTCAAGGTCACCGACCACCCGCCGGAGCACATGCACCGCGCGATCGCCGCCGCCCTCGGCCTGAGCGAGATCCGCGTGCTCACCGCCACCCAGGACGTGCACGCCGCCGAGCGCGAGCAGTGGGACGACGGCTGCAACGTCCTCGCCGTCGAGCCCGGCGTCGTCATCGCCTATGAGCGCAACGCCACCACCAACACCCATCTGCGCAAACAGGGCATCGAGGTGATAGAGATCCCGGGCAGTGAACTGGGCCGGGGCAGGGGCGGGCCGCGCTGCATGAGCTGCCCCGTCGAACGCGAGCCCGTGTAGCGCGCGCCCGTGTAGCGCGCGCCGCTCGGAAGCGTCGGCGAAGGCGCTGTACAGAAATGCGGCCGGCGGAGCGCTGTATAGAAATGCCACTTGTCGTATAGACTTCCAGCGTCCTGTTCTCGTATCCCTGGAGCGCCCCCATGGCGACGTCCCCGACCGCCCTCGCCGGCCGCCACTTCCTCAAGGAGCTCGACTTCACGGCGGAGGAGTTCCGCTCTCTCGTCGAGCTGGCCGCCGAGCTGAAGGCCGCGAAGAAGGCCGGGACCGAGGTGCGCCGGCTGCGGGGCAGGAACATCGCGCTGATCTTCGAGAAGACCTCGACGCGCACCCGCTGTGCGTTCGAGGTCGCCGCCGCCGACCAGGGCGCCTCCACCACCTACCTCGACCCCTCCGGCTCCCAGATCGGGCACAAGGAGTCCGTGAAGGACACCGCGCGCGTGCTGGGCCGGATGTACGACGGGATCGAGTACCGCGGCGACAGCCAGGACAAGGTGGAGGAGCTCGCCGCGTACGCCGGCGTGCCCGTCTACAACGGGCTCACCGACGACTGGCACCCCACCCAGATGCTCGCCGACGTGCTCACCATGACCGAGCACACCGCGAAGCCGCTGCCCGAGATCTCCTTCGCCTACCTCGGCGACGCCCGCTTCAACATGGGCAACTCCTACCTGGTCACCGGCGCGCTGCTCGGCATGGACGTGCGGATCGTCGCCCCCAAGAGCTACTGGCCCGCCCAGGAGATCGTCGACCGGGCCCACGCGCTCGCCGAGACCAGCGGCGCCCGCGTGACCCTCACCGAGTCCCTCGCCGACGGCGTGCGCGGCGCAGACTTCGTCGCCACCGACGTGTGGGTCTCCATGGGCGAGCCCAAGGAGGTCTGGAAGGAGCGGATCACCGCTCTCGCCCCGTACGCCGTGACCATGGACGTCCTGCGCGCCACCGGCAACCCGGACGTGAGGTTCCTGCACTGTCTGCCGGCCTTCCACGACCTCGGGACCGAGGTCGGCCGCGGGATCCACGAGACGTACGGCCTGGACTGCCTCGAAGTGACCGACGAGGTCTTCGAGTCGGCGCACTCGGTCGTCTTCGACGAGGCGGAGAACCGCCTGCACACCATCAAGGCCGTGCTCGTCGCCACACTCGCCTGACCGGTCGGCCCACCTGACCCACCTGGCCTTATGCTGTCCGGCGGCCCGGAGCCACCCCTTCCGCGGCCGTCGCGCGACGTCACCCCGTCGCACCCGCACCACCAGAAACGAGCACCACCCGTATGCCCGCTCACCTGCCCGCCCGTCGCGTCAAGTCCCCCGCCCGCCTGGTGGCCGAATCCGGCGCCGACCGCGAGGGCCACGGACTGCGCCGCACGATGGGCCTCTTCCAGCTGGTCTGCTTCGGCCTCGGCGCGATCGTCGGCACCGGCATCTTCGTCGGCCTGTCCGACTCGGTCTCCCAGGCCGGCCCGGCCGTCGTCGTCTCCTTCGTCCTCGCCGCGATCACCTGCGTGTTCACCGCGTTCGCGTTCGCCGAGCTGGCCGGCGCGATCCCCGTCTCCGGCTCCTCCTACTCCTTCGCCTACGCGAGCCTCGGCGAACGCACCGCCTTCCTCGTCGGCTGGTGCCTGCTCCTGGAGTACGGCGTGTCGGTGAGCGCCGTCGCCGTCGGCTGGAGCCAGTACGTCGACGAACTCCTCGACAGCCTCATCGGCCTGCGTCTGCCCGCGGCGCTCTCCGCCGGACCGGGCGACGGCGGCGTGGTGAACCTCCCCGCCGTCCTCGTCATCGCCATGGCCGCCGTACTGCTGGTCCGCGGCGTCCGCGAGAGCGCCCGCGCCACCGCCGCGATGGCCGTGCTCAAGATCGCCATCCTCGTCGCGTTCTGCGCGATCGGCTTCAGCGCCTTCCGGGACGGCAACCTCACCCCGTTCACCCCGGCCGGCCTCGGCGGCATCGGCGCCGGCACCACCGCCGCCTTCTTCTCCTACATCGGCTTCGACGCGATCACCACGGCCGGCGAGGAGGCCAGGAACCCGCGCCGGGACGTGCCGGTCGCGATCCTCGTCTGCATGGGCCTGGTCACCCTGCTCTACTGCGCGGTCGCGCTCGCCGCGATCGGCGCCCTCGGCGCGGACGAGGTCGGCGGTCGTCCCGCGGCCCTCTCCCACGTGGTCGACCAGGTCACCGGCTCCTCGGTCGGCGGCGGGATCATCGCCTTCGGCGCGGTCGTCGCGATCGCCTCGGTCGTCCTCGCGGTGATGTACGGGCAGACCCGCATCCTGATGTCCATGGCCCGCGACGGACTCGTTCCGCGCGTCTTCGAGAAGGTCTCGCCCCGCACCGCCACGCCCGTCGCCGGCACCCTGATCGTGGCGATCGTCTTCGCGCTCCCGGCGGCCTTCGCCTCCCTGGACGCCGTGATGAACCTCTGCACCATCGGCACCCTCGCGATCATGGCCGTCGTCAATGTCGCGGTGATCGCCCTGCGCCGCCGCGAGCCGACCCTGGCCCGCACCTTCCGCGTCCCGCTCTTCCCCGTGGTGCCCCTGCTCGGCGTCGGCTTCTGCCTCTACCTGATGTACGAGACGGGCTGGACGACCTGGCTCCAGTTCGCCGTGTTCCTCGCGGCCGGACTCGTGCTGTACGCCCTCTACGGCCGCCGGAACTCGCGGCTCGCTGAAGGCGCGGACGACGAGGGCGTGGCCGACGCGGTCACGCCGGGTGGGGCCGACGCGGTCACGCCGGGTGGGGCCGACGCGGTCACGCCGGGTGGGGACGCCACTGCCGGGGAACGGCAGCCAGCCTGAACCACACGGCCTTGCCGGTCTCGGTCGGCCGGTGTCCGCACGACGAGCTGAGGGTGCGGATCAGCAGCAGCCCGCGCCCGTGCTCCTGCCACGGGTCGGGCTCGCCGGACGGGCGGGTCAGATCGCCGGGCGGCACCGGGTCGGGGTCGTGCACCTCCACCTGGCAGCCGCTCGGCTGCAACTCCACCACCAGCTCTATCGGCGCGTCCCCTGCGGTGTGCTCCACGGCGTTCGCCACCAGCTCGGCGGTGAGCAGCTCCGCCGTGTCGCTGTCCGCCCCGTTCTCCAGCTCCGCCAGCGCCGTACGGATCAGCGCACGCGCCACCGGCACGGCCGCGGCGGAGTGCGGCAGTGCGATGCGCCAGGAGGCGGGCGAGGCAGGACTTTCGTGCAAGGCGATTCCGTTCATGGCGCAGGGGTTCCTGTGCTCGACATCAGGCTGTCCTGCTCTCAGCTTCAGGAATGGTACGGCGGCCTCCGGCAGAGGCGCACGAGGGTCGCCGTTTGGGACCGTCGGCCCCGTTACCGGGCGGCTTACCCGGCACAACGGCCCCCCTCGCGTCCCTGCTCCCGTTGTTACCGCGTTATTGACGAGCGGTGACGCATGTGACGCGGACCGGTCACGCAGTGACACGCTCGTCGCATACCCGCTCCGCTTATCGCGCACTCCTGACGACAGTCACGTACAGGTGATAATTTCGAGGGGATCGTTCGAGGAACGCTCGTCGAGGAGGCCGCCCTCATGAGTCCCTTCACCGGATCCGCCGCTCGCACCGCCGACTGGCAGCATCTGCGCCTCACCCGGGACGACGGCGTCGCCACCGTCACCCTCGCCCGCCCCGAGAAGCTCAACGCCCTCACCTTCGGCGCCTACGCCGACCTGCGCGACCTGCTCGCCGAGCTGTCCCGGGAGCGGTCGGTGCGGGCGTTGGTGCTGGCGGGGGAGGGGCGCGGCTTCTGCTCCGGCGGCGATGTCGAGGAGATCATCGGCGCCACCCTCGCCCTGGACACCGCCCAGCTGCTCGACTTCAACCGGATGACCGGGCAGGTCGTGCGGGCCGTACGGGAGTGTCCCTTCCCGGTGATCGCGGCGGTGCACGGCGTGGCCGCGGGGGCCGGCGCGGTCCTCGCCCTGGCGGCGGACTTCAGGGTCGCCGACCCCACCGCCCGCTTCGCGTTTCTCTTCACCCGCGTCGGCCTGTCCGGCGGCGACATGGGGGCCGCGTACCTGCTGCCCCGGGTCGTCGGCCTCGGCCACGCCACGCGGCTGCTCATGCTCGGCGAACAGGTGCGCGCCCCCGAGGCGGAGCGGATCGGCCTGATCAGCGAACTCGCCGAGGACGGCGGAGCGGACCAGGCCGCCCAACGCCTGGCCCGCCGCCTCGCCGACGGCCCGGCCCTGGCCCACGCCCAGACGAAGGCCCTGCTGACCGCGGAACTCGACATGCCCCTGGCAGCAGCAGTGGAACTGGACGCAGCCACCCAGGCCCTCCTGATGACCGGCGAGGACTACGCAGAATTCCACGCCTCCTTCACCACCAAAAGGCCCCCAAAGTGGCAGGGCCGCTAACCGTGAGGGGGGAGGGACGGACGACGGCACCAGAGGCCAGTGCGAGCGAGGCGAGGCCGCCGGCGTCCGAGGCGCGGGCGGTAGCCATGCCGACGGACGCGACGACGCCGGCCTCGGGGAAGCCGGCGGCAGCCATTGCGGCCGACGTGACGGTACCCACCTCAGGGGCGCGGGGAACTGCGCGGCCGGCCCCCACCGGCCCGCAGCCGCGTGACGAGATGAACCACCCCCGTCGCATCGCGATCGTCGGCGGCGGCCCCGCAGGCCTCTACGCCGCAGCCCTGCTGAAACACCGCGACGCCCACCGCGAGGTGACCCTCTGGGAGCGCAACGCCCCCGGCGACACCTTCGGCTTCGGCGTCGTCCTCTCCGACGAGACCCTCGGCGGCGTGGAGAACGCCGACCCCGTCGTGTACGCCGCCCTGGAACGGGAGTTCACCCGCTGGGACGACATAGACATCGTCCACCGCGGCCTCCGCCAGACCGCCGGAGGCCACGGCTTCGCGGCCGTCGGCAGAAAGAAGCTCCTGGAGATCCTCCAGGACCGCTGCCGCGCCCTGGGAGCGGACCTCCGCTTTCACACCCCCGCCCCACCCGCGGAGCGCCTCGCCGAGACGTACGACCTCGTCATCGCCGCCGACGGCGTGCACAGCACCACCCGCGACCACTACGCCCACGCGTTCCGCCCCCACGTGGTGAACCACCGCTGCCGGTACATCTGGCTCGCCGCCGACTTCGCCTTCGACGCCTTCCGCTTCGAGATCGCCGAGACCGAGCACGGCGTGATGCAACTGCACGGCTACCCCTACGCACCCGACGCCTCCACGGTGATCGTCGAGATGCGCGAGGAGGTATGGCTCGCGGCCGGCTTCGGGGAGCTGGGGGAGGAGGAGTCCGTCGAACGCTGCGCGAAGATCTTCACCGACGCCCTGGGCGGACGCCCGCTGCGCTCCCACCGCTCCGCGTGGACGACCTTCCGCACGGTGGTCAACGAGCGCTGGTCGCACGGCAACACGGTGCTGCTCGGCGACGCCGCCCACACCGCCCACTTCTCCATCGGCTCGGGCACCAAGCTCGCCGTCGAGGACGCCCTCGCCCTGACCGCGTGCCTGGAGGAACAGCCCTCGCTGCAACAGGCGTTGAGCGCCTACGAGGAAGAGCGCCGCCCCGTCGTCGCCTCCACCCAGCGCGCCGCCCGCGCCAGCCTGGAGTGGTTCGAGGACCTCGCCCGCTACACCGACCAGCCGCCCCGCCGCTTCGCCTTCAACCTCCTCACCCGCAGCCGCCGCGTCACCCACGACAACCTGCGACTGCGCGACGCCCGCTTCACCGACGGCGTGGAGCGGGAGTTCGGCTGCCCGCCCGGCACACCCCCGATGTTCACCCCGTTCCGGCTGCGCGGCCTGACCCTGCGCAACCGGGTCGTCGTCTCCCCGATGGACATGTACTCGGCGGCCGACGGCCTCCCCGGCGACTTCCACCTCGTCCACCTCGGCTCCCGCGCCCTCGGCGGGGCCGCGCTGGTGATGACGGAGATGGTGTGCGTCAGCGAGCAGGGCCGGATCACCCCCGGCTGCACCGGCCTCTACACCGGCAAGCAGGTCGAGGCCTGGCGGCGGATCACCGACTTCGTGCACACCCGGGCCCCGGGCGCGGCGATCGGCGTCCAGCTCGGCCACTCCGGCCGCAAGGGCTCGACCCGGCTGATGTGGGACGGCATGGACGAACCGCTGCCCGACGGCAACTGGCCGCTGGTGGCCGCCTCCGCGCTCCCGTACAAGCCGGGCAGCCAGACACCGCGCGAGCTGACCCGCGCCCAACTCACCGACCTGCGCGAACAGTTCACGGCAGCCGCCTGGCGGGCCGCCCGCGCCGGCTTCGACCTGCTCGAACTGCACTGCGCGCACGGCTACTTGCTGTCCGGCTTCCTCTCCCCGCTCACCAACCGCCGCACCGACGCCTACGGCGGCTCGCTCGCCAGGCGGCTCCGCTTCCCGCTGGAGGTCTTCGACGCCGTACGCGGGGTGTGGCCCGAGGAACGGCCGATGACGGTCCGGATCTCCGCCACCGACTGGGCCGAGGGCGGCACCACGGCTCAGGACGCCGTCGAGATCGCCCGCGCCTTCGCCGCGCACGGGGCCGACGCCATCGACGTGTCGACGGGCCAGGTCGTCGCCGAGGAGAAGCCGGAGTTCGGCCGGTCGTACCAGACGCCCTTCGCGGACATGATCCGCAACACGGTGGGCCTCCCGGTGATCGCCGTCGGTGCGATCTCCTCCTGGGACGACGTCAACTCACTGATCCTCGCCGGCCGCGCCGACCTCTGCGCCCTGGCCCGCCCCCACCTCTACGACCCGCACTGGACCCTGCACGCCGCCGCCGAGCAGGGCTACGACGGCCCCGGCGTCGTCTGGCCGGCGCCGTACCGGTCGGGCAGCCGGCCGCCCCGGACCGGCCGCACCGACGCCCCCAAGCCCCGTCTGACGCTGGGCAGTTGAATCACGCCGGCGGTTCAACTCCGGCGAACTCGGCCCCCGCGTCCCGCAGCCGCTCGTGCAGACCCCGGAAGACGGCCGCCGAGCGGGTCCCCGGCCAGTCGGCGGGCAGCAGACGGTCGGGCAACCCGGGGTCGGCGTACGGGAGATGACGCCAGGCGTCCAGAGCGAGGAGGTAGTCGCGGTACGCCTCCTCCGGCGGGGTGTCCCCGCGCCGCTGCCAGGCGTGCAGCACGCCCGCGTGACGGTCGAGGAACCCCTCGTGCTGCTTGGCGACGGCGGCCAGGTCCCACCAGCGGCCGACGGCGTCGACGGTCGGCGCGAACCCCAGGTGCTCACCGCGGAAGAAGTCGACGTACGCGTCCAGCCGCAGCCGCTCCAGCGTGTGCCGGGTCTCCTCGTAGAGACGGGCGGGGGCGATCCACACGCCCGGCGCGGCCGTGCCGAAGCCGAGCCCGGCCAGCCGGGACCGCAGCACATGCCGTTTCTGCCGCTCCGATTCCGGCACGGAGAACACCGCCAGCACCCAGCCCTCGTCGCCGGGCGGCACGGCCGCGTAGATCCGCCGGTCACCGTCGTCGAGCAACTGCCGAGCCTCCGACGACAGTTCGTACCCGGCCGCGCCCTGCGCCGTACGGGCCGGCAGGAGCAGCCCGCGGCGCTTCAGTCTGGACACCGAGGAGCGCACGGACGGCGCGTCCACGCCGACCGCGGCGAGCAGCCGGATCAGCTCGGCGACGGGCACGGGGCCCGGCGCGAAACGGCCGTACGCGCCGTAGAGCGTGACGATGAGAGACCGGGGTGCGGGCTGGTCGGACACGTTGATCATCTTAGGTCGTCGGTATTACTGCTGGTCACCATGGGTGCCCGCATCGGCGTCGGCGCCGCTGTCGCCGCCCGTGCGCAGCCTGAACCGCTGGAGCTTGCCGGTCGCGGTGCGCGGCAGCGCGTCCAGGAAGACGATCTCGCGCGGACACTTGTACGGCGCCAACTCCGCCTTAACGAAGGCCCGCAGGGACTCCGCGTCCCGCCGCGCCCCCGCCCGCAGGACCGCGAACGCCACGACGACCTGGCCCCGCGCCTCGTCCGGCCGTCCGACCACCGCCGCCTCGACGACGTCCGGATGCCGCAGCAGCGCCTCCTCGACCTCCGGGCCGGCGATGTTGTAGCCGGCGGAGACGATCATGTCGTCGGCGCGGGCGACATAGCGGAAGTAACCGTCGCTCTCACGGACATACATGTCACCGGTGAGGTTCCACCCGTCGCGCACGTACTCCCGCTGCCGGGCGTCGGCCAGATAGCGGCAGCCGACCGGGCCGCGCACCGCGAGCAGTCCGGGCCGCCCGTCGGGCACGGGCTCGCCCCGCTCGTCCTGCACGCGCGCGTGCCAGCCGGGGACGGGGACGCCGGTCGTGCCGGGCCGGATCCGCTCGTCGGCGGCGGAGATGAAGATGTGCAGCAGCTCGGTGGCGCCGATGCCGTTGATCAGCCGCAGCCCGGTCCGCTCGTGCCAGGCACGCCAGGTCGCGGCGGGCAGGTTCTCGCCGGCGGAGACGCAGCGGCGCAGCGAGGAGAGGTCGTGCCCGCCGTGGCCGTCCCGTCCGTTGAGGTCCTCGAGCATCGCCCGGTACGCGGTCGGCGCGGTGAACAGCACGGACACCCGATGGGCGGCGATCGCCGGCAACAGCTGCTTCGGGCCCGCCTGTTCGAGCAGCAGCGCGCTCGCGCCGGCCCGCAGCGGGAAGACGAGCAGCCCGCCGAGGCCGAAGGTGAAACCGAGCGGGGGACTGCCGGCGAACACATCGTCCTCGTGCGGTCTCAGTACGTGTGCGGAGAAGGTGTCGGCTGTCGCGAGCACGTCCCGGTGGAGGTGCATGCACCCCTTGGGCCGCCCGGTGGTGCCGGAGGTGAAGGCGATCAGCGCCACGTCGTCGGCGGCGGTGTCCACGGCCCGGAACGGCGCGTGGGACCCCGGCCTGCGCAGCAGGTCGTCGGGGGCGTCACCGCCGTACGTCGTGATCCGCAGGCCGGGGATCTCCGCCTTGGCGAGGTCGTCGACGGCCCGGATGTCGCACAGGGCGTGCCGCACCCGGGCGATCTCGCACATCGTGCGCAGCTCCTGCGGGCGCTGCTGGGCCAGCACGGTGACCGCGATCGCGCCCGCCTTCAGCACCGCCAGCCAGCACGCCGCCAGCCACGGCGTGGTCGGCCCGCGCAGCAGCACCCGGTTGCCGGGGACGATCCCGAGGTCGCCGGTGAGCAGCCGCGCCAGCCGGTCGACGCGGGCGCGCAGCTCGCCGTACGTCCAGGCGGGGCCGGCGGGGGAGTGGAACACGGGACGGCCGTCGGCGGGGCCGGTCAGGAGCTCGGCGGCGCAGTTCAGCCGTTCGGGGTAGCGCAGCTCCGGCAGGTCGAAGCTGAGTTCGGGCCACTGCTCGGGCGGCGGGAGGTGATCGCGCGCGAAGGTGTCGACGTGGGCCGAGGCCTGCCCGGCGGGTCGCGGGACGTTCATGGTGGGTCGCCCCCTTGCCTTGGTGGGCGCCGAGAAGCGCCGTGGTGGGCGTCGTGGTGGGCTCGCACGCCGAGCGTATCGTGTTGGTGACGACAGTCAACGGCTCGCGATACCGTCGGGGAGGGGAACGAGCAGAGCCCGAGGGAGCCGTCGCAGAGAAGGGCCGACGATGTCCGCATTCTCGCTCGAACCGGAACAGGCCGCCTGGTGCGCCGAACTGCGCGCGCTGGCCGCCGACCGGCTGCGCCCCCTCGCGGACGAGGGCGAGCCCGGCCGCGTCAACCGGCCGCTCGTCGCCGAACTCGGCCGGCTGGGCCTGCTGTCCCGCCTGTTCACCTCCGGCGCGGTCGACCTCTGCCTGATGCGCGAGTCCCTCGCCTACGCCTGCACCGAGGCGGAGACCGCCCTCGCCCTCCAGGGCCTCGGCGCGCACCCCGTGCACGCCCACGGCACCGCCGCCCAGCGGGAGCGCTGGCTGCCCCGCGTCGCCGACGGCGGCGCGGTGGCCGCGTTCGCCCTGAGCGAGCCGGGCGCCGGCTCGGACGCGGCGGCCCTCAGCCTGGCGGCCGAGCCCGACGGACCCGACGGCTGGCGGCTGACCGGCGAGAAGTGCTGGATCTCCAACGCCCCCGAAGCCGACCTCTACACCGTCTTCGCCCGCACCGCCGAGGGCGCCGGGGCCCGCGGCGTCACCGCGTTCCTCCTCCCCGCGGACCGCCCCGGCCTGACCGGCTCCGCCCTCGACATGCTCTCCCCGCACCCCATCGGCGCGCTGCGCTTCGACGCCGTCCCCGTCACGGCGGCCGACGTGCTGGGCGAACCCGGCCACGGCTTCCGCGTGGCCATGACCACCCTCGACCTCTTCCGCCCCAGCGTCGGCGCGTTCGCGGTCGGCATGGCCCGCGCCGCCCTGGACGCCACCCTCGCCCACACCGACCGACGCCCGGCGTTCGGCGGCAAGTTGAGGGACCTCCAGACGGTCGCCCACCAGGTCGCCGAGATGGCCCTGCGCACCGAGGCGGCCCGCTTGATGGTCTACGCGGCGGCGAGCGCGTACGACGACGGCGACCCCGGCGTCCCGCGCCGCGCCGCCATGGCCAAGCTGCTCGCCACCGAGACCGCGCAGTATGTCGTCGACACGGCCGTCCAGTTGCACGGGGCGCGGGCGCTGCGCCGGGGTCATCTGCTGGAGCACCTGTACCGCGAGGTGCGGGCGCCACGGATCTACGAGGGGGCGAGCGAGGTGCAACGGGGGATCATCGCACGGGAGTTGTACCGGGAGCTGCGCGAAGGGCAGGTGCAGGAAGCGGAGTTGAAGACCGGCGGGGAGGCAGGCCTGGAGTCCGGCGTGGAGGCAGGCGCGGAGTCGGCCGGGGAGGCAGGCGCTCAGTCGGCCGCGAGGGCGGCGCGGTGAGCGTCGAGCGCGTCAACCCCCCGGAGTTGTCCCCGCCCACCGGCTTCTCCCACGCCGTCGTCGCCACCGGCTCCCGCGTGGTGTTCCTGGCCGGCCAGACCGCCCTGGACCGGGACGGCAAGGTGGTCGGGGATACGCTCACGGACCAGTTCGAGCGGGCCCTCGCCAACCTGTTGACCGCCCTCACCGCGGCCGGCGGCACTCCCGCGGACCTGGCGCGGGTCACGGTCTACGTCACGGACGTCGCCGCCTATCGGACCCGGGCCGCCGAACTCGGCTCCGTCTGGCGGAGGTTGGCGGGCCGGGACTACCCGGCGATGGCGGTCGTCGGGATCGTGCGACTGTGGGACGAGGACGCCCTCGTCGAACTCGACGGGTTCGCGGTCCTCGGTGACCGGTCCTGATCAGGCCGCGACGGCCAGCCGGTCGGCGATCGCGCGATGCGGCGCCACGACGCGGCCGTCGGGGAGCAGTTCGCCGGAGTCGTCGAAGACGATCGTCCCGTCGCACAGCAGGCTCCAGCCCTGCTCGGGGTGGGCGGCGACGACGTGCGCGGAGTGGACGTTCGCGGAGTGGACGTCGGCCGCGGCGCTCGGAGACTGGTGGGAACACATGGCGCACCTCCACGTCGGTGGGACCGGCCGTCCGGCGGGCCCCGTAGGACGACCATGCGCCCGCCGGACGGCCGCCGCCAGGGGCCGCCGCGGACCGTGACAGCACCGGGACGACTCCACGACCGTTCGCCGACGCCCGGTGCAGACTCGCCACCGAAGGGGTGACGGTCACCGGCGCGGGGGCGGTCGCCCGGTACCAGTGGAATCCCCCACAACCGGAGGCCATCCATGTCCTTGCGTCCCGCCCTCACCGCGGCCGTCGGCGCCGCCCTGCTCCTGCTGGCCGTCCCGGCCCCGTCCGCCGCCGCGGACCCCGCCCCC
This sequence comes from Streptomyces sp. NPDC002328, assembly GCF_042890065.1. Classification (NCBI taxonomy): domain Bacteria; kingdom Bacillati; phylum Actinomycetota; class Actinomycetes; order Kitasatosporales; family Streptomycetaceae; genus Streptomyces; species Streptomyces sp. NPDC002328. The sequence goes on along the minus strand of NZ_JBIARQ010000021.1, from coordinate 7,958 downwards.
GCTGCCGCCGCCGAGACCGTCACCGTCGACGCGACCGGCAGCCTCGCCGCGGACGGCACCGTCACCCTCACCGGCACCTACCGCTGCCTCGAGGGCACCGGCCCGGTGTTCGTCAGCTCCTCCCTCGGCCAGGACCCCTCGTCCCAGAGCTACGGCATCGGCGGCACCCGCGCGGTGTGCGACGGCGCGGAGCACCGCTGGGCGAACACCGGCAGGCCGAGGCCGAGCTCGCTCAAGCCCGGCACGGCGCGCGTCGAGGCCACGCTGATGGAGCTCCGCCCGCAGGGCATCGTGCCCCTGCCCCACTTCCACGCCACGCACCAGCAGGACGTCACGCTGGTCGAGGCCTGAGCGCTCTCCGTGGCGAGGGGCGCCGCGGCCGGCCGGACGGCCCGCCGCGACGCCCCTCCCGTGCGGGAAGCGCGCTCAGCACTCCCGCACGCCCGGCAGCCAGGCGGCCGGGTGGTCGATGTAGATGTTGGTGATGTAACCGCCGAGCGCCGGGATGTAGGACCAGGCGTCGTTGCTGTAGCCCTCGGCGTTGACCAGGTCACCGCGCTTCTGGCACTCCACGTACACCGGCGTCGGCCCGGTCAGCGTGCGCACGACCGCCGCGTTCAGCCGCGCGTCCGCCCGCACCCGCACGGAGGTTCCCCAGGTGGTGAAGTTGGTCCCCGGCTGACCGCCGCCGCCCCCCGGGGTGCACGGCAGGCCCACGCCCCGCGCCGCCAGGTACGGCACCGGGTCCATGCCGCGGGTGCTGGACGTGGAGCTGTGCGCCTCGAAGTGCAGGTGGTTGCCGGAGGAGTCGCCCTCGGAGCCCATCCGGGCGATCAACTGACCGCTGCTCACCTGCTGGTTCACGGAGACCAGCCGCTCATACATGTGGCCGTACTCGGTGACGGTGCCGTCGTCGTGCCGGATGCGGATCCACTGGCCGTAGCCGCTCGCGGGCCCCGAGGCGATGACCGTGCCGGGGCCGGTCGAGTAGATCGGCGTGCCGCGGTTGTTGGCGATGTCGACGCCGTCGTGGCCGGAGTGCCACCACTGGGTGACCGTGCCGGCGGTCGGGCAGGAACCGGCGTAGTCGGCGGGCTTCGCGGGAGGGGCGGCGTCGGCGGCGCCGGCCGTGAGCGGGACCAGCCCCGCCGCGGCGAGCGCGGCGGTGAACAGGCCGGCGAACTGGGTGCGCTTGCGCTTGCTGTGGACGAGTACGCGCATGTCGGGTTCTTCTCCGTACGTGTGGGATCGGACAGAGCGGCATCGGGCGGAGCGGAGCCGGGTTCAGCAGTGGGGCACGCCGGTTCAGCAGGCGGGCACGCCGGGCAGCCAGGCCGCCGGGTCGTCGATGTAGATGTTCGAGATCCAGGCCTTGTACTTCGGCAGGTACGACCAGGCGTCGTTGCTGTAGCCCTCGGCGTTGACCATCTCGCCGTGCGTCTGGCACTGGACGTCCACGGCGGTGGGGCCGGGCAGGGTGCCGACCGGGGGCCTGCGGGTGCTGGGGTCCGGACGCAGGCTCACCCCGGTGCCCCAGGTCATGAACCGCTTCGTGTTCGGCGGCGGCTGCTCGTTCCCGCCGACGACGCGCAGGGCGCCCGCGTACTGGGCGTTCATCCGGACGTCGCTGACCATCACCAGCGTCCCGGACTCCCGGGCCTCGACCATCTTGCCGTTGCCGAGGTAGATGGCGATGTGGTGGACGCTGTTGAGGTTCGCCGGGTTCGATCCCCACAGCAGCAGGTCGCCCGGCTGCAACGGGGCGAGGCCGTCGGCCCGCGAGAACCGGGCCGTGGCGCCGCTCCACTGGGCCTGGTTCCAGGAGCCCTCGGGCAGGTGGATGCCGGCGCCCTGCCACGCCGCGTACTGCACGAGGTGCGAGCAGTCGAAGCCCCTGACCTGACTGTCGTGGGCGCCGGGGCCGCCGCCCGGGTAGTCCTGACCGTACGTCGGCCCGTGGATGGAGCCGCCGCCCCAGGAGTACGGCACCCCGATCTGGGAGCACGCGGCATTGACGACGGCCTGCGCTTGGGCCGACGCGCCGGTCAGCGCGCGGCAGTCGGCGGCGGCTGCCGCGGCAGCGGCCGTGGACGCGGCGGGCACGGCGGCCGTGGCGGCCGACGCGGTGCCGGTGCAGGCGAGCGCGGTCGCGAGGAGCAGTCCTCCGGCCGTCGCGAGGGTGCGGTGTGCGCGGTGCGCGTGGTGGGCGCGGAGTGTGCGGCGCATGTGGTCCCCGATTCAGGTCGTGCTGTGGCAGGTGATGGGTGATGGGTGATGGGTGATGCGTGGTGAACGGTGGCGTGCCGGATGCCGGATGCCGGATGCCGGATGCCGGATGCCGGGGCCGAGTCGTCGGGCGGTGCGGCGGGCGCACGCGGTTGATCAACGGACGAGGTGGGTGGAGGGTGAGGCACACGTACGGGTGAGGCAGGTGGTCGGACTGCCTCAGGCGCACGCCGCCGACGGGCGCCGGGCGGCTTCGTCGGCCTTCGTGGAGGAGACGGCGGTGGCGGCGGTTTCGTATGCGTCGAGCGCGGCGCGCATTTTGGCGAGCCCGCGCATGCGGTTGCGCTGGACGGTGCCGCGGTGCGCGCCGAGCCGTTCGCCCGCCATGTCGTGGGTCAGCCCCTCGATGTCGACGAGGATCACGGCGGCCGCCTCCTTGGGCGACAGCCCGCGCAGCAGCGAGGCCGCCGCCGTCTCCGCCTCCCTGACCGCGAAACCGCCGTCCCAGCTCCGCTCGGGCAGCCGGTCGGTGCAGTGCTCACGGCGCGAGGGGTGCCGCCAGGAGTCGCGCAGCAGGTTCAGCGCCGCCGCGCAGGTGTAGGCGTACGGCTGCTGCTGACGGGCCAGGGTGCGGGCCCGGGCCCGGTGGGAGAGCCGTACGTAGGTCTCCTGGAGCAGGTCGTCGGCGTCGTGCGGATCGCCGGTCAGCGCCAGCAGCCGGCGTCGAAGTCTCGGCATCACCGCGGTGAACGCCTCGTCGAACTCGGCGGCGGTCATGTGGTCGACGCCGCTGCCTTCCAGGGCGACTGCGGCGGTCGTGGTCGTCGGCGGTGTCGGCGTGATGTACGTGGTCTGCACGGTGTTCCCCCGGGTCTGTCGCACGGTGCTGTCGCTGTCGCTGTCGCTGTCGCTTTCCGCTTGCGCGTCGCGGTCGCCGTCGCTGTGGTGGTCGTGGCGGGCTACCGGCCGGGGCGGGCGGTGGGCCCGTACTCGGCCGCGGGCGCCTCGGTCAGCAGCGCCCAGTACCGGTCGCCGTACGACCAGTGCCACCACTCGGTCGGGTAGTTGACGAAGCCCGCCACCGTCATCGCCCGGTGCATCAGCAGGCGGTTGGCCCGTGCCTCGGCGTCGATGTTGGTCGCGGCGGTGCGGCAGCCGCCCTCGCTCTCCTCCGGGGTGGCGTTGACCTCGGTGCCGAGGGGGAGTTCCGTCCCGTCCTCGGTGCACAGGGTCAGGTCGACCGCGCCGCCGCTGACGTGCGGCGCGACCTCCGGGGGCGAGATGTAGGCGCTGGCCAGCTCACGGATACGGGCCGGTGAGGCGTCCGGGTGGGCGGAGCGCAGCGTGGCCGAGTACGCGTCGAAGTAGCTGCGCTGCAACGCCGGCGGCCGGAACCCCTCCACCAGCAGCAGGCGGACGCCCGAGGGCAGCGCGCCCTGGGCGAGCAGCAGACGGCGCAGGACGCCGGCCCGGACATGGGCGTACGAGCCGTCGGCGTCGGCCTTGCGGGCGTCGACGCGCAGGACGGCGACGTCCCGGGCGTCGACCAGAGGCTCGCCGTTCTCGACGACGGGAGTCTCGGCCACACGCCGATCCGAGAGCAGGATGAGTTCTGTCACGCTCACAGCGTCGGCGGGCCCTCTGCAGAAGCGATGCAGATCTTCTGCATGCCGCCTGCATGCCGTCTGCATCGCATCTGTAGAAGGCATGCAGCAGGACGTATTCCGGGAAATCGGCAGGGCGTCCGGCGCTCATACGGCGGCCCCTCCGGTTCCGTCCCCCACTGGAAGTCGGACAGTCTCTTTCTCCGATTGGGGGGAAATCCCACCGGACATCCGTCGAATTCCGGCCAAGCGCCGTTCACGCCGGTCTGCCGTGTGAAAAAGGGCAGTCCGGGATGAGGCATGCCTGTCTGCGGGCGCCGGTATCTTGTCCCCGACTGCGGAAACGCGAAAACGGGGGATGCGGTGGACGTTCGCCTTCTGGGCCCTGTCGAGGTGTCGAACGAGGGAAAGCGGATTCCGCTCAACGGCGCCAAACCGAAGGCCATACTGACGGCGCTCGTCATTCATCTGGGTGAAGTTCTCTCCGCCGAGCGTCTGGTCGACCTGGTGTGGGAGGAGGAGCCGCCCGCCACCGCGCGGGCGCTCGTCGCCACCCATGTGTCGGGTCTGCGCCGCGCGCTGGCGGGCACGGCGGGCGACGGCGTGATCGGCACCCGGTCGCCGGGATACGTGGCGGACCTGCCGCCCACCGCCGTCGACGCCCGCCGCTTCGAGGCCGCGTACGCCGCCGGCCGGCAGGCGGCGCTGGACGGCCGGGCCGAGGAGGCCGTCGACACCCTGGAGGCGGCGCTGCGGTTGTGGCGCGGACAGGACGCCCTCGAAGGCCTGAGTCAGTCCTTCGCCCGCGTCGAATCCATGCGCCTGCGTGAACTCCGGCTGGAGGCACAGGAGTTCCGTTACGCCGCCGAACTCGACCTGGACCGCCGCACGGACCTCGTCGCCGAACTCGTCGCCCATGTCGCCGCCCACCCGCTGCGCGAGCGCCCCCGCGGCCAGTTGATGACCGCGCTGTTCCGCACCGGCCGGGTCGCCGACGCGCTGCGCTCCTACGACGAGGGCCGCCGCCTCCTGCGTACCGAACTCGGCATCGACCCGGGGCCGGAACTGCGCGCCCTGCACCAGGCGTTGCTGCGGGCGGACACCGCCGTGCTCGGCGCTCCCGGCCGGCGTCGTCCCGCGCCCGCCGCCCGTACGCCGAACTTGCCGGCGCAGCCCGCGGACCCGCCGCGCGCCGCCGGCGACGACGACCCCCCGCTCCCGCACCCGCGGGACGGCGACGAACCGCCCCACGACGCGACGGGCCGACGTCCCGCACCCTCCCAACTCCCCCCGGACGTATCCGACTTCGCCGGACGGTCGGAGCAGATCGCCTGGGCGACGGCCGTGTTGGAACGGGTACGGGACCCGCAGCGCACCGCGCCGCCCATCGGCGTCGTCTCCGGCCGGTCGGGCACCGGCAAGACCGCGCTCGCCGTCCACGTGGGCCACCGCACCGCCGCGCTCTTCCCCGACGGGCAGCTCTTCGTCGACCTGCGCGCCTCCGACCTGGAACCCGTACGGACCGCCGACGCCCTCGCCCGGCTGCTGCGCGCCCTCGGCGTGGACCCCGACACGCCCGCCGGCGACGAGGAGGACCTCCTCGGGCTCTACCGCACGCACATCGCGCGCCGCCGGGTGCTGCTGATCCTCGATAACGCTGTCAACGAGGCGCTGCTGCGCCCGCTGCTGCCCCCGGGCGGCGGCTCCGCCGTGCTGATCACCAGCCGCCGTCGGCTGGTCGCGCTGGAAGGCGCGGCCCACCTCGACCTCGACGTGCCCTCCCGGGCGGAGGCCCTCGACCTGCTGGCCCGCGTGGCCGGCCCGGCCCGGCCCACCGTGGACCCCGCGCAGGCCGCCGAGATCGTCGCCCTGTGCGGACGGCTCCCCCTCGCCGTCCGTATCGCCGGGGCCCGGCTGGCCGCGCGCCCGCACTGGACGCCGTCCCGGCTCGCCGCCCGGCTGCGCGACGAGCGCCGCCGCCTGGACGAACTCCAGGCCGGCGACCTGGAGGTGCGCGCGAGCCTCGGACTCGGCTACGCCGACCTCGGCGCGCAGGAGCAACGCGCCCTGCGCCGACTGGCGTTGCTGGATCTGCCGGACTTCGCCGCCTGGGTCGCGGGACCGCTCCTCGACGTCACCGCCGACGAGGCGGAGGAGGCGGTGGAGCGGCTCGTGGACTGCTACTTCGTGGAGGTGGTCCGCACCGACGAGACCGGCAGGACCCGTTACCGCATCCACGACCTGGCGCGCGAGCACGCCCGCGAGCGCTGTCTCGCCGACGAGGACGGACCGGACCGCGAGGCCGCGGTGCGCCGGCTCGTGGACCGCTGGCTGGACATGGCGCGCAGCGCGGCGGCCCGCGGCCCCGGCGGCGCGTCACGCCTCTTCCCGCTCCCGACCGGCACGGCGCACGACTCGCTCTACGAGACGCTGAACCTGGCCTCCCGTTCGGCGTCGCCCTTCTCGCCCCGTCCGGCGGACCGGGCGGCCCACCCGGCCGCCGAGCCCACCGCCTGGTTCGCCGCCGAACAACGTTGTCTGCTCGCCGCGGTGACGCACTGCGCGGAGCACGGCATGCTCGACGCCGCGCGGGAACTGGCAGCCGCCCTGATGGCGGCCTCCGCCGCGCTCTACAACCGCTTCGACGCCTGGTCCCGCTCCCACGACGTCGCCCTGGAGGCGGCACGCCGCGGCGGCGACGTGGAGGGCGAGGCCTGGCTGTTGCAAGGTCTCGGCCAACTCCGCCTGGAACAGGACCGTTTCGACGACGCGTACGCCCTTTTCGCCGCAGCGCTGCGCCTCTTCGAGGACCGGGACGTACCGCGCGGGCGCGCGGAGACCCTGGCCGGCATGGGCGCGGCACGCCGCGAACAGGCCCGCTTCGAGGAGGCGTTGACCTTGCTGGCGGCGGCCCTCGCACAGCACCGGGAGGCGGAGGACGACGCCTTCACGGCCCATGTGCTGTACGGCATGGGGTGCGTGTACCGCGACCAGGGCCGCTACGAGGAGGCGTGGGACGTCCTGTCCAGGTCCCACCAGCTGTACGCGGCGGCACGCGACCGGCACGGAGTGGCCCTCACCCTGCGCGCCCAGGCCCTGTGCCACCGGGCGCAGGGCGACCTGGGCGCGGCGGAGTCGCTGCTGCGCGGATCGCTCGCCATCTTCGAGGAGACGGGCGACGCGTACGGCGTGATGTACGCGAGCCAGTCCCTCGCCAAGGTCGAGTTCCGGCAGGGCCGGATGGCCGAGTCCCGCGAACGCCTCGACCGCTGCCTGGACTTGACCCGCGAGCGCCAGGACATGTTCGGGGAGGCCCTCGTCCTGCGGACGCTCGGCGAATGGCACCTCGCCGCGTCCGACTGGCAGTCCGCGGCGGACGTCCTGCGACAGGCCCTCGGCCTCTGGGAGAAACTGGACCTCCCCCTGTGGCGCGCCCGCACCCTCCGCGACCTCGGCTCCGCCGAACACGGCAAGGGCGACACCCGCACGGCACGGCTGCTGCGTGAGGAGGCCGACCACGTCTTCCACGAACTCGCCAGCCGCGAGGCCACGGAGGACGCCGAGGCCCCCGAGGACGCCGGGGACGCCCCCGCCCCTTCTGCCGACAGCGACTAGAAGGCCGATGAAGATCTTGGTGAGGGGCTGTCCGGCCGTGAGGCCGGACAGCCCCTGCGGTCATGCACCGGCCGGTGCGATGTGCCAGGTGCCACTGGTGTGGGTGAGTCCGAGGTTGATCAGTCGGCGGAGGTTGAGGGCGGCGGCCCGGGTGTGGAGCCAGGTGTCGTTCTTGATGGTGCCGCGGTAACGCAGGCGCCGGTTGCCGTGGTGGACGAGCCAGGCGACGGCTCGTTCGACCGGGGGCCGCCAGCGGCGGTAGTCGGCCTGCCAGCCGGGGTCGGTGGCGGCCTGGTGGCGGGCGGCTGTCTGGAGGTCGTGGTGCGGGCGGATGGTCAGGATGCGTCCGGCCCTGGCTTTGGTGCATCGCTCGCGCAGGTGGCATCCGGTGCATAAGCCCCCGAAAGAGGCTTTGCGTTGGTGGTGCTGCCCGCCGGGGTCGGACAGGCCCACGGTGTGTCCGGCCGGGCAGGTCACGACAGCGTCTGCGGTGTCGATGGCGAAGTCGTCGAG
>NZ_JBIARQ010000020.1:0-139257 GCF_042890065.1 Streptomyces sp. NPDC002328 | reverse complement strand
GAGTCGCCTCGCGCCGAGTCCCCTCGCGCCGAGTCCCCTCGCGCCGAGTCCCCTCGCGCCGAGTCCCCTCGCGCCGAGTCCCCTCGCGCCGAGTCCCCTCGCGCCGAGTCCCCTCGCGCCGAGTCCCCTCGCGCCGAGTCGCCTCGCGCCGCGTCCGCTGCCGTCCCGTTCTCCGTCGGCCGGTCGTCTTGCGCCGCCTCCTCGGGGTGTCGGCCCGTCAACGCGGGTGCGTGGAACGCCCCGATCACGACGGCGGCCCGCTCCCCGCGCGCCGTCGCCTCGGTCAGCCGGGCCCGCATCCACCGTTCGCGCCGCAGGTCCACCGCGGGCACCCCGCCCGACGACGCCACGTCCTCCCGCAGCGCCCACCCCGTGAGCAGCGCCGCCCTGCGCAGGGCCTCGGGCGCCGAGCCCGGGGCGGTCGCCTCGACGAGCCGGTCCCACAGGTCGTCGCCGGGGCGGCCCGTCAGCCGGGCCCGCAACGCCCCGGCGAGTCCGGGCCGGCCCGCGCCGTGGGACGTGGGCTGCCGTCGCCCCTCGTCCCAGGCCCGGACGGCGAGCGGCAGATCGCAGGCGATCACCGGCACCCCGTGCCGGGCGGCCCAGCGCACGGCGGCCAGCTCGGGCGAGAAGTCCGCGAACGGATAGAACGCGGGCCCCGCGCCGCCCCGCCCCGCGCCGCCCCGCCCGTCCCGGGGAGCGGCGGCCAGCGCGACCGGGGCGCGCGTCTCCTCGTGCCCGAGCCACGGCAGCCATTCCTGCATCTCGGCCGGCAGCTCGACGAGCACCACGTCCGGCTTCGCCTCGTCCAGCAGCGCGGGCACCGCGGCGGCCAACGAGGGCGCGTGGTGCCGTACGCCGATCAGATACGGCGCGTCCGGCCCGGTGAGGACGGCGAGAGCCGCCTCGGGGGCGTCCGGGGAAACGTCGGCGGGGGACACGGCGGTCAGCCCTCCAGGATCGAGCGCAGGTCCCACAGGGTGCGCCAGGTGGCGGAGCCCTGCTCGGCGCGGCGGCGGACCGGGCCGTCCCAATAGCCGCGCAGGCGTGCCGCGTCGGCGGGATCGTCCTTGCGGACCACGCCGAGCAGATGCCCCGGCAGCAGACCCAGCACGTCACGGTCCCCGGGGAAGTACGCCGCGGCCAGCGCCAGCGCGCCCGCCACGGACACGGCCTCGGCGGTGCTCATCACCGTCGACGGGCGTTCCACCTCCCACCCCTCCGCCGACCGGCCCTCCCGCAGGTCCCGGAAGGCGGTGACGAGGGCCTCCAGCACGGCGTCGTCGACGTGGAAGGGCGCGCCGGCCCGCTCCACGGAGGCCCGTGCCTGACCGCGCACCAGCGCGGTCTCCGCGTCGAGGTCCGGAATCGGCCCGACCGTCTCGAAGTTGAACCGGCGCTTGAGGGCTGCGGACATCTCGGAAACGCCCTTGTCGCGCAGGTTGGCGGTGGCGATGAGGTTGAAGCCGGGCGCCGCGTGCGCCAACGCGTCGTCCGTGCCCGCCAGTTCGGGGACGGCGATGCGCCGTTCCGAGAGCAGCGACACCAGGGAGTCCTGCACCTCGGGCAGACAGCGCGTGACCTCCTCGACCCGGGCGATGCCGCCCCGGCGCATCGCGGTCAGCACGGGCGAGGGCACCAGCGCCTGACGGCTGGGGCCCTGCGCGAGCAACAGGGCGTAGTTCCAGCCGTACTTGAGCTGGTCCTCGGTGGTGCCCGCCGTGCCCTGCACGACCAGGCCGCTGGTGCCGCAGACCGCGGCCGACAGCAGCTCCGACAGCATCGACTTCGCGGTGCCCGGCTCACCCACGAGCAGCAGGCCCCGCTCGCCCGCCAGGGTCACCACGCACCGCTCGACCAGCGCCCGGTCGCCGACGAACTTGCCCTCGACGACGAGCCGCCGCGGCACCCCCTCGGGGGCCGCCGCGCCGTCGGGCAGCTTCAGGGCCCGCCCGTCGCTGCCCATCACGAACGTGACCACCGCGCGCGGGGTAAGCCGCCAGGCCGGCGGGCGCGGCCCGTCGTCGTACGCGGCGAGGAAGGCCAGCTCGACGGCGTGCCGGTCCTCGGGCGGCACGATCTGCCGGGCCGGCACGGAGTCGGCGGAGGCCACGGAGTCGGAGGAGGCCACGGAGTCGGAGGAGGCCATGGAGTGGGCGGCGTCCACAGAGCCGGGGGAGGAGTCCGACTCGGAGGTGAGGTCAGCGGTCATCGGCGCGCGTTCTTCCAGGTGCGGGGGGACGGTGGTCATCGGCGGCGGCCCTTGCGGGTGGCGCGGGTGGTGAGCTCCTCGTAGGCAGGGGCGTCACCGGAGCGGACCCGGGCCCACGCACGCGCGAACAGCTCGGGCACCGGCAGCAGCGGCACGGCACGCGCCCCGCCGGAGACCGGGTAGAGGCCTTCCTTCCAGATCTCCACCGGCAGCGCGGGAGCCTTCAGATCGCGCCAGCCGCAGGGCAGGAAGAGCGTGCGTCCGGCGCGCGGCCGCTTGGCCTCCACGACCAGGTCGGTCGCCGCGAGCTCGGCGCGGGCCTTCTTCAGCCGGGCCGGCTTCCAGCCGGTCCAGCGGGCGCAGTTGCGGTCCGTCGGATCCGGCAGCGCCAGCAACTGGAGGTACAGCGCCGCCGCGTCCGCACCGAGCCCGTGCGCCCCGGCGACCTCGGCGACCAGGGCCGGCACGCTGACGGTCGGGTCCTGGGCCTGCCCGGTGAACTCCTCGCCGTCGGTCCCGGCCGCGACCGCGCGGGCCAGCTCGTCGTCGAGGATCGTGCGCAGCGCCCGCATGCCCTCGCCGTGCCCGGGTGCGACCAGCCCCTCGATCAGCCCGAACACCGGGTCGTCCGGACCGGACAGCGCGCCGGACCGCACCAGGACGGCTTCCCGGTCGCCCCACCACGGGCGCAGGACCAGCGCCTCGCCCAGCGGCGTCAGACCGTTCTCGTCGGAGCCGCCGGTGGCAGGCAGCCCGTACGCCTTGCGCAGACCGACCGCGGTCGACCCGGCCGTCCCCCAGGAGACGTCGAGGTCGAGCAGCAGTCCCGGATCGGCGACCCGCCGGCGCAGCGCGGCCAGGCCCTCGGGCAGGGCGGCGCGCAGCGGGTGCCCGTACGGCAGCGCGTAGGCGAGTCCGGCGAGCGCGGTCACCGCCTGCGCCAGCTGGTACCGGCCGGGCAGCATCCTGGCGTCGTCGGGGACCAACTCCCCGCTCTTGTCGATGCGCTGGACCGTGGTGCCGCTGATCCAGGGGGTGCGCCCCGGGTTGAGCACGGCCTCGGCGGAACCGGCCGGCACGCCCCCGAGGCCGAGGTCCGCCGCGATGTCTTCGGGGAGCCGCACGAACCCGCCGAGCCGCTCCTGCCACACCCGGCCCGCGGCCGCCGTGTCCGGGCCGGCCGTCCACAGGTCACCGGGGTTCACGGGCAGCAGAGCGCCGATGAGCGCCGCCCGGTCGCCCGACTCCAGCGACCCCAACATGCCGTCGCCGAAAGCTTTCTGACGAGGCTTCAGGTCGAACGTCGCGAGCACCTCGGTGGAGATCTCCGCCGGCTTCCCCGCCAGCAGCAGCGCGGCCTGTACGGGACCCAGCCCGCCCAGGGTCGCCGCCGCGAGGGCCTCCGGCGCGCCCGGCTGCCAGGGCGCGGCGCCCTTGTCCCGCACCAGCCGGGTCACGGCGGCCAGCGCCCCGGCGTCGAACACCGGCGGGTACGCGGTCTCCCGCTCCAGCACGAAATGCGCGACCGCGCCGAACGCGCCAGCCGGGTCGTGGTCCAGGGCGAGCCAGTTCACGATCCCGTTCTGGTGGTCGATGCTCTGGCAGCCCAGGACGACGACGGTCCTGCCCTCGCGGCGCAGCACCTGCCCGACCCGCTCCAGCTTGTCGTACGGCTCGCTCAGCACGACCTCCCGCACCGCGCCGCTCCCGGACGCGGCCAGCGGACCGTCCGTGATCGCCTCGAACAGCAGGAGCAGCGCCTCCCGGTGCGCCTCGGGCAGGGCCGGGGAGGCGGCACGGTAGGCGAGCGGGCGCAACGCGCCCAGCACGGACGTCCACACCAGGCCGATGCCGGGGACGGTGAACTCGTCGCTGCCCCACGCGCCGGAGGCGCCGGTAAGCCCGGAGCGCCGGGACAGCGGCTTGCCGTCGGCGGGCTTCCCTGACAGCACATGGTTGACGGCGCGGATCTGGCGCAGCGCGGTCCAGCACGTGCCGCCGCCCCACCAGCCGTGCTGGTCGGCGAGACCGGCGGTGGCCTCCCGCAGCGTCCGGTCGTCACCGTGCTCGGGGCTGACGTCGGCGAACATGCCCTCCGTGCGCCGCCGGTCCACCCGCGGACGCTCCACCACGGGCGCCACGAAGGAGGCCGTCGACTCCGCCAGGCGCAGCACCGCCCGCACGAGCGAGGCGACGCCCGCGACCAGACGCGGTTCGACGAGATCGGGCAGACAACGGGACACCACGTCCGCGAGGACCTCCTCGACGGACGGGGCGACGGACGTGCCGCCGGAGCCGCCGCCGGACGGCACGGCGTTGCCCCCGGCCGGGGTCGCCCCGGCGGAAGCACCCGCCGACGTCCCTCTCGACGCCGCACCCGACGTCCCTCCCGGTGTCACCCCCGACGCCGCGCGCATCGCCTGCTTCAGCTGAGCCGTCCGCGCCGCGAGCCCGTCGGCGCCCGCGACCAGCAGCTCGTCGGCCTGCGCGTCGCTCAGCGCGCGCAGCACGGCGGACGCCCGCTCGTCCCGTGGCCGCAGCGCGTGCCAGAAGTCGACCGGCGGCACCAGCCCGGTGCCCCCGGCGAACTCGCCGCCCCGCTCCAGCGGCGTCAGACGCCCCAACTCCCCGGCGGCGGACGTGTCGTCGCCGGCGTACAGGGCCACCTGCCGGCGCTGGGCGACGACGACGGGCTCGGCCCCGCCGGGCAGCCGCAGCGCGCCCAGCGGAACCCCCTGCCCGCCGCCCGCCGCCGCGGGCAGCGCGACCGTCCGCCCGTCCGGTGTCCCGGCGACCGTGCGGGCCTCGGCGCCCTCGCCCTCCGTGCGCACCCAGCGGCCGACCACCGTGCCGTCCGTGCCGAACGGGCTCTGCTCCAGGCCGGGCTGGAGCGGCAGCACCGCGCAGTGCTGTTGCAGCAGGCTCGCATCCTCGCGGATGCCGGTCCGCAGGAACGCGGGCAGCGAGGCACGCCCGTGCGTGCCGGTGGCCGGGTCGTACTCCAGCCACACCTGCCGGCGTCCCTGCCGGCCCTCACGCCAGAGAGACGTGCCGTCGCCGAGGAGCCGGCGTGAGGGCGGCACCACCGTGTCGCCTGCGTGCAGCGTCCGCCCGCCGGTGGCCCGCCCGCCGCCGGGGAGCGGCAGGGAGGGCTCGCCCGCGTCGCCGCCCCCGTACCAGCGAGGCGACTGCTCGCCCCCGACCGTGAACACCTCCTGCGGCCGGGCCGACCAGTAGCCGCGCTGCTTGCGGTCCTGCCACCACATCACCAGCAGCTCGCCGTCCACATAACGGAACGTCGGACGCTGCCAGCGGTCCAGTTCGACGGGCAGCCGCAGCTCATGCTCCAGCAGGATCTCCCGCGGGCCGACGACGATCGCCATGTGCCGGCGCGAGAGGATCAGCGCGGGCCAGGCCTCCTCGACGTGCAGGGAGTCGTCGCGGTCGCGCCGGGTCTCCGAGTCGAGCCGCTCCAGTGCCTCGTCGAGCGCGGGCCAGCCCAGCTCGTCCGGTATGCCGGCGCGCAGCGTACGGCCGAGCAGCGGGGCGGCCTCGTGCGCGGCGGTCTTGGCGACGGCGGCCGGGCTCACCGCGGCGGCGACCGCGCGGTACGGGCGCAGCCGGTCCAGCGCCTCCCGCGCGGCGGGCAGACCGCGTGCCGCCGACAGCGCGTCCGCCGAGTCGTCCAGCCACTCGCGCAGCACGTCGGCGAGCACGGGATGCCCGGCCAGCCCTCGCACCAGCTCGGCGTCGGGACGCTGACCGCTCAGCGTGCCCACCGAGCGGTACAGCAGACGCCGGTACCGCGGATCCGCCGCGAGCGCCGTCAGATCGCGCCCCGCGGGCCGGGTCTCCTTCAGCCACTGGCCGAGCGGGAGGAAGACGTCCTGGTCGGCGCGGGGCAGCGTCAACGGCACGTCCCGCGCCGCGCACAGGTCGAACAGGTCGAGGTCGGCGCCGGCGTGCCAGCGGCCCGCGAAGAGGTCCACCGGGCGGCCCTTGGCGCGCAGACGTGCCGCCATCCGCTCCACGAGCGCGAGCGTGGCCGGCGAGCGCCCGCTGACCGAGGCGCCGTGCTTGCGGTGCGTGGCCCAACGGCTGAGCCAGTCCGCGGCGTCGACGTCGTCCGCCGCCGCGCCGGCCTCGCCGGTCAGCAGCAGGTCGGCGCGCGTCTCCGTGAGCAGCGCCAGCCAGAACTCGTCGTCCTCGACGGAACGGCCCAGCCCGGCCGGCATGATCTCCAGCAGCCGGGTCCGCACCGCCGGCTGCTCCTCGGCCAGGACGGCGAGGGTCGCCCGGTACGCGTTCCAGAAGGAGGCGGGCGCGCGGACCGCGGCGGGCGACGCGATCAGGTCGGCGACCAGGGCGCACTCCTCGGCGACCCGGTTCAGCCCGGCGGCCTTGATCAGCCCGCGCGCGTCCTGCGGCAGCGACGCGTACGGCGGCATCCCGGCCGCGCACCGCTCCACGGTCAACTGCCGGAACTGCGCCCACGCCTCGGCCGGACTCAGCCGCGTCCCCAGCGCCTTCACATGCTCCTTGAGCGCCTTGACGGTCAGCGCGCCGGCGAAGGCGAACTCCAGGAACACCGCCCGCTGCCGCTCCTCGTCCACGGCCAGCGCGTGCACCCGCTCGGCCTCGCGGGCCTTGCCGAAGAAGGCGGCGGCGTACGTGGTGTTCTCGTGCTGGAGGAAGACCCGCGCGGCCTGCTCGTAGAAGGTGGGCAGGAAGTGGGGCACGGCCCTCCCGAGCCGCTCGCCGAGCGCCTCGAAGCCTTCCTTGGCGTTGCCGGGACGGGACTTGGCCTGCCGGGCGAGCCGCTCGACGTCCTTGACCAGCGCCAGCGCGTGATGGCCGTTGGCCGGGTCGTGGACCAGCGCCCAGGCGGGGAAGCCGAGCGTCTCCTTGCGCACCTGGCCGACCTCGGGAGCCTCCGGCCGCCGGGTCAGCCCGAGGAAGTCCAGCGCGAGGTCCTCGGCCTCCCCGAGCGTGCCCGGCACGAGCCGGACGACGTCGCGGCCCTCCAGCGCGGGGTGGGTGTACGTGCGCACGGTGAGGACGTCGGCGTCCTCCCGGTCCGTCGCCCCCGGCGGCAGGACGGCGCCCGCGTCGAGCAGCGCGGCGATGGTGGTCTCGTCGTACGTCATGCCGCCTGCTCCTCGTCCGCGATGTCGCGACCCGCGTACAGCGCGGCCGCCATGCGCATGCCCTCCGACCAGGCCACCGGCCCGACCTGACCCAGCTTCAGCGCCTTGCCGGCCGGGTCGGTGAAGACCAGCGGGCCGGTCTCCGTCTCCTCGTAGCCGTCGTAGTCGCCGACCCACACCCGGGCCTCGACCCCGCGGCCGTCCTCCAGGACGGAGCACACCGCGTGACCGCCCCGGACGCGGTAGCCGAGCTGGGAGGCCCTGCCGTGCAGGAACCGCAGCTGCTTGAAGGCCCCGCCCGCGTAGTCCTCCACGGAGGACGCCTCGGCGTCGAGCGCGGCGGGCCGGTGCCAGA
Organism: Streptomyces sp. NPDC002328; assembly: GCF_042890065.1. Classification (NCBI taxonomy): domain Bacteria; kingdom Bacillati; phylum Actinomycetota; class Actinomycetes; order Kitasatosporales; family Streptomycetaceae; genus Streptomyces; species Streptomyces sp. NPDC002328. The sequence goes on along the minus strand of NZ_JBIARQ010000020.1, from coordinate 131,543 downwards.
CCTCGCGGAAGAGCTGCTGGGCGCGCTGCTCGACACCGAGCTCGACGGCGAACTCCCGCAGTTCCTCCAGGTCTTCGAGGAGCACGGGGTGCGGCAGCCGGACCAGCTCGGGGGCGATGCGCACGGTGTCGCCGTCGAGGTCGACGAGGCCGAGGCCGCGCTCGGGGTCGGCGTCGCGCAGGAAGCCGGCCACCTCGCCGTCGGCCCCGGTGACGACGAGGTCGCGCAGGGCGGCCTGCCAGGCCGGATCGGGCCACACCCGCGTGAGGACGGCCAACGGCACCGGCAGCGAGCGCACCATCCACCGCTCGACGTCGGTCAGGCACCGCCGCTCGTGCCGTTCCAGCCACTCGATGAGCTGACGCAGGCCCACCACGGCCGGATCGTCGACGATCTTGGCCGGAACCGACTTCAGCCGTCGCCCGGCCGCGTTGCGGCACACCACCTTGCCGTCTTCCAGGGCGACTTCGTAGTCGCCGGCCGACACCCACCCCATGCGTGCCTCCCGCACCCGCAGCGATCAAGTGACGGGAACTCTAGATCAGGCCACTGACAACGGGGTCCGGGCAGGCGGCGGCCCGGGGTCGTCGCCCCGCGGCGCGCGCGACGGCACGGCCGCGGGGGGCGACTTCTGCCGGCGGGTCAGCCCTCGACCCAGCCGTGGTTCTTCGCGAACTGCGCCAGCGAGCCGCGCACCTGGAGGATCTGCTCGGCGGTCAGCGAGGGCGCCGCGGTGAGCAGCGTCTCGGTGACGTCCCGGGTGAACTCCTCCGTGCTGAGCACATCGCACAGGACGTCGTCGTCGGCCGCGAGCGGCTTGCCGTCCTCGCCCCGCGCGAGCCGCACGCCGGACGCCTTCGGCCCGCGCTCGCCGTCCTCGATCTCGAACTCCACCACGACGCCCCGCCGCACCTGCGACTCGGGCATGAGCATGTCGTTCACATGCAGGAAGACGTCCTCGCCCCCGTCGTCGGGCGCGATGAACCCGTAACCCCGCTGGCTGTCGAAGCGCACCACACGACCAGCAACCATCCCAACCCCCAGCAACCTCGAAAACACCACGTCGGCGGACTCGACCGGATCGTAGCCACCCGACGGCCCACGAGCGACTCCCGCGGGCTCACTGTGCACGGTACAGCGCGGCGGGCCGCCCGGCCCCGCGCCCCCGGAGGGGCGGCCGGCTCAGGTCGCGCGCACCCGGCGCGCGACCGGGCCCGGACTCCCCGCGCCCGCCACCGTGCGCCCTGCCGCCCTGACGAGCCCGCGCGCCCTGCCGCCCTGGCGCGCCCGCTCGCCCTTCGAGGCCGACTACGCCTTGTCGGCCTTCTCGGCCTTCTCCGCGGCGAGCTTCTTCAGGCGGGCGCCCTCCTTGCGGACCTCGGCCTGGGTCGCGCGCTCCTTCTCCAGCCACTCGGGCTTCGCGTCCTTGAGGGCGTCGATCTGCTCGGTGGTCAGCGCCTCGGTGACCCCGCCGCGGGCCAGGCCCGCGATGGACACGCCCAGCTTCGCCGCGACGACGGGACGGGGGTGCGGGCCGCTCTCCTTGAGCGCGCGCAGCCACTCGGGCGGGTTCGCCTGGAGCTCGTTCAGCTCGGCGCGCGAGACGACACCCTCCTGGAACTCGGCGGGGGTGGCGGGGAGGTACACACCCAGCTTCTTCGCCGCGGTCGCGGGCTTCATCGTCTGGGTGCTCTGGTGCGACTTCATGCCGTCCAGACTATCGGCCGCCGGGAAGGCCCCCGACCAGGGCCGGTAACCTGGCGGAATGACCGACTCGGCGGATTCCCCCTCGTTCCGGCTCGCGTACGTCCCCGGAGTGACGCCCGCCAAGTGGGTGCGGACCTGGGAGGAGCGCCTCCCGGGCGTCCCCCTCGCCCTCGTCCAGGTGACGCCCGCCGAAGCCTGCGACGTCCTGCGCGACGGCCGCGCCGACGCGGGCCTCGTGCGGCTCCCCGTCGACCGCGCGGTGTTCAGCGCGATCCCCCTCTACACCGAGACGACCGTCGTCGTGGTCCCCAAGGACCACCTGCTCACGGCGGCGGACGAGGTGACCCTCGAGGACCTCGCCGACGAGGTGGTCCTCCATCCGCTCGACGACGTCCTCGGCTGGGACCGGCCGCCCGGCGAGGCCGCCTTCGAGCGCCCGGCGACCACGGCCGACGCCGTCGAGCTGGTCGCGGCGAACATCGGCGTCCTGGTCGTGCCCCAGTCGCTGGCCCGGCTCCACCACCGCCGCGACCTCACCTACCGGACGGTCGTGGACGCGCCCCAGTCGGGCGTCGCCCTGTCCTGGCCCGAGGACGCGACGACCGACCTGGTGGAGGACTTCATCGGCATCGTCCGCGGCCGCACGGTCAACAGCACGCGCGGACGTGCCCCGCAGCAGGACCGGCAGGACCGGCCCAAGCCCGACCAGAAGCGCGAGCCCCGCAAGTCAGGCGCAGGCAGGACGGGCGGCACCGCCGCCCGCGGCCGGACCGGCAGCGCCAAGACAGGTGGCGCCAAGAGCGGCGGCAGCAAGGCCGGCGGCGGCAAGGGCGCCGGCGCCAAGCGGGGCACAGGGAAGCCCCGCCGCCGCTCGTAGCGCCTCCCCTCAAGGCACGAACGTCGCCCCGCGCGCGGTGCTCACCACCCTCTCCCCGTCGGCCTGCGCCAGCAGCCCGTCGGCGACCCACGCCGCGACCACCGTCCGCACCCGCGCCACCAGCGCCCCCTTCGAGCTGAACGGCGCGCCCGCCCAGACCTCGTCGAGCAGCGTGGTGCCGTCCGGCCGCGCCGGGGCGGCCACCCCCGAGTCGCTGCCGCCGAACACCACCCGGGGCTCCACGCGCCGCACGTACGCGTGTGTGGGGTCCTCGGTCCCCTCGAAGAAGGGCGCGAACTCGACGCCGTCCAGCGTGTGGTGCAGCGGCTTCCCGCTCACCGGGGTGAGGGAGGGCAGCAGATCGCCGGAGAGGGCCGCGTTGCGGTAGAGGCCGAACTCCAGGTACGTCGTCGCGGGGTTCCGGGCGACGAGGTTGACCGGGCCGAGGAACAGGGTCTGCAACGACGGTTCGTCGAGGGCCTTCTCCACCCGCAGACGGAACGGGAAGGACACCCGGACGGTGTCGCCGTCGCGCCATGTCCGGGAGACCGTGAAGTAACTCCCGGGCGTCGCAACGCCGCTGACCCGCCGCCCGTTGACCGTCACCCGGAACCCGGCCGTCGCCCAGGACGGCACGCGCAGCCGCAGCGCGAAGGACGCGGTGCGGCCCCGGACGGTGAGCGTGGTGCCCTGCTCGCGCGGGAAATCGGTGCTCTGGCTGACCGTGACGCCCTTCTCGGCCCAGTCCAGCGTGGACGGGCTGTACAGGTTGACGTAGAGCGCGCCGCCGTCGGCGGCCCGGAAGTACACCGAGTCCTGGTACTTGGTGGCGCTCTCCATGCCGGTGCCCTCGCAGCAGGTGGTGCCCTGCTTGGGCGTGTAGTCGCGCACATGGCCGGGCGTGAGCCCGATGAAGTACGTGACGAGCGGCTTCTCCGCGTCCGGCACGTCCTGCTTGGAGCCGAGCACCTGGTTGAGCAGCGCCCGCTCGTAGTAGTCCATGTACTTGGGGTCCTGCTCGTGGAAGAACAGCGTGCGGCTGAGCTTGAGCAGGTTGTACGCGCAGCACGTCTCGGCGGTCGTGGCGCTGATCGTCCCCGCGATGACGTCCCGCGCCTTCCAGAACTCCAGGGTGCTGGTGCCACCGATGCCGTACATGCGGTGCGGTACGACCATGTCCCAGAAGTTCCTCGCGGCGGTGAGGTAGCGCTCCTCGCCCGTCGCGTCGTACAGCCGGACGTAACCCGTGAAGATCGGGATGTGCTGGTTGGCGTGCAGGCCGTCGAGGACGTCGGTGTTCGCGGCGCACGCGTCGATGAGCCGGTCGAGGTCGAACAGCCGGGCCAGCGCGAGGTGTTCGGGCTTCCCGGTGAGCGTGTGCAGATCGCAGACCGCCTCGACGATCCCGCCGAACTCCCCACTGGAGAACAGCCCCCACATGCGCTGGAGGGTGGCCTCGGGAAGCTTCGACAACCGCGCGTGCATCCAGTCGCACAGGCCCGACGCCAGATCGAGGGCACGGGCGTCGCCGGTGGCGAGGTAGGCGTCCACGAGGCCGCGCAGGATCTTGTGCGCGGTGTAGTACGGCGCCCACACACGCGTGTAGTCGCTGCCCGTCATCGACTCCAGGAGGATGAACTGCGTCTCCGGGTAGGCCGCGAGGAAACCGGGGTGGCTGGGGCCGCCCCAGGTGCGCCGCAGGGTGGCCGTGAGTCCGCGCCCCGAGGAGTCCGCGAAGGTGGAGCCGGAGGTCTCGTCGAAGGCGTACGAGACGAGGTCGCCGGTCGCGCGGACGCTCTGGAGAGCGGTGATCTCGTCGGCGCTCAGCGCCCGTGACCACACGTCGAACCCGCCGAAGGCGCCCGCGAGGACGGGATCGGAGGCGAAATGGGACCGGCCGAGCCAGTGGTGGGCGAGCGCGCCGAGAGCCGCCGGGGTCAGGGACATCGCCGTGTTGCGGGCCACGGCCGCGCCGTCGACGTAGAGCGTGCCGACGCCCGCGCCGATGGTCACCGCGAGGTGGCTCCACCGGTTCAGCGGCAGTGCGGCGGTGCCGTTCAGGCCCTGCTCGGCGCCGGGCCCGCCGGTGGTGATCGCGAACCGCGGGACCCCGCTCGCGTTGCGCGCGGTCAGGTACAGATAGCGGGTGGTGTCGTCGCCGAAGTCGAGGACCCGGGCCCAGTAGGCGTCGTGGCCGGGCTTCACCCACGCGGCCAGCGTGATCTCCGAGGCGTCGCCGAGGACGCCGGCGGGCAGGTCGACGTACCGGTAGGAGCCCCGGACGTGCTCGGCGGCCGTCCCGAACCGTCCCTCCACGCTCAGTACGGCCGGGTCGCGGCGCAGCGCCTCGCGCACCTCGGTGAGCGCGCCGACCATCGTCCGGATCCGGTCCGCGTACACCTGCTCGCCGGTGCCCGCGTAGGCCTGGGCCAGCATCGTCAGGAAGTGCCCGGTGTAGTGGCCGCGCAGGTTCCCGTTGGCCTCGCCGTCGAGCCCCTCCCAGCCGCCGGGCGCGACCGCGCCGAGGGTGGAGAGGCCGGCGTTGGCCCGGAAGACCTGGAGCAGCCGGTTCACGTCGTACCCGCGCGCGTGGTCCAGCATCAGCCGGCGCTTGTCGGCGAGGAGACCGGGGCCGAGGCCGACGGCGTCGAGCGGGAACGGCTGTACGGTCCAGGCGGCCGGGGGCGTGAGCGTCGCCGCGGAGGTCCCGGCCGCTGAAGTCCCTGCCGCGGACTCCGCCGCCGCGGAGGCCGTCGCCGTCCCCCCGCCGGCTGTGGGAACGGCAGCGGCCAGGATCGCGCTCTGGAGAAGGGTCCGTCTGTCGAGAGGCGGTGCCATGTGCTGGTCTCCTCCGGTCACAGTTGTTCGATATCACGGACAGTGTGCGGATGATCGGCCAGACGTTATGAGGGAGCACGGCAGGGCGTCAACGGTGCGCGCGTGACGGCTGCGCGTCAGGGGCGCGTGCTCGCGGCCCGCCCGATCGACTCCACCAGGGGCAGCAGCCGGTACGGCACCCGCTCGCGCAGCGCGACCTCGGAACGGGTGCGCACCACGCCGGGGAGGCTGATCAGCTTCTGGATCACGTCCTCCAGATGGGCGTTGTCGCGGGCCACGACCCGGGTGAGGAGATCCCCGCCGCCGGTGATCGAGAACGCCTCGACGATCTCCGGCACGGCGGCCAGCGCGTCGCCCACGTCGTCGAGGTGGCCCTGCGTGACCTCGATGTGCACGAACGCCAGCACCGGGTGGCCCAGCGCGGCGGGGGAGAGGGAGGGGCCCGTGCCGGTGATCACGCCGTCCCGCTCCAGCCGGTCCAGGCGGGCCTGGAGCGTGCCGCGCGCGACGCCGAGGACGCGGGCGTACTCCCGCACGCTGGTCCGCGGCTGTTCCAGCAGCAGCCGCAGGATGCGGGTGTCCAGCTCGTCCACGGCCATGACGCCCGGCCTCCTCGTGTCGCGGTGGCCCGCCGCGCTCGCGGGACCGCCGCCGACTGTACCAATGGCCCCTTGTGCGGGGGACTCTCCGTACCGGTGGCTCATGGCCCCGTGCCGCCGCGCGCGGGGGCGGGGGAGCGGACCAGGACCAGCGAGCCGTCGGCCTCGCTGTCGTCGGCGGTGATGTGCACGCCGTCACTGACCCGCACCAGGACGTTCCGCAGCCAGGCGCGGTCGTCCCGCGGCGCGGGCTCCAGCCGCAGCCGACGGGCCTTCAGGGGCAGCATGCGCAGACCGGTCAGCCGGCCCGGGTCGGCCGCGTCGGGGCCGCCGGCCGCCAGTGTGACGAGGTACGCGATCCGCAGGTCGTCGCGGTACTCCTCGTAGCCGGAGATGCCCTCGTAGTCGTCGACGAAGTCGCCGCAGCCGTGCAGGACGAGCCGGTCGCGGTAGACCTCGAGACGGCGGGGGTGGTGCGAGGAGTGACCGTGGACGAGGTCCACGCCGCCGTCGACCAGGAGCCGGGCGAACCGGATCTGCTCGCGCGGCACGCGGTACCCCCAGTTGGAACCCCAGTGCACGGACACGACCGCGATGTCGCCCGGCCGCTTGGCCCGCCGCACATGGCGGACCACCGCGGCGGCCGTCTGCGCCGACAGCTCCGGCACGTAGGCGATGCCCGGCGTGCCCGGTGTGGCCGCCCACGAGGGCGGTATCCCGGCGGACGACGAGCCGAGCGCGAACACGAGCACCCGCCCGCCGCTCGGCAGGGGCGTCACCGCCGGGGCGTACGCCTCCTCGGCGCCGCGCCCCGCCCCCGCCGTGCGCAGACCGGCGCGGCGCAGCGAGACGAGCGTCTCCTCCAGGCCCGGACGGCCGAAGTCGAGCACATGGTTGTTGGCCAGAACGCAGACGTCGGGCCGGGCCACGGCGAGCGCGGGGAGGTTGGCCGGGTGCATCCGGTAGTGGACCGCCTTGTCGAGCGCGAACGCGTTGCCGCGCGTCACGGACGTCTCCAGGTTCAGGATCCGCACGTCGGGATCCCGCTCCGCCAGCCACGGCAGGGCTGCGCCCCACGGCCACGCGGGGTCGACGGGGGCGGGCACGGGCCCGTTCACCGCCTCCGCCAGCCGGACGTAGGAGCGGGCGTCCCGTACGAAGTCCTCGCGGAGCTCGGGACTGCCGGGGTGCGGGAGGATCTGGTCGACGCCGCGTCCGAGCATCACGTCACCGCACAGGAACAGCGTCGCCGCGCTGCCGCTCATGCCCCCACGGTAACCCTCGGCGGGCCGGCCCCGCCCGGCCGCACGAAGCCCCGCCCGGCCGCACGGAGCCCCGTCCGCAGCAGATCACACGTCCAGGATCACCGCGCACGACCAGCCGTACGGGTCCGGCCCGATGCGCAGCTCGTGCCATCCGACGGTCCTCGGCACCGGTCCCACGCCCTCCACGTCCGCCAGCGCGGCGACCGCCAGCCGCACGTCCATCCCGTCGTCCGTGGCCTCCGCCTCCACGTCGACCGGCACCTGCCCGCACGCCTCCAGCCGGTGCGCGACCTCGTCCAGCAGCGCGTCCAGCAGATCGTCGTCGCAGCACTCGGCCAGCTGGAACCGGGCGACGGCCGTGGGGCGCACCGCCGTGATGTCGGCGAAGCACTCCACCATTCCCAGCGCCGCCTCCACCAGACAGCGCTCGCGGCTCGTCCCCCAGGCGTCGATGCGGATGTCCGCCTCGTGCGGCACCGCCCGATGCCCGCTCGAACCCAGCCGCCGTTCCTGCCTGTCGTCGTCGGTGTCGCCGACCATGACCACCACCTCGTGGAGAAGCCGCTTCGCCGATACGGGTACCCGGGTCCCGGTGAGCCATCCGAGGAAGAAGGTGAGGGCGACGATCTCCGAACTCATCCGGGTGCCCGTCGCCGGCGGCGCGCTCACGGGCGAACTCGTCGCGCCGACGCCGGCCCGCGCGGTGGTGCTGTTCGCGCACGGCAGCGGCAGCTCGCGGCACAGCCCGCGCAACCGCGCGGTCGCCGCCGAACTGCGCACCGCCGGAGTGGGCACCGTGCTGATCGATCTGCTGACCGACCGGGAGGCCCGCGAGGACCTGTCGACGGGCGTGCACCGGTTCGACATCCCGCTGCTCGGCCGGCGCGTGACCGCCGTCGTCGACTGGCTGGCGGCGCAGCCCGACCTGCGCGACCCGCCGATCGTCCTGTTCGGCGCCAGCACCGGAGCGGCGGCGGCACTCGTGGCCGCCGCGGAGCGACCGGACCGGGTCCTGGCCGTGGTGTCCCGGGGCGGACGGCCCGACCTCGCGCCGGCGGCCCTGGACCGCGTCCGCGCGCCCGTGCTGCTCGTCGTCGGCGGCCGGGACCCCCAGGTGCTCCGGCTCAACCGGGAGGCGGCCCGGCGGCTGCGCGCCCCGCACGCCCTGCACGTGGTGCCGGACGCCACCCATCTGTTCGAGGAGCCCGGCGCGCTGGAGGCGGTCGCCGAGGCGGCGAAGGAGTGGTGCGACGACTGTCTGAGGGCGGTGGGACGGGAGGCGCAGCCGCGCTGACCGGCGTCACCGTCGGCAGGGGGCGGGCCCGAGCGATGTCGCTTCCCGTGAGCCAGGAAGGAGCGCGGCCGTCATGCGCTTCCGTGATCGAGGGCAGGCCGGACGGACACTGGCCGAGCTGCTGAGCGCGCGGCAGGAGCGGGGCGACCTGCCCGACCCCGTCGTCCTCGCCCTCCCGCGCGGCGGCGTCGCCGTGGCGGTGGAGGTTGCCAGGGCGCTCGACGCCCCGCTCGACGTGCTCGTCGTCCGCAAGATCGGCGCGCCGCACCAGCAGGAGTACGGCGTCGGCGCGATCGCGGGCGACGGCGAGCCGCTCTACGACGAGCAGGCCCTCGACCGGCTGGGCCTCAGCGAGAGCCGGCTCGCCCCCGTCGTCGAGCGCGAACGCCGGGAACTCCGACGCCGCGAGCGGCTCTACCGGCAGGGTCGGCCCGCCCCCGACCTGCGCGGACGGACCGCGATCGTCGTCGACGACGGACTGGCGACCGGCGGCACGGCCCGCGCCGCGCTGCGCGCCGTACGGCGTCTGGGGCCCCGGCGGACCGTCCTGGCCGTCCCGGTCGGCTCGCCGGAGGCGGTGAACCTGCTGCGCGCCGAGGCCGACGAACTGATCTGCCCGCACCAGCCGTCGTCCTTCATGGCCGTCGGCCTCTGGTACGAGGACTTCGAGCAGCTCTCGGACGACGACGTGCTGGACGCCCTGCGCACGGCGGCCGAGCGACGCGCGGGCCGGACGTAGGCCGGGCCGGTGGCAGGCGGCAGGCCGGGCCGGCGGCAGACCACGCCCGCGGCAGGTCAGGCCCCGCTGATGTTGACCATCCACGGGACGCCGAAGCGGTCCGTGCACATGCCGAAGACGTCGCCCCACATCTGCTTCTCCAGCGGAACGGCCACGAAGCCGCCCGCCGACAGCTTCTCCCAGTAGCCGCGCAGCTCCGCCTCGTCCTCGCCGCTGAGGCTCACCGAGAAGTTGTTGCCCGGCGCGTGGTCCATCCCGGGAGGGGCGTCGGCGCCCATCAGGGTGAAGCCGCTCGGGGTCTCCAGCATGCCGTGCATGACGTTGTCGGCCGCCGGCGTGTCCGGCTGTCCGAACTCCCCGTAGGTCTTGACGACCAGCGTGCCGCCGAAGACCGCCTGGTAGAACTCCATCGCCTGCCGGGCGTCACCGCCGAAGCTGAGATACGGGTTGAGTCGTGAGCCCATGAGAACCCCCTGGAACGGGCGAAACGGTCGGATGTGCGCAGAGTAACGCGAGCCACTGACAGCGGCCCCTCGTGACCGCGCCCCGCGGCGGCTGGTCCGTTGGCAGCCCCGTGGCGGTCGGACCCGACCGACGGCTGTGCCATTGGCCCAGCCGTGGCGACCTCTGTTGAACCATCCGCCGTCCAGGTGCTCATATGGGTGCGTCGATGGCGCTGCGGACCCCGCGGCGCCTTTTTCGTGCCAGGTGTGTCAGAGGTTCGTGCCAGGTGTGTCAGAGGTTCGTGCCAGGTGTGGCAGAGGGGCGGGAAGCAGTGCTGAAGAGGGTGTTCGTGGCTCCGGACCCGGGGCGGGCGCGACTGCGGTTCGCCGCGCGGGCCGTCCTCGGCATCGGCCTGGCGGTCGTGGTCTGCGGCCTGGCCGGGCACTCCCTGGTCGGCGCGGTCACCGGCGGTCTCGCCGCCCTGCTCGCCCTGTTCACCGTCACCGACGCCACCGTGCGCGCCCAGGCGGTCACCACCGCGCTGCTGCCCGCCGCCGGCCTGCCCGTCCTCGCGGCCGCCGCCGTGCTGCACGACCACCCACACGCGCGTGACCTCGCGTTCCTCGCCGTCATCGGCGTCGGCGTGTACGCCCGCCGCTGGGGGCCGCGCGGACACAGCCTGGGCGTGTTCGCGTTCATGATGTTCTTCGTCGCCCAGTTCCTGCGGGCCACCGTCGACCAGCTGCCCGAGCTGTACGCGTCCGTCGTCCTGTCCGTGCTGACCGCCGCGGCGGTGCGCTTCGGCGCATGGTGCTACGAGCGCCGGCTGCCCCCGGCCCCCGTGCCGGCCCCGCCGGGCGGCCGGGGCCTGGCCCGCGTCACCACGCGCCAGGCGGTCCAGGCCACGGCCGGCGCGGGGTTCGCCCTCGTCGTCGGACAGCTGGTCTCCGGAGAACGCTGGTACTGGGCCGTCGGCGCCACCTGGTGGATCTTCGTCAACACCACCTCGCGGGGCGAGACGCTGGTGCGCGGCTTCCGGCGCGTCCTCGGCACGGTCATCGGCATCGGCCTCGGCCTGCTCGTGGCCGTCCCCGTGAACGGCGCCGGCCTGCCGACGGCCGCACTGGTCGCCGTCTGCGTCTTCGGCATCTTCTATACGGCCGCCGTCTCCTACACCTGGATGATGCTCTGGGTGACCCTGCTCGCCGAGCTGCTCTACGGCCTGCTCGGCGTCCTCAGCCCCGGGCTGCTCGCGCTGCGGCTGGCGGAGACCGGTGTGGGCGCGCTCGGCGCGGTCCTCGCCGTCCTCTTCGTGCTGCCGGTGACCACCCACACCGTCACCGACGAGTGGATCCAGCGCGCGCTGCGCTGCGTGCACGCCTGCACCGCCGAGGCCGCCGCACGTCTCGCGGGCGACGGCACGGCGGACCCGGCCGGACGCGTCGCCGAACTGGAGCAGCTGCTCGGCCGGGTGCGGCTGTCCGTGGCCCCGCTCGTGCACCCGCTCCACCCGATGCTCGGTCGCAAGCGGCGCGCCCGCCGGGTTCTCGCGCTCCTCGACGACTGCGCCCGGGAGATCCGCGGTCTGGTCGCCGTGGCCGCCGACCCGGAGGCCTCCCACGACGCCCGCCTGGCCGCCGCCTGCTGGCGGGTGCAGGACGCGGTGGAAGCGTTGACCGAGCGAGCTCCGGACCGCCCGGCCCCCACCGAGCACCCGCCCCCGGCCACCGAACCTGCCCTGGCCCACCTGCACAGCCTGGAACACGCCCTCGCGCAACTGGCCCACCCGCTGAGGACGCCGCCGGGGTCGCCGCTGGTGGGCGCCTGAGCAGCCTCGGCCGACCCGGCGGGGCGGTTCTCATGAGACGGTCAACTTCTGACTATTTGGTCTAGACCGGTGGTCCTCGGCTGCTACCGTCGCACCGGACGGCGGCGGCGCGAGAGGGGCCAGCGGTGGCAGATGTCGGCGGGCGGCGCAGGCGGGCGTTCATCGGGTCGTTCACGGCGGCCGGCGGGCCGGGCATCGTCGCCGCGGCCGTGGACCCGGCCGACGGCTCGCTGACCGTCCTGGGCGGCGTGAACAGCCTCCCCGACCCCGCCTACCTGGCGCTCTCGCCCGGCGGCGGCACGTTGTACGCGGTGAGCGAGACCGCCGACGGCGCGGTGGCCGCGTTCGGCGTCGCGGGGGATGTGCCCGAGCCGCTCGGACCGCCCGTCCCGGTGGACGCGAGCGGCCCCACGCACCTCACCGTGTTCGACGGCCACGTCCTGACCGCCGACTACGGCTCCGGCAGCGTCACCGCCGTGCCCGTACGGGCCGACGGCAGCCTCGCGCGGGCCGTCTCCGGAGTGCTGCGGCACAGCGGCTCCGGCCCGCACACACGCCGCCGGCGGGGGCCGCACCCCCACCAGGTGCAGCCCGACCCCACCGGCCGCTGGGCGGTCGGCGTCGACCTCGGCACGGACTCCGTGCGCGTGTGCGAGCTGCGCGACGGCGTCCCCGTGCCGCACCGCGAGATCGCCCTGCGCCCCGGTTCCGGCCCGCGCCACCTTGCCTTCCATCCGGGCGGCTCGTACGCGTACGTCGTGAACGAGCTCACGCCGACCGTCACCGTCTGCCGCTGGGACGCCCCGGACGGCTCGCTGGAGCCGTTGGCCGAGGTCGCGCTGCTGCCCGGCGTGCCGGCCGGGGACGCCTACCCGTCGGGCATCGCCGTCGCGTCCGACGGCCGCTTCGTGTGGACCGCGACCCGCGGCGAGGACGTGCTGTCGGTGCTTGCCGTGGGAGGCGGGGGAGAGGAGCTGAGGCTCGTCGGCACGGTGCCCTGCGCGGGGCGCTGGCCACGGGCGCTCGCCGCGTCCGCCGGGTTCCTGTACGTGGCGAACGAGCGCTCCGGCGACGTCACCTGGTTCGCCCTGGACCCGGCCACGGGCCTGCCCACGCGCGCGGGCTCGATCGCGGTCACGGCGGCGTCGTGCGTGGTGATCGAGTGAGGACGTGCGCGGTGATCGAGAAGCGCCGCGGGGCCGACGGCCGGCGCGCGTCCCGCCGGACGGCACGAAGGGCCCGCTCCTCACCGGAGCGGGCCCTTTCGTCGTGCTGAGGGTGCTGAGCGGTCGTACGCGCCCCGTGCGTCGCGCCGCTCGGCGGACCGGGACCGGCTAGCGGACCGGCGCCCCCTGCGGCTGCTGCGGGGCGATGCCCAGGGACGTCGTGTACTTGGCCAGGGCGAGCTTGCCGATGGCCGGGTACGGGCCGAGGGCCTCGGCGGTGGCGCAGCCCGCCTCACGGGCCGCCTCCTCCAGCAGCGTGGCGTCGATCTCCGGGCCGATCAGGTACGGCGCGAGGGCCAGCTGCTGGGAGCCGGAGGAGCGCAGCTGCTCGGCGACGGAGGCGATGGAGCCCTCCTGGTCGAGGGCCGCGGCCATCACCGGCACGGCGAGGCGCGCGGCGAGCAGCATGCCGGTGATCCCGGCGGCCTGCACGGCCTCCTCGCCGCCCACCGAGGCCAGGATGATGCCGTCCGCGGCCGTCGCCACCGTGAACAGGCGGGCGCGGTCCGCGCGGGCCAGGCCCGCCTCGGACAGCCGCACGTGCAGCGCCTCGGCGAGCAGCGGGTGCGGGCCGAGGACGTCGGTCAGCTCGGCGGCGACCCGGCTCTCCATGACGGCCTGACGGACCTGCCGCAGCAGCGAGCCGTCCGGGCCGGCCAGCAGCGGCACCACGACGGCGACGGGGCCTTCGGGCTCCCTGACGTCCATCCCGGCGGCGCGCGCCTGCTCGTAGCGGGAGGTGCGCTCGTCCGCGGCGTACACCAGCACGGACTGGAGGCTGGGGAACTCGTTGTCGCCCCCGTCGAGATACCCGATGCGCGCGTCGAGGCCGGGGAGCTCGGAGCGCGCGATGCTCACGACCTCCTCGGCGAGACCGCGGGTGGCCGCGCTCGGCGTGCCCGGCACCGCGAGAACGAGCGCGGGCGCGCCCTCGGGAGCCGCCAGGGGCTCGGGTCGGCGGTGCCGCCCGGGCTGGCGGGGGCGCGGCATTCGTACAGGCAGGCCGGACGCGGGCCCAGTGGGGGAGCTCATGGCGCCGCATGTTACTGGCTTCTTGGGCTCCCTTGTTCGGGGAGGGTGCAGGTGAGCGGTATCCGTCCTGTTTTGTCTGATGAGTTACGTACGGATCAGAAGTGATCAGCGTGTTTTCCGGGCGACTTGCCCTCGAAGGGGTCAATCCCCCTTTTGCGTCATGACGCGTGGTTCACCACGAACAGCATCGTCTTGTCCCTCGGCAGGGTGAGCGCGTCCGTCGCCAGCGCGGTGGCGATACGGACCGCGCCGTGCAGCGGGTCGCCCTCCGCCGTCACGCGGCGCGCGTGCGGCAGTCTCCGCGCCAGTTCCTCGTCCAGCGGCAGGAGAAGAGGATCGCCCATCCTGAACAGCCCTCCGGTGACGGCGACCTGAGGCGCCCCGGAGGCCGAGGTCTCCGCTTCGGTCGGGCAGACGGCGGCGGCGGAGTCGGCCATGTGCCGGGCCGCCGCCCGCAGGATGCCCGCCGCGACCGGGTCGTCCGGCGCGCACGCGGCCACTCGGGGCGCGAACGACGCGAGGACGGCCGCACGGTCCGCACGCGGGTAGAGCAGCCCCGGCAGGCCGCGCATCGGCCCGAACTGCTCCTCGGCGCACGCCAGAAGCGCCGCGGAGCCCTCGGCGCGGCCGTCGTGGGCGCGCAGCGCGGCTTCCAGGCCCGCCCGGCCGATCCACGCGCCGCCGCCGCAGTCGCCGAGCAGATGGCCCCAGCCGTCGGCCCGCCGCCATGCCGTCGACTCCGTCCCGATCGCGATCAGGCCCGTGCCGCCGGAGATCACGGCGCCCGGCCGCTGTCCGAGGGCGCCGACGTAGGCGGTGACGGCGTCGGCCGCCAGGGCGGTGGTGCGGACGCCGAACTCCCGTGCCAGGGCGGCCGGGAGACCGGCGCGCAGGGCGTCGCCCAGCGTGCTGAATCCCGCGGCCCCGACGACCGCCGTGACCGGCCGCCCGATTCCCGTCTCGGCCGCCAACTCGCTGACCAGTGGCACGAGTTGTTCCATCAGATGCGCGGGGTCGACGCCCTGCGCGCCGGTGCGCACGGGCACCGTGGACGACCTTCGCGCCCACGCCCCGCGTTCCACCGTGCCGAGGGCGACCCGCAGGCCGGAGCCGCCCGAGTCCACGGCGAGGATGCCGTGCTCCACGCTCCCCTCCTTACCCGATGGAGGGGGAAGACTAGCGTCCGAGGGCGGCCGCCGCGGGGAGACTTCCCTGTGGGTGCGGGGTGTCAGTGGGTGCCAGTAGGGTTGCACGCTGTGGCACCACGACCTCTGCATGAACTTGTCGAAGCGGGCTGGGCGAAGGCTCTCGACCCCGCGGCCGAACGTATCGCCGCGATGGGGGACTTCCTGCGGGCCGAGATAGCGGCCGGCCGGACCTACCTTCCGGCGGGGGCGAACGTCCTGCGGGCTTTCCAGCAGCCCTTCGACGACGTCCGCGTCCTGATCGTCGGTCAGGATCCCTACCCCACGCCGGGTATGGCGATCGGGCTCAGTTTCGCGGTGGCGCCCGAGGTGCGTTCGTTGCCGGGCAGCCTGGAGAACATCTTCCGGGAGCTGCACTCCGACCTGGGACTGCCGAGGCCCTCGAACGGCGATCTGACGCCGTGGACGGAGCAGGGGGTGCTGCTGCTCAACAGGGCGCTCACCACGGCCCCCCGCAAGCCGGCGGCGCACCGCGGCAAGGGCTGGGAGGAGGTCACCGAGCAGGCGATCCGGGCGCTGGTGGCCCGCGGCAAGCCGCTGGTGTCGATCCTCTGGGGACGCGACGCGCGTAATCTGCGGCCGCTGCTGGGTGATCTTCCCGCGATCGAGTCGGCACATCCGTCGCCGATGTCGGCGGACCGGGGATTCTTCGGCTCACGCCCGTTCAGCAGGGCGAACGACCTGCTCGTCAAGCAGGGCGCCCAGCCGGTGAACTGGCAGCTGCCGTAGGGGACAGCCGTCGCGGCGGCCGAATCCGTCCCGGCTCGCGGAGCCGGCGGGACTGCCGCGGCTGGCGGGACTGTTGCGGCTGGTACGGCTCGCGGGACTGGCGGGGCTAGCGGGCGAGCGACCCGTTGTGGGCGTCGGCCGCGGAATGCCACGCCCGCACCCCCGCCCGGGACGCCTCCTTGGCCTGCTGCCACTTCGCGGCCGCCTGCTGGGCCGGGGGCACGTCCATGTCGCGGATCATGCGCCGGCCCGCCGTGTACACGGCGTAGGCGCCGATGGCCATGCCGACCCATGCCACCCCGGCGCCGACCGCGGTGAGCACGGCACCGGTCCTGACGAGCCGGGTGTCGATGTCGATCGTCCGAGGGGACTGGTGGTGCGCGTTCATGCCTCCACCATCCAACAGCGGCAGCCGCCCCGCATCCCGGCCGACGGCCCATAGCCCGACCGCGTGACGTGCCCGGCCGGAGTGCGGCCGGGGCGCGCGTCGGTCCGTCCCGTGGCGCGGGGTGCTTTCGTCTGATGGCCGGGTATACGACGGCTCCCGTGTCCGTTCCGGTGGGCGGCGGGTCGGCCGACGGCCGGCCTTCGTCGTGCGCGGTGTCTTCGTCCCGCGCGGCGCCGGTCCCAGAGGGCCTCCGTCCACAGTGCAGAAGGAGGGATCGTGGTGGCAGGAAACGTCGTGTTCGCGCAGCTTCTCTAGGGACAGAAGGCACTGGTGACCGGCGCCGACTCGGGCATCGGCCTGGCGACCGCCATCGCCCTGGGCCGGGCCGGGGCGGACGTCGTGGTGAACTACGTCGCCGGTGCGAACGAGGCGGAGAACGTCGTGAAGGAGATCGAGGGCTTCGGCGTCCGCGCCTACGCCCATGAGGCCGACGTCTCCGACGAGGAGCAGGTCACCGAATGGTCGCGCGGATGGTCGAGGAGTTCGGCACGATCGACATCATGGTGGCCGACGCGGGCCTCCAGCGGGACGCGCCGGTCGCGGAGATGACCCTCGCCCAGTGGCAGAAGGCCATCGACGTCAACCTGACCGGCCAGTTGAACGCCTGTGGGAAGTTGCCCAGTTGCTCCCCGGTCGGGCCACCTCCTCGGCGAAGAGCCCGACATGGTTGGCGTAGGTCTGCATCTTCTCGAAGGTGCAGCGGGCCAGGGGCAGCCGCCCCGCCCGGGCCGGCGCGTCGAGGTAGAGGAAGGTGCACAGGCTGAACGTGCCCTCCGAGCCGCGCAGTCCGTCCGGCGAGGCCGCCGGGTCGTAGCGGTAGACGAGGCTGTCGGAGACGAGCCTGCGGTCCATCGCGTCGAGCGTGGAGAGCTAGGGGCTTTCGTTTGGATCAGCGGGCTGACCACAGGAAGATGCCCGCGATGTGGAGTCCGGCCAGGTAGATCGTGGCTGTCTTCTCGTAGCGGGTGGCGATGCCGCGCCACTGCTTGAGGCGGTTGATGCAACGTTCGACGGTGTTGCGCTGCTTGTAGGCCTCGCGGTCGAACACTGGCGGCCTGCCGCCCCGGCTGCCTCGACGCAGTCGGTGGCCACGCTGATCTGCCGGGACCGGGATCACCGCCCGGATGCCGCGCTTGCGCAGGTGGCTGCGGATCGCGCGGGAGGAATAGGCCTTGTCCGCCAGACCACGTCCGGCCTGGTGCGAGGACGTCCGCGGTGCCGGGGAACGCGCAGGCGGGCCATGACGTCGGTGAAGGCCGGTGCATCACCTGCCTGTCCGGCGGTGAGAACGAACGCGAGAGGCCGGCAGTGGGCATCAGCGGCCAGGTGAATCTTGGTCGTCAGCCCGCCGCGGGACCGGCCGATGGCGTGGTCGCCGGGTTCGCCGGCCGGGGCCCCCTTTTGCGGGCCCCGGCCGCGTGCTGGTGAGCTCGCACGATCGTGGAATCGACGGACACCGCCCAGTCAAGGCCCTCATCGGCGTCGGCCTGTGCCGTCAGCGCGGTGAACACCCGCTCCCAGGTGCCATCGACGGCCCACATCCGCAGCCGGTTACAGACCCCACGCCAGTTTCCGTACCTCTCCGGCAGGTGGACCCACTGCGTTCCGGTCTGGAACTTGAAGGCGATCGCGTCGATCACCCCACGATGATCCCGCCAGCGACCACCCCGCTTTGGCGTCCGGTCCGGGAGCAACGGCTCAATCCGCGCCCACTGCGCATCTGTTAACGGCACACCCGGCCCAACGACCGACTGATCCAAACGAAACTGCCTAAGTCAAATGGGTGTGCCTCCTTTGGAGGGGCGAGCGTACCCAGGGGCGTTCCGCTCTGCCCCGGGCCCGGCGGTCAGCGGTAGTAGGGCTCGACCGCGGCCCGCACCTCGTCGAGCAGCGCGGGGCCGTCCTGCGGCACGGGCGGTCGGCTGCTGCCCGGCCTGATGTCCAGGAGCTGTTCGTTGGACAGGGCGAACACCACTCGCCGCAGCCCTGCCCATTGGATGACGGCCTCGCACATCCCGCACGGCTGGCAGCTGGTGTACATCGTGGTGCCTGCCGCCGTCTGCGCGTCGAGTTCCCTTGCGGCCCACCTTGCCAATTTGAGTTCCGGGTGTGCGGTGACGTCGTTGTCGGTGAGGGTGGTGTTGTGCTCCTCGGCCAGGATCGTCCCGTCCGGTCCTGCCAACAGAGATCCAAAGGGCGGGTTGCCGCTCGCGCGTGCCTTGGCCGCGAGAGAGATGGCCTGCCGGAGGAGGGAGTGGTCGTCGGGTGTGGTCATGACTGCTCCATCGTGGTGCAGGGTGGGGTGCTGGGCGGGAGAAGGTGCGCGGCCACGGTGGCGAGGGCCTGCCAGGCCGCCTGCGGGTGACATGTCGCGTGGGGGTCGCCCGGGTAGGTGTCGAGGACGACGGACTCGGCGCCCAGCAGCCGCAGTTGGTCGAGGTCGTCCATGATCTGGTCGATGGTGCCCTCACCGGCGAGCCGTCCCGCTCCGTCGACCGGTTTCTGGGTGAGACGCAGGGCGATGCGGGGAGCCAGGGCGGGCACGGGCGACTGTTGCTCGTCCGCGTACGTCTTCAGCCTGCCTGCGGCTTCGCGCAGCCACGGCACGGTGGGGCGCAGCGGATGCCATGCGTCTGCGAACCGTACGGCCCGGCGCAGCCCCGCGTCGCTGTTGCCGCCGACCCACACCGGGATCCGGCGGTCTCCGTACGCGGCGGTGTCCTTCCAGGCGGCCCGGATGTCCCGCAGGTGGCCGTCGGTCAGCCGTCCGCGCTGTGCGAACGGGATGCCGAGGGCGGCGAACTCCTGCCGCGCCCAGCCCACTCCCACGCCGAGGACCAGCCGGCCGCCGCTCAGCTCATTCAGATTGGCCGCCATCCGGGCGGTGAGCAGCGGGTGGCGGTAGGGAGCGACGAGGACCGTCGTGCCGAGCTGGATACGGGTGGTGAGGCCGGCCAGCCAGGACAAGGTGGTGAAGGGCTCGTAGAAGGGTGCCGGATAGCGCTCGGCGACATCCGGCGTAATGGCTACGTGGTCCGAGATCATCAGCAGGTCGAAGCCCAGGCCTTCCACGGTCCGGGCCCAGCTCCGCAACACTCCGGGGTCAGTGCCCGGACCGAAATTGGGGACGTTCACTCCGATCTTCACAGGGCAACCCTAGGCAGGGCGCATGGATCACCAGAAGGGATTCCCGCCTGTTCAGAAGCGGTTCAGCCGTGGATCCGCCGGTAGAATGGGCGTATGACCGAGAGTCTCGACGTGACGGACTGGGCGATCCTGAGAGAAGTCCAACGGGACGGCCGGATCCCGTTCACCGAGCTGGCACGGCGGGTGAACCTGAGCGCGTCGGCGACCAAGGAGCGGGTGCGCCGGCTCGAGGAGGCCGAGGTGATCACGGGATACCGCGCGGAGGTGAACCCGGAGCGGACCGGTTACCCGGTGATGGCGGTGGTCCGGCTCAAGTATCCGGGGCCGGGAACCCGGCACCAGCCGCTGCGCCGACTGCTGGAGGAGCGCCCGGAGATCCTGGAGTGCCTGCGCACCACCGGAGACGACTGCTACGTCATGAAGGTGGCGGCCACGTCGATGGCCCACCTGGAGGAGATCGTCGACGAGCTGGCCGAGTTCGGGAGCACCACCACCAACCTCGTCCTCAGCCGGACGCTCCCGTTGCGCGGCCCGGGGGTGCCTCGGGTGAACATCGTCAGGTAGGCGCTGACGTTGCGCGGACGCCACTCCATCGCCGGGGCCCCGCCTGGCGTCCAGCAGCGGCGACCATCAACTGCCCGTCATCCGCTGTCACATGGAGATGGGGCCTAGGTCGGCGGCGGTCTGGGCCAGTGCGTGGAGGGTGGGGCTGTCGTCGGTGGATCGCCACGTGAGGGCGTAGTGGATGGCGGGGGCGTCGTGAACGGGGAGGAAGGCGATGCCGGGGGGACTGTTGTAGCGGGCGGCGATCTCGCCCAGCGGGTGGACGCACTGTCCGGAGGCGACCAGGGAGAGAACCTCGTGGAAAGTACGCGCGGCGGGCCCGCGCGGGATTCGGCGGCCGAGCGGCGTACGCGTGGGGACCATGGCCGCGATCCAGTACTCGGGGGCGGCGGGGCCAAGGTCGACGACATGGTTGTCGCCGAGGTCTTCCAGGGACGCGGTGCCGCGCTCGGCCAGCGGATGGTCGGCCGCCACGGCGAGAACGCGGCCTCCGGTCAGCACGGTCGGGCCGACCGTGAGGTCCGGTTCGGCCACCGGAAGCCAGAGCACGTGCGCGTCGTGCTCTCCGGTGCGCAGCGCGGTGAACGGGTCGCTGCCGTTGATCTCGCCGAACTGGACATCGCTGCCGGGGTGGCGGGAGCGGAAGGCCTCGATGAGGGGGCGCAGTTCGTGGCCGGCATGGCCGAACACACCCAGGCGCAGAGTCTGCCTCGTCCCCGAGCCGGCCGCTTCGGCGCGGGCGAGCCCTTCCCGGAGAAGGTCGACGGCTTGCTGGAGGTCCTCGCGCAGACGCCGGCCGACCGGGGTCAGGGCGACGCGCCGGCTGGTGCGGTCGAACAGGACGACGCCGAGGCGCCGTTCCTGCTTGGCGATGGCCTGACTGACGCGGGCCTGGGACACATGAAGCCGCTCCGCGGTGCGTCCGAAGTGCAGCTCCTCGGCCAAGGTCAGGAAGATCTCGATGTCACGCAGCTCCATGCATAACCCCCACCCATGCATAACCGCCACATTATGAATAGCCCAAGGAACCTTACATTGTTCCGCTGTTCGCCCGCGACGATGCTGGATCCATCACCACCGGACAGGCGGCACCCGCCTGACGCACACATGGATGGGGAGGGAAACCGATGGGCGACATGCGGGCCATCGCCGATCGCGTCGAGATAGAGGCGCTGCGAGCCGAGCTCACGGACGCGGTGATGATGCGTGACTTCGAACGCGCCGTCTCGCTGTTCACGCCCGAGGGCGCCATGCGCTGGCCGCACATCGACAAGGAGTTCGTCGGCCGCGAGGAGATCCGCGCGGGGATCGAGTGGGGCCAGTCGCTCTGGGAGTTCTTCGTGCAGAACGTCCACCCGGGCGTCATCCGGCTGGACGGCGACACTGCGGCCGGCCGGGCGTACATCCAGGAGTTCGGACGGATGCGCGACGGCAGCTCGCACCTGAACTACGCCCTGTACCACGACCGTTACGAGCGAACCGTCGACGGCTGGAAGTTCAGCGAACGCATCTACGAGGTCCGGTACCTGGACTCCACCCCGCTCCGCGGCTCGGCGCCGCAGCGCCTCGGCCTCAGCTGATCCGTCCCGCACGCCGTCACGGTGTGCGAAGTCGACATCTTGCGCGCCAAGTCGACATCTTGCGTGCGCGAATTCCTGAAACGCGAATTCCTGTACAGCGGAGGAAAGAAACCATGACTGAGAACACCGAAGTCGTCGTGATCGGCGGCGGATACGCCGGGGTCATGGCGGCCAACCGGCTGACACAGCGCGACGACGTGACCGTGACGCTGATCAACGCCCGCCCGGACTTCGTCGAGCGGATCCGACTGCACCAGCTGGCGGGCGGAACGCACAAGGCCGTCAACGACTACCGGAAGGTCCTGGGCGAGCGTGTCCGACTGGTGGTCGACACCGTGACCCGGATCGACGCGACGGGGCGCCGGGTGGAGCTGGCGAGCGGCGACACGGCCGGCTACGACTACCTGATCTACGCGGTGGGCAGCGGCAGCGCTGATCCGGGCGTACCCGGAGCCGCCGAGTTCGCCCACCCGATCGCCACGTTCGAGGAGGCGCGGCGCCTGCGGTCGGTCCTCGACGCCGCTCCCGCCACGGCCCCTGTGACGGTGGTCGGAGGCGGTCCGACCGGCATCGAGACCGCCGCCGAACTGGCGGAGGCGGGCCGCACCGTGACCCTGGTCTGCGGCGGGCTGCTCGGCCCCTACCTGCACCCGAACGGCCGCCGCTCGCTCGCCAAGCGGCTGGCCGGCCTCGGGGTGACGGTGTCGCAGGGCCCCGGCACGAAGGTCACGGAGGTGACCGGCGACAGCGTGCGGCTCGGCGACGGCCGTGAGCTGTCGAGCGAGGTCACCATCTGGACCGCCGGGTTCGGCGTGCCGGACCTGGCCGCCCGCAGCGGGCTCAGCACCGACACTCTGGGCCGCCTGCTCACCGACGAGACCCTGACGAGCATCGACGACGAGCGGATCGTCGCCGCCGGTGACTCGGCGGCACCGTCGGACATGCCGTTCCGGATGAGCTGCCAGGCCGCCGGCCCGCTGGGCGCACACGCCGCCGACACGGTGCTCAGCCGCATCACGAGCAAGCGGCCCGCACCGATCGACCTGGGGTTCGCCGGCCAGTGCATCAGCCTGGGGCGCCGTGCGGGGATGTTCCAGTTCGCCCACAAGGACGACACCGCCACGCGGCTCCACCTCGGCGGCCGAACAGGCGCGAAGGTGAAGGAACTCGTGTGCAAGCTCACCGTCAAGCAGCTGGTGAACGAGGCACGCAAGCCCGGCTCCCACACCTGGGCCAAGGGCGAGCAGGGCCGCCGACTGCTGCGGGCCCAGCGCCGCGAGACGGCGGCCACCGCCGAGCAGTCCGCCTGAACCGCGCACCGACAGCCGACGTGGGTCCCGGCACTACGCTGTGTTCTTCGTGCGGCGCGGCGCAAGTTCGATAGCGACGAAGCTGTTGCAGTAGGCGGGTGTTCATCGCTGAAGAGAGAAATGTCGTAGCCAACTCCGTTGGCTGGTAGGTGTGTCGGTACGACCTGGAGTGTCCCCGGCACTTCGGCGCTCGACTGATACGCGCCGGTGGTCAGCCGGTGAAGGACTCGGGGCCGAAACGGCCCCCTGCGATGAAGGCGGCAAGGGCGAGGTAGATCAGGTCGCCGACGATCGTGGCCTTCTCGCCACGGCGCAGACGCATGGTGACCGCGCAGGCGAACAGCAGAACGCGTCCGGTGGCGGCCAGCGGCACCAGCACCGGCGCGATGTCGAGCACCGCGGGCAGCAGCCGCCGCACGGTGTCGGTGGTGGGCCCGGCTTCGAGAACTTCCGTACCCGAGACGAGGCAGCGACTCGGCCTGTGACATCCCGAGTCGGTCAGCGGAGAGACGTGGGCCAACCGCGTCGTGTCACAGGCGCGAGGGCCCTCTCGTCTCGGGGGTGAAGGCATCGACGAACGTGGAGAGCACACGATGGACGCACGAACTACTTCGCCAGCCCGACCGCAGGCAAGGCGCTCAAGTACTTCTTGTCGGTCGGCCGGGAGCCGCAGGTAGTGAAGCAGACCCGTAAAACCCAGTGATCTCCCGACCAGCCTGACAGGGCAGGACCGGAGGTTTCAGTGCCGCATGCCGATGATCCCGGCGCACGGCTCGTCCGTGACGTCTTCCCGCGATATGAATCGCGCTCATCCAGCGCGCAAGATCGATTATCGACACACCCACTGGGGGTTCAGTCATGATCCTGATTACCGGGGCCACTGGCGTCGTCGGCCGGGAAACCGTCCGCCTCCTGGTCGAGGGGGGAGCGAAAGTCGCCGCCGTCACCCGCGACCCGCACGCCGAATTCCTCGCGGGGACACAGCTCGTCCACCCCGCGAAGGTTCCCACCCTCGACGGCGTGGAAGCCATCCTGCTCAGCCCGCGTGCCGCCGGTCCCACCGCTGTCGACCTGTTGGCCCGGGCCCGCGAGACGGGCGCGGCGAGAGTGGTCGTACTGTCCGCCGTGACCGTGCAGTACCCGGCCGGGCACGCACGCTTCCGGAAGCAGTTCCACGCGGCCGAGGACATCGCCCGGAGGAGCGGCCTGGACTGGACGATTCTGCGCTGCGCCGATTTCGCCGCCAACACGCTGGCCTGGGCCGGGCAGATCCGGGCGACCGGGACCGTGCGGGGGGCATACCCGCACGCGAGGACCTCGACCGTCGACGAGCGTGACATCGCCGCGGTGGCCGCCCTCGCCCTGACCCACCCGCAGCACCGCGGTCAGACGTACCTGCTCACCGGAGGGCAGTCGCTGAGCCAGCCGGAGAAGGTCGCGGCGCTCGGCACGGCGCTCGACCGGACACTGTCGTTCGTCGAAACCGCACCGGACGAGATCCGCCGCGGCATGCTCGCCGCCGGCCTGCCCGACGACATACCCGACCGGCTGCTCGGCTCGCTGGCCGACTACGCCCGCGAAGCCGGGCCCACCACCGACACCGTGCGGCGGCTGCTGGGCCGCCCGGCACGTACGTACGCCACCTGGGCGCAGGACCACCGTGCCGCCTTCACCGCAGGAGGACTTCGATGAAACTCACGATCGTGGCCGCCACCGGCGGTATCGGACGGCACCTGGTCGAGCAGGCGGTGGCCGGCGGGCATGACGTCACCGCCGTGGCCCGCCGACCACGTGAGCTGCCGGGCGGTGTCCGGACGGTCGCCGTCGACCTCACCCGCCCCGACATGCGGACGCTCGCCGCGGCGGTACGCGACGCCGACGCCGTATTGTCCGCGCTCGGCCCGCGAAACCCGCGCGCGGACGCGGGCATCACCTCCCGTGGTACCCGCGCGTTCGTCGCGGCGATGCAGGCCGAGCACGTCCGGCGGATCATCATCGTCAGCGCTGCACCCGTCGGACCGGTGCCGCTGCCGGGCCGGCCGACGCCACCCAGGCACGATCCCGGCGACGGCTTCTTCATGCGCCACCTGGGAGTCCCGTTGACCCGGGCCATGTTCGGCCGGCATTACGCCGACCTCGCCGTCACCGAGCAGATCCTGCGCGACAGCGGACTGCAATGGACGGTGTCGCGCCCGCCCAAACTCACCGACAAGCCCCTGACCGGCACGTACCGAACCGCGTGGAACCGCAACATCCGGGGCGGGTTCTCCGTGTCACGCGCCGACGTCGCCCACCACATGCTCGCCATGGTGAACCAGCCGGACACCATCGAGCAGGTCGTAGGAATCGCGAACTGACCCATACCCAGCCACGCACACGACCCGGGCTGCGACACAGGAAACAAGCGACGACCCGCGACGGCCACCAACAAAGTCAAGAAGACGCCTCGGCCGTCCCGCCCGCCCCTTCGCCGCCCGGGTCACCCCTCATGAAAGAGCGTGATCATGACGAAGTGCGCCCGTTTCGTCAGCCTCGTATGCGCGGGACTGTTCGCCGGATTCCTCACGTCGGTCCTCGTCCTGGAACTCTCGCTGCGCGGCTTCGACAGCACCGTCTACACACAGGTCCGGCTGGTCGAACTCGACTCCCTCGACAAACTCGCCGTCGCCACACTCCTGCCGGCGCTGATCGCCACAGCGGTACTGGTTTACCAGACCTACCGAACAAACACCCGATGGCCGACCGTGGCCGCACTCGCCCTCCTGGTCCTCGTTCTCGGCCTCACGCTGACCGTCAACCTGCCTATCAACTCCGATCAACTCCGCTGGAACGCCCAGTCCCCGCCCTCCGACTGGACCAACGTACGGGACCGCTGGCAGATCGCCCACGCCGTCCGGACGGTAGCCGCGGTGCTCGCCTTCACGGCCCTCGCCCTTGCAACGTCGCTGCCTCGTACACGTCGTTCAAGCCCGCCGAACACCTCGGCGCGGACAATCCGCCGAGCACCGCGCCGGTGACGGAGCCTGCGGCCATGATCGTGGTGAAGCGGATGTCGGCGCCGAGGACGGAGAAGCTGCCGTCGCGGCTGTAGCGGGCGAACGCGACCAGCATGGTCGGCAGGGAGACCAGCAGGGAGAGGCTTCCGGCGGTCTTGATGTCTTCGATCCCCTCGACCGTCAGGGGCGGAGGAGCCGCGCCGCCGGAGGCGCAGACCGTGAACATGACGCCGCCCGACTCGCCGGCGCTCAGCGTCACCCTGCCGCACACGTCCTGGCCGTCCCGCTCCAGCGGGAAGGAGGCCTGCACATGCGCGTCCATCCCCGGAGCACGGAACACGCCGCCGCCCTCGCCGAGCTCCAGCCGGTGCTCGGCCTCATCGCGGCGGTGGGAATCATCACGAACTCGCAGATCCTGATCGTCGCGGCGATGGTGGTGGGACCGGAGTACGGGGCCATCACCAGCGTCGCGCTGGACATCGACCGAGGCCACGGCACCCGGATCCGGCAGGGCCTGTTCGCCTTGTCCGTGGGCTTCCCGCTGGCCGTGCTGGTCTCCTTCTTGTTCTCGTGGGTGATCCGGGGGCTCGACCTTCAGCCCGAGGCGTTCGACCTGGGCATCAGACCGGTCTCCACGCTGATCGACGCCCCCAACTTCTTCTCCGTGGTCGTCGCGGTGCTGGCCGGCATCGTCGGCATCATGTCCCTGACCCAGGCCAGGACGAGCGCGCTGCTCGGCGTCTTCATCTCGGTCACCACCATCCCGGCCGCCGCCGACATCGGCGTCTCCTGCGCGTTCTCGCCCGCCGCGGCAGGCGCTCGGACCGCGGGTGACGCGACCGTGCTCGGGTGTGGCGAGGGCGGTCGCGGGAGTCGTCCGGCCGACCTTCACCTCCTTTCGTCCGGCGACGGGCTGATGAGTTCCGGGCAGTCCGGAAGGTCGAGATTCTTCAGCGCCGCCGAATTCCGTAGTCCTCGGGTGCTGACGTAGTCCTCCTGCGATCCGGACACCTTCAGATAGACGACCGGCGCGTAATCTCGAGACTGGCAGGTGAAAGTGAGTTGCTGCGTCCTGCGGAGTTCGAAGATCTGTACGCCCTTGTTCTGCTGGAAATGAGATCCCGGCACGCGATACACCAACATGCGGCCTGCGACGCGGACAGCGAACTGTGGTTGTGCATTACGGACGGGTGAGGGCGCCTGATACGTCTCAACCCTTGGCAAGCCCGCGGAGACGTGCTCCGGCGTGCCGGTTGAGGAGGGCGGCTTGCCGGCACTCTGCCCGGCATTCAAGCCGGCCCATGCCAGCCCGAAGAGTCCGAACACCATGAAGAGCACGGTGGCCATGCTTTGCGGGGAGAGCGTGATCAGTTTTTCCGCCAGGCAGCCACCGAACCACTGCTTGCCCTTCTTCTTTTCCCGTGCTCCGTCCTCCCACAGCTGATAAAAATCCTCTTCCCTCACCTCGCGCGGTAGCCAACGACGCAGTACCGCGGCGAGGGCCTGCACTTGTCTCCACCGCGGGTAGGGGCCGTGGCCACGCATGAACTCCGACACATGGGATTGCTGCATGCCGGTCTCGGCGGCGATGGCGGCGAACGTGAGCATGCTCGTGAAGTAGGCGATCCGGAGGAGTTCGAGGAGAAGACGGTGATCGTTTCCGATGCCTTCCCTGATGGGCCCCAGCGTGCGTCCCCGCCGCTGGAACGCCCCTCTCGGTGCCGGCCTCTCCTGGATCTGATTGATCTGGGGAGTTCGAAGGACCGGTGGCCGCAGGGCGCCGGGGGCAGTGCTCACCCCACAGTCCTCCCGTCCTCACTCGACTCTCCGTTCTCCTCGTCCCGAGCTGCGGCACTGTTCCCGCCGGCCGTCCTGAGACGCGACGCCGCCGACCGGCTTGCGGATTGGCCCTGCGCCGCAGCGATCTGCTGTACACCGAAAGCAATCCAGGGGATCAGTGCGACAATTGCATTGACGGTCTGCCCTATCATCAGCATGGCGAGGGCCAGGGTGATGAAAGCACCGAGGGTGACACCGATAAGGACCGTCTTGCCGTGGGCGTTCACGCTTCCTCCTGCATCGTGGCGCAACTGCACGTCCGGAAACCAAAGCCTCCTCGGATGCTTGCCGGCATCCCAACGGTGAGGAGACACCGGTAAATCTAGAGGTCGCAAGACGTGAAGTGACACTCCGCGAGGGAACCGGGAACATTACGGGCGACCGGTGCCCCGCTGTACATGCTGGTCAACGCTATCTTCCGGATTCCGCTTGCCGTTTGGGCCTCAACGAGCATCAATGGACACGGTTGCTCCTGCGAGCACCCTCGTGGTGGCCTTGTCCGGAAACCGCGACCCTGGCCCCCTCGTTGCCGCGAGGGGGCCACTCAAGAATTCGAACTTGCGTATAGATGCCGGTCGGAAATTACCCCCGGCACGCCGGGCAGGCGACGGTCTCTGCCGTCCACACATGCCTGGGGGTGTTCCGGGGCCGTGCGATCGGGCGCACAGGCTCACGATCCGTCGTACCGCGTCCCATTGCGGTGCGGTGCGCCGTTGCCCGCCGAGCAGGCCCGAGACGGTGCTCGCGCTCAGGCCGAGCGCGGCGGCGATCTCCGTCTGCCGCACACCGCACTTGCGTACGCGCCGGTGCAGTTCCCCGCAGAAGTCCGCGACGGGACCTGCCGGTGGTGCGACCGACTCCCCACTCCTTCGAGTTCGACTTCGACGCGGTTCGGCGTTGACTACCGAAGCGTATGGCCTGCCCCGCTCGCCGTGGTGGTCTTCTCCGCGCTCCACGCGGGGTTCGTCCTGTCCTGCGGTCTCACCCGACCACCGCCGCCCGCACGCAGAGCACGTCCGGCAGATGGGACGCCAACTGCCTCCAGGTGTCGCCGTCGTCGGCCGATGCGAAGAGTTCGCCGTTGCGGTTGCCGAAATAGACGCCTGCCGGGTCCGCGTCGTCCGTGCAGAGCGCGTCGCGCAGCACGGTGCCGTAGTGGTCCTCCTGCGGCAGGCCCGCTGTGAGCGGCTCCCAGCTTCTGCCCGCGTCCGCCGTACGGAAGACCCGGCACCGGTGCTCGGCGGGCACCCGGTCCGCGTCGGCGTTGATCGGGAAGACGTACGCCGTGTCCCCGCGGCTGGGGTGCGCGGCGACGGCGAAGCCGAACGTGGACGGCAGGCCCTCGCCGATGTCCGTCCAGTGCCCGCCCGCGTCGTCGCTGCGGTACACGCCCCAGTGGTTCTGGAGGTAGAGACGGTCCGGGTGCGCCGCGTCCCGCGCGACCTTGTGCACGCATTGGCCGAACTCCGGGTTCGGATCCGGGAGGAACACCGCGGAGACACCGGAGTTGGACGGGTCCCAGTGCGCGCCGCCGTCGCTCGTGCGGAACACGCCGGCCGTCGACACGGCCACCGTCACCCTGTGCGGGTCGCGCCGGTCGGTGAGCACCGTGTGCAGGCCCTCTCCGCCGCCGCCCGGCACCCACTGCGCGCGCGTGGGGTGCTCCCACAGCGGGCGGACCAGCTCGAAGCTCTCCCCGCGGTCCTCCGACCGGTACAGCGCGGCCGGTTCCGTGCCCGCGTAGACCACGTCCGGCTCGGCCGCCGCCGGATGCAGCTGCCACACCCGCTCCAGCGAAGCCCCCGTGTCCTGGGGGAACTTGACGGCCGGCTTCGCCGGTTCCGTCCAGGTACGGCCGAGGTCGTCCGAGTGGAACACCGACGGCCCCCAGTGCGCGCTGTCGCCGCCCACGAGGAGCCGCGGGCGATCACCGCGCGTGTCGACGGCGACCGAGTAGATCGCCTGCGCGTTGAAGTAGGGGGAATCGTCGAACTCCCAGACGCCCCCGCGCCCGCGCCCGATGAACAGCCCCTTCCGCGTCCCCACGGCGAGCAGTACCTCTGTCATGCCGATCACCTCCGCTGCGCCGTGACGGCTTTGTCCCGGCACCGGCCAGTCTGCACCCCACCACTGACAGTCACCCCCGGAAACGCGTCGACGCAGGTCAGGACGGCGACGACGGTCGCCGCCGCATGGTGTCGGCCACATTCGCCGCGAACGGCGCTTGGGCGGCGGCGACCGTGGAACTCCCGGGCCGGAGGGATTCGCCCTGAGCATCCGGACCGCCCGACCCGTATGGGAGGGCGCCGGGATGTTCGCGCGCTCATGAGGAGGAAGCCTTCGATGGCGTTCCGTGGTCCTGAGGTGTGGCTGTGGCGTTGGCGGCGCAACCCGCTCAAGCGTCGCGCCGACACGGTGGAGGCGTGGGTGGTGCTCGGCGCGTGGGCGCTGACCGTCCTCGCCGGGGTCCTGGCCGGCTGGGCGGCGGCCCGCTCCGTCGAACACGGGCTGGCCCGGGAACGTGTCGAGTGGCGGCCCGTCGCCGGGCGGCTGACCGAGCAGGCGCCGGGGAAGGCCTCTGTGCGTGCCGGGGCCGCCAGCGGCGACCGGGTGTGGGCCAAGGTCGAGTGGACCGCCCCCGACAGCTCCGTCCACGCCGGTCAGGTCAGGGTCGCCCCCGGCAGCGCGGTCGGCACCGAGGCCACCATCTGGACGGACCGCCAGGGCCGCCTGGTCACCAAGCCGACCACCGCCGACCAGGCCCGGGTGCGCGCCGCCCTCGTCGGCGCCCTGGCGGGCCTGGGCGCGGCGACGCTGCCCTTCGCGGGCGCCCGCGTCCTGCGCACCCGCCTCGAACGCCGGCGCGTGGACCAGTGGGACACGGACTGGGCCCGCTTCGACGCGCTGCGGGGCCGGCCGATGGGGTGAGCCGGCGTGACACAGGGGCGTCTCACACGTCGTCGGGCAGCCCCCTGGCCAGGATCCCGTCGGTGTCCGCGCCCTCCGGGAGCGTGCCGAAGGCGTGGCCCCAGTCGCCGCCGAGCCGGGTCGCGCAGAAGGCGTCGGCGACCGCGGGCGGCGCGTGCCGGACCAGCAGGGAGGCCTGGAGGACGAGCGCCATCCGCTCCACCAGACGGCGCGCGCCGGCCTGGGTCGCCTCGCCGAGCCGCGCGCGCAGGTCGTCGACCGCGGCGTCCAGCCGGGCGTCCGCCCCGCGTGCCCGCGCCAGTTCGTCGAAGAGGGCCTGCGCGGTGCCCGGCTCGCGGCTCAACGCCCGCAGCACGTCGAGGGCGTTGACGTTCCCCGAGCCCTCCCAGATCGACAGCAGCGGCGCCTCGCGGTAGTGCCGGGGCATCCCGGAGTCCTCGACGTAGCCGTTGCCGCCCAGACACTCCAGCGCCTCCGCGGTGAACGCCGGGCCGCGCTTGGTGACCCAGTACTTGCCGACGGCGGTCGCGATCCGCCGGAATGCCTGCTCACGCGCGTCCCCGCGCACCGCGCGGTCCGCGGCCCCCGCCAGCCGCAGCGTCAGCGTGGTCGCGGCCTCCGACTCCAGCGCCAGATCCGCCAGGACGTTGCGCATCAGCGGCTGGTCGATCAGCCGAGCCCCGAACGCGCCGCGGTGGCGCACATGGTGGCCGGCCTCGACGAGCGTCTTGCGCATCAACGCCGCCGACATCGTCACGCAGTCCAGACGCGTGCAGTTGACCATCTCGATGATGGTCTTCACACCCTGCCCCTCGGCCCCGACCAGCCAGGCCACGGTCCCGTCGAACTCCGGCTCAGAGGAGGCGTTGGAACGGTTGCCCAGCTTGTCCTTCAGCCGCTGGATGCGGAACGCGTTGCGCGTGCCGTCGGGCAGCACGCGCGGCACGAGAAAGCACGACAGACCGCCGGGCGCCTGGGCCAGCACCAGGAACACGTCGCACATGGGGGCCGACGTGAACCACTTGTGGCCGCGCAGCGTGTACACGCCGGGCTCGGCGGTGGGCGTGGCCCGCGTGGTGTTGGTGCGGACGTCGGAGCCGCCCTGCTTCTCGGTCATCCCCATGCCGGCGAGCAGCCCGCGCTTGTCGGTGGGCACACGCAGCCCGGGATCGTATGCGCGGGCGGTGAGCAGCGGCTCGTACACCTTCGCCAGGTCCGGCTGCCGGCGCAGCGCCGGGACCGCCGCGTACGTCATCGAGGTCGGGCAGCCGTGGCCCGCGTCCGTGTGCCCCCAGACGAGTCCACCCGCCGAGCGGGCCACGTGGGCGCCGGGCCGGTCGTCCGCCCAGGGCGCACCGGCGAGGCCCTCGGTCACGGCGACCCGGGTCAGCTCGTGCCAGCTGGGGTGGAAGTCGACCTCGTCGACGCGATGGCCGTACCGGTCGTGGGTGCGCAGGACCGGCTCGTGCCGGTTGGCCAATTCGGCCCACTCCTGCGCCTCGGGACCGCCGGCCCGCCTGCCGAGCCGTCGGACGTCGTCCTCCGCCCAGCCGGCGCCCTCCCGCCGCAGCCCCTCCAGCAGGGCCGCGTCGTCGGAGGCGTCGTACGGGGTCAGCGGCGGCGGCTGGTTGGTGACGTCGTGTGTGACGTCGTGTGTGTTCTGGTCCGGGTGCGCGTGCGGATCGGCGAGGGTCATGCCGTCATGTTGCACTCTTCCTACAGTCGTAGCAATAGCGCAACAACAGGGCGCACGTAAAGTACCTAGTCATGGGCGGGAACGTGTCGGCGGAAGCCGTCGAGCTGGAACTGCGGCCGCTGTCCGCGCGGTCGGTCGTACTGAGCCTGCTCCTCGGCGTCCATCCGCCGGAGTTGCCGGTGAAGGACCTCGTCCGGCTCGTGGAGCCCTTCGGCGTCGGCGGGTCCACGCTGCGGGCCGCGCTCAGCCGGATGGTCGCGGCGGGCGACCTGCGGCGCGCCGGCGCCGTCTACGGTCTCAGCGACCGTCTGCTGGAGCGCCAGCGGCGGCAGGACGACGCCGTCCGGCCGGAGACCCGGCCCTGGAACGGCGACTGGGAGATGGCCGTGGTCACGGCGACCGGCCGGAGCCCCGCCGAACGCGCCGAGCTGCGCACCGAGTTGACCCGACTGCGGCTCGCCGAACTGCGCGAGGGCGTCTGGCTGCGCCCCGCCACCCTGGACCGCCCCTGGCCGCCCCGACTCGCCGACGTCACCCAGTACTTCAGCGCCCGCCCCGACCTGCCCACCGAGGCGTCCGCTAGGGAACTGGCAGCGTCACTCTGGCCGTTGGGGGAGTGGGCCGCCACGGCGCGCGCACTGCTCGGCCACATCGCCGGGGCCCCCCGGTCGGCCGACCGCTTCACCGCGTTCACGGCCGTCGTGCGACACCTGCTCGCCGACCCCGTCCTGCCGCCCGCACTCCTGCCCGCCGACTGGCCGGGCACGGCCCTGCGGGCCGCGTACGCCGACTACCGGCGGGAGTTCACCGACCAGGCGGCCGGGCGCGGACACGCCTGACGGCCGGCGGAGGCGGATGCGGGCCGCCCCCGCCGGCCGTCCCGTGGGGGGAAAGCGCCGGTCCCGGGTCAGGTCCGGGGGTCAGCGGTAGGTGACGTCCGAGGCGGAGTACAGGCAGTTCGTGCTGTCGGGACCCGTGCCCGCCGTCGAGTTGTTGTTGTACTTCTGGCAGGGGATGACCTTGCGGCTGGAGTCGTTGAGGATCGTGATGTTGCGCAGCGTCGCCACGTCGTTGCGGTTGACGTTGATGCCGACGATCCGCGCGGTGGAGCCCGTCCCCGTCACCTCGATGCCGTTGAGGTTGACCTTGCGCGTGTACGACGTGGAGCAGTCGCCGCAGGAGCGGTAGAGGGTCTTGAACTCCTGCACGGCGAAGTTGGAGATGTTCACCGTGCCGCCGCCGTTGTGCTGGAAGACCTTGTCGGACGCCTTCTTCGCGCCGCCGCCGACGACGTTGTACGTGGCGCTCGTGCCGCCGCGGAAGGTGGCGGCGTCCTCGCCGACGTCCTCCCACCACACGTTCTGGAGCGTGCAACTGCCGAGGCAGTGGATGCCGTCGGCGCCGGGCGCGCCGATGATGACGTTCTTCAGGGTCACGCCGTTGGCGAGGGTGAGGATCGGCTGCTGGTCCTCGGACTGGTCACCGGTCCCGAGGGCGCCGCTGCCGTACAGGCGCAGCATGCCGTAGTCCTTCGAGGCGGTCAGGTTGATCGTCGCGGTGACGGGCTGGCTGCCGGAGGCGGACGGCCAGGTGGCGGCCGTGGCGGGCGCCGTCCCAGTAGTCATGATCATGCCAAACGAAAGGCCCAAGGTGGCCATCGTTCCGGTCAGCGCCCGTCGGCGCGAGCGCGAGCGCGGACGTGATCGTGTCGCAGAAGTCATGTCCCGTTCCTTCTGTGTGGGGGTCCGTGCGGGGGTGGGGTCAGAGCTTTCCGGCGCCCGCGCCGGACGTCACCGAGGCGACGACGGAGGAGGCGGGCTCGGCGGTGTAGCCGTACGGCGGCTTCGTGAACGTCCCGACCCGCGACACCTCGGTGGCGGCTCCGCCGAGGTCGTTGCCGGTCAGGTTGGCGTAACCGTCCACGTCGCTGCTGCGGTTCGTCGTCACCGCGACCTTCGTGTCACGGAAGACGTTGTTCTCCACGAGCATCTGCGCGCCCATGCGCGAGTGCACGGCCGTGTCGGCGCCCACGACGTAGTTGTCGTAGAAGTGCCCGGTGCCGAAGCGCAGGCTCGGGATGCGCGAGTACACGTCGCTGAAGTGGTTGTGGTGGTACGTCACCTTCAAGTGCCCTGTGTCCTGGCTCGCGTTCTTGTCGCTGTGGCCGACGAGCGAGCCCTTGAAGTGGTCCTTGAAGGTGTTCCAGGACACCGTCACGTTGTCGGAGCCGTGGTTGACGTCCAGCAGGCCGTCGTAGTGGTCCTTGTCGTGACTGCGGTCGGCCGAGAAGGAGTTGTGGTCGATCCACACCTTCGTGGACGACTCCACCGTGACGCCGTCGGCCGGCGCCAGCGGCTTGCTGATGTTCAGGTTGCGGACGACGACGTTCGTGACCTTCTTCAGCCGTAACCCACCACCGGTGAAGCCGGACGACGAACCGACGCCCAGAACGGTGGTGTTGGACCCGATGTCGACCTGACCGCTCAGCGTGATCAGGCCGTTGACCTTCACGACCTTGGCCGCGTCGCCGGTGACGGCCGTCCTGAAGGCGGCGAGCGTCGAGACGGTGACGGCGGAGGCGCTGCCGCCGCCGGTCGTCCCGGCGCCGAAGCCGATCGGCGCGCTCTCGGCGGCGCCGGCCTGCTGGGGGAGGGCGAGGACCGCCAGTGTGGCGAGGGCGACCGCCGCCACTGCCGGAGTGGACCTTTGCGCGTGTGTACGTGGGGGGCCTGTACGCATGCGGGTGCGTCCCTTCGGGAGGGCCTGTCGACCGTATACGTGAATGACATACGCAGTAATGAACGCCTTTCACGGGCAGTGCGGTCTCCTGGGGATCGGAGTGGGCGGCTCGTCCACACTGCTGAACGGAACGTAGGGGGCAAGCGCTTTCTAGTCAACGCTTTGCGCAGAACACATTCGGACACCCCGGCCACCGGCAAGGGCTTCCGGGACGTGTCGTGGGAGCTACCGTGGGAGCGCTTCCATGAAGGGCATGGCCATGCCACCATGCGAAGCGGACGGGTGCTCCCCGATGCCCGACGTCCCCGGATCCCGGGCGTCCGAGCCGCCGTCCCGCACGGACACCGCCTGCTGAGCCACCTTTCGCGCACCCCGAGCCGCCACAGAAGGGACCAGCACGTGTACACCCTCGACTCGCCCTTACGAGCGCTGCGTTCGGCGCTCGCCGCGCTGGTGCTGTTGCTCACCGGCGCTCTCCTCGCCGCCCCCTCGGCCACCGCGAGCGCGCCGTCGGCCGAGGCGCCGGCGGCGGCCGCCGCCCTCACCGAGGTCACCGGCTTCGGCGCCAACCCCAGCAACCTCCAGATGTACGTGTACGTGCCGGACAATGTCACCGCGCGCCCGGCCGTCCTCGTCGCCGTGCACTGGTGCGGCGGCTCCGGCCCCGCCATGCACTCCGGCACCGAGTACGCCCAACTCGCCGACCGGTACGGGTTCGTGATCGTCTACCCGTCCGTCACCCGCAGCAGCAAGTGCTTCGACGTGTCCTCGCCGCAGGCCCTGCGGCGCGGCGGAGG
Source organism: Streptomyces sp. NPDC002328 (assembly GCF_042890065.1). Taxonomy (NCBI): domain Bacteria; kingdom Bacillati; phylum Actinomycetota; class Actinomycetes; order Kitasatosporales; family Streptomycetaceae; genus Streptomyces; species Streptomyces sp. NPDC002328. The sequence continues at coordinate 95,716 of NZ_JBIARQ010000020.1, read as the reverse complement.
CAGCGACCCCGTCGGCATCAAGTCGATGATCGACTGGGTGACCGCCAGGTACTCCGCCGACACCACGCGCGTGTACGCCACCGGCATCTCCTCCGGGGCGATGATGACCAACGTCCTCCTCGGGGACTACCCCGACGTGTTCGCCGCGGGCGCCGCCTTCGCCGGCGTCCCGTTCGGCTGCTTCGCCACCACCGACGGCTCCGAGTGGAACAGCGCCTGCTCCGGCGGCACCGTGATCCGCACCCCGCAGCAGTGGGGCGACCTCGTCCGCGGGGCCTACCCCGGCTACACCGGCCCCCGGCCGCGTATGCAGCTCTGGCACGGCACCGAGGACGACGTGCTGCGCTACCCCAACTTCGGCGAGGCGATCAAGCAGTGGACCGATGTGCGGGGCCTGTCCCAGACACCCGCCGCCACCGACTCGCCCCAGTCCGGCTGGACCCGCACCCGCTACGGCGGCACCGGTGACCAGGCCGCCGTCGAGGCCGTCAGCCTTCAGGGCGTCGGCCACAACCTCTACGCCTGGGGCATGGCCGCCCGGGTGCTCACCTTCTTCGGCCTGGACGCCGCGGGCGAACCCGGCCCCCAGCCCCCGGCCGGCCCCTGCAAGGTGACCGCGTCCACCAACGCCTGGAACACCGGTCTGACCGGCTCGATCACCCTCACCAACACCGGGACCGGCACGGTGAACGGCTGGCGGCTCGGCTTCACCCTGCCCGCCGGCCAGACCGTCACCAACGGCTGGGGCGCCTCGTACGCACCGGCCTCCGGCGCGGTGACCGCCACCAACGCGTCGTACAACGGCACGCTCGCGCCGAACGCGAGCGTCACCATCGGATACCAGGCGAACCACACCGGCAACAGCGCGGCGCCGACCGGCTTCACGCTCAACGGAGTCGCCTGCACGACGAGTTGACGATCCGTCGTCCGAGTGCGGCCCCGCGGTCACGACGACCGGGGGCCGCTCGCGCAAATTGCCGAGCGGCCACCGGCGGCGAAAGGTAGCGTCCTCGCGTCAGGGACCGGCCCTGCGGACAAGGAGACGCGAGGATGACTTCCGACGACGTGGTGAGGCTGTTCGCCGACGAGCGGCGGGTGCGCGCCTTCGCCGCCGTGGCGCTGGGCGCCCGGGACGCCGCCGAGGTCGCCGAGCGGACCGGCCTGTCGGCCAAGGAGTCCCTCGCGGCACTGCGCCGGCTGGAGGACCGCGAGGTCGTCGTGCCGGACGCCGACGGGGGACTGGCGGTCGCGTACGACCGCTTCCGCGACCTCGCCCGCGAGACGGCCGTGACCGGGCCGCCGCAGGACCACGGCTCCGGGGACGAACGCGTCGAGACGCTGCTGCGGACGTTCGTGCGCGACGGGCGTCTGGTGCGTCTGCCCGCGCAATGGGAGCGCAAGAAGCTCGTCCTGCGCCATCTCGCGGAGCACAGCTTCGAGACCGGCCGCGAGTACTCCGAGCGCGAGGTCGACGACAGGCTCCGCGCGTGGTGCCGGGACGACGGCATCGACCACGTGACGCTGCGCCGCTACCTGGTGGACCTGCACCACCTGGACCGACAGGACGGCGTGTACCGGCGGTCGCCGGAGGACACTGCGCTGCTTGCCTGAGCCGGGGCAGGGGGCGACATCGATGGCGGGGGCGTCGGCCATGGGTGGTTGCGGGTGCGGGGAGCGGTGGCGGTCGCTTGGCTTCGGCGACATCTGGGGCCGTCGTGTGTGCGGTGGGTTCGGGCGTCCGTCCGGCCGTCGGGTGTCCGCCGTCCGCGTGAGGGGCCCGGCGTCCGCGTGAGGTCCGGCGTCCGCCTGCCGTGCGGCGTCCGTCGGGCTGCCCGGCGCTGATCGTCGGGGCCGCCTGCCCGTTCGGGGGCCGTGAGCCGCCCGACGCGCCTCACCGGGAGTCCAGTGCCGCCCAGCCGCTGGGCGTACGTCCAGCCGACCGGCGTCCGCCCGGGCCCAGAGCCTCAGGCGTCCGGCAAGCGGCCTCAAGCCTCAGGCGTCCGGCAAGCGGCCTCAAGCCTCAGGCGTCCGGCAAGCGGCCCGCCGCCGCGCGCAGTGCGGCCCAGTCCGGCAGTTTCACCACGCCTCGGCCCAGGGACGCGCCCAGCTCCGCCTCGGCCCGTTCGATCGCCAGCCAGCCCGCCCACTCGACCGGCTCGGTCCCGGCGGCGCGCAGCGCTGTCAGCGGGTCGCCGGGCAGTTCCCGTGCCGCGAGGGCGGGGGCGTCCGACAGCAGGGAGGTGACCGTCTCCTTCGCGCACGGCCGGTTCGTGCCGATGACGCCGGTCGGGCCCCGCTTGATCCAGCCGGCGACGTACTCGCCCGGCGCGACCGCGCCCTCCCGCACCACGCGCCCCGCGAGATGCGGCACCGTGCCCCGCTCCGCGTCGAACGGCAGCCCCTCCAACGGCACTCCGCGATACCCCACCGACCGCAGCACCAACTGCGCCGCGACCTCCTCGTACCGCCCCGTGCCCGTCACCCCGCCCCGCCCGTCCGGCGCGGTCCGCTCGAAGCGCACGGCGCCCACCCGGCCCCCGTCGGCGAGCAGTTCGACGGGCCGCAGGAAGAAGCGCAGCCGGATCCGGCGGCGCAGCCCCCTGGGCGGCGTGGCCGCCCAGCCGCGCAGCACCTCGACGTTGCGGCGCTGCGCCGCCGGCAGCGCGGACGGGTCGGCGCAGGCCGGGTCCAGGGCGAGGTCCGCCTCGTCGACGATGACGTCGGTGTCCGGCAGCGCGCCCAGTTCGCGCAGTTCCTTGGTGGTGAAGCGGGCCTGGGACGGGCCGCGCCGCCCCGCCATCTGGATCTCGGTCACCTCGCTCGCGGACAGCGCGGACAGCGCCGCCTGGGGCATGTCGGTGGGGCTCAGCTCCGCCGCGCCGCGCGCGAGGATGCGGGTGACGTCGACAGCGACGTTCCCCACGCCGACGACGACGGCCGTGCGGGCGCCGGCGATGAAGCCGTCCGCGCCGACGTCCGGGTGGGCGCTGTACCAGGACACGAACTCCGTCGCCGACCAGCTGCCGGGCAGCTCCTCGCCGGGGATGCCGAGGTGCCGGTCCGTCGCCGCGCCCACGCAGTACACCACCGCGTGGTACAGCTCCCGCAGCCGCTCCACGGGCACCCCGTCGGCTCCGATCCGGACCCCGCCGAGGAAGCGCACGCGCGCGTGCTCCAGCACCGCCCGCAGATTCTGCTGGAGCGACTTGATCTTCTCGTGGTCCGGGGCGACCCCGTACCGGACCAGCCCGTACGGGCAGGGCAGGCGGTCCAGGACGTCGACGAGGACCCCCTGGTCGAGCTGGACGAGGCTCTGGGCGGTGTAGACCCCACTCGGCCCGGAGCCGACGACGGCGACACGCAGCACGGCCGGACTCCTTACCCCGAGGGACGGAGGGATGCGCTGGCGCTTCCAGCTCCCAGCATGGCACCGCGGGGGCCTCCCCGACAGGTGCCGCGCCCTGACGCGCGTGCGTGTCCGTTCGCGCGCAACGAAGTGATCACGCGGTCACGACACCTCGGCGTTTGTCACAGCATCGTCCGTCACAGCATCGAGCGCATCCGGGAGATCTCCGTGGTCTGCTCCGCGACCACGTCGTCCGCCATCTCCTCGATCCGGATGTTGTTGCCCTGCGACTTCACGTCCGCGGCCATCGTGATCGCCCCCTCGTGGTGGGTGATCATCAGGGTCAGGAACAGCTCGTCGAAGGCCTTGCCCTTGGCCGCACGGAGCTTGTCCATCTGGGCCTCGGTCGCCATTCCGGCCATCGAGCCGTGCTGGTGCGCGGTGCCCTCGCCGCTCGCGCCGTCCTTGTCGTACTTCTTCAGCCAGCTCTTCATGGCCTCGATCTCCGGCCCCTGCGCCGCCGTGATCCGGGAGGCGAGGGACTTGACCTTCGCCGACTCGGCCTGCGCGGGGGCGAGTTCGGTCATCTCCAGGGCCTGGGCGTGGTGCTCGATCATCATCCGGGCGAAGGAGACGTCCGCCGAGTTCGGGGTGTCGTCCTCGGCGCGGTGCGCCGCGGCCTCCTCGGGGGACAGAGTCCGGTTCGCCTCGCCGGGCTTGCCCGGCGCGATCACCGAAGGCCCGCTCGCCGCACCGGACTTGTCGTCCGACCCGGAGTCGCATCCGCCCAGGACCAGCACGAGGAACGAGACGGTGACGAGGGGCGCGCGACGAAAGAGCACAACGACCTCCTGGTGAGGGCGGGTTGACGACCCGAGCGGACCGGACAGGATCATGGAGCGTCCTCACACGATTCTGGACCGCGTTGATCGAAAACATTCATTACGAGTGCGTTGCCGACTGTTGATCTGCGCATGATGAAGACGATACTTCGGAGGACCGTGAACCGTTCCTGAGCGAACGGCATCAAGGGAGGACGCAGTGACCCTGTTGAAGGATTCCCGAACGCGGCGCAGACGGATGGGAGTTGTCGCGGCCTGTGCCGGGCTCCTCGCCGCGCTGCTGACGGCGGCCCCTGCCGCCGCGACCCCCGACCCGGGGGACGGCCCGGCGGTGGAGCGCGAGGTGTCCCAGCGCGCCCAGGCCGAGGCGGCCGAGGCGATCGCGGACGGCGCGATACCCGGCAAGGACGAGATCGTCCACTCGGACAACATCGAGCACCTCACCAACATCCCCAAGGACGTGCTACCCGGCACCAACTCCGACCTGGCCTTCCAGGGCGACTACGCCTTCTCCGGCAACTACGACGGCTTCCGCATCTTCGACATCAGCGACCCGAAGGCCCCGAAGACCGTCTCCCAGGTGCTCTGCCCGGGATCGCAGAACGACATCTCCGTCTCCGGCGACCTGCTGTTCCTGTCGACCGACTCCTCGCGCAGCGACAGCAGTTGCAACAGCACCACCCAGCCCGCGACCGAGAAGTCCTCCTGGGAGGGCATGAAGGTCTTCGACATCAGCGATAAGAAGAACCCCAAGTACGTCGCCGCCGTCGAGACCGCCTGCGGCTCGCACACCCACACGCTGGTGCCCGAGCGCAAGAACGTCTACGTCTACGTCTCGTCGTACTCGCCCAACGCGGCCTACCCCGACTGCCAGCCGCCGCACGACGGCATCTCGATCATCAAGGTGCCGCGCGAGTCGCCCGAGAAGGCCGCGGTCGTGGGCTTCCCCGTCCTCTTCCCCGGTGAGGGACCGGACGGCGGCGGCAACCCCGGCGGGCCCACCAACCCGGGCGTCTCCAAGACGACGGGCTGCCACGACATCACCGTCCTGCCGAGCAAGAACCTCGCGGCCGGCGCCTGCATGGGCGACGGCATCCTGTTCTCCATCAAGGATCCGGAGCACCCGAAGGTCATCGACCGGGTCCAGGACAACGTCAACTTCGCGTTCTGGCACTCCGCGACCTTCAACATGAAGGCCAACAAGGTCGTCTTCACCGATGAGCTGGGCGGCGGCGGCGCGGCCACCTGCACCGCCGAGATCGGCCCGAACCGCGGCGCCGACGGCATCTACGACATCGTCGGCAAGGGCGACAACCGCAAGCTCGTCTTCCGCAGCTACTTCAAGATCGCCCGCCACCAGGGGCCCACCGAGGTCTGCGTCGCCCACAACGGCTCGCTGATCCCGGTCAGGGGCAAGGACCTCATGGTCCAGGCCTGGTACCAGGGCGGCGTCTCCGTCTGGGACTTCACCGACTCCGCCCGCCCGAAGGAGATCGCCTACTTCGAGCGCGGCCCGGTGGACACCGAGCGGCTGACGACCGCCGGCCCGTGGTCGGCGTACTACTACAACGGCTACATCTACTCGAACGACATCGCCAAGGGCTTCGACGTGCTGAAGATCAAGGACCAGCGCACGGACGTGGCCGAGCGCGTGCGGCTGCCCGAGCTCAACGTCCAGACCCAGCCGGACTACTTCAAGTACGGCGGCTGATCCTCCACGGCGGCTGAATCCCCGGAATCCCGGGCGGGCAGGCCCGTCGAGAAGAAACGCGACAGGTCCGTCTCACAGGTCCCGCCGGGCGCTGCGGCGTCCGGCGGGACCCCCTGGTCCCAGCCGAGCCGGTAGCGCGTGAACAACTCCGCGCGCACGGGCCGCAACGGCATCCCCACATTGGGCAGCACCATCGCGTAGACCGAGCCCATCAACAGCGAACGCAGCACCGGGTAGTCCGTGTCCACGTCGCACGAGCCGTGCCGCGCCACCGTGTCCCGCAGCAGTTCCGCCAGCCGCCGCTGCTCCGGACACTGCACGAAGCCCTCCGCCTGGAGCAGCCCCGCCATGTGCTGCCGCATCAGCACCGGCCGGTCCCGCGCCAGCCCCAGGATCGCGTCGATGGCCCGCGCCATCCGCTCCCGGCCGTCCTCGGTGCGCGGCTCCCGCTCCAGCGCCTCCTCCAGCGTGCGGTGCATCAGCCGGTGCACGGCCGACTGCACGAGCCGGCGCTTGCCGGGGAAGTAGTACGACACCAGGCCCCTGGCCGAGCCCGCCCGGTCCGCGATGTCACCGAGCGTCGTCGCCTCGTACCCGCGCTCGCTCACCAGCTCGACGGCCGCCTGAAGGAGCCGCTCCCGGGAACGCCGCCGCAATTCTTCATTGACCGAGGCGCTGCGCGGGGACATCCTGGAACTCCTGCGTTGACTGGCTGCCAGCCAACTATACTCAACGCATCCCGGTCGATTCCGTTCGGAACCGCACCGGGCTGCCGCCTGCTCTGGGCGACGCGGGGGATCGTCCAGAGTGGGCGCGCTTTTCCCCCGATGGTGGCCTGAGGCTCCTTGTCGGGCGGGCGGGATTCCGGTTCCCCGGCGCAGGGAGCGAATCGGCCGGGACGGGCTTCAGCTCACCAGGTCCAGCACCGGCCGCAGCCCGTTCGGCCGTTCCGCCGCCGGCAGATGGTCCACGAAGTGGACCGCGCAGCCCAGCTCCGCCGCCCCGCCGTCCGCTCTCCGTTCGTCGCCCACCATCAGCGTCGTCCGCGGATCGACGCCGAGCTGCTCGCACGCCGTCGCGAACAGCCGCGGGTGCGGCTTCTGGACGCCGTGCTCGTACGACAGGACGTACGCCTCGACGAACGGGTCGAGGCCGTGCTCCCGGAACACCGGCCGCAGGTCCCAGCCGATGTTGCTCACCACGCCCACCCGGATCCCGCGCTCGCGCAACGCGCCCAGCACATCGAGGGCGTCGGGGTACGGCGCCCAGGCCGCCGGCGTGCGGTGCCGGTCGTACAACGCGTCGTGCAGGGCCGGATCGGGCAGCGCGACCTGACGGGAGAGCCCGGTGAACGCGGCCCGGTGCAGCTCGGCGCTGCGGTCCCGCTCCCGCCACAGCCCGGCCAGCTCCTCGGGCACGCGCACGGGTGCCGCGCCGCCCGGCAGCGCCCCGGCCCACTCCAGCGCACGCGCCGTGTCCGTCAGCTCCTCCTCGGCCAGCACGACACCGGCCGCGTCGAGCACGGCACGCAGCCAGGCCTCGGTGGACTCGATACGGAAGAGGGTCCCGGAGAAGTCGAACAGCACGGCTGTGGTCATGCAGTTGATCTTAGTGAGCGGCGGAGTCCCGGTTCCAGGAATGCGGAAGGTTGGCCAGCAGCCCGGGGCGGGGCGGGGCGCGGCCGTCGGGGGTTCGCGTGAACGTGATCTCGCCCGCGGCCAGTACGTCGCCGCCGCCCGCGCAGGCCGTGGTGGTACCGGGGCGCGGGTGTCCCGGTGTGGTCATGGGCGCCAGCGGGTGTGGGCCGCGATCGCCAGGGCGACCAGCATCGCGCCGAGCAGCCAGCCGGCCAGGACGTCCGAGGCCCAGTGGACGCCCAGCCAGATCCGCGTCAGGCCCACGCCCACCACGGAGACCGCCGCCACCGTCACCGCCGTGCGCCACACGGCCGGACTCACGCCCTCGCGGTGCAGTAGCCACAGGACGAGGCCGAGGGCGACCGTCGCCGTGAGGGCGTGGCCGGACGGGAAGGCCGCGTAGTGGGCGGAGTCGACCGGGTCGGGCCAGACCGGGCGCTCGCGGCCGACGGCGGCCTTCATGCCCTGCTGGATCGCCGTGCCCACCGCCGACGTCGTGACCAGCCACGCCGCCGTCCACCACGCCGCACGCCGCCACACCAGCCAGACGGCGACCGCCGCGCACAGCAACCGCATGACCAGCGGGTCCCAGACCCAGTCGGTGAGGACGCGGCAGACCTGGGTCACGTCCGGGTCGGCGACGGCCCAGCGGTGGGTGGTGCGGGCGATGTCGCCGTCGACGGAGATCAGGGGACCCCACTCCGCCACGACCAGGACGAGAAGCAGCAGCGAGGAGAGCCCCAGCGCCAGCGCGGCGCGGACGGCCGTGCGGTACGGCGAGGGGGCGGGCGGGGAGTCGACGGACGGCGAGTGCATGGTGTGATCCTTGCCGAACTCCGGGATTCGAAGCCAACCCGGGTCCGGCTTCCCGACTCCGACGCCCTCGGCCGAGCGCCCCGCGGCGAACCGGTCTCACACCGGGCGGCCTCAGCCGAGCGCCCGCAGCCCCGGCACCAGCGTCACCAGGACCGGGATCACCGGCACCAGCGCCGCCGCCGCCGTCAGTCGCAGTCTGCGGGCCGCGGTCAGCCGGTCCGGGGGCGTCAGCAGACGGTTCACCCGCTGGGGGACATGGGCGTGCGGGGCGGGGGAGGGGCCGAACACGCCCCGGTCCTCGTTGAGTTCGACCAGGGCGAGCGCGGTCGTGAGCCGGCCGAAGCGGCGGGACGCCATGTCGTCGGCGGCGAGCTCGACCAGACGGTGCATCTCGTCCCGGAACGCGGCGAACACCGGCACCTGCGGGAACCCGTTCGCCAACGCGGCCGAACAGTTCAGCAGCCAGTCGTGCCGCGCCTGCGCGTGCCCCTGCTCGTGCGCGAGCACCGCGTCCAGCTGACGGCCCTTCAGGCGACGCAACGCGGCCGTCGTGACGACGAGTCGAGGCGTGGCCCCGGACATCCACCAGGCGTCTGGCCGCTCGCCCTCCAGCACGACGAGCCGCCCCGTCGTGTCCACCTCGCCCGGCAACAGCGGTGCCCGCAGCCGCAGTTCGACCCGCCGACGGCGTCGCCGGGACCGGGCGCGGGTGATCTCCCGCGCGAGCATGGCCCCGCTCCACAGCCCACCGCACGCCAGGGCCACCGCGGTCGCCGCCGCCCAAGGGCCGGTAGTGCTCAGCGCGTACGCCTCCACGACCGCGCTCGGAGCCGGCGCGAAGACGTGCCCGCGCACCGCCTGCCAGGCCCCCGCCGCGCTCAGCGTCATCGACAGCGCGCAGCACAGCAGGACCGACGCCACCACGCACTGCCACGCCCACAGCGCGACCACGGGTTCACGGTCCGGCCAGTCGGCCCGGGCGAGCAGCCGGGGACCGGCGACGGCGGTCAGAGCGCCGAGCAGGAGCAGGACCGCGGGGACCATCATGGGCAGCACCCTATGAGCGGCGCGTCGCTCACGGGTACGGCTTGCCCCGGCAAAGTGACGCAGACCACGATTGCCCCGCCGCCGGAGGGGCAGCGCGCCGCGTCACATCGTCAGCAGCATCGCCAGCATCCCGATGCCCATCGACAGGCGGCACGCGCGCACCAGTTCGGGCCGGTCGCCCCAGGCGACGCCGCCTGCCGCACCTCCGCCCACGGGCAGCAGCCGCACCCCGGACACGAGGACGTACGTTGCGAAGTAGAGCAGCAGCACGCCCGTGAGGAACGGGACCCCGGAGCCGCCGCCGTGCGTGTGTCCGGCGCCCGCGCGGGGCGAGGCGGAGGAGGCGGCCATCACGACCGCCATGTAGACCATGGCCGAGGCCCCCACCAGATGGTGCAGATGGTGCGCGCCGGAACGGGCCGCCCACAGTGCGCGCAACGCGGCCGCGCCGAAGACCGCCGCGTACGCCGCCCAGGCCCACCGCGGCGGGGTGAACACGGCCGCGGGCACCGCCATCACCGCCATCCCGAACCCCATGAGCGCCTCTCCGCCCGCGGCGCGGCGCTGTCCCTCGTCGGCGCTGCGCATCCGCAGCAGGCAGTAGGCGCCGGTGGCCGCGCACAGCGCGACCAGCAGCCAGCCGGGCGAAGCCGGTCCGTGCACGCGCACCCCCCGCCGGACGGTCGGTCGAGGGATGCGATGCCCAGGACGCGCGGCGCGTATGCACCCGCAGGGGGGTGCGCGGGGAGCGTTCGAGGAGCGCGGTGCGGTGAGCAGGGCTGCCGGGAGCATGTATTTCACGAGTAAAACACATGCTAAATTAGTGGCATGAGCAGTGCGACCCCCACCCGTCCGCGCCCCCCGGCCCGGCTCCCCCTCGCCGGGGTGCTGCGGCTCGGCCGCCCCTCCGACATCTGGTTCAAGCCCGCCCTGAGCGTGGTCGTCGCGGTCGCGCCGCCGAACCTCACCCTGCTGGCCCTCGGCCGCCTCGACCTCGCGATGTACACGATGGCCGGGTCCCTGTGCGCCCTGTACGCCCACAACCGCCCGTACGCGGCACGGGCCCGCGCGCTCGCCTGGGTGGTGCTCGGCATGACCGGCGGGCTCGCCGTCGCCGTGCTCGCGGCCTCGCTCACCGCGAACGCCGTCGTCCTCGTCACCGTCGGCGCCCTCCTGGCCGCCGCGCAGAAGACGCTGTGCGACGCCACCCGCGTCGGACCGCCGGGCAACGTCGTCCTCACCTTCATCAGCTCGGCCTCGCTGTTCGTGCCGCAGACCCCGGGCCAGATCCCCGGCCATCTGGCACTGGCCCTCGCCGCGGGCGCGTGGGCCTGGCTGATCGGCATGGCGCCGGGCCTGCTGCGCCCCCACGGCCCCGAACGCCGCGCGACGGCCCAGGCCCTCGACGCGACCGCCGCGTATGCGACCGCCGTGCACGCGACGGTCGTGCATGCGACCGCCGTGCATGCGACCACGGCCTCCGCGACCGCCGCCCACCCGACCGCGCGACGCCCCGGCGACGACCACACCGGCACCGCGCCCGACGCCCGCGACGACCACGCACGCGCGCGTGCCGCCGCCGCTGCCGCCGTGCACGCCGCCTGGCAGACCCTGCTGTGGGCGCGCGACACGGAGACCCGCCGCGCCCTGCGACGCCTCCTGGTCCGCGTCGAGGTCGCCCTCGCCGCGCCCGCCGACAGCGACCCGGAACGGCTGCGCGCCTGGGCGCGGCGACTGCGCGGCACCTCCGCCGTCCCGCGCCCCGACGACCTCGTGGACGACGACGAACTCCTCGGCCTGGACGCCACGCTCGCCGTCGGACAGCCCCCGCTGTGGCGTCGCCTCGGCCCCCTCATCCCGCTCGCCGTCCGCACCGCCCTCGGCTGCGCGCTCGCCGGGTACGTCTCGCTCGCCCTCGGGATCGGCCGCTCCTACTGGGCGCTGGTCACCGCCGCGTCCCTCTACCAGGCGAACGTCACCCTCACCTGGAGCCGAGGGGTCCAACGTGTCGTCGGCAACCTCGTCGGCGTGCTCGCCTTCGCGGTGATCGTGCCGCTGGCCCACCTCCACCAGGCGGCCCTGGTCCTGACCTGCCTCGCCCTGAACTTCGGGGCCGAGGCGCTGATCAGCCGCAACTACTGGCTCGGCAGCGTCTGCGTGACCCCGATGGCTCTGCTCATCACCGAGTTCGCCCGGTACCAGGACGCGGGCGAGCTGATCACCGAGCGGGTCGTGGACACGTTCGTCGGCGCGCTGGTCGGCTTCGTCGCCGCCGTCGCCGTCACCAACCGCCGCGCCGGGGACCGCCTCGGGCAGGCGCTGACGGCCGCCGAGAGCGCCCGTGAGCACGTCGTCCGCCTTCTGGCCGAACCGCGGCCTCACCCCGCCCCGGCCGCCCTGGAGTCGGCCCGCCGCACGCTCGCGACCGCCCTGGTCCACCTGCGCACCACCGCCGACGCCGCCGCCGGCGAGTGGTGGCAGCGCGCCCTCCCCGAGGAGCGGGTCGTGGCGGTCGAACGGACCGGACACCGTACGCTCGCGGCGACGGCACGGCATCAGGGACTCCTGACCCGGGCCGCGGTCAGGGACACGAACACGGGCAGCGAAGCGGAGGCCACACGGCCATGACGGGGACGCAGGGGCAGCCGGCGAACGGCGACGGGGCGAACGGGGACGGGGTGAGGAGGGACGGAGAGCGGGGGGTGCCCGCGCGCGGGGATCGGGAGGGCATCGCCGAGGGACGGCGTGAGCCGGCCGCCGCCGAGGAGCGGGAGACGTCCGCGCGCGGGAGCAGCGAACAGCCGGCGTCCGCGACAGCTTCCGCGCCCGCTTCCACCTCCGCTTCCGCTTCCGCGCGGGACGGTCGCGCCGACACCGTCGCCGCCGTCGTCCGGCAGTGGCGGGAGGTGCGGCCCGATCTCGACACCGGGCCGATGGAGATCATCGGCCGGGTCAACCGCTGCGCCGCCCTGCTCCAGCAGGCCGAGGACGCCCCCCTGCGGCGGGCCGGGCTGAGCCGGCCCGAGTTCGACCTGCTGGGCGCCCTGCGCCGCACCGGGCATGAGCTGACCCCCGGCGAGCTGGCCCGGGAGACCTTCTCCTCGGGCGCGGCCGTCACCAAACGCGTCAAGCAGCTGACCGAACGCGGGCTGGTGGAGCGCCGCGTGGACACGCGCGACCGCCGCGTGGCCCACGTCCGCCTCACCGACGCCGGCCGTGACCTCGTCGACGGCATCATGCCCGAGCAACTCGCCTACGAGACCGCCGTACTGTCCGCAATGGACGGTGAACGGCAAGGCGAACTGGCCGATCTGCTGGGCGAGTTGCTGAGCCGCCTGGAAGGACACATGCGGACCCTCAAGGTCTGACCCCCCGGCCCCCAGCGCACGGCCGTTGACGCCGACCGCGCACCCTCTCTACGTTCGATCGGCGATCGTTTCGATGGACCGACCGTCAGTCGAAATCCCGAACAGAGGATGGTGCCGTGGCCGCCGAGACCGCCCCCGAGACCCTCACCGTCGACCTCGCCGCCGACACGGGCCCCTTCCACGGCGGCGCGAGCGGGACCCTCTACGGCCTGTACGGAGACGGGGTGCCCAGCCGCACCCTCGTCGAGGGCATGGCCGTGCGCACGGTGGCGACCAAGGCCCAGGACGGCGTGCAGCACCCCGGCGCCGACGCCCTGGAGATCCTGCCGTCCTTCGTCGCGGCGGGCGGCCGGGACGTGTACGTCTACATCCCGGACGCCTACCGGGGGTTCCCCTACGAGTGGCCCGGCGCCACCGGCGAGGAACGGCTCGCCGGGCTCATGCGGCGGATCCGCCGGCAGGTGGAGCAGGTTCTCACCCTCGGTGAGGACCTGGCCTCGCACATCGTGTACGTGCCGTTCAACGAGCCCGAGGGCAACATGTTCGGCACGGGGGAGTGGAGCCACGACGGGGTCTCGTGGCGCAGCGATCCCCGCGCCTACTTCGCCGCCTGGCGGGACGCCCACCGTCTGATCAAGGAACTCCACCCCGGCGCGCGCGTCGCCGGCCCCAACACCTGCGTCCTCTACGAAGAGGTGCGCGGCTTCCTGGAGTTCGCCCGGGAGCACGACGTCCTGCCCGACGTCGTCACCTGGCACGAGCTGTCGTCCCCCGCCGAGGTCCGCACCAACGTCGCTCGATACCGGGACCTGGAACGGGAGTTGGGGATCGGCCCGCTCCCGGTGAACATCAACGAGTACGCGCACAACTACCACCTGTCCGTGCCCGGCCAGATGATCCAGTGGATCTCCGCGATCGAGGAGTCCAAGGTCGACGCCGACATGGCGTACTGGAACATCGCGGGCAACCTCAACGACTCGGCGGTGGGCGCCAACAAAGGCAACGGCCAGTGGTGGCTGTTCAACGCCTACGGCCGGCTCACCGGGCACACCGTCCGCGTCACCGCGCCGCACCCCAACGCGCAGTACACCCTTCAGGGCGTCGCCGCGCTCGACCCGGACAAGCGGCAGGCCCGCGTCCTGTTCGGCGGCGGGAACGGTCACGCGCGGATCGTCGTCGAGCACGCCGACCCCGCCCTCTTCGGGGCCGCCGTGCACGCGCGGCTGGAGGAGATCCCGTGGACGGGGCAACTCGGCGCTAGTCCACAGCCGTTGCTGCTGCGGGACACCGAACTCCCGGTCGAGAAGGGCAGGATCACCCTCCCCGTGTCCGGCCTGGACGCGATGTCCGCCTACCAGCTCACCCTCTCTCCCGGCGGCCACGGCGCCACACCCGGCCGGCCCTCCGTGCGCTGGCGGCGCGGCTACGAGGCCGAGGAGGCGACGTACTCGGGATCCGGCCACGTCAAGCACGGCCCCGAGGGATCGCCGTCCGAGGTGGGGAAGTTCGCCACCTCCGGCGGTTATCACGTCGGCGGTCTGCGCACCGGCTCCGACGGCGTCCTCGCCTTCGACGTCGAGGTCCCGCAGGACGGCACGTACGACGTCTCGATCCTCGCCAACTCGCACAACCAGGCCGACCTGGTCCGGGAGCCGGGCCCCGCCAACGTCTTCCTGCGCGTCGACGGCGAACGGCCGCGGGAACTCCTGCTGCCCCTGGGCTACCAGTGGGCCGTCTGGGGCCGCACCGACACACGCGTCGACCTCACCGCAGGCCGGCACACCCTCACCCTGTCCGCCCGCGACCCCGAACTCGGCGTCACCCGCGGCGACGCCGTCATAGACCGCCTCGACCTGACCCTCCGTGAGGCCGATGCCGAAGCCGAGGCCGACACCGACGCTGACGCCGACAGCGTCTACGACGCCGCATACGCCTCCCTCACCGCCGGGGCCCGCATCGACCACACCACCCCCGGCGCTTCCGGCCCCGGCGTGGTCGTGCTGCCGAAGGACGCCGCCGTCACCTTCTGGGTGCACGCGGACGACGACGGCGAGGCGAGCGTGACCGTCGACCGAGTCGTGCCCGGCGAAGGGAAGTTGACCGTCAACGGCGAGGCCGTGGGCGCGGTCCGCGAGGGCGCCGTACCGCTGTTCCTGGCCGGCGGCGTCAACAAGGTCACCGTCACCGGCGTCTCGGAGCGGCTCGTCGTGGACCGGCTGCGCGTCGGCCCCTCGCGAGGACTGCTGCCGACCAGCACCCACCAGGCCGAGGACGGAGTCCTGTCGGGAGCCGCGCGGGTGACGGGCGCGTACCCGTACGCCACCGGAGGCAAGGCCGTCGACGGCGTCGGGGCCGGACCCGCGAACGCGCTCACCCTCACCGTGACCGCCGAACGGGCCGGCCGCCACGCCCTCACCCTGCGCTACTCCAACGGAGAGCAGGCCCCCGCCACCCACTACAACCCCGACCCCCTGTGCCGCCACGCCGACCTCACCGTCGACGGATCCGCCCCGCACCGCGTGCTGTTCCCCACCACCTTCCACTTCAACGCCTTCGCCGAGCTGTCCGTCCCCGTCACCCTGCGCCGCGGCGCCAACACCCTGACCTTCACCGCCGACGAACTCCCCGACTTCGACGGCGTCACCCGCAACCCGTTCGGCCAACGCTCGCCGTACGCACCCGTGTTGGACAGCGTGCGGGTCACCGCGCTCTGCTGACACGCCAGTTCGTATCCGGAGCCAACAGGCGGCGGCTACTTCTCGTCGCCCGCCCGGTACACGCCGAACGCCGCGCCCTGCGGGTCCCGGAGCACCGCGATCCGGAGCCCGTCGGGCAGCGTGGCGGGCTCCGTCGGGGCCGTTCCGCCCGCCCCCAGGGCCGCCGCGGCCGTCGCGTCGACGTCCGCTACCGCGAAGTACGGCCGCCAGTGCGGCGGCACCTCGTGCGGGAACGTGTCGTCCATGGCGATCATGCCGCCGAAGTCGGCCCCGCCGACGCCCCATTGCGTGTAGTGCTCCGAGGTGTTCACGGTCCAGCCGAACACCGTCGTGTAGAAGGCCTTCACCCGCGCCGGGTCCCGGGTCAGCAGCTCGACCCAGCCGAGCGAGCCCGGCGCGTTGACCAGCCCCGCGCCGGGGAAGGTCCGCGCCTGCCACAGCTGGAAGGCCGCGTCGGCGGGGTCGAGGGCGACGACGAAGCGGCCCATGTCGAACACGTCCATCGGGCCGACCAGCACCTTGCCCCCGGCCTCCTCGATCATCCGGGCGCTGACATCGGCGTCGGAGACCGTGAAGGACACGTTCCAGGCGACGGGCTGCGACTGCTGGTACAGCGGGCTGAGCGCGGCGACGGCCGCGTCGCCGAGGTGGGCGACGGTGTAGCCGCCCGCCTCCTGCCGGGGATCCGTCTCGCACCGCCAGCCGAACAACTCCCCGTAGAAGCGCTGCGCCGCCGCCAGGTCACTGGTGCCCAGCTCGGTCCAGCAGGGTCCGCCGGGCACGGGCGTGTCGAGCTTCATGGCGTTCCTTCCGAAGGGGGACCCCCTTCAGCACGCTATGCCCGGCTCCCACCCCCGGCATCCGGTGGGCTCACAGGCCCGGCCGGTACCGCAGCGGATGGTCGGCCGGCACCTCCACCAGCGCGATCGGCGTCCCGTCCGGGTCCGCGATCCACATCTCGACCAGCCCCCACGGCTCCTCGACCGGCGGGCGCACCACCTCCACGCCCTTCGCGCGCAGCTCCTCGTGCGCCGCCGACACGTCCGCGACCTGCACCCACAGCCGCACGGCCGGGTCCGGCGGCGTCTGCGCGCGCCCGGAGACCTCCAGGAAGCCGCCGCCGAGGAAGTAGACGGTCCCGCGCTCGGCCCCCGTCCCGAACTCGCGGTAGACGGCGAGGCCGAGTTGCTCGCCGTAGAAGGCGCGGGAGCGCTCGGGGTCGGTGGGGCGGAGCAGGATCCGGCTGCTGAGTACATGCACCATGCAACCGGAGCATAGGGCCCTTCCCCGGGCCGGGTTAGGCTCAGCGCTGCACGCGGCGCGCCCTCGGCTACCGGGTCGTCACCCGCTGCCGCGCCGCACGCCCTGCCACCGGCCGCACCGCACCGCCGCGCCCGACCCCGGAGACCGGAGACCGCCCCATGGACACCACCGCCACCGAGTTCACCTTCCGCGACGCCGTCGACACCGACGTGGACGCGCTGGTCGCGCTCGTCGAGTCGGCCTACCGGGGCGAGTCCAGCCGGGCCGGGTGGACCACGGAGGCGGACATCCTCCAGGGGCAGCGGACCGACCCCGACGGCGTCCTGGAGATCGTGAAGTCGTCCGACGGCCGGGTCCTGGTCGTCGAGCGGGACGGCCGGATCGTCGCCTGCTGCCAGCTGGAGCACCGCGGCGACCACGCCTACTTCGGGATGTTCGCGGTCAGCCCGACCGCCCAGGGCGCGGGCCTCGGCCGGATCGTCCTCACCGAGGCCGAGCGCCTCGCCCGGCAGACCTGGGACGCCACCGAGATGCACATGACCGTGATCTCGGTGCGCGAGGAGCTGATCGCCTGGTACGAGCGGCGCGGCTACCGGCGTACCGGCCGGATGACGCCGTTCCCGTACGGCGACGAGCGCTTCGGCATCCCGCAGCGCGACGACCTCCAGTTCGAGCTGCTGGTCAAGGAACTCGGCTGACCGTCACGCCGTCAGGCGGCCGGCGCGCTTGATCCCGGGCTGGTCGGTGGTCGCGCCGTCCAGCTCCAGGGCCCGCACCAGCCGCAGGTGGGTAGGCGTGTTGACCACCCAGCCGATGATCCGCAGACCGTTCCCGCGGGCCCGCTCGACGATCTCCAGGGTGAGCCGCCGGATGTCCAGGCACACGGTCGCCGCGCCCACGGCCACCGCTCGCTCCACGACGTCGACGCCGATGGGGGTCCCCCCGCTCGAGTTTGTTCGAGAGTGGGGGAGGCTGGCGACGAGAGCGGTGCTCACACCGGGCGCCAGCCGGGCGATCTCGGCGACCGCCTCGTCGTGGAACGAGGACACCTCGACGCGCTCGACCAGCCCGCGCGCGTGCATCACCTCGGCGAGCGCCCGCGCCGCCCGCACGTCCTTGATCTCGGCCTGGATCGGCAACGACACCGCATCCAGGACCTCTTCGAACACCGGCACCCGCTCGCCGCGCCCCGCGTCGAGCGCGCGCAGCTCGGCGAGCGTGTGGTCCGCGATCGGCCCGCTCCCGTCGGTCGTACGGTCCACGTCCGCGTCGTGCATGACCACGAGCGCGCCGTCCTTGCTCAGATGCAGATCGAGTTCCACGACGTCGAGGCCGGCCCGCTCGGCGGCGACGAACGACCGGAGGGTGTTCTCGGGCTCGACGCCCATCACTCCGCGGTGACCGATGGTGAGGAGGCTCAAGGCTCGGCTCGCTTCCGTCGTCGGCGGCGTCAGGGCAGCGACTGTTCCCCTACCCCGAGAGCGTGGCGAAAGTCATTGCATACCGAACGGGAAACAGGAAAAAGAGCGGTGACCATGGGGGGTGCGCAGGATAATTTCCCGAGCCCCCTCTTGCTGGAAGAAAGCTCGTATGCATACGGTGTCCTTACGCGAGGTTCTCCCGTGGAAGGTGGGACATGACGGAAATTCTTGTGCAGGTGGGTTCGGGGGAACAGGTTCCTCCCACGGCCAGGGTGGTGGAGCACCCTGCCTGGCCCGTGCTCAAGGATGCCGTGGAGCGGATCCGCCCCTGGCAGTCGAAGGACGGGTCGATCGACTTCGCGGCCGAGGGCGCGCCCGGACGGGCCGACGCCGAGCAGGCCGTGCGACAGGTCGTCGAGGCGGTCGAGGAGCTCTCCCCGCTGCTCCCGCACGACGCGGAGTACCACCGCGCCCTGGTCAAGGACCTGCGCCGCTGGGTCGAGGGCGGATTCGAGGTGCCGGACTTCCTGGACTCGCTGCTGGCCTTCCAGCCCGCCGCGAACCGCCGGGACGGCCTCCAGCACCTGGTCCTCTTCCCGATGTACACGCAGAACGGCAACCCGGACCGCAACCTCGAGGCGGTCGTGCTGCGCATGGTCTGGCCCGACTGGCTGGCCGAGCTGGAGCGCACCCGCTACGACAACCCGCTGTTCTGCGGCATCACCTTCGAGGACTTCACGGCCGGCTACGACACCAACTCCGCCGTCCTGTTCCCGGAGACCATCGCCGTCCGCGAGGCGCCGGAACGATTCTCCTGGGGCGGCATCTTCTGCGACCGCGAGGCCGCCCGCTTCCGCCGCGTGACCGAGGCCGCCGTCGACATCCTGGGCCTGGAACTGCCCGAGGACATCGCCGCCATGGTCCACGACCAGAAGCGCTGCGAGGAGGCCTTCGTCCTGTGGGACATGGTCCACGACCGCACCCACAGCCACGGCGACCTGCCCTTCGACCCGTTCATGATCAAGCAGCGCCAGCCGTTCTGGATGTACGGCCTGGAGGAGCTGCGCTGCGACCTCACCGCCTTCAAGGAGGCCGTCAAGCTCCAGGCGGACGGCGTCCCGCAGGCCCGTGACGTGCAGTACGCGGTGCTCTTCGACCGCATGTTCCGCTTCCCCGTCACCGGCGAGCGCGTCCGCAACTACGACGGCCTCGGCGGCCAGCTCCTCTTCGCCTACCTGCACAAGCACGACGTGGTGCGCTGGACCGACAACAAGCTGCACATCGACTGGCAGCGCGCCCCGCAGGTCACCAACGAGCTGTGCGCGGAGATCGAGAAGCTCTACCGCGACGGCATCGACCGCCCCAAGCTCGTCCACTGGTTCGCCGGGTACGAACTGGTCTCCGACTACCTCGCCCCGCACCCGGGCTCCAGGTGGGCCAAGGGCCCCGACGCCCTGGACCTGTCCCAGCCGCCGCGCAAGCTCGTCGATGACGTGCTTCCGGACGAGTTTCCGCTCAGCATGTTCTATGAGGCCCTGTCCAAGAAGCTGAAGAACGTGATCGCCTCCACCAAGGGCATCACGGCGGACGGCGCCGAGCGGATCGCCGCGTGAGCGACCTGCGTACCGAGAACACTGCTCAGGAGGCGAAGACCATGGGGAACGGGGCTCTCAGCGGTGCGGTCATCGCGGTGGCCGGAGCGGGCGGACCCGCCGGCCGGGCGACCCTGCTGCGACTCGCCGAGGCGGGCGCGACCGTCATCGGCTCGGACAACGATCCGGAGCGCCTGGCGGAGGCCGTCGACGCGGCCCGCTACGGAGCCGGCGGCGCGAGCGTCATCGGCGACACGGTCGACCTGCTCGACCTCCAGTCGACCCAGGAGTGGGCCCTGCGGGTCGAGAAGGACTTCGGCCGGGTCGACGGCCTGGTCCACCTCGTCGGCGGCTGGCGCGGAAGCGAGACCTTCACCAGGACGAGCCTGGACGACTGGGACTTCCTGGAGATGCTCCTCGTCCGCACCGTGCAGCACACCTCGCTCGCCTTCCACGAGGCGCTCCAGCGCAGCGACCGCGGCCGTTACGTCCTGATCAGCGCCGCGGGCGCCAGCAAGCCCACCGCGGGCAACGCCGCCTACGCCGCCGGCAAGGCCGCCGCCGAGGCGTGGACGCTGGCCATGGCCGACTACTTCCGCAAGGCGGGGGGCACCGAGGGCCTGACCTCGGCGGCTGGGATCCTGGTGGTGAAGGCGCTGGTGCACGACGCGATGCGCGCCGACCGACCCAACGCGAAGTTCGCGGGCTTCACCGACGTGAAGGACCTGGCCGAGGCCATCGCCGACGTCTGGGAGAAGCCCGCCGCCGAAGTGAACGGACATCGTCTGTGGCTCACCGAGAAGCCGTGAACCCACCCAGGACCGACGCTCGCCGCCGTCACGACCCGCAGGTCCGAGGCTTCGCCAGCGACAACTACGCCGGGGCGCACCCGGAGGTGATGGCCGCCCTGGCCCTGGCCAACGGCGGCCATCAGGTCGCCTACGGCGAGGACGACTACACCGAGAACCTCCAGCGGATCGTCCGCAGCCACTTCGGCCCCACGGCGGAGGCGTTCCCGGTCTTCAACGGCACCGGCGCCAACGTCGTCGCGCTCCAGGCGCTCACCGACCGCTGGGGCGCGGTCGTCTGCGCCGAGAGCGCCCACATCAACGTGGACGAGGGCGGCGCGCCCGAACGCATGGGCGGCCTCAAGCTGCTCACGGTGCCCACTCCCGACGGCAAGCTCACCCCCGAGCTGATCGACCGGCAGGCCTGGGGCTGGGAGGACGAGCACCGCGCGATGCCGCAGGTCGTCTCGATCACCCAGAGCACCGAGCTCGGCACCCTCTACACGCCGGACGAGATCCGCGCGATCTGCGACCACGCCCACGCGCGCGGTATGAAGGTCCACCTGGACGGCTCACGCATAGCCAACGCGGCGGCCTCGCTCGACGTGCCGATGCGCACGTTCACCAACGCGGTCGGCGTCGACGTCCTCTCCCTCGGCGGGACGAAGAACGGGGCCATGTTCGGCGAGGCGGTCGTCGTCCTGAACCAGGACGCCGTCAGCCACATGAAGCACCTGCGCAAGCTGTCCATGCAGCTCGCCTCCAAGATGCGCTTCGTGTCGGTGCAGTTGGAGGCCCTGCTCGCCAAGGACCTGTGGCTGCGCAACGCCCGCCACGCCAACGAGATGGCGCAGCGGCTGGCCGAGGGCGTCCGGGCCGTGCACGGCGTCGAGATCCTCTACCCGGTGCAGGCCAACGGCGTGTTCGCCAAGCTGCCGAACGAGGTGAGCGAGCGGCTCCAGAAGAAGTTTCGCTTCTACTTCTGGGACGAGGCGGCCGGCGTCGTGCGCTGGATGTGCGCCTTCGACACGACGGAGGACGACGTGGATGCCTTCGTCGCGGCGCTGAAGGAGGAGATGGCCCGCTGAGAGGCCCCTCCCTGACTGCATAGGTATGCGATCACCTGAAAAGTCATTGACCTTCGGGTGATCGCTTTCCTATGCTCTCGCGCCATGCAGCTGATCCAGGAGAACCCCGACCTGTCCGCCTATCTGGCCGCGGACGAGGTCATCGACCATCACCATCCGCTGGTGCGGGAGACCGCCGCGCGTCTCGCCGACGACGCGGCGGACTCGTATGCCTATGCGCGACTGGCTTTCGCCTACGTCCGCGACGCCATCCCGCACTCGCAGGACTCCGGCGACCCGCGCGTCACCTGGCGCGCCTCCGACGTGCTGGAGCAGCGGACGGGCGTCTGCTACGCCAAGGCCCACGCCCTGGCCGCGCTGCTGCGGGCCGAGGACATCCCGGCCGCGCTGTGCTACCAGAAGCTCGACGTGGTGCACGGACTGGTCGCCGTGCGCTTCCGCGGCGCCTGGCACCGCCAGGACCCGCGCGGCAACAAGCCGGGCGTGGACGCCCGCTTCTGTCTGGACGGCGAGCGGCTCGCCTTCACGCCCGACGCCGAGGCCGGAGAGTACGACCACCCGGTGCTGTACGCCACCCCGCACCCGGCCGTGCTGAGCGCGCTGAAGGCGGCCCCGGACCGCCCCCGCCTCTGGGAGACGCTCCCCACCGCGCTGTGAGCCGGCTCCCGCGCGCGGGAGGGGTCAGCGGGCCTCGGCCGCGCGCACCTGCTCCGGAGTGGGGGCCGTGCCGCCCAGGTGGGCCGGCATCCACCAGGTGTCTTCGGCGTCCTTCGGACGCACCGGGTAGGCGCGCTGGGCGGCCTCCAGGAGCTCCTGGACGCGCTCGCGCAGCTGCCGGGTGATCGCCCCCGCGTACTTGTCGCGGGAGGCCTCGATCGCCTCCCCGACGCGGATGGTGATCGGCGTGTGGCTGCGCTTGAAGTTGCGCGGGTGCCCCTTGGTCCACAGCCGCTGCGTGCCCCACACGGCCATCGGGATCAGCGGGACGCCCGCCTCCTGGGCCAGCCGCGCGGCGCCCGACTTGAAGCTCTTCAGCGTGAACGACTCGGAGATCGTGGCCTCCGGGAAGACGCCGACGATCTCGCCGGAGCGCAGCGAGTCCAGGGCGTGCGCGTACGCGGCCTCGCCCTGCTTGCGGTCCACCGGGATGTGCTTCATGCCGCGCATCAGCGGACCGGAGATCTTGTGGCGGAAGACCGACTCCTTCGCCATGAACCGCACGAGGCGCTTCTGCGGGAGCGCGGCGAGACCGTCGAAGATGAAGTCGAGGTAGCTGATGTGATTGCTGACCAGCACGGCTCCGCCCGAGCGCGGGATGTTCTCCGACCCCTTGCAGTCGATCTTGAGATCCCAGACCTTGAACAGGGTCTGGGCGAGGCCGACGACGGGGCGGTAGACAAGCTCAGCCATGGGCGGGGCGAACCCTTCCTTCTCTCTGCCCGCGGGAGGACTCCCGAGGAGCAAAGTTACGCAGCCGTAGGTTTACGGCATGTCGCAGATCGTGCCCGAAGAACGGCTCGGGAGCCAGCCCTGGTGCCCCCGAACCGCGAGATCCTCGTCACTTCACCCCCCTGACCCACCTTGTGCTTTTAGATCGTCTTTACTTCGTTCGTACCGTCACCCTGCGGACGAGCACGAACATCTCGCAGCCGAGGCAGTACCCGAAAGCGGCATTGAGGAACGCGGCCGCCAGCGCCGCCGCGGTCGCCGCCAGTCCCAGCCACTCGGGCCCGAGCGTGAAGCCGACCAGGCCGAGCCCCGCGAAGACCAGCCCCACCGCCTGCGCGAACCGCGGCGGCTCCGGCGGCTCGAACTCCGTCGGCGGCCCGAGCTTCGGGCGCACCGCCACCCGGAAGGCCCACCCGTACGGCGAGCGCGCCACCCCGCCCGCCGCGCCGAGCGCGAACGCCAGCGTCTGCCAGGCCAGCAGCCAGGCGCTCCCCGTGATCAGCACGACCGCGAGAACGACGGCCGTCACGGCGGCTCCGAACCGCGGCCCCCTCACATCGATGTCCATGAATCAAGCATTCCGCATCGGGAAGACCTCGTGGAGGCGGGAATCTTTGCAGTCTCGTGAATGGTTGTGCGGGTGATGACCGGACTCATGGTGTGCGTGGCGGCGCTCGCGGCGGCGAGCGTCTACGGAGTGCTGCACCGACGGCGGAACGGGAGAGTACGCGTGCGCGGACGCGACGAGGGACAGCGACTCGGTGCGGACCGGCTCGGCGGCGAACTGGGGGAGCGCGCCACGCTCGTACAGTTCTCCAGCGCCTTCTGCGCCCCCTGCCGGGCCACCCGCCGCGTCCTCGACGAGGTCGCCGGCATGGTCCCGGGCGTCGTCCACCTGGAGGTGGACGCCGAGGCCCGCCTCGATCTCGTCCGCGACCTCGGCATCCTCAAGACCCCGACCGTGCTGGTCCTCGACGCCGACGGCCGCATCGTGCGCCGGGCCGCCGGCCAGCCCCGCAAGGCCGACGTCATCGCGGCCCTGGGGGAGGCCGTGTGAAGCCCGTGCGGCGAGCGGCGGGGCGGCTCCCGGATCCCGGGACGGACTTGACTGCGCCTGCCACCTATCGTCAGCCTGACCGTATGCCAGAGGAACTCCTTCTCCACGGACGGGTCCACGTCGACCTCGTACGTACCGCGAGCGCGCGCTGTCCGGGCCGGTGAGCACCCGCGACCCAGCTCGTCACCTCCCGCAGAAGGACTACTCCATGACGGCCACGCCCGGCCTCAGCACCCCCCGACTCGCCTCGCCCGACCTGCTGCGCTCCGTCTTCCGCCGGCACGCGGCCGGAGTGGCCGTGATCACCGCCTCCGGCGAGAACGGCCCCGTGGGCTTCACCGCCACCTCCCTGACCTCCGTCTCCGCCGAGCCGCCGCTGCTCTCCTTCGGAATCGGCACCGGCGCGTCCAGCTGGCCGGCCCTCTCCGGGGCCGACCACGTCGGCGTGCACATACTCGGCGAGCACCAGCGGGAGCTGGCCGACACCTTCGCCCGCAGCGGCGCCGACCGGTTCGGGGCGCCGACCGCCTGGCGCGAGGGCCCCGAGGGGGTTCCCGTGCTGGACGACGTGCTCGCGTGGCTCGTGTGCCGGGTCGTCGCGCGCGTGCCCGCGGGAGATCACCGCATCGTGCTCGCGGAGGTCGTCCTCGGGGATCCGGCGGGCGCCGGGCGGCCGTTGCTCTACCACCAGGGCCGGTTCACCGCTCTGCGTGATTGATCACGGGCCCGCGCTCCTGCGGAACCGTCGGATTCCGATTACGCTGCGTTGCACAGGTCACAGTTCAAAGCGCTTGCTCAGCGGGAACGAACTGGGTGTACTGGCGAGTAATATTTCGGTCGGAGCGCGGGCCGCCCCGACCGGGATCGGCCGCTTGCAGCGCCTATGCTGCCTGCAAGAAGGCAGCCGAGAACTGACGATTGCAGTAGGAGAGCCGGCGTGAGCTTGAGGATCGTTGTCACTGTGAAGTACGTGCCCGACGCCACTGGCGATCGGCGCTTCGCCGATGACCTGACCGTCGACCGGGACGACGTGGACGGTCTGCTCTCCGAGCTCGACGAATACGCCGTCGAGCAGGCGCTGCAGATCTCCGAGAACTCCGACGACGACGTGGAGATCACCGTTCTGACGGTGGGCCCCGAGGACGCCAAGGACGCGCTGCGCAAGGCGCTGTCGATGGGCGCCGACAAGGCGATCCACGTCGAGGACGACGACCTGCACGGCACCGACGCCATCGGCACCTCCCTGGTCCTGGCCAAGGCCGTCGAGAAGGCCGGCTACGACCTGGTGATCTCCGGCATGGCCTCCACCGACGGCACCATGGGCGTCGTCCCGGCCCTGCTGGCCGAGCGCCTGGGCGTGCCGCAGGTGACCCTGCTGTCCGAGGTCTCCGTCGAGGACGGCACCGTCAAGGGCCGCCGTGACGGCGACGCCGCCTCGGAGCAGCTGGAGGCCTCCCTGCCGGCCGTCGTGTCGGTCACCGACCAGTCCGGCGAGGCGCGTTACCCGTCCTTCAAGGGCATCATGGCCGCCAAGAAGAAGCCGGTCGAGTCCTGGGACCTGTCCGACCTCGACATCGAGGCCGAGGAGGTCGGCCTGGAGAGCGCGTGGACCAAGGTCGAGTCCGCGACCGAGCGCCCCGCGCGCACCGCCGGCACGATCGTCAAGGACGAGGGCGAGGGCGGCAAGCAGCTCGCCGAGTACCTCGCGGGCCAGAAGTTCATCTAGGCCCCGGCACGTCGCCCGCCCCCTCAACTTCGTTTCGCAGGAGAGCAATCCCATGGCTGAAGTCCTCGTCTACGTCGACCACGTGGACGGCGCCGTCCGCAAGCCCACCCTCGAGCTGCTGACCCTGGCCCGCCGCGTCGGCGAGCCCGTCGCCGTCGCCCTCGGCTCCGGCGCCGAGAACACCGCCGCCGCGCTCGCCGAGCACGGCGCGGTGAAGGTCCTCACGCACGACGCCTCCGAGTACGCCGACTACCTCGTCGTACCGAAGGTGGACGCGCTCCAGGCCGCCGTCGAGGCCGTCTCCCCGGCCGCCGTGCTCATCCCGTCCTCCGCGGAGGGCAAGGAGATCGCCGCCCGTCTGGCGCTGCGCATCGGCTCCGGCATCATCACCGACGCCGTCGACCTCGAGGCCGGCGACGAGGGCCCGGTGGCCACCCAGTCGGTGTTCGCCGCGTCCTTCACCACCAAGTCCCGTGTCTCCAAGGGCACCCCGGTCATCACGGTCAAGCCGAACAGCGCCGCCGTCGAGGCCGCCCCGGCCGCCGGCGCGGTCGAGGCGCTGAGCGTGTCCTTCTCCGCCCAGGCGACCGGCACCAAGGTCACCGGCCGCACCCCGCGCGAGTCGACCGGCCGCCCGGAGCTGACCGAGGCCGCGATCGTGGTCTCCGGCGGCCGCGGCGTCAACGGCGCCGAGAACTTCTCGATCATCGAGGCCCTCGCCGACTCCCTCGGCGCGGCCGTCGGCGCCTCCCGCGCCGCGGTGGACGCCGGCTGGTACCCGCACACCAACCAGGTCGGCCAGACCGGCAAGTCCGTCTCGCCGCAGCTGTACATCGCCAACGGCATCTCCGGCGCGATCCAGCACCGCGCCGGCATGCAGACCTCGAAGACCATCGTGGCCGTCAACAAGGACCCCGAGGCCCCGATCTTCGACCTGGTCGACTACGGCGTCGTCGGCGACCTCTTCGAGGTCGTCCCGCAGCTCACCGAGGAGATCAAGACCCGCAAGGGCTGATCGTCCGCCGCGTCGCCCGACGCCCGCCGGGCTGCCCGAGGCCCTCGTGACCACGCCGGTCACGGGGGCCTCGGCCCGTTCCGGGTCACCTCACCCCAGCGTCACCGTGGCCTGCACCGGCACATGGTCGCTCGCGTAACGGCCGTCCAGCGTGAACGTGTCGACCCAGCTCCGGTGGACCGTGACGCCCGGCGTCGCCAGGATCCAGTCGATCCGGGAGCCGCCCCGCTTGAGCCGCCGGTACGCGTGATAGGTCCCGTAGGCCTCGCCGCGCGCCCGAGCCGTGTCCCAGGTGTCGACCAGACCGGCGCCCAGCAGCGTGTCGTAGACCCGGCCTTTGTGCGCGCCGACGTTGAAGTCGCCGGTCACCAGCAGGGGAAGGCCCGGCTCGAAGCCCGCGACCCGGGACGCGATCAGGGCGGCCCCGCGCTCCCGCGCCTTCTTGCTCTTGTGGTCGAGATGGGTGTTGAAGAGGCAGAACTCCCGCCCCCCGGCGCGCAGATCACGGAAGCGGACCCAGGTGACCATGCGGGGGTGCATGCCGCCCCAGGTGTTGGAGCCGTACACCTCGGGCGTGTCGGAGAGCCAGAAGTGGGCGTGCTCGACCGGCGTCAGCCGCCGCGTGTCGAAGAAAACGGCCATGGACTCCTGGTCCCCGCCGCCGCGGCCGGTGCCGATCCAGTCCCAGTGCTGCCCCAAGTCGGCCTCGATGTCCCGCAGTTGCGGCGGCTCGCCCTCCTGGGTGCCGATGACGTGCGGAGCCGCTCGGCGTAACAGGGCGCTCATCGCCGGGCGACGGCTCGCCCAGCTGTGCGGCTCCTTGACGCTGGGAAAGCGGAGGTTGAAGGTCATGACCTCCAACGGCGGTGCCTCGACCGGCGGTTGCATGCTCTCGCCCTGCTCCTTCGGTTCCCGGGACCGGTCGGGAACGCCGGAGGAGCGGACCGTCCCGAGCAGCGGCACCGCGACGGCCGCTGCCATCATGGTCCTCATCCCCGTACGACGAGAGATCCCCCCGGTGCCCGTCATGTGCTCCCTCCCTGTGCTCCCTCCCCCGTGATCCAGGATGAAGGTGCGAACCGCTGTGCGGAAGGGGAATCGGATGACTGCCGGGAGATCAGGGGATGGACAGGTGTTGACCGGCGGGAAGAGCCACGGATAGCTTCGTTCTACGGATTGTTGATTCCGTAGAGCGGAAACCGGGAGGTTGTGGGATGGGTCACGGCCAGCAGGAGACGGCAGCGACGAGCCTCGCGGACGCCGTCGCCCAGGAGATCGGCGCCTCCCTCGCACCGGTCGACGCCGAACTCGACCGCCGCTACCCCGGCGACCCCGGCACCCGCCAGCCCGTCCACACCGTCTACGTCCCCGGCGACGCCTTCACCGCCGACACCGTCCGCTCCTGGGGCGACCGGGCCCTCGCCGCCCTCGACGAACACGCCCCCGACGCCGCGGCCCTCGCCGCCGTTCTCGGCCTCTCCGACGAACTCGCCGAACCCGTCCACGCGCGCGTGCGCGCCAAGCTGGAACGCGAGCCCGTCGAAGACCTGCGCGTCGACTTCGAGGACGGCTACGGCGTCCGCCCGGACGCCGAGGAGGACCGGGCCGCCGCCCGCGCCGCCCGGCTGATCGCCGAGGCCCACGCGGACGGTTCCGCCACCCCGTACGCGGGCATCCGCATGAAGTGCATGGAAGCCGCCGTCCGCGACCGCGGCATCCGCACCCTCGACGTCTTCCTCACCGCCCTGACCGAGGCCGGCCCACTGCCCGACGGACTGGTGCTGACCCTGCCGAAGGTGACCTACCCGGAGCAGGTCACCGCGATGGTCCGGCTCCTGGAGGCCTTCGAGAAGACGCGCGGCCTCGCCCCCGGCCGGCTCGGCTTCGAGATCCAGATCGAGACCAGCCAGGCCGTCCTCGCCACCGACGGCACCGCCACCGTCGCCCGCATGATCCAGGCCGCCGACGGCCGCGCCACCGGCCTGCACTACGGCACCTTCGACTACAGCGCCTGCCTCGGCGTCTCCGCCGCCCACCAGGCCAGCGACCACCCCGCCGCAGACCACGCCAAGGCGGTCATGCAGGTCGCCGCCGCGGGCACCGGCGTACGCGTCTCGGACGGCTCCACCAACGTCCTGCCCGTCGGCCCCACCGAACAGGTCCACGACGCCTGGCGGCTGCACTACGGCCTCACCCGCCGCGCCCTCGCCCGCGCCTACTACCAGGGCTGGGACATGCACCCCGGCCACCTCCCCACCCGCTACGCCGCCGTCTTCGCCTTCTACCGCGAGGGGTTCGCCCACGCCGCCGACCGGCTGGCCCGCTACGCGAACCGCACCGGCGGCGACGTCATGGACGAGCCGGCCACCGCCAAGGCCCTCAGCGGCTACCTGCTGCGCGGCCTGGACTGCGGCGCCCTCGACCCGGACGAGGTGACGGGGGCGACAGGACTGACCCGCGCCGCCCTGGAGGGCTTCGCGGCCCCGCGCAGGGGCGACCTGACGGCCTCCGCGCCGTAGGACGGCGGAGCGGCGGCGCTGAAGGCCGGCAGCTCGGCGGGGCCGCGCTCAGCGCGGGCTACTCCTCCGGAAAGGTGTACGGGGTGGTGATGATCTCCATCCCGTGACCCGCCGGATCCATGAAGTACAGGCCACGGCCGCCGTGATGGTGGTTGATCTCACCCGGCAGCTCGCGGTGCGGATCGGCGTAGTACGTGATCCCCGCCTGCCTGATCCGGTCGAACGCCGCGTCGAACTCCTCGTCGGAGACGAGGAACGCGTAGTGCTGCGTGACGATCGACTCCGCCGGGACGGTGGCGAAGTCCAGGGTGACGCCGTTGCTGGTGTCGACGGGGACGAACGGGCCCCAGGCGGTTCCGACCTCGAGTCCCAGGATGCGGGCGAGGAACTCGGCGGACTCCCGGTTGTCACGGGAGTGGACGATGGTGTGGTTGAGCTCGACTGACATGTGTGGAATGCCTCCGTAAGGCAAACTCACGGGCGCCTCCATGCCTCACCCGGACGGTGACCGACACGCGATGCCGTGAGATCACCCTAACGGAGCATCAGCCGCTCCGGCCGGGAATTCCGCCTCAGTCCGCCGGCGGCAGCTCGCCCGAGCCACGGGCCACGAGACGCGTCGGCAGCTCGATGCGTTCGGGGGTGACCAGGGTGCCGTCCAGCTGCCGGAAGAGACGCTCGGCGGCCGTGCGGCCGATGGCGGACGCGTCCTGGGCGACCACGGTGACGCCCGGCTGGAGCAGGTCCGCGAGCTCCAGGTCGTCGAAGGCGACCAGGGCGACCCGGCGCGTCCGTTCGGCGAGCACCCGGATCACGGTGACCGTCACCCGGTTGTTGCCCGAGAAGATCGCCGTGACCGGCTCAGGACCGGACAGCATCTCCTCGGCCGCCCGGCGCACCCGGCCCGGCTCGGTCGTCCCCAGGGACGTCCAGGCGGCCTCGACGGGTATCCCCGCGTCCTCCATCGCCGTCCGGTAGCCCCGCAGCCGCTCCGCGGCGGTGTGGATACGCGGCATGTCGCCGATGAACCCGATCCTGCGATGGCCGTGCGCGACGAGATGGGCGACCCCCTCCCGAGCGCCGCCGAAGTTGTCCGACAGCACGCAGTCGGCGTCGATGCGCCCCGCCGGCCGGTCGACGAACACTGTCGCCACGCCCGCCTTGATCTCCGGCTCCAGATACCGGTGGTCGTCCCCCGCGGGGATGACCAGCAGCCCGTCCACGCGGCGTGCGCACAGCGCCAGCGCCAACTCCTGCTCGCGGTCCGGGTCCTCGGCGCTGGAGCCGTTGATCAGCAGTGCGCCGTGAGCGCGGGCCACCTCCTCCACCGCGCGGCTGAGCGGCCCGTAGAACGGGTCGGCGAGATCCTCCAGGACCAGCCCGATGCTCGCGGTACGGCCCTTGCGGAGCACCCGCGCGCTGTCGTTGCGGCGGAAGCCGAGCGCGTCGATCGCCTCCTGGACGCGCCGCTCCGTCTCCGGCGTGACCCCCGGCTCGCCGTTCACCACGCGCGAGACGGTCTTCAGACCGACCCCCGCCCGCGCCGCCACGTCCTTCATCGTGGGACGGTTGCCGTAGCGAGTTCCGGCGATGCCGACTGCGCGGCGGGGCGTCTCTGGCACGATGCGGTGTCCTGTTCTGTTGTCCACGGGACGCGGGGGTCCCCGGGGTCCCTGGGGTCGTATGAGGATGTCATGAGGACGTGGCGTCGAGCATAGGGCCTGGACAACGTTGTCAGATGCGGGAGAGACTGTCCACCGCGCTGCCCGGCCCGCGCCCCCACCGCTGGACCGGCCGGCCGGAATCCCATGAAGCTCCATGGACATGACCCGTGAACGGGAATCTCCATGGATCCCGACGGTCGACGGGGGAGAACCGAGACTGATGCACACCGATCTCGTGGCAGCGCTGGACATAGGCGGCACCAAGATCGCCGGGGCGCTGGTGGACCGCGCCGGCGCGATCCTGGTCCGCGCCCAGCGGCCGACGCCCGCGCAGGAGGACGGCGACACCGTGATGCGGGCCGTCGAGGAGGTGCTCGGGGACCTGACGGCGTCGCCGCTGTGGGAACGCGCGCACGCCCTCGGCATCGGCAGCGCCGGCCCTGTGGACGCCTCCGCCGGCACCGTGAGCCCGGTCAACGTGCCCGGCTGGCGCGACTTCCCGCTCGTCGAACGGGTCCGCGCCGCGACCGGGGACCTGCCCGTCGAGCTGATCGGCGACGGCGTCGCGATCACGGCCGCCGAACACTGGCAGGGCGCGGCCCGCGGCCACGACGACGCGCTGTGCATGGTGGTCTCCACCGGCGTCGGCGGCGGCCTGGTGCTCAACGGCCGACTGCACCCCGGCCCCACCGGGAACGCCGGTCACATCGGTCACATCAGCGTCGACCTCGACGGCGACCCGTGCCCCTGCGGGGCGCGCGGCTGCGTGGAACGGATCGCCAGCGGCCCCAACATCGCCCGCCGCGCCCTGGAGAACGGCTGGCGGCCGGGCCCCGACGGAGACGTCTCGGCGGTCGCGGTGGCTGCCGCCGCGCGCGCGGGCGACCCGGTCGCGGTGGCCTCCTTCGAGCGCGCCGCCCGGGCGCTGGCCGCCGGCATCGCCGCCACCGCGACCCTCGTCGAGATCGACATCGCGGTGATCGGCGGAGGCGTCGGCAAGGCGGGCGACGTGCTCCTGACGCCCCTGCGCAAGGCGCTGGCCGACTACGCCACGCTCTCCTTCGTCCAGCGGCTGACCGTGGTGCCCGCGCAGATGGGCACGGACGCGGGGCTGGTCGGCGCGGCCGCGGCGGCACTGGCGAGCGGGTCTGAGGTGACGGCGGCGGGGGTGTGAGCGGGTGCGGGCGGCGGGTGCGGGCCGATGGCGGAACGTTTCGTCGGGTGCGGGCGCACCGGGCGGCCCACGCGCCGCTCGCGGTCTTCTCGGGCCGACGCGTGACTTCACGGCGGCTGCGTAGTTGATCCGGGCATGAAGAAGCGCAGCATGCTCGCCATCGCCTCCCTCGCCACCGGCTTCGTCGTCGCGGCGATCACCCCCTCGCACGGCCTGGGCGGTGAGGAACTCGACGGTCTGAACGTCGGCGACACCCTCAGCACCCTCGACCACACCATCGCCAGCGACAGCCTCGCCGTGGAGGAGGGCGCCCTCGGCGACGGCGCTCTCGGCGACGGCGCTCTCGGCGACGGCCGCTGACGGATTCCGTACGAGGGCATGGCGCCGGTCCCCAGCGTGCGGGGGCCGGCGCCACGGCGTCACGCGCCCTCAACGGGAGATGGTTTCCGTGGCAGGGTGGAGCGGGCAAGCCACAGGGGGCCAACAGAAGAGGGGGACACGTGACCGTCGTCTGGATCAACGGCGCGTTCGGTGCGGGGAAGACCACCACCGCACGGGAACTGATCGACCTGATCCCGAACAGCACGCTCTTCGACCCCGAGGTCATCGGCGCGGCGCTCCCGCAGCTGCTGCCGGCCAAACGCCTCGCCGAGGTCGGCGACTTCCAGGACCTGCCGATCTGGCGCCGGCTCGTCATCGACACCGTCGCCGCGCTGCTCGGTGAGCTCGGCGGCACCCTCGTCGTCCCCATGACCCTGCTCCGCCAGGAGTACCGCGACGAGATCTTCGGCGGTCTCGCCGCCCGCCGCATCCCCGTCCGGCATGTGCTTCTGGCCCCGGCTGAAACGATCCTGCGCGAGCGAATAGCGGGGCGGGACGTCCCGCCCGACCTCCCCGACGGCGAGATGCGCGTACGGCAGTGGTCCTACGACCACATCGAGCCCTACCGCGCCGCCCTCGCCTCCTGGCTCACCGCCGACGCCCACATCGTCGACACAGGCGCCCTCACCCCGTACGAGACCGCCGTCCGCGTCGCGGAGGCCGTCAGCGGCGGCGCCGCGTCCGCCTGCGACATCGTGCAGACCCCCGAGCCCACCGCCGAGACCCTGGCCGCCGGCGTGCTGCTCTTCGACGAACACGACCGGGTGCTCCTCGTCGACCCGACCTACAAACCCGGCTGGGAGTTCCCCGGCGGCGTCGTGGAACCGGGCGAGGCGCCGGCACGCGCCGGGATGCGCGAGGTCCGTGAGGAGACCGGCGTCCTGCTGGACGAGGTGCCCAGACTGCTCGTCGTCGACTGGGAACGCCCCACGCCCCCCGGCTACGGCGGACTGCGCCTCCTCTTCGACGGCGGCCCCCTCGACCCCGCCGCCGTCGCGGGCCTGCTGCTCCCCGGCCCCGAACTGCGTGCCTGGCGCTTCGTCACCGAGGAGGAGGCGGCCCACCTGCTGCCCCCGGTCCGCTACGAACGTCTGCGGTGGGCGCTGCGCGCACGTGAGCGGGGGGCCGCGCTGTATCTGGAGGCCGGCGTCCCCGTCGGGTGACGGGGCGCGCGGGACGTCCCTACGCAGGCGGTGCGGCTGCCGCTCACAGGCGGTGCGGTACTGCCGCCGCCCGCTGCATGATCCCCGTCTTCAGCGCGAGGCCCGGTACTTGTCCGCCGCCTCGCGCAGGACAGTCGTGGCGTCCGCGGTCACCGGGCTGCCGTGGCCGAAGCAGGCGACGGCCGTGTCGAGGGCGACCAGTCGGTGCAGGGCGGCGTCGACCAGGGAGCTGTCGAGGTTGAACACACCGGGCATGACCGTTCCGTCGACGGGTGAGGCGGCGATCGTGTCACCCGTGAACAGCACGCCCTGGTGGGGGAGATGGAGCGCGATGCTTCCGTCGGTGTGGCCCGGCACGTGCACCACGTGCGCGCCGTCACCGAAGGCGAGCACGTCTCCGTCGGCCAACTCCGTGATCCGCGCGGGGCGTTCGAAGTCCCCCTCGGGGAGCTGCCGCAGGGCTGCGGCGTGCAGGGGGCGTTCCCAGTCCCGCAACACCGGCGGCGGCGTGGGGACTTCGCGGCGCAGC
This sequence comes from Streptomyces sp. NPDC002328, assembly GCF_042890065.1. Taxonomy (NCBI): domain Bacteria; kingdom Bacillati; phylum Actinomycetota; class Actinomycetes; order Kitasatosporales; family Streptomycetaceae; genus Streptomyces; species Streptomyces sp. NPDC002328. The sequence goes on along the minus strand of NZ_JBIARQ010000020.1, from coordinate 61,403 downwards.
ACGGCCGCGTCCGCGGAGTGGGCCAGCACCTCGGCCCCGGACAGGGCGGCGAACTCGGCCGCGCCGCCCGCATGGTCCTCGTGGAAGTGGGTGAGCACCACCCGCCGTACGGCCCGCGGAGAGTGCCCCAGGGCCGTGATCGCGTCCGCGATCGCCCGGCCGGAGCCGGCCGGACCGGCGTCGACCAGGGTCAACTCCTCGCCGTCACGCCACAGATAGGCCTGGCCGACCGGGAAACGGAGGAGATGGAGACGGGGGAGGATGAGACGGGGGAGGAGCTCGACTGCGTCCATGGGACGACCGTAGAGAGGGCCCCGCCGGATGGGCGAGGCCCTCTGCCGAGGGCAGAGCGGACGGCTCGGGGCGAGGGGGTAGCTCAGTTCGCCGCGTACGTGCGCAGGAACAGGGCCTCCGCGACCGACAGGCGCTCCAACTCCTCAGGGGAGACGCTCTCGTTGACCGCGTGGATCTGCGCCTCCGGCTCGCTCAGCCCGATGAGGAGGATCTCCGCGCGCGGGTAGAGCGCCGCGAGCGTGTTGCACAGCGGGATCGAGCCGCCCTGGCCGGCGTACTGCATCTCCTGGCCGGGGTAGGCCACCGCCATCGCCTCGGCCATCGCCGCGTACGCCGGGCTCGTGGTGTCCGCGCTGAACGGCTGCCCCTGCCCGATCTGCTCGGTCCGTACGCGCGCGCCCCACGGCGTGTGCGCCTCCAGATGGGCCTGGAGCAGCTTGGTCGCCTCGGCCGCGTCCACGCCCGGCGGCACCCGCAGACTGATCAGCGCGCGGGCGCTCGCCTGCACCGACGGGGTCGCCCCGACCACCGGCGGGCAGTCGATGCCGAGGACGGTCACCGCCGGCCGCGCCCAGATACGGTCGGCGACGGTGCCCGAGCCGATCAGCCCGACGCCGTCCAGGACCTTGGCGTCCTGGCGGAACTGCTCCTCCTCGTACTGGAGGCCCTCCCACGGCGCGCCGTCCGTCAGACCGTCGACGGTCGTCGAACCGTCCTCGGCGCGCAGCGAGTCCAGGACGCGGATCAGCGCGCCGAGCGCGTCGGGGGCCGCCCCGCCGAACTGGCCGGAGTGCAGGTTCCCCGCCAGCGTGTCGATCTTCACCCGCACCATGGTCATCCCGCGCAGGGTGGAGGTGACGGTGGGCAGGCCGACCCGGAAGTTGCCCGCGTCGCCGATGACGATCGTGTCGGCGGCCAGCAGCTCGGGGTGCTGCTCGGCGTACCGCTCCAGACCGCCCGTGCCCTGCTCCTCCGAGCCCTCGACGATCACCTTCACGTTCACCGGGATCCCGCCGTTGGCCTTGAGGGCGCGCAGCGCGAGCAGATGCATGATGAAGCCGCCCTTGCAGTCGGCGGCGCCGCGCCCGAACCAGCGGCCGTCGCGCTCGGTCAGCTCGAACGGCGGAGTGATCCAGCCGGCCTCGTCCAGCGGCGGCTGCACGTCGTAGTGGGCGTAGAGCAGGACGGTCTTCGCGCCCTCGGGACCGGGCAGGAAGCCGTACACGGACTGTGTGCCGTCCGGGGTGTCCAGCAGCGCCACGTCCTGGAAGCCCTCGACACGCAGGGCGGCCGTGATCCAGTTCGCGGCGGCCTCGCTCTCGCTCCTCGGGAACCGGTCGAAGTCCGCCACCGACCTGAACGCCACCAGTTCGGTGAGTTCCGCCTTCGCCCGGGGCATCAGAGAGGCGACGGTCTCGGCGACCGGATTCGACGACATGGGCACGCTCCTCGTGGGTGCGACGTTGTACCTGTGGGTGCCGTCGATCCTCCCACAGCGGACGGCGGCGATCTCCGCCGTAGGATGCGTGGGACAGGTGCGGCAAGCGGCTTGATCGGGAGCAGTAGACCATCGTGAGCAGCGAGAACTCTTCGGCGGACGACGTGCGGCAGGTGTGGGACGTCGTCGTGGTGGGCGCGGGACCCGCGGGGGCTTCGGCCGCCTACGCGGCGGCGGTCACAGGGCGGCGCGTGCTGTTGCTGGAGAAGGCGGAGCTGCCCCGCTACAAGACGTGCGGCGGCGGCATCATCGGACCTTCCCGCGACGCGCTGCCCCCGGGCTTCGAGCTGCCCTTCCGGGACCGGGTGCACGCGGTGACCTTCTCCCACAACGGGCGCTTCGCGCGTACGCGCCGCTCCCGGCAGATGCTGTTCGGGCTGATCAACCGGCCCGAGTTCGACCAGCAGCTCGTCGAGCACGCCCAGAAGGCGGGCGCGGAGCTGCGTACGGGCGTCACCGTGCAGCGCGTCGAGCAGCACGGCTCGGCGGTGCCGGACCGGCGCACGGTCGCGGTCGTCCTCCAGGGCGGCGAGACGGTGCTGGCGCGGGCGGTCGTCGGCGCGGACGGCAGCGCGAGCCGCATAGGAGCGCACGTCGGGGTGAAGCTCGACCAGGTGGATCTCGGCCTGGAGGCGGAGATCCCGGTGCCGGAGACCGTCGCGGAGGACTGGAAGGGGCGGGTGCTCATCGACTGGGGCCCGATGCCCGGCAGTTACGGCTGGGTGTTCCCCAAGGGCGACACGCTGACGGTCGGGGTGATCTCGGCGCGCGGCGAAGGCGCGGCCACCAAGCGGTACTTGGAGGACTTCATCGGGCGGCTGGGCCTCGCCGGCTTCGAACCGAGCATCTCCTCCGGTCACTTGACCCGCTGCCGTGCCGACGACTCCCCGCTCTCACGCGGGCGCGTGCTGGTCTGCGGGGACGCGGCCGGCCTGCTGGAGCCGTGGACCCGCGAGGGCATCTCCTTCGCGCTGCGCTCGGGCCGGCTCGCCGGCGAGTGGGCGGTGCGCATCGCGGAGGCGCACGACGCCGTCGACACCCGCCGCCAGGCCCTGAACTACGCCTTCGCCGTCAAGGCGGGCCTCGGGGTGGAGATGAGCGTCGGCAAGCGGATGCTCGCCGCCTTCGAGCGCCGTCCCGGCCTCTTCCACGCGGCGCTCACCGGCATCCGGCCGGCGTGGCGTGCGTTCACGGACATCACCCGCGGCCGGACCACGCTGGGCGAGCTGGTGCGCTCGCACCCGATGGCCCAGCGTGCGCTGAACGCGATGGACCGCCGGATGGGGACGGGCGGGACGGCTGGGACGGGCGGGTCGGGTGGGTCGCCGGAGGCCTGAGGGGGGCGGTGGCCGAGGCGCGCGGGCCGCGGATCACGGGCGGGCGTCGACCGTGATCCGGAACACCGGGTGGTCGCCCGCCGCCGCGGTGATCTCCTCGTCGGTGGACTTGGCGGTCACCCCGTCGAAGTACTGATTGACCTCCCAACCCCACTTCTCCAGATAGGCCCGCAGGATCGGGAGCTTCTCCTCGTCCGGAACCTCCACCGCGGAGAACGCGCGGACCTTGCGCCCCACGCGCAGCTCACCGCCCCCGGCGACGCGCATGTTGCGCACCCACTGCGAGTGGCCACGGGCCGAGACCAGGTACCGGACGCCCCCGTGGGTGTGCGGGTTGACCGGGATGCGCTGCATCCGGCCGCTCTTTCGGCCCCGTACGGACATCTCCGCCGTGCCGGCGATGCTCAGCCCGTGCCGGGCCAGCCAGCCGACGACGCTGTTGAAGCGGGTGTTGAGCGGGCTGCTCTGGATGTAGTACGGCGACGACATGGTGACCCCCAGGCGGTTGAGAGAGCGGTGCTCTCGCTTTCCTTGTGAGCAGTCTGCATCAGATCGGTGTTCCATTGCAAGAGCAGTGCTCTCTTTTTAGTTCGCTGCTCTCGAACATGTGCACTGCTCTGCTTTCGTGCGACACTGCCCGCCATGAGCAACACCGCACAAGGGGCCCGCGCCCGCGCCCGGATCGAAGTCACCGCCGCCATCAAGGACGAGGCCCGCCGCCAGCTCGCGGCCGAGGGCGCCGCCAAGCTCTCCCTGCGCGCCGTGGCCCGCGCGCTCGGCATGGTGTCCTCCGCGCTGTACCGGTACTTCCCGAGCCGCGACGACCTCCTCACCGCGCTCATCATCGACGCCTACGACTCGCTCGGGGAGAGCGCCGAGACCGCCCACGCCGCCGTCGCGGACGCCGACCCCGTCCTGCGCTGGGTCACGGTCTGCGAAGCGGCGCGCGGCTGGGCGCTGGCGCATCCGCACGAGTACGCGCTGATCTACGGCTCGCCGGTGCCCGGCTACAGCGCGCCCGACACGACCGTCCCCGCCGCCTCCCGGGTGGGCCTCCTCCTCATCGCCATCGTGCGCGACGCCCGCCTGCGCGCCGGCGGGACCGAGCTGCCGCCGCTGCCGGACGACCTGCGCGCCGAGGCCGAACGCATGGCCGCCGACTTCGCCTCCGACCTCCCCCCGGAGACCGTCGCCGTGCTGATCGCGTCCTGGTCCGAGCTGTTCGGGCTGATCGGCTTCGAGGTGTTCGGGCAGTTCCACCGGCTGGTGGAGGACCGGGAGCCGTTCTTCCGGCACGCGGCTACCCGTCTCGCCCACGGCGTGGGCTTGCGCTGATCCCGTCGAGGGCCAGGGCCCGGCAGGTCGGCGTCGGGCGGTCGGTGTAGTCGGCGACATGGCCCTCGTACAGGACGGTTTCGCCGTGCCGGCCGGGTCCCGGGCCGAGGTCGATCAGCCAGTCCGCCCGGCGGACGACGTCGAGATCGTGCTCGATGACGACGACCGTCTGGCCCTGCTCGACGAGGCTGTCCAGGACGTGCAGGAGCGGGTCGACGTCGTCGCGGTGCAGCCCGGTCGTCGGCTCGTCGAGCACGTACGTCGTCGACTGCGCGGCCTGTCTCGACGGTCCCGTCTGCCCTGATGGCCGCGTCTGCCCCGACGGCCCTGTCTGCCTCGACGGCCGCGACGCCCCCAACTCCTCGGCGATCTTCACCCGTTGGGACTCGCCTCCGGACAGCGAGTTCAGGGACTGGCCGAGGCGCAGGTATCCCCTGCCCGCACGGCTGCGTCCCTGGGCGAGTTCTCTCCGGGCCGGGCTGGAGACGAGCCCTCAGTGGGCTCCCCGGGTCACCGCCGAGCGGCTTGCCGTCGTCGCCGAGGCCGTCGCGCGCCGAGAGACGATCACCTTCGTGTACACCGACGCCCGGGGCGAGCGGACGGGCCGGCGGGTGGAGCCCTGCCGACTGGTCCACCATCTGCTGCGCTGGTACCTGCTCGGCTGGGACTGCCGGCGGGAGGACTGGCGGGTGTTCCGCTTCGACCGGCTCGACGACCTCTTGCCCACCGGCGTCCACCACACGCCCCGGCCGTTTCCCGCCGAGTCGGCGACGGACTATCTGCGCCAGGGGCTCCACAAGGACAGGGAGCCGGTCCAACTCCTGGTCGAGGCATCGGCCGTGGACGTCGTCGACGCCCTGAAGTTCCAGGACGCCCAGGTCCACTCCGAGGACGACCGGCACACCCGTGTGGGCCTCGCGGTGGGCTCGTGGCAGTGGCTGGTGCTCCAGCTGGCGTTCCTGGACGCCGACTTCCGCATCCTCGCCGGAACACGGTTCGCCCGAGACTGCCGCGCCTTCGGCGAACGCCTGCTGGCCGCGACCTCGGAAGACGAGGGCCAGCCGCAGACCCGAGGAGCTGAGGAAACCCGCCCGCCGACCGGGCCGCCCAACTGACCCTTCCGGTCTACGAGTCGGGGTGGGTGGGGCCGGGCGTCGCCCCCTCGGGACGGAACCGGACGAGCACGCTCACCACCCGGACCACGAACACCAAGGGCGCGAGCACATACCCCGTGCGGATCAGCAACGTCTCCACGGTGGAGGGGAGTTGGAACAGCAGCGCCGGCCCGGCCACCGCCCCGAACAGCACCGCCGCCGCGAACGCCGCGCTGAACAGCGCGTACCCGATCTCGACGGTGATCGCGTCCCGCCGCTCCTGCCTGCGCCGTCCCCCGTACTCGTTCATCCCCCGAGTCAAACAGGCGTGTGCCCGGCGGAGCAACCAGCCCCGCCGGGCACACACCGGAGGCGTCCCCCTAGTCACGGACCGGAACAGGCTCCGCTTCCGCCTCCTGCACAGTGGACTTGACGACCAGCACCGACTGCTGGGGCCGGCGGGTGCGCAGGCCCGTCAGGCTGGTCAGGAGGCCCAGCGCGGCGACCGCGGTGACCACCGCAAGGCCGGGCCGGTAACTGTCCAGGACCGCCTGCGGGGTGGGGGCGTCCGGCGCGCCCGCGGTGACCACCGCCGTCACCACGGCGAGGAAGATCGCCCCGCCCACCTGCACGGAGGTGTTCAACAGGCCCGAGACCATGCCCTGTTCGTGGTCCGGCACCCCGTTCGTCGCCTGGATGTTGAGCGAGGGGAAGACCAGCGCGCAGGCCGCGCCGATGAGCAGCATGCTGGGCAGGATCACGGCCGCGTACACCGGGTCCAGGTCGACGCGCAGGAACAGCGCGTACCCGGCGACCATGAGCGCGAAGCCCGCCGCGATCAGCCGCGGGGTGCCGAAACGGTCCACGATCGAGCCCACCTTGGTCGACGAGAGCGCCACCAGCGCGCCCGCCGGCAGGAACGCGAGCGCCGTGTGCAGCGCCGACCAGCCCAGCAGCGTCTGCATGTACAGGGTGGCCAGGAACTGGAAGCCGACGTACGACCCGAAGAACGTCATCGCGCCGAGCTGCGCGCGGACCTGGCTGCCGGAGCGCAGCACACCGAGCCGGACCAGCGGGCCGGGCGAGCGCCGTTCGACGAGGACGAACACGGTCAGCAGGACGGCGACGGCGAGGAAGGACAGCAGCGTACGGGCGGACGCCCAGCCGACCTCCGGCGCCTGGACGACGGTGAACACCAGCAGCAGCATCGACGCGGTGCCGAGGACGGCGCCGGGGACGTCGTAGCCGTTGTGTCCCCGCTCGCGTGCGCTGCGCGGCAGCAGCTTCAGGCCGGCGACCAGGGCCACGAGGGCGATCGGCGCGGGCAGCAGCATGGTGAGGCGCCAACTGGCCTCGGTCAGCAGGCCGGAGAGGACCAGGCCCATGGAGAAGCCGGTGGCGGCGCAGGTGGTGTAGATGGAGAGCGCGCGGTTGCGCAGCGGGCCCTCCGGGAACGTCGTCGTGATGATGGACAGGCCCGCCGGGGCGGTGAAGGCCGCGCTCAGGCCCTTGATGAACCGGCTGGCGATCAGCAGCGGACCGGAGTCCACCAGGCCGCCGAGCAGCGAGGCGAGCGCGAAGACGCCGAGGGCGACCAGGAAGACCTGGCGGCGGCCCAGCAGGTCGGCCGCACGGCCGCCGAGCAGGAGCAGGCCGCCGTATCCCAGGATGTAGCCGCTGACGATCCATTGCAGCGTCGAGGTGGAGAGGCCGAGGTCGGACCCGATGGACGGCAGGGCGACGCCGACCATCGACACGTCCAGCGCGTCCAGGAACATCGCGGCGCAGAGCACCAGCAGGGTGCCCCACAGGCGCGGCGTCCAGCGCACCTCCGGGAGGTGGGACGCGGGGGAGGGGAGCGGAGAGGTCATGCCGCAGACACTACATGCGCGTGCATGGAATGCAAACGCATTTAATTCTGATGCAATGAATGCCGTTCTCTGCTACGGTGCGGGCCATGGCGGCGGACAAGGCCGAGCAGGCGCTCGTGGCACAGTGGCGGGACATGCTGGCGCTGCACGCGCGTACCCAGTGCGAGTTGGACCGGGCGCTGTATCAACACGGCTTGTGCGGCAGTGACTTCGAGGTGCTCGACGTCCTCGCCGCAACTGCGGCGGCCGATGCCTGTGCCTTCCGCGTCCAGGAGATCGCCGACCGCGTCCACCTCAGTCAGAGCGCGCTCTCGCGGCTGATCGCCCGACTGGAGAAGGACGGCCTCGTCGAGCGCGAGATGTGCCCGGAGGACCGCAGGGGAGTCCGGGTGGCCCTCACCGGGAAGGGGCGCGCGCTGCACGACGAGGTGCTGCCGGTGCAACGGGCGGTGCTGCACAGGATGTTGCCGGACCGGCAGGGCTGACCGGGTCGGCACGCTCCCTGTATCGCGGATGGCCGAAACGGTACGGCCGCACGGCGCTGAGTGCTCCAACTGGACTGAGTCGAGGACCGGTTCGCCTAGGTTGGGTTACCGATCATCAACTTACGCGCGCAGGAGGCCCAGTCGTGTCGGAACCCGCACCCCACAGCACCGCCGCCGTCGACGCCCTCGGCCGGATCGACACGTCCAAGCCGCACTCGGCCCGGTTCTGGAACTACTTCGTCGGCGGCAAGGACAACTACGAGGTCGACCGGGAGATCGGCGACCACATCAAGGAGATCTTCCCCGGTCTCGTCGACGTGGCCGTCACCAGCCGGCACTTCCTCGGCCGCGCGGTCCGTCATCTCGCCGTCGAGCAGGGCATCCGGCAGTTCCTGGACGTCGGCACCGGCCTGCCGACCGCCGACAACACCCACGAGGTCGCCCAGCGCGCGGCACCGGACGCCCGGATCGTCTACGTCGACAACGACCCCATCGTGCTCGCCCACGCCAACGCCCTGCTCACCAGCACCCCCGAGGGCCGGACCGCCTACCTCGACGCCGACCTGTACCGGCCGGAGTCCGTCCTCGAAGCCGCCCGCGAGACCCTCGACCTCTCCCGGCCCGTGGCCCTGATGATCCTCAACACCCTCGGCCACGTCGCCGACCACGAGCAGGCCCGCGATCTGGTGCGCCGGCTCATGGCCGGTCTCCCGTCGGGCAGTTATCTGGTGATCAGCGACAGCACCGCCACGAGTGAGGGCATGATCGCCGCGTCCGAGGCGTACAACGCCAGTGGCGCGGTGCCGTACTACGTCCGTGAAGTGGAGGAGATCGCCGGGTTCTTCGACGGTCTCGAACTCGTCGAACCGGGTGTCGTCCGCGTTCCCGAGTGGCGGCCCGAGGCGGGCGATCAGGCCAAGTCGGCCGAAGGCGTGGACGCTTACTGCGCGGTAGGCCGCAAGAAGTAGCCAACGTCCGGGAACGTACAGCGGCAGGGTGTGCGGCTTCTTCGGCCCCCGCAGCGGGCAGTACACGGTCAGCGCCACCGTTGTCCGCCGCTCGCCGGCGGAGGAGTCCGCCGTCCCCACGGCCCCCGAACGGGCCGGCATCCGCCCCACTCGGGTGCCGGTCCTCTCGGGGGCGACGACCGTCCGGAGCGAGGCCGGCCGAGAAGCACGCCGGTCAGCAGGCCTCCGGCCGGGCGAGCACGGTCCGCAGAACCTGCTTCAACTCCGCCTCCGCGTACGGCGATTCATACGATGACCGCCAGGCCACGTACCCGTCGGGCCGTACGAGCAGCGCGCCCTGTGGGCCCAGCCCGTGCGGCTCGGTCAGGTCCGCGTCCAGGTGGTAGACCTCGACGGGCGCGGCCAGTTCCCGCGCGGCGCGGTGGGCGGCCGCGGCCCACGCGTCGCCGCTCGGGCCGACCAGCACGACGAGGTCGGTCCCGTAGAGATCGAGGGTGGAGAGGGGCGTCTCTGGGTCCTGCGTCACGAAGACGTGCGGGGCGCGGGCGCCGGGGACGCCGTTCACCTCGTCCGGAGCGAGGAGCCGGGCGGGCGGGGCACCGGGCGCAGCGGCGGAGTGGTAGACGCCGCCGTGGGTGAGCGCGTCCGGATCGAGGAGCGGTTCGTCGTCCGCGTACCCGGGCAGCCGCCAGCGGGCGCGCCCGCGCAGATACGCCTGGCGCATGTTGCGCTCGGCCACGGGCCGCCGTTCGTCCTCGTACGTCGACAGGAGCCCCGGGCCCGCCGTGCCGCGCAGGACGAAGGCCAGCTTCCAGGCGAGGTTGTGGGCGTCCTCCATGGCGGTGAGGCCGCCCAGACTGCCGGTCGGGGGCATCAGATGGGCCGCGTCGCCGGCGAGGAACACCCGTCCCGCGCGGAAGTGTTCGGCGACGCGTGCCCCGAGCGGGAAGGTGAAGACGCGGGGCGCGCCGGGGACCTGTTCGAGCAACTCGACGTCGAGAGCGGGCAGTCCGGTCGCCGCCCGCAGCCAGGCCGCCGGTTCCTCGGGCGCGCCCTCGGCCACCGCGGTGCCGAAGAACCAGTGCAGACCGCTGCCGTCGAGCGGTCCGAGGACCGTTCCGGGCGTCGGCCGGTCGAGGTAGGCCATGCCGATCTCCCGGCCGCGCAGCGCAGGGGCGAGGTCGGCGCGCACATGCGTGGTGGCCATGCGGAACAGCACCCCGGGGCCGTGCGAGGCGATGCCGAGCCGCTTGCGGACCCCGCTGGACGCCCCGTCCGCCGCGATCAGATAGTCCGCCCGGACGCTCTCCTCGGCGCCGTCCGGGGCGCGCAGGCGCGCGGTGACACCGTCGTCGTCCTGCGTGAAGCCCGTCAGCGCGGTGTCGAAGAGCACCTCGGCGTCCTGCTTGCGCAGCCGTTCGACCAGCAGCGTCTCCAGCTCGTCCTGGCCGAGCGGGACGAACGGGCACGGCGACGACGAGGCCAGGCCGGCGTCGGCCCCCGGATCGCCCAGCACCTCGTGCTCGTCGGCCAGCGTGCGGGCGCGCACCGAGACCAGCCGCTCGGCCGCCGCCCCCGGCGGGCACACCGCGAGGATGTCCTGCTCCAGGCCCGCCTGCCGGTACAGCTCCAGGGCCCGCGGCGACAGGCCGCGCAGCCTGGGGTGCGGGAGGACGCCGCCGCGGCGCTCCACGACGGTCACGGGCACGCCGTGCAGGGTCAGGAACAGCGCCGTCGTCAGCCCGGTCAGTGAGCCGCCCGCCACGAGGACGGGAACCTGTCGCATGAACCGCCTTCCTTCCGGGACGCGGGCGCGGACGCGGACGCCGGGCCCCATCGGCCTACACCGAGCGGGAGCGCCGAACCGCCCGCCCCCGGAGTGGAGCGACGGCCCGGCGCCCGCCTCGTCAGTGCTTCTGCATGTACCACGGAGGCCACAGGCGCTGGTCCCGCGAGGGCGCCGCCGCCTTCGGCGGGTTCACGTTCTCCGCCTTGGCCAGCCTCTTCTTGAGCTGCTCGGTCATGGTTCACCTCCTTCTCGCAGGCAGGAGGAACCCGCGGCCGGACCGACCGCGGAGACCAGGGGTGCTCAGGCCGCCACGAGGATGCCCCGCTCGACCAGATCCGCCAGACAGGTCCGCGCCTGCTCCAACGCCGTGTCGTGCGGCACCTGCCCGGCGACCGCCTCGGCGTACTCGGCGGCGATCCGTTCCCCGGGCGTGCCCTCGCTCAGCTCGAACAGATACCAGCCCGCCAGGTTCAGCCAGTGCACCTTGGGCCGCTCCGGCGTGAACACGATCAGGCAGCCGGCCGCCTCCACGGGACGCGTGCGCAGTCCCCGCGCCTTGGCGTAGCGGACGTCGTCAGACATGCACGGCCCCCTCCACACGGTCCACGGCGGCGAGCAGCCACTCCACGAACTCCCGACCGAAGTCGGTGAGTTCGCCCTCCCCGTGCTTGAGGATCTGCTCGCCGAGATAGCGGGCGCGGTCGGCGCCGAAGCGGTACAGGGACGGCGGGTCCTCCGCCTCCGGCGGGCCGAACCGCTCCAGCAGCTCCGGGGTGAGCCGGGTGCGCAGCGCCTGCCGGAACGGGACCAGGTGGGCGTAGACGTGGAAGGCGCCCAGGGCGCGGTCCAGGGCCCATTCGTTGGGCGCGACCATCGACGCCCACTTCAGCCAGGGCACCTTCACCTTGGGGCCGTCGCCCAGCCGTTCGGGAGCGGTGAAGATGCTCGCCGAGCGCTGGATGTCGAACAGCTTCAGATGCAGGCCCTCGTGCAGGGCCGTCTCGGCGAACCGCCAGGGGCGAGCCATCCGGTTGGGCGAGAAGAACACCACGCCGGGGATCCGTCCCACGTTCCCGGCGAGGAACGTCTCGCCCTCGGTCCGCACGTCGACGACGCCCACGCCGACGTAGTGCGCGCCGACGCTCGTCGCCAGCTCGGGCAGCAGCGCGTGCAGGGCGGCGAAACCGGTGTCCAGCCGGTCCGCGTGCTCCTGCGTGGGACGGAGCAGGTCGCCGGGGACGCCGCGCAGGAAGTCGCGGACGAAGGTGTCCTGGAAGGTGCGGGTCAGCGGCTCGGTGCTGCCCTCGCCGACGCCGCACAGCCAGGCCGTCCGCTCCGGCGAGACCCGCACGACGCGCCCCTCGCCGAGACCGGCCCCGGTCGGCGGGGCGTGGACGCCGTGGGCGGCGAGAGCGTCGGCGACCAGCCGGAGCATGGTCGTGACCTCGCTCCACGCGGCTTCGTCGACGTGGCCCTGCTCGATCCGCGAGACGGCCTCGTCCAGGGTGACGCGGACGAGGGGGTCCTCGGCGACCGCGACGGGTATCCGGCCGTCACCGTCGCGGATGCCGGCCGTGAGCCGGTCCACGGTGGGCGACCGCTCGGCGAGCAGGTCGACGGCGAAGCGGTAGAACTCCACCGCCTTGAGCGTGATGAGCGGGGCATCGCTGAACTCGGGGTGTGAGGCAAGCGCACGTTCTACGGAGACGAGGTCGTCGTCTGGGACGGACACGGAACCTCCTCGGTGAAAGGCTCGGCCGACGAGGCAACATCCAAAGCCGGGGCCGTGACACGGGTCAAGAGGGGTGATTCGAGGGCGAGTCGGTGAATGGCCGGTTCCGGTGGGGCGGCCCGTCACCGCGGCGGCGACGTGCTCCTTCCCGCAGGCGGCTCACGTCGAGGACGAGCTGAACAGCCCCGCCCGCGCAGATGACCGGATCATGGCCCTCACCCGCCCGGGCACCACCGCCGAGGTGAGCGAGCACGGTCGCCGGGATGCGGCTCACCCGCGCTTGACGGCCTTCAGCACCACGAACTTCGGGTCGCCGGCGACCAGTTGACTGTTGCCGAACAGCCGCCGCAGCTTGACGTGGTAGCCGAGATGCCGGTTGCCCACCACCCACAGCTCGCCGCCCGGCCGCAGCGCGCGCCGCGCCCCCGTGAACATCCGCCACGCCGTCGCGTCCGTCGTGGCCTGGTGGGAGTGGAACGGCGGATTGTTCAGCACGAGGTCCACGCTGCCGTCCGGCACCCCCGCGAGCCCGTCGCCGACCCTGAACTCGGCGTGCCCCGGCACCCCGTTGGCCTTGAACGTCGCCTCCGCCGAGGCCACCGCCTGGAACGACTCGTCCGTGAACAGCACTTCGGCCTGCGGATTGGCCAGCGCCACCGCCGTCCCCACGATGCCGTTGCCGCACCCCAGGTCGACGACCCGCCGATCGCCGTGCGTCGGGGGCAGATGGCTCAGGAAGAACCGGGTGCCGATGTCGAGCCGGTCGGCGCAGAACACGCCCGCGTGGTTGACGACGGGACGGCCGGACAGCGGGCCGATCCCGTCGGGGAGGTCGTAGTGGTACGGCCAGGGGTTGGCCGAGCGTCCCGAATCCCGCTGCGACTCCCGCTCCGGCTCCCCATTCGACTCCCGCTCCGACTCCCGATTCGGCGACGGTTCAGGGGTGCAGAAGATCAGCCGGGCCTTCTGCCGGGCGAGCGAGGTCCGGGTGGGGCCGAGGATCCGCTCGAACAGCTGGAGCGTCGAGGTGTGGATCTCCTTCACCATGCCGGCGCCCACGACGACCGTCCCCGCGTGCAACGAGGGTGCCAGGCGCAGGAGTTGATCCTCCAGCAGGGCGAGGCTCTTCGGTACGCGCACCAGCAGCACGTCGATCCGCTCGGGCACCGGGTCCTGGGTGGTGAGCAGCCGGACCGCGCCGGGCGCGACACCGTTGCGGGCGAGGTTCGCCCGGGTGGCCTCCTGCCCCAGCCAGGAGTCGGTGATCTGGGCCGGCGAGGAGTCGGCCGCCCCCGCCGGCCGGTGCGCCGCGAGCGCCGTGACCAGCGCGCCCCAGCGGTCGCCGAGCACGACGACCGTCCCGGTCAGCGGGGTCTCCCGCTCGGCGAGATGCCGCAGCAGGTAGGCGTCGGAGGCGTCCCAGGCGCGCAGCGGGTCGCGCGGATCCTCGGGGTGGCGGGCCAGCGCGAGCTCGCCCCATGGCGTCGTCATACGGTCGTCCATCGTGCGTCAAGGCTAACCGAGCCGCAGCTCAGACCCCGTGGGGGAGGCCGGGGAAGAGGGGGTGGTGGGGGAGGATGGGGGGATGGACACGGAGCTGTTTCCCCGTGAGCGCGCCCTGATCGCGCCGGGCGCGGTGCACGTGCCCGACTGGCTCGGCCCCGCCCGCCAGCGCGAGCTGCTCGTCGCCTGTCGCGAGTGGGCCAGGCCGCCCGCCGGATTGCGCACGGTCCGCACACCCGGCGGCGGCACCATGACCGCCCGCCAGGTCTGCCTGGGCTGGCACTGGTACCCGTACGCCTACTCCCGCACGGTCGTCGACGGCGACGGCGCGCCCGTGAAGCCCTTCCCGGCCTGGCTCGGCGAACTGGGCCGGCGCGCGCTGGCCGACGCGCTGGGGCCGCAGGCCGGCGGGGCGGCGGAGTACGACATCGCGCTGATCAACTTCTACGACGGCGACGCCCGGATGGGCATGCACCGCGACGCGGACGAGACCTCCGACGCGCCCGTGGTCTCCCTCAGCCTCGGCGACACCTGCGTCTTCCGCTTCGGCAACACCGAGACGCGCACCCGGCCCTACACCGACGTCGAGCTGCGCAGCGGCGACCTGTTCGTCTTCGGCGGGCCGTCCCGGCTCGCCCACCACGGGGTGCCGAGGGTGTTCTCGGGGACGGCACCCGCCCATCTGGGGCTGAGCGGACGACTCAACGTGACGCTGCGGGTCAGCGGGTTCCCGGCCGCCGACTGACGCCTGCTGACGCCGAGGTGATGCCCGCTGACGCCCCGGGGACACCGTCCGGAGGCCGAGGCGACACCGGCTGACGCGGAGGCGACGGCAGACGCGGGGGAGCGGCAGACGTAGCGGATCATGGGAGGATCGCCCTCATGAGCGGCAAGGCGGACCCCCGGCAGGCGGGGGAAGGGACCACCTCGAGGGCGCGGCTGGACCGGGGGCGCGGTGCGCTCGGACCCGCGTTGGAGCTCGTGCACACCGGGCGGGCTCCCACCCGCGCGGTGCTCACCGCGGAACTCGGCGTCACGCGCGCCACGGCCGGCGCGGTCGCCGCCGAGCTGGAGGCGCTCGGCCTGATCCGGGTCGACGCCCGCCCCGGCGCCGCCGCGGGATCGCAGGGCCGCCCCTCGCACCGGCTCGCCCTCGCGGACGAGGGGCCGGTGGCCCTGGCGGCGCAGGTGCACGCCGACGGGTTCCGTGCGGCGCTGGTCGGCCTGGGCGGCCGTATCGTCGCGACGACTCCCAGCTGTGAGGCCGTGGCCGCCGATCCGGCCAAGGTGCTCGGCGCCGCCGTGGACGCCGGGGCCGAACTGCTGCGCCGGACGGGCCGCCGCTGTGTGGGCGCGGGGCTGGCCGTGCCGTCGGCGGTCACCGAGCCCGAGGGCCTGGCCCTGAACCCCCTGCACATCGCCTGGCCGGCGGGCGCGCCGGTGCGGGAGGTGTTCGCCGAGCGGGTCCGTGCCGCCGGCGTCACCGGTCCCGCGTTCGCCGCGAACGACGTCAACCTCGCCGCCCTCGCCGAACACCGGCACGGCGCCGGACGCGGCGCCCGCGACCTGCTGTGCGTGGCCACCGGGCACCGTGGCGTCGGCGGCGCGCTGGTGCTCGACGGCCGTCTGCACACGGGGAGTTCGGGGCTCGCCCTCGAAGTCGGGCACCTCACCGTCAACCCCGAGGGCCGCCCCTGCCACTGCGGCAGCCGCGGCTGCCTGGACGTCGAGGCGGATCCGCTGGCCCTCCTCACGACCGCCGGGCGCGACCCCGGCCCCGAGGGCTCCCTGCTCCAGCAGGCCAACGACCTCATCCGCGAGGAGTACACCGACCCCGCGGTCCGCATCGCGACCGAGGCCCTCATCGACCGGCTGGGCCTGGGCCTCGCCGGGCTGGTCAACATCCTGAACCCCGACCGCATCATCCTCGGCGGCCTGCACCGCACCCTCCTGGACGCCGACCCCGAACGCCTCCGCGCGGTCGTCGCGGACCGCGGCCTCTGGGGCCGCAGCGGCGGCGTCCCCATCCTCGCGTGCTCCCTGGACCACAACAGCCTCGTCGGCGCGGCGGAGTTGGCCTGGCAGCCGGTACTGGACGATCCGCTGGAGGCGCTGGCCGGGGTCTGACGCATCGGTACACCGATGACAGATATCGACGTTCCTATTGGATCGCCGATGTCCGGTGAACCTATCGTCGAAGACGTCGCCGACCGGCGGCACCCGCGGACTCCCGAAGGGGACACCCCGATGACCACGCAGAACGCGATCGACTGGCCCGAGAAGTACCTGCCCGGCACCCGCGACAACTTCGTCTCCAACGAGGTGATCGTCCAGGGCCTCACCGCCGCCCGGGTCTGGAGCTACCTGGTCGACACTTCCGAGTGGGAGGGCTACTACGACAACGTCGCCGACATCTCGTTCCCGAACGGCGGCGGCCCCGAGGAGCGGCTCGACGTGCTGCACGCCTGGCTGGTCGAGGACCTTCCCGGCGGCCGGGTCCGCATCCTCACCCAGGAGACCCAGCTCGGCGAGCCCGCCGCCGCCCTCGCGAACGAGCGCTCGAACCCGATGCTCGACGGCCACCAGGCCTGGCTAGACGGACTGGTCCGCGCCGCTTCGAAGTGACCCTTCGAAGTGACCCGGACGGTCCCGCACCGTCACCGTTCGTGACAGCTCCCCCAATGGTTCAGGAAGTTGACGTCTCATGACCGACAAGCTCACCGTGAGCGTTCTGGGCACCGGCATCATGGGTGCCGCGATGGCCCGCAACATCGCCCGCGCCGGACACACCGTCCGCGCCTGGAACCGCACCCGCGCCAAGGCGGAGCCGCTGACCGCCGACGGCGTCACCGTCGCCGACACCCCGGCCGAGGCGGTCCGTGGCGCCGACGTGGTCCTGACCATGGTCCACGACGGCCCAGCCGTCCTGGACGCCCTGCGCGAGGCGGTGCCCGGCCTCAGCCCCGGCACCGCCTGGGTGCAGTCGACGACCGCCGGCATCGAGGCGACCGCGGACCTGGCGGCGTTCGCCCGCGAACATGGCCTCGTCTTCTTCGACGCGCCGGTCCTGGGCACCCGTCAGCCCGCCGAGGCCGGTCAGCTCACCGTGCTCGCGGCCGGCCCCGTCGAACACCGCGACGCTGTGAACCCCGTCCTGGACGCCGTGGGCGCCCGCACGGTGTGGACCGGCGAGGACGGCGCGGCCGGCACCGCGACCCGGCTGAAGCTGGTCGCGAACAGCTGGGTCATCGCCGCCACCGCCGCGACCGGTGAGGTCCTCGCGCTCTCCAAGGCCCTGGACGTGGACCCGGACTCGTTCTTCGAGCTGATCGCCGGCGGCCCGCTGGACATGGGCTACCTGCGCGCCAAGGCCGGCCTGGTCCTCGAGGACCGGCTCACGCCCGCCCAGTTCGGCGTGGCGACCGCCGCCAAGGACGCCCGCCTGATCGTCGAGGCCGGCCGCAGCAACGGCGTCCGCCTCGACGTGGCGGCCGCGAGCGCCGAGCGCCTGGAGCGGGCCGCCGCACAGGGCCACGCCGACGAGGACATGGCCGCCGCGTACTTCGCCAGCTTCGACGAGAACGCCTGATCCGGAAAGCCGTAAACCGGGAAGCCGTAAACCGGAACCCCCGAACCCGGCGCGCCCGAACCCGGCGCGCCCGAACCCGGCGCGCCCGAACCCGGCGCGCCCGAACCCGGCGCGCCCGGATCCGGAACACCCGGATCCGGAACACCCGAACACGGAACGCCGGACCCTGTAACGCCGGACCCCCGAGGAGGACCCGTGTCCAAGCCGCCGCTGCCCGCCGAGGCCGTGGAACTGCTGCAACGCCCGAACCCCTGCGTGATGGCGACACTGCGCTCGGACGGAACCCCCGTCTCCACCCCCACCTGGTACGTGTGGGACGACGGCCGGGTGCTGATCAGCCTGGACGAGGGCCGGGTCCGGCTGAAGCACCTGCGCCGCGACCCGCGCGTCACCCTCACCGTCCTCGACGGCGACGACTGGTACACGCACGTGTCCCTCATCGGCCGGGTGACCGAGACGCGCGAGGACGACGGCCTGGCCGACATCGACCGCATCGCCGCCCACTACATCGGCAAGCCCTACCCGGACCGGGTCCGCCCCCGCGTCAGCGCCTGGATCGAGGTCGAGCGCTGGCACGGCTGGGGCGCGATGAAGGACGGCGACCAGGCGTCCACCTGACCCGACACCCGACACCGGGCACCCGACCCGGCACCCGGAACGCGGCACCCCCGGGCCCGGCACCCGGACCCGGCCGCGTCACGCCGACTCGGCGCGGCGCGGCGCGGCCGCGTGTTCAGCCCACCGCGGCCGACCGGACGGAAGCGTGCGCCGGCCTGCGCTCGTCGACCCCGACGACCTCGGGGAACAACCGGTCCCCGGACAGCCGTCGGGGCGGCCGCGCCAGCCGGTCCGGCGCGGAAAGGGGCGCCGGCAGCGTGAACCACACGACCTTGCCGGATTCGCCGTTCGGCCGCGCGCCCCAGCTCTCGCTGACCGCCGCCACCATCGCGAGCCCGCGCCCGCAGGTGGCGAAGGCGTCGGCCTTCTCGAGCGCCGGGAGGCGCGGATCGTGGTCGTGGACGGAGACGGTGAGCCGGTCGAGCAGCAGTTCCATCTCCACGGTGCACGTCTTGTCGGGCAGAGCGTGCAGATGGACGTTGGTCAACAGCTCCGTCACACCGAGCGCGGCCCGGTCTATCAACGGGTCCAGATGCCAGTAGCGCAGCTGCGCCGAGACGATTCTGCGGACCTGGCCGATCCGCGACGGCAGGGCTTGAAGCTCCACCGTGCAGTGCCTGCTTGGGTTGCTGATCACGGCTGCGACTCCCCGACATGAGGTCCGGAAGAACACGGAGTTCGGATCGATCGGAGCAGTGCGTCTGCGCGAGGCGGCCGCCTGCTGTCGTGTCCGGCGGGCTGGTTCGCAGCGTTATCGCCGGTAAACCCAGAGTGACGTGAGAACAGCGTGACGCAGGGGATCGGGGAGCGCAACTCGCCGTCGCCGTCCGCCCGCGCGCCCCGCTCAGTCCTCGCGCCCCGCCGCCTTGCGCACCGCCTCGATGAACCGGCGCGCCGCGGGCGGCCCCGGCTCGCCCGGCGCCGGGTCGTGCTCGCCCAGGGTCAGCAGATACCGGTTGCCGTTGAGGTCGGCCTGCGCCCGGTCCTCCGGCGCGAACCACGGCCGGGAGGCGCGTACCGCCTGCACCGGCGCGCTGTCGATCTCGCTGCCGTAGCTGGTGAGCAACTCCAGCCTGCCGTCGTTGATCCGGACCTGCCCGGCCCGGGTGAGCGAGCGCAGCCGCTTCCCGATCCGCACGCCCGTCGCCGTGAACTCCGGCTCCGCCATCCCCGCCCCCTTGCGCGTGGGTGTGCCGGCCCGTGCTCCCGCGTGGTCGCCCGGGCCGTCAACCAGCTCGTGTCGTGATCCAGTGTGCGCCCCCGTCCGGGGCCTTGGCCCCGCCGCCGTGCAGTCTGCCCCCGCACGGCGGCGAGCACCAGTACGTGCGACACGCGGACGGCGGCCACCCGGAGCACTCGCGCGAATGCGCCCCCACCCGGCGAGCCCCCTGCCCCCAGGGCCGGCTTTGGGCCCCTCAAAGATGCGTTTATGCAGGTGGGAAGCGGTTCGGAAGGTGTCTATGATCGAGGAGTCGGCCGCGTGAGCCGCCGTCGGCGCGACGTATGAAGGAGCCCCGCCGTGACCACCCCCCAGCAGACCCGGACCGGCGCCACGCTCGACGTCGACCGCAGTGACGCCTACTACCGCACCTGGCTGAAAGAGGCCGTGCGCAAGGTCCAGGCCGACGCCAACCGCTCGGCCGACACCCACCTCCTGCTCTTCCCGCTGCCCGAGCGGTGGGGCATCGACCTGTACCTCAAGGACGAGTCGACCCACCCCACCGGCAGCCTGAAGCACCGCCTGGCCCGTTCCCTGTTCCTCTACGGCCTGTGCAACGGCTGGATCCGGCCGGACCGCCCGGTGATCGAGGCGTCCAGCGGCTCGACGGCCGTGTCCGAGGCGTACTTCGCCAAGCTGATCGGCGTCCCCTTCATCGCCGTCATGCCGCGCACGACGAGCGCCGAGAAGATCCGCCTGATCGAGTTCCACGGCGGCCGCTGCCACTTCGTCGACGACCCGCGCACGATGTACGAGGAGTCCGCCCGCCTCGCGGCGGACACCGGCGGCCACTACATGGACCAGTTCACCTACGCCGAACGGGCCACGGACTGGCGCGGCAACAACAACATCGCCGAATCCATCTTCCGGCAACTGGAGTTGGAGCGGTTCCCGGAGCCCGCGTGGATCGTCGCCACGGCCGGCACCGGCGGCACCTCCGCGACCATCGCGCGCTACGTCCACTACATGCAGCACGACACGCGCGTGTGCGTCGCCGACCCCGAGAACTCCTGCTTCTTCGAGGGCTGGACCACCGGCGATCCGGACGTCACCTGCGACTGCGGCTCCCGTATCGAGGGCATCGGCCGGCCCCGGATGGAGCCGAGCTTCGTGCCCGGCGCCGTCGACCGCATGATGAAGGTCCCGGACGCGGCCAGCGTCGCCGCCGTACGTGCGCTGGAGCGGGCCATAGGGCGCAAGGCGGGCGGCTCGACGGGCACCGGCCTGTGGAGCGCGCTGAAGATCATCGCCGAGATGGTGGCGGAGGGGCGGCAGGGGAGCGTGGTCACCCTGTTGTGCGACCCGGGCGACCGCTACCTCGACAAGTACTACTCCGACGCCTGGCTCACCGAACAGCGCCTGGACATCGCCCCGTACACGGCGGCGATCGACAGCCTGCTGGCCACGGGCGTCTGGCCGGAGTGACACGCCGGGACACCGCCGCGGCCCCACGGCGTGATCTGACCGCCCGCCGCTACGGCGACGCCGTGAGCCGGCGGTCCAGTCGCGTCACCGCGTCCCGGAACGTCCGCCCCATCCCCGGCCGGGCCAGCCGCAGCACACCCCGGAACGCCGCCGTGCCGTCCGCCGCGAACGTCCAGCGCACCCGCGTCCCCGTACCGGCCGGCGCGAGCAGCCACTCCTCCACCAGCGCCCGCGCCCCCGGCGCATTGGTCACGTCGACCCGGTAGGCGTACACCTCGGGATCCTTCGCCGCCAGCACCGTCTCACGGAAACGCGTCCCGCCCCGCAGCCGCACGTCCCGTCCCGCGCCGCCGTCGACCGGCCGCGCGGACGCCACCGCCGGGAACCAGACTGCCCAGCCGGACACGTCCTCGGCGAGCGCGCGGAAGACTTGCTCCGGTGGAGCGGACACCTCCCGCGCGAAGACCAGCCGCACGGGCGCGGTCGTGAGGAAGTCGAGCCCTTCGGGACGCAACCGGTGAGCCATGAGCGCAACCTCCCAGCACGACGGACGGGTGCGTCACCCTAGCCAGTGCCGTCCCGGATGTCTGCGCCCTGAGCCGGTGCGCTGTCGGTCGTACGCGAGCTGTCGGAGGTCCCGGAGCTGTCGGACGTCCCGGAGCTGTCGCACATCCGCGCGCCGTCGGACGCCGCGTGCGTCCTCGGCCGGTGGCCGTCAGATGTCCGCGTCCTCGTCGGGCTCGCCCGCGATCACCAGCCGCCGCAGATGCTCCGAGACCTCCGCGCGCGCCGCCTGCGGCAGCCCCGCGTCCGTCACCAGCGTGTCGACCTGCTCCAGCGCCGCGAACGAACTCAGGCCCACCACACCCCACTTGGTGTGGTCCGCGACCACCACGACCCGGCGCGCCGACTGCACCAGCCGCCGGTTGGTCTCGGCCTCCGCCAGATTCGGCGTCGACAGGCCCGCCTCGGCCGATATCCCGTGCACGCCCAGGAACAGCACGTCGAAGTGGAGCGCCGCGATGGCCTGGTCGGCCACCGGACCCACCAGCGAGTCGGAGGGCGTGCGCACCCCGCCCGTCAGCACCACCGTGGCCGCGCCCTGCCGGGGGCCCGAGGTGCGCTGCGCGACATGGAACACGTCGGCCACCCGCACCGAGTTGGTCACCACCGTCAGGTCCGGCACGTCGACCAGCCGGTGCGCCAGCGCGTACGTCGTCGTCCCGCCCGACAGGGCGATCGCGCTGCCCGGCGCGACCAGTTCCGCCGCCGCCCGCGCGATGTCCTCCTTGGCCGTCAGCTCCAGCCCCGACTTGGCCTCGAAACCCGGCTCGTGGGTGCTCGCCTCCACGACCGGGACCGCGCCGCCGTGCACCTTCTCCAGCACGCCCTGCCGGGCCAGCGCGTCGAGGTCGCGGCGCACCGTCATGTCCGACACGCCGAGCTTGCGGGTCAGTTCGTTGACACGGACGCCGCCCCGGCGCCGGACCTCGTCCAGGATCAGTGCGCGGCGCTGCTCCGCGAGGAGGTTCTGATTCTCACTCACGTACGCTCCGGTCCTCTCGACTCAAGCCGATCCACTCCGTCCGACACGCCACGCACACCTGCGCCGACGTGGACATTCTGCCGGTCGGCGGGGCGCGGGCGTCCCATCCTCGCACGGGCGGCCACCGGTCGCGCCACCACCTGTCCGACGCGAGCATGTCACGGATATGACACGCGCCGATTCCGTCCGTCACACGGATCGGGGGAAATTCGGTCACAACAGGTGTGCTCGGACCGTCCAGCGGAGATCCTGGCCCCGCACGCACACATGTCGACAGCGCGTCACGGGGGAAGTGCCAGAACGGTGGAACGTGCGCAGGACAGAGCCCCGACCGGTGGGGAGGCCACGGCCGCCCTCGAACTCCTGGTCCACGGCGTGGGCGGGGCCACGCCCGAGAAGATGCTGAACGATCCGCGCACGGTGCGGATCACCGGCGACGAGACGGCCGCCGTGTTCCGGCGCGCCGAGGACGTCGACGCCGACCGCCTCGACCGCCCGGGCCACGACAGCCACGCCGGTCACACGGATCACGCTGATCACGCGGGTCGCGCGGGTCACATTGGTCACGCCGCCACCGCAGGACCCCGGGACCGCCCGGTCCCCGAGGCCTACGTCTGGTGCAACCTCACCTCCGGCAACGGCACCCGCGCCCTGTGGCTCCTGCTGCTGCCGTTCATGGTCGTCAACCTCGCCCACTGGATGCGCCCCGCCGCACGGGACCGCACGCGTGCCGTCCGCTGCTACGGACTGCTGGTGCGGCTCGCCGGCCTCAGCCTGACGGTGCTGCTGGTCGCCGCCGCCTGCGAGGTCGCCCTCGACCTGACGGCCTGGCAGTGCGCGGGCACCACCGCGTGCGCCGAGCGGCACACCTGGCTGAGCTTCCTGTCGCCGACGGTCCGGGACGGCGGCTGGTGGACCCAGCCCGGCCGCCGCCTCGCCCTCGCCGCCCTGGTCCCGGCCGCCCTCACCGGACTCCTGTGGTACCTCTCCCACCGCACCTGGCGTGCCTACGAGTCACAGGAACCGCTGAACGCCCGGCCCGAACCCGAGGACGTGCTCGGCCACACCGCCCTCGGCCGCCCCGGCTTCTGGTACGGCCGCCGCCTCGTCGCCCGGCTGCGCGCGGCGCACACCGCGGCGGGCCTGCTCACCGTGGCCACCGCCGTCGGCACGGCCGCCGCCCGGTACGACGCCCGAGCGGGCGGCCCCGCCCTCCTCGACGTCCTCGGCCGGATCCTCGAAGCGGCCCTGGCCGCCGGCGCCCTCGCCACGGTCTGGGTGGTGTGCCGGCGCGGCCGCAGCGAACACCGCCTCGACCGCGAACTCGACGCCCAGCTCGTACGACGTCTGCCGCTGGCCGCCCTCGCGCTCCTCGTCCTCACCCTCTTCTACGCCGGCTGGGAGCGTTCCGGCTGGACGTCGTCCGGCCGGCTGCCGGGCGATCTGACCTTCGGCGGGATCGCCATAGCCCAGGGCGCCCTGGTGATCGCCCTCGCCGTGGTCGCCGCCGTGCTGCACCGCGGCTCCGCCCGCGACCCCGGAGGACGCACCGCGCTGCGGGGCCTCGGCGGACCCGCCGTCACCATGCTGGCCTGCGCGCTCGGCGGCGTGATGTCCGGCGGGGTCGCCCAGCGCGTCTCGGACTGGCTCGACGGCACCGGGACCTTCCTGGTCGGCCCGCCCGTCCTGCTGACCTGGCAGGCCTCCGTCATCCCCGCGCTGATCGTCGTGCTGCTCGTGCTGGGCGCGCTGCTCGGCCGCGGAGCCTGGCTGCTGACCCGCGCCGAACGCGCCGCGGTGGCCCGCGCCTACGACGCCGACCCCGGAGACCCCGCCCGCACCCGGCGCATCGCCCGCGCGCGGGCCATGGCCACGCTCACCGACCGCGGCCCGCTCCTCGTCGCGGTCACCTCCGTCACCACGCTGCTGCTCGGCGCCGGGGCCCTCGTCGGGGCCTTCGCCACCGGCAGGACCCCGCACCGGGCCGCCGAGTCCGCCCACCCCTTCGTCCAGGGTGCCGCCCAGACCGGACAGGCGCTCGGCTCCTGGCTGATAGGGCTCGGCTTCCTCCTCTTCGTCACCTGGGGCAGACGCGCCTACAAGGACGCCTCCGCGCGCCGCACCATCGGCATCCTCTGGGACGTCGGCACCTTCTGGCCGCGTGCCGCCCACCCCTTCGCCCCGCCCTGCTACGCCGAGCGCGCCGTCCCCGACCTGACCTGGCGCATGGCCACCTGGACCCGCGCCACCGGCGGGCGGCTGGTCATCTCGGGACACTCCCAGGGCAGCGTCCTCGCCGCCGCCGCGGCCTGGCAACTGCAACCCGCCGACCGCAAACGCGTCGCGCTGCTCACCTACGGTTCCCCGATCGAGCGCCTCTACGGCCGCTGGTTCCCGGCCCACTTCGGCCCGGCCGCGCTGAACGCCCTGCACCAGGACATCGACTGCTGGCGCAACCTCTACCGGCTCACCGACCCCATCGGCGGCCCCGTACGGCTGTCCGGCGACGACTGCGGCCCCGAGGTGGACCACCCGCCCCTGGCCGACCCCCTCGCCTACGGTCGCACCGAGGAGCACCCCCTGCCCGCCCCCATCCTCGGCCACTCCGACTACCAGGCGGACCCGGCGTTCGCGGTGGAACGCGAACGCCTGCTGGCCCGCCTCCACCCGGAGCTGCCGACCCAGCGGGCACGAACGGAGCAGCCTCAAGTCCCCGTCGTCATCGTGCTGGAGAGGACGGAAGGGACGGAGCCGTCGACGCAGGAGAGGACTGAGGGGGCGGCGCAGGAGGGGAACGGAGAGAACGAGGCCGAACGGAACGGTGTGACCTAGCGGGCCTCCGGGAGGTCCTCCGCGTACAGCAGTGTCAGATCGTCCGTGCTCGGGTCCGGCACCTGCGCGACCCGGCTCGCGTGCCGCTCCACCATCGCCTCGAACGTCTGGCGCGCCGTGCGGCCGTTGCCGAACGCGGGGCCCTTCGGCATCGTCGTGAAGTACGTCAGCAGCCCCTCGGCGGCGCCCGGCGCGAGCCGGTACTCGTGCTCCTCGGCCTGCTGCTCCACGATCCGCAACAGCTCCTCGGGGCCGTAGTCCCCGAAGGTGATGGTTCGCGAGAAACGCGACGCCACACCGGGGTTGACCGACAGGAAGCGCTCCATCTCGGCCGTGTACCCGGCGACGATCACCACCACGGCGTCCCGGTGGTCCTCCATCAGCTTCACCAGCGTGTCGATGGCCTCCTTGCCGAAGTCGCGCCCGGCGTCCTCGGGGGAGAGCGCGTACGCCTCGTCGATGAACAGCACCCCGCCACGGGCCCGTTCGAAGGCCTCCTGGGTGCGGATCGCGGTGGAGCCGATGTGCTCGCCGACCAGGTCGACACGGGACACCTCGACGAGATGGCCCTTCTCCAGGACGTCCAGCGCGGCGAGGATCTCGCCGTAGAGGCGGGCGACCGTGGTCTTGCCGGTGCCGGGGGAGCCCGTGAAGACGAGATGCCGCTTGACGGAGGCCGCCTTGAGCCCCGCCCGCTGCCGCCGCCGGCCGACCTCGATCATGTCGATCAGCGCCCGCACCTCGCGCTTGACGCTCTCCAGGCCCACCAGCGCGTCGAGTTCGCCGAGCACGTCCTTGGAGGTCCGCACGGGATGCTCCGTCTCGAAAGCGGCCGGCGTCTCCGGCTCTGCGGCGCGCTGCTCGGGCATCGCGCCGAGCAGCCCGGGGGAGCGGTCGGCCGTCTGGACGGCCGTCTCACGCGCCGCCGGCGGCGTCCCCCGGCTCGCGCTCTCGTCGCTCGTGCAGTCCTCGGCCACGGGCCCCGTACCGGGCGTGGCGTCGGCGCCGTCCGCGAACTCGTAACCCCCGCGCGCGCAGCGCTCGGTGCGGCACTTGCGCAGGGTCGTACGGCAACCGTCTATCACGTGGAAGCCGTAGCCGCCGCTGTTGGTGACGCGGCAGTTCAGGAAGCTTCCGCGACCCCCGGCCGACACATAGAACCCGGCCTCCGAGGGCGAGTCGACCGTGCAGCGCTCGACGACGGGATCGGCGCCCTTGGTGACGATGACGCCGGTCTGGGTGGCGTCGATCGTGCAGCCGTTGAGGGTGCCGCCGCTGCCGTGGTCGCGGAACCAGGCGCCGGTCGCCGCGTCCCGGATCCGGCAGTCGTCGAGCTGGGCGGTGGCGCCGTCGCTCACCGACACCGCCGTGTTGCGCACCTGCGTCAGATCGGTGTCGACGACGTCCGCGCGCGAACCGCGGTCGAGGACGAACAGCGCGTCCGGCACGTCGTGCACCCGGCAGGAGTCCAGCACCACGGTGGCGCCGTCGCTCACCCAGACGGCCGGATAGTCGCCGGTGCTGTCGAAGATCTCGCACTGGTTGGCGTCCACCCGCGTGCCCGGGTCCCACACCGACAGCCCGTTGCGCCCGAACTGACGCACCGTCGTCCGCGTCAGCGTCAGGACGGACCGCGAGCGCAGGTCGACCGCGTTCTCGGGGATGTCGTGGATCCGGCAGTCGGCCAGGGTGACCACGGCGTCCATGTCGAGCGTGACGCCGTCGCCCGTCGTGCGGTGGACGTCGCAGTCGGTGAGGTGCGCGGTGGCGCGGGCGGTGATCTGCACGCCGCTGCCCCGGACCTCGTACACCTCGCAGCCGACCGCCTCCAGCGCGGAGTTGTCGCCGGTGGCGCTCAGCCCGGAGCCGGAGGTGTGGTGCACCCGGCAGCGCTCCAGACGTGGGTGGGCCCCGCCGCGCACCGCGACGCCCGCCTGCCCGGCCGACACGACCTCGCACTCCTCGAACACCCCGCCGCCGCCGTCGACCACGGCGATGCCGACGCCCGCGGGGTTGTCGACGGTGCACCGCCGGACCGTGGGACGCGCGCCGCCGCACACCTCGATGCCGGCCGCGGACCGGGTGACGATCCGCAGGTCCAGCAGCTCGGGCGTGCCCTCCTCGACGAGCACGGCGGGCGCGGCCGCGTCCTGGCCCTCCACGTGCAGGTCCTGCACCACCGCCGAGGCCCGCACGGTCAACGGCACCCCGTCCAGGGGCGCGATCCGCACGGAGCCGGAGGAGCCCTCGGGGCCGCGCAGGGTCACCGCCCGCTGGACGACGAGGTTCTCCCGGTAGGTGCCGGGAGCGATGGTGAGCACGTCGCCTTCGGCCGCGGCCTCCAGGGCGGCGGCGAGCGACGCGTACTCACCCGTGCGCCGCCGCCACCTCGATGTGCCGGTGTGCGTCACCTGGACCGTGCCCTGTGCCATGGCGTTGCTGTGCCCCCACCTCGTGGTAGTCATGGCTCGTTCGCCGTCGGGGCGGCATGCCCCTCCGGCTCCCTCGCGCGCGGGTTGGTGCCGAGTGTCTCGGCCGGTCCACCGTAGCGTGCGCGGGGGCGCTCGGTTGACAAGTGACGGAAGGCCGTCAGCTGCCGGCGCCGGTACGGCCCCAGTCCGGGCCCGCGCGCTCCCATGCCTGGTCCCAACGCGCGTACCTGCGGCGCACCATGCGCCAGACGATCACTCTTCGGCTGCTCTCGACGAGCCCGGCGGCGAGGAAGGCCGCGCCGATTCCCGCGAGCACCGCGTGTGTCGTCGCCGTGGCGGCGTCCAGCGGGCGGGCCACCGGCCTGCCGTGCGCGTCCGTCCATATCGCGAACCGGTCGCCGCGGTGCGGGTCCTGAAGGCCCGACAGGACCGCGCCGTGCCCGGCCGCGCCGTCGGGGGCGGTCCAGTCGGCGAGCACCCGCGTGCGCGTGTCGCGTCCGGTGGTGGTCTCCGGGTCTGCCTCCAACGGCGAACCGCCCAGCCCGCGCACCACGGTGGCCGTGACCTGGTGCCGGGACTCGCGCTGGTCGCGGACCGCCTGCTGCAACGCGCCTTGGGCGACGGCGCCGACGACCGCGCCCACGACGGGCGCGACCAGGAGGACCAGGAGCAGCGCCGACAGGGCGACCCATGCCTCGACCAGATCCGTCGTACGCCGCAGCGGATTGTGCCGCCAGCGCCAGATTCCACCGATCGCTCGCACCGTCCCGCACCCCCTTCCCGCTCCGTGATAACTCCCCGTGGAGCCGTTCACGTGCGGTTCGGGTCCAAGAGAGAGCGAAATCACCCGGAACCGGGGCCTCTCATGAACTGCTGCCGGGACGTCTCATGAACTGCTCACACGGACACAACGGCCCGGGGGTGCGCGGAGGTTCCCCCCGATCGTCTTCGGCGCTAGCCGACGATCCGCACCGGGTCCCCGACCCGGATCGTGCCGCCGGACAGCGGCACCAGGTTCTGCCCGAACACCAGCTTGCCGTCGATGCGGCGGTGCCGGCCCAGGCTGTACAGGGGCTCCTTGCCGCGCTGCGAGGTGCTCTGGTCGGTCGTGGTCACCACGCACCGGCCGCACTTCTTGGCGACGCGGAACCCGACCTCGCCGACGGTGATCCTCGACCAGCCGTCCTCGGCCCACGGGTCGGTGCCCTCCACGACCATGTTGGGCCGGAAGCGGTTCATGGGCAGCGGGCCCTCGGCCGCGTGCTCGCCCCGCGCGATCAGGGCGTTGAGGGCGTCGAGCGACGAACTGGCGGCGACCAGCAGCGGATAGCCGTCGGCGAAGGTGACGGTCTCGCCGGGCAGCGCGTACTCCGGGTCCACCGCGCGGCGTGTCGCGGGATCGTCCATGTGCACCAGGCGCACGTCGAAGCCGAGATACGCGCTGCACCAGGCGTGGGCGGCCGCGGCGGCGGGGACGCCCTCCACCTTGTCGCGGAAGATCTCCAGCGGGACCGTCTCCACCGGCTCGGGCACGGCGACGGTGAGCGGCTCCAGACCGGGCGCGGACAGACGGAGGCCGCCGCCGGGCGTGAACTCGGCGACGGCCTGCGCGAGGCGCGGCTGCTGGCGTTGCGTGACGACCTTTCCCCCGTCGTCGATCAGCGCCCAGCGTCGGTCTCCGGCCAGCCCCCAGGGCTCCACGGCAGCCTCCCGGGGCGACAGGCCCCGGAACGCCTTGACCGGATGGACGTGGATCGACAGCAGTCGCGCATACCCCATGGGCTCATCCTGCCAGGAGGCGTGGACGACCGCGGGTCGGCTCAGTAGCCGCGGTACTGCTGCTGCTGGTTGTTGTACGGGTCCTGGTACTGCGGCGCCGCGGGCCGGGGAGCGGCGGGGCGCATCGCCTCGTAGCCCGTGCCGGGACCGGCGGGGCGCGGCTGCTGCTGCGCCTGGGGGCCGGGGTAGCCGCGCGGGGCGGAGGCCTGCGGCGGGATGTAGGCCGCGGGCGCCTGTTGCAGCGGGGCGGGCTGCTGCGCCTGCGGGTAACCGTAGGCGGGCTGGGACGGGGCGGCCGGGAGGGCGGGCAGCGCCGACGGCAGCGCGGGCAGGCCGCTGCTGCTCGTGTCGTACGCGGCGGGGACCCGGATCGGGGCGATCTGCGGGGTCCCCCGCTCGGCCACGAGCGAGTCGTAGATCGGAGTGTCCGGGAAGGAGGCGCTGTAGTAGCCGCCGCCATAGGTGGAGCGGGGGGAGGTCATGGCACATAAGTTAAGCCCACGATGTGCTGGTTGGGGAGACCGATAAGAGGGTTGTTTTCCGTGTCGGGCATGACTCTGGATCCCCAATGCGAGCGAAGTTGGCGAAAAAGGGCGGCAGTCGCCGTCTGAATCGTGTAAAGGCCGAGTTCCGGGGGGTTACCGGAGGTCGGACGGGTCTGTTCACGTGCCGTGTATGGGAGTTCACTGTCGGGACGAATAAGTTGACCCGGCAAGCAAGCCGAGGGGCGCCCGAGCGGCGCGCCGACCGGCGTGGTCACAGGTGATGGGGGCGGACATGTCCATGTCGAAGGGTTCGAACACTCCCGTGCCGACAGCGGCACTGAGAGTCGAGGTGGGCTGGCGCTCCGGGCCCGGCGTGCCCGACGCCGACGCCTCGGCGCTGCTGCTGCTCGGCGGGAAGGTCCGCTCCGACAGCGACTTCGTGTTCTACAACCAGCCGGCGCACTCCTCCGGCGCGGTCCGCCACGAGGGCAAGCGCGACGCCGGCGGCCGGGTGACCGACACGCTCGTCGTCGACCTCGCGCGCGTGGAGCCCGCGATCGAGACCGTCGTCCTGGCCGCCTCGACGGACGGCGGCGCGTTCGGGCAGGTGCCCGACCTCTACGTCGAAGTGCGCGACGCCGCCGGGCAGACCGTCGTCGCCCACTTCGACAGCACCGGCGCGACCGTCGAGACGGCGTTCGTGCTGGGGGAGTTCTACCGCCGCCAGGGCGCCTGGAAGTTCCGGGCCGTCGGACAGGGCTACGGCAGCGGACTGGAGGGCCTGGCCTCCGACTTCGGCATCACCGTGGACGAACCGCAGCACACGGCCGCGCCTACGGCCCCCCAGCCCGTCCACCCCGCCGCGCCGCCGACGCCCTACGCGGCCCCGACACCGCCGCCTCCGCCCACGATGCCCTCCGTCCCCGCCACCGTGCTCCCGCCCGTCCACCACGCCCCGCCTCCGCCTCCGCCCGCGCCGCCCGCCGCCGCGCCGGTCCGGCTGACCAAGGTGACGCTCACCAAGGCCGCCCCCTCGGTGTCGCTGACCAAACAGGGCGGCACCTCGGGCGCGATGCGCGTGAACCTCAACTGGGAGGTGCGCAAGCAGTTCTCGGGCTGGGGCAGCAAACGCGGACGCGCGGTCGCGCTGCACAACGACCTCGACCTCGACCTGTGCGCCCTGTTCGAACTCGCCGACGGCCGCAAGGGCGTCGTCCAGTCGCTCGGCAACGCCTTCGGCGCCCTGCACCAGCCGCCCTACATCCACCTCGACGGCGACGACCGCACCGGCGCCCTGGCGAGCGGCGAGAACCTCACCATCAACCTCGACCACCGCCTCGACTTCCGGCGCATCCTCGTCTTCGTCACCATTTACGAGGGCGCCCGCTCCTTCGCCGACCTGCACGCCACCGTCACGCTCCACCCGCAGCACGGCGCCCCGATCGACTTCTCCCTGGACGAGTGCACGGTCCCCTCCACCGTGTGCGCGCTCGCCCTCATCACCAACACCGGCGGCGACCTCGTCGTCCAGCGCGAGGCCCGCTACCTGGTGCCCGAACGCGGGGTCAGCCCGCAGCGCACCGTCGACTACGCCTACGGGTGGGGCATGAACTGGACGCCCGGCCGCAAGTAGCCCCCTTCAGGGCGCCGCTCAGCCCTCGTCGGGCAGCGGCTCCGGGCGTGCGTAGGTGCGGCCCTTCCAGGCCGCACCGCGCCCCCGGTGGTGCTGCACCGCGGAATCCACCGTCATCAGCAGATACAGGAACGCGGTGAACGGCAGCAGGGGAGCGAGCCACAGCGGCTGGCGGTAGTAGCGGAGCATCGGCATGTACGTCCCCGTCATCACCAGCCACGCCGGCCCGCCGAACGCCGCCGCGGCCCCGCTGCCGAGCACGAGCCCGGCCAGGAGGGCGAGCGGCGGCACCAGGTACACCAGGACCAGGCCGAGCACGGTCCCGACCAGCAGGAGCGGATGGTGCCGCAGTTGCGCGTAGGCGCTGCGCGACACCATCCGCCACAGGTCGCGCAACTTCGGGTACGGCCGCACGCTGTCCACCTTGTCGGCCAGCCCCAGCCAGATGTGCCCGCCCGTCCCCTTCACCGCCCGTGCGAGCGCCACGTCGTCGATGACCGCGTGCCGGACGGCGTCCGGGATCCGGGCCCGCTCGGCGGCCCGGGTGCGCAGCAGCACACAGCCGCCCGCCGCGGCAGCCGTCCGCGCCCCGCGCCGGCCGACCCGGCGGAAAGGGTAGAGCTGGGCGAAGAAGTAGACGAAGGCCGGCACGACCAGCCGCTCCCACGGGGTCTCCACCCGCAGCCGCGCCATCTGCGAGACCATGTCGAAGTCGCCCGCGCGTGCCGCCGCGACCGACTCCCGCAGGCTGTCGGGCGCGTGCGCGATGTCGGCGTCCGTCAGCAGGAGGTACTCGGGGTCACGCGCGCGTGCGAGGCCGATGCCGTGCCGCACCGCCCACAGCTTGCCGGTCCAGCCGGCCGGCGGCTCACCCGGCGAGTCCACCGTCAGAGGCAACCCGCCGTGCCGCCGCGCGAGCTCACGCGCCAGGTCCCCGGTGCCGTCGCGGCTGCCGTCGTCGACCAGGAAGACCTCCGCGCGCCCCGGATAGTCCTGCGACAGCAGCGACGGCAGGCTCGCCGGCAGCACCTCCGCCTCGTCGCGCGCGGGGACGACGACGCCCACACTCGGCCATTCCGCGGGCGTCGCGCGCGGGGGCAGCCGGACGTCCGTGCGCCAGAAGAAGCCCTGGCAGAAGAGCAGCCACAGCCAGGCGAGGAGGGAGAGGGCGGCGATCCACACGATGGCGCTCACGGCCGCAGTCTGCCCCACGGGAACTGGCCGCGAGAGCACATCGTCTATGGTGGCCGGGTGAAGATCGCGCTCATGGACTCCGGAATCGGGCTGCTGGCGGCCACCGCCGCGGTACGGCGCCTGCGACCCGACGCCGATCTCGTGCTCTCCCTGGACCCCGACGGCATGCCCTGGGGGCCGCGCACCCCCGACGACCTCACCGCGCGCGCGGTGGCCGTCGCCGAAGCCGCCGCGGCCCGTCGGCCGGAAGCACTCATCGTCGGCTGCAACACGGCGACCGTGCACGCCCTGCCCACCCTGCGGGCCCTGCTCGAACCGGACATCCCGGTGATCGGCACCGTCCCCGCGATCAAGCCGGCCGCGGCCGGCGGCGGCCCCGTCGCGATCTGGGCCACGCCCGCCACCACCGGCAGCCCCTATCAGCGCAACCTCATCCGGGACTTCGCCGACGGCGTCCCCGTCGCCGAGGTGCCCTGCTGGGGCCTGGCCGAGGCCGTCGAGCGCGCGGACGAGGCGGCGATCGACGCAGCCGTCGCCGCGGCGGCCGCGCTCACCCCGGAGGACGTCACCACCGTCGTCCTGGGCTGCACCCACTACGAACTCGTGGACGAACGCATCCGCGCCGCCGTACAGCGCCCCGGCCGCCCCCCGCTCGTGCTGCACGGCTCGGCCGGCGCGGTGGCGGCGCAGGCCCTGCGCCGCATCGGCGCCCGCCTCCAGGCGGAGACCGAGACCGTCGGCACGGTGACGGTCCTGCTCAGCGGCCGGGAGGGGGCTCTTCCGGCGCCCGCGCTCGCCTATGCGGAAGGCCGGCTCCTTCAGGAGGCCAGCCCGGTGCGCTGACCGGCCGCGGCCGGTCAGCGGCCGTGCCTGATCGGCCGTTGCGGTCACCCTGCGCTACGCGGTACCGGCGGAGCGGAATCTGAGTAGTCTCATAAACATGAGGGACCACCCCCGCGACGACAGCGCCCCGCATGCTCCCGTCTGGCACGGGCGCGCCACCAACCGGTTCCAGTGGCTGCTCGCGCTCATCGGGGCCGCCTGCATGGCGCTCGGCATCGAACTGGCGATCGACTCCGCCTGGACGTCCGGCGCCGCGCCGCTCGTCATGTCCGTCGTCGGCTGCATCGCCGCCGGACTCATGGTCCTCTTCGGGACCCTGGCCTTCGTCCACGTCGACCTGAAGCTCGACAAGGAGTCCCTGGAAGTGCGCTGCGGCCACATCGGGCTGCCGCGCCGCCGCATCCCGCTGTCCCATGTCGCCGGAGCCGAGTTCGAGCCGCACGTCACCCCGCGCCACTGGGGCGGCTGGGGCTACCGCTGGCGTCCGGAGAAGGGCACCGCCGTCGTCGTGCGGCAAGGTGAGGGCGTGGTGCTGCGGCTGTGGGACGGCCACACGTTCACCATCACCGTGGACGACGCCGAGTCCGCCGTCCAGGCGATCAGAGCACGGTTGCGGCAGGGGACGCCGGGGCCGGCGCGCTGAGGTGCGGTTGGGCGCGCGGGCCCGGGGCGCTGAGGTGCGGCCGGGCGCGCGGGGGCCGGCCCGCTGAGGTCGGGGGGTGTCTTCAGGTGGGGCGGTCTTCGGGCGGCGCGCACGTCATGGGGGCGCGTACGTGAGGTAGCGCGCACGTCATGGGCCGCGTACGTGAGGCGGCGCGTGCGTCATGTGGCCCGGCGGTCGTCGCGAGGGCGCGGCTCCCTCTCCGGCGCGTTCTTCGCCGTGGCCGCCGGCGTCGGTTCGACGGCGAGCGGGCGGGCCGTCGCCAGCCCGGCCAGCAGCCCGGCCCCGACGGACACCGTGGTGAAACTCAGCGCGTTGCCGACCGCGGCGACGGCCGCCAGGGCCGTGAGCGCGGCCCCCGCGGTGAGCACGACCGGCGTCGGCCGCGGCGCGCGCCACAGGGCGAGCAGCACCCAGCAGAAGACCGCCGCCAGCAGCAGCACCCCGACGACGCCCTGTTCCGCGGCCATCTGCAACGGCGCAGAGTGCGGCTTGCCGTCGGACAGGGGCGACCGGGCGGCCGTGGCGCTCAGCTCGCCGAACCGGCCGGGGCCCACGCCCAGCCCCGCGTCGTCACGCGCGAGGCGCAGCGCGTCACGCCACAGGCCGACCCGGTGCGGCGTCAGTTGGTCCTCCAGTGACTCGGCGAGTCCGCCGGGCAGCGCGTTCCCGGCGACCGCCCAGGTCAGGCCCGTCACCCCGACGGCCGCGAGGGCCAGTCCCGCCAGGCCGCGCCCCCGGTGGCGCATCCGGCCGGCGGCCAGGGAGCACAGCAGCACGGCGGTGCAGGTGACGGTCGCCGTGGTCGAGCCGACGACCGCCCCGGTCACCGCGATGCCCCCGGCCAGCACGCTCAGGGCGAACCGCAGGGAGGGCGCGGAGGTCGCCCAGGCGGCGCAGGACGCGGCGCCCGCCGACAGCGTCAGCACCGCCGTGGTCGCGCCCGCGTGCCCCAGCGGCTCGGCGATCTCGGGTCCGGAAGCGAGCCGGGGCGCGGCCGCCGTCAGGGCCACCCCGGCCAGCGCGCCCGCGACGGGCGCGGCGACGGGCGCCAGCACCCCGAGGACCCGTCCCGCCGCGTACCCGGCGGCCACGGCCAGCACCGCGAGCAGAACGCCCTCCGGCCGGCCGCCGTGCGCGGCGGCGGTCACCACGGACCAGCTCGCGCAGGCCCCTAGCACGGCCACGCCCGCCGTGTCAGAAACGATTCGTCTCTCCCCGTCCGCCTCCTGAGCGGTCGCGGACGTCATCCCCGTGGACCCCACCCGTCCCCCCGAACCCGGTCGCCCCCCGACCGTGTCGCACCCCGGCCGCCCCGCGCGACGGGAGCTTTGGCACACCGTAACGGCTGATGGGCGGTTTGTGGATGTGTCGCGCGGGATGCGGGCGGCCGGGGCTCCGGACGCCGTGGGCCGGGCCGTCGGCCAAAAGGACTTACCGTGCCGTCGGCCGAGACGACCGTGCTGTCGGCCAAAAGGTCACTCGCCGTACACTCCCGGGGTGACCGTCACCGCAACTTCCGTAGGCCGACCGGACCAAGTGGAGCCCGCGACCGCGTCGCCGTTCCGCGCCCGGCTCCTGCGCCTCGTCCCGGCCCTCGTAGCGGCGCTCTCCGGCGTCCTGCTCTACGTCAGCTTCCCGCCCCGCACCCTGTGGTGGCTGGCCCTGCCGGCCTTCGCCGGCTTCGGCTGGGCGGTGCGCGGACGCGCCTGGAAGACGGCCCTCGGTCTCGGGTACCTCTTCGGCCTGGGCTTCCTGCTGCCGCTGCTGGTGTGGACGGGCGTCGAGGTCGGCCCCGGTCCCTGGCTCGCCCTGGTGGTCATCGAGGCGGTCTTCGTCGCCCTGGTCGGCGTCGGGATCGCGGCCGTGTCGAAGCTTCCCGCCTGGCCGGTGTGGGCGGCGGCCCTGTGGATCGCCGGCGAGGCGGCACGCGCGCGTGTGCCCTTCCGGGGCTTCCCCTGGGGCAAGATCGCGTTCGGTCAGGCGGACGGCGTCTTCCTCCCGCTCGCCGCGGTCGGCGGCACCCCCGTGCTCGGCTTCGCCGTCGTCCTGTGCGGCTTCGGCCTCTACGAGGCGGTCCGCGTGGGCCTGGACTGGCGTCGTACCCGTGAGGTACGGCGGTCCGCGGCCGCCGTGGCCCTGCTCAGCCTCGCGGTGCCGGTCATGGCGGCGGTGGCCGCCCGCCCGCTGGTCAGCGACAAGGCGGAGGACGGTACCGCCACGGTCGCGCTCATCCAGGGCAACGTCCCCCGCCTCGGCCTGGAGTTCAACGCCCAGCGCCGGGCCGTCCTCGACTACCACGCGCGCGAGACGGAGCGGCTGGCCGCCGAGGTCAAGGCCGGCAAGACGCCGAAGCCTGACTTCGTGCTGTGGCCCGAGAACTCCTCCGACATCGACCCCTTCGCCAACGCGGACGCCGCCGCCGTCATCGAGCGCGCGGCCGACGCCATCGGCGTGCCCATCTCGGTCGGCGGGGTCGTCGAACGCGACGGCAAGCTCTACAACGAGCAGATCCTCTGGGACCCGGTGAAGGGCCCCACCCAGACGTACGACAAGCGGCAGATCCAGCCGTTCGGCGAGTACCTGCCGCTGCGCTCGCTCATCGGGGCGATCAACAGCGACTGGACCTCGATGGTCCGCCAGGACTTCAGCCGGGGCACCGAGCCGGGCGTGTTCGACATGGGCGAGGCCAAGGTGGGCCTGGTCACCTGCTACGAGGCCGCCTTCGACTGGGCCGTGCGCTCCGAGGTCGCCGACGGCGCCCAGCTGATCTCGGTCCCCAGCAACAACGCCACCTTCGACCGCAGTGAGATGACCTACCAGCAGCTCGCCATGTCGCGCGTGCGCGCGGTCGAGCACAGCCGTACCGTCACCGTGCCGGTGACCAGCGGCGTCAGCGCGATCATCATGCCGGACGGCACGATCACCCAGAAGACCGGCATGTTCGTGCCCGACTCCCTGGTGCAGAAGGTGCCGCTGCGCTCCTCGGAGACGCCGGCGACGCGGCTGGGCATCCTCCCGGAGATCGCCCTGGTGCTCGTCGCCGCGGGCGGCCTGGGCTGGGCGATCGCCGCGGGAGTGCGCGGGCGGCGCGCCGGTGGCGTGTAGCCGTACGCCGGTCGCCCGCTCCCCGGAGCCGTCCGGCGGGGCGGGACCTGGCCGTTAGGGTCGGGCCATGGCTACTCCTGACTTCATCCGTACGCTCCGGGCGTCCGCCGGGAACCAACTGCTGTGGCTGCCCGGCGTCACCGCCATCGTCTTCGACGACGAGGGCCGTGTGCTGCTCGGACGCCGCTCCGACACCCTCAAGTGGTCGGTGATCGGCGGCATCCCCGACCCCGGGGAGCAGCCGGCGGTCTGCGCCGTGCGGGAGGTCCAGGAGGAGACCGCGGTGGACTGCGTCGTCGAACGCGTCGTCCTCGTCCAGGCGCTGGAGCCGGTCAGGTACGCCAACGGCGACGTCTGCCAGTACATGGACATCACGTTCCGCTGCCGGGCGGTGGGCGGCGAGGCCCGGGTCAACGACGACGAGTCGCTGGAGGTGGGCTGGTTCGCGGTGGACGCCCTGCCGGAGCTGAACCAGTTCGCCCTGCTGCGGATCAAGCAGGCCATGTCGGACGCACCTACATGGTTCGACACCATGCCCTTCGAGTGAAGTGTGGCTGCTGACCACATGGGACGACGGAGGGGCGCTGCCTAAGGTCGGGACATGACCGCTCGCAGCGCCCCACCCGCCCCCCACGCGACCCCGCTCGACCTCGGCGGTCGCACCGCCCTCGTCACCGGCGCCGCCAGCGGCATCGGCCGCGCCTGCGCCCTGCGGCTGGCCGCCGCCGGGGCCAAGGTACGGGCCGTCGACCGGGACGCCGACGGCCTGGAGTCCCTCACCGAGAGCGCCCTCGGCCTCCCCGGCGCCGTCGATCCGCACGTTCTGGACCTCACCGACCTCGACGCCGCCGAAGTCGCCGCCGCCGCCGGAACAGACGTCCTGGTCAACAACGCCGGACTCCAACTGGTGCGCCCGCTGGAGGAGTTCCCGCCCGACGTCTTCCACACCGTCCTCACGGTCATGCTGGAAGCGCCGTTCCGCCTCATCCGCGGCGCGCTGCCCCACATGTACGGGCAGGGATGGGGGCGCATCGTCAACGTCTCCTCCGTCCACGGACTGCGGGCCTCCGCCTACAAGTCGGCCTACGTCGCCGCCAAGCACGGGCTGGAGGGCCTGTCCAAGACCGCCGCCCTCGAAGGCGCGCCCCACGGCGTCACCTCCAACTGCGTGAACCCCGCCTACGTACGCACCCCGCTGGTGGAGAAGCAGCTCGCCGACCAGGCCCGCACCCACGGCCTGCCCGAGGAACGCGTGCTGGCCGACGTGCTCCTGCGGGACAGCGCCGTCAAACGGCTCATCGAACCGGAGGAGGTCGCCGAGGCCGTCGCCTACCTGTGCGGACCGCAGGCCTCCTTCGTGACCGGCGCGTCCCTCGTCCTCGACGGCGGCTGGACCGCGCACTGAGCGAGCCCGACGCGAGCGGAACCTCGAGTTATCCACAGGCCTGACGGGCCGGCCCGCCGATGAGCAATCCTGTGCACATGTCCCGCGATCACGTGGAGCCGATCGAGCGCTCCGTCACCGATGCCGAGCCGGCCCCCGGCGCTCCCGAGAGCGCCGAGGCGCCGTTCCTCGAGCTGCTCGCCCGCGGCGCCGCCGCCGAGGCCTACGAGCGGCCGGTGCTCCTCGCGCGCGCCGAGGGACGGCCGGCCGAGCGGATCGCGGCGCTCGAACACGCCAAGCCGCTCGCCCTGCGGGTACGCGCCGAGCTGGAGGGCCGCCGCCGACGGGAGGCCGAGTTGTCTGCGCTGTTCGAGACCGCCCACGACCTGGCCGGTCTGCGCGACGTCGACGCCGTCCTCCAGGCGATCGTGCAGCGGGCCCGCTCACTGCTGGGCACGGACGTCGCCTACCTCAGCCTGAACGACCCGGCCAGGGGCGACACCTACATGCGGGTCACCGAGGGCTCGGTCGCCGCCCGCTTCCAGCAACTGCGCCTCGGCATGGGCGAGGGACTCGGCGGCCTCGTCGCCCAGACCGCCCGCCCCTACGTCACCGACGACTACTTCCGCGACGAACGCTTCCGGCACACCACGAGCATCGACGCCGGCGTACGCGACGAAGGCCTGGTCGCCATCCTCGGCGTGCCGCTGACCCTGGGCGCGAACGTCATCGGGGTGCTGTTCGCCGCCGACCGGCGCGCGCGGGTCTTCGAACGGGAACAGATCGCCCTGCTCGGCTCCTTCGCCGCGCTCGCCGCGGCGGCCATCGACACCGCCAACCTGCTCACGGAGACCCGCTCGGCCCTGGCCGGCCTGGAGCGGGCCAACGAGATCATCCAGGACCGCAGCGCGGTCATCGAGCGCGCCTCGGACGTCCACGACCGGCTCGCCGAACTCGTCCTGCGCGGCGGCGGGGTCCACGACGTGGCCGCAGCGGTCTCCCAAGTCCTCGACGGCGCGGTCGAGTTTACCGAGACCGCGCCCGCCACGGCCGTGGAGGCGTCCCGCGCGGAAGGACACGCCGTACGGCACGAGGAGGACTGGATCGCGGCCGTCGCCGCCGGCGGCGAACTGCTCGGCGCGCTCGTCCTGCGCGGACACCCCGGCCTCGACCCCGTCGACCAGCGCACCCTGGAGCGCGCCGCGATGGTCACCTCGCTGCTGCTGCTCGCCCGGCGCTCCGCCGCCGAGGCCGAACAGCGCGTCCGCGGCGAACTGCTGGACGACCTCCTCGACGCCCGCGACCGCGACCCCCGCCTGCTGCGCGACCGCGCCGCCCGGCTGCACGCCGACCTCGACGCCGGTCATGTCGTCCTCGCCGCCCGCTTGGACGCCGCGGCGGCCGACGCCGACGAGGAGGCGGAGGCCCGCCGCCGCCTGTGGTCGGCCGCCTCCCACCTCGCCGCCACACGTCAGGGCCTGGCCGCCGCCCGCGACGGGGGCACCGTCCTGCTGCTGCCCCTGGAACCCGGCGACACCGCCACCGACCTGGCCCGCCGCACCGCCCGGCACCTCGGCACCGCCGTCCATGAAGCGGTCACCGTCGGCGCCTCCGCACCCGTCCGCGACCTCACGGCCCACCCGGACTCGGTCGTCGCCGGCTACGCGGAGAGCCGCCGCTGCCTGGAGGCCCTCCATCTGCTGGGCCGCTCCGGAGACGGGGCCGCCGCCGAGGACTTCGGCTTCCTCGGCCTGCTGCTCGCCGGCGACCGCGATGTGACGGGCTTCGTCGACCGCACCATCGGCCAGGTGGTCGCCTACGACGAACGGCGCGGCACCGACCTCGTCCGCACCCTCGACGCCTACTTCGCCTGCGGCATGAGCCCGGCCCGCACCAAGGACGAACTTCACGTCCACGTCAACACGGTGGCCCAGCGCCTCGAACGCGTCGGCCGCCTCCTGGGCGACGACTGGCAGAGCCCGGCCCGCACCCTGGAGATACAACTGGCCCTCAGACTCCACACGTTGGCGTCCCCAACGCGCCGCTGAGCCCCGTACGCGGGTGGGCGTACAGGGCTCGGCGGATGAGGCCGGACCAGCGGCGACTGCATCGACGGCGAGGAAGCCGACGCCCCGACGATCTGACGCCCCCCACGACCAGGCACCCAGGCACCCCGGCGCTCCGGCGTCCCGCCCCGATCAGACGACGCGAACGTCCGCCGTACGGGCCGCCTCGCTCTCCCCGACCCCGTCGGAGGGGCCGACGTCGGACAGGTCGCGGTGGCGGGTCTCCTTGGCCGCGCCCACGGCGACCACCGTCAGCAGGACCGCCGCGATCACGTACAGGGCGATCGGGGTGGAGCTGTCGTAGTCGGCCAGCAGCGCGGTGGCGATGAGCGGCGCCGGCGCGCCGGCGGCGACCGAGGCGAACTGGGCGCCGATGGAAGCGCCGGAGTAGCGCATCCGGGTCGCGAACATCTCGGAGAAGAAGGCGGCCTGGGGCGCGTACATCGCCCCGTGCAGCACCAGGCCCACGGTGACCGCGAGGACGAGGTTGCCGAAGCCGCCCGTGTCGATGAGCGAGAAGAAGGGGAACATCCACAGCCCGACGCCCACCGCGCCCAGCAGATACACGGGACGCCTGCCGATCCGGTCGGACAGCGCGCCCCAGGCCGGGATCACCGCGAAGTGCACGGCGGAGGCGATGAGCACGGCGTTGAGGGCGGTCTGCTTGGAGACGCCGGCCGAGGTGGTCGCGTAGACGAGGATGAAGGCGGTGATGACGTAGTACGAGATGTTCTCCGCCATGCGCGCCCCCATGGCCACCAGCACATCACGCCAGTGGTGGCGCAGCACCGACACCAGCGGCAGCTTCTCGGCGTCGGCCTCCTGCGTGGCCTTCCGGGCCTCGGCCTGCGCCAACGCCTGCCGGAAGACGGGCGATTCGTCGACAGACAGACGAATCCACAAGCCGACGATCACCAGCACACCGGAGAGCAGGAACGGGATCCGCCAGCCCCAGCTGACGAAGGCGGCGTCCGACAGCACGGCGGTGAGCAGGGACAGCACGCCGGTCGCGAGCAACTGCCCCGCCGGCGCCCCGGTCTGCGGCCAGGAGGCCCAGAACCCGCGCCGCCGCGCGTCCCCGTGCTCCGACACCAGCAGCACGGCCCCGCCCCACTCACCGCCGAGCGCGAACCCCTGCACCAGCCGCAGCAGGGTCAGCAGCACCGGCGCGGCGGTCCCGACGGTCGCGTGCGTCGGCAGCAGCCCGATGGCGAAGGTCGCCCCGCCCATCAGCAGCAGGCTCAGCACCAGCAGCTTCTTGCGCCCGAGCCGGTCCCCGTAGTGCCCGAACACCAACGCCCCGAGCGGCCGCGCCGCGAACCCGACGGCGTACGTCAGAAAGGAGAGCAGCGTACCGACGAGCGGATCGGAGTCCGGAAAGAACAGCTTGTTGAACACGAGAGCGGCGGCGGACCCGTAGAGAAAGAAGTCGTACCACTCGATGGTGGTCCCGATGAGGCTCGCGGTGACGATGCGTTTGAGGCTGGCGGGGGATGGGGGAGCGGTCGCGGGGGAGGACATCGGCACCACTTCCTGACGGTCGGCGGGGACGTTTGCGTGTCGCCACACCGTAGGAATCCGCAGGTCAGTGGCACATGTGGTGGGACACCATAGTTCTGCGCGCAGAGGTGCGTGCGGACACTATGAGGGCATCACGAAAGCCGCTACCAAGGCCGCCATCGACCCCACGAAGGCGCTGTCCGAGTTGCACTGTTCGGCATGATTTCATGGCCGGGTGCTGACTCCCGTGCTGACTTCGTGCTGACTAAAAGCCCACGTCATCACCCGTTCTCACC
The DNA here is from genome assembly GCF_042890065.1 of Streptomyces sp. NPDC002328. Classification (NCBI taxonomy): domain Bacteria; kingdom Bacillati; phylum Actinomycetota; class Actinomycetes; order Kitasatosporales; family Streptomycetaceae; genus Streptomyces; species Streptomyces sp. NPDC002328. Next base: position 18,887 of record NZ_JBIARQ010000020.1, on the reverse strand, counting down.
CCACCCGTGCTGACTTGGTGCTGACTACGCTGCGTCAGAATCCGGCTCATGGGGCAGATCGGGCGTGCGTCGGTCGGTGGTCGCCGCCGCTGTGGTGACCCTGCATCGCCGAACTCAAAGCGACCCGCCAGTGAAGATGCGCACCTGCCTGTGTGCCTTCTCATCGCTCGCGACACGTGAGCGAGGGGCCCTCCCGCTCAGCAGATTCTTCGTCTGCTGGTGGTACACGGCTCGGATGTAGCTTGACCAGCGAAAACAGCTCCGATGGCCACAGCTGCGGAAGGCTGGTCCGGGTATGGTCCGGATCTTGGTTAGAAGTGTTCGTGGTGATGAGCGGTGCTCGCATGTTGCGCTCGTACGACGATGACGGCCTCGGCACTGCTTCGAGAGGCGACGACGGGCCGCAGAAGACTGTCCTGACCGGGCTGCACCAAGGCTGGATCCGGCGCTGGCGGAGGCCAGTGGCGGTTTGTTCGGCCCGGCCCTACAACCGTGGCACTGTCCTGGGAGGACCGCGACGACACCGCGTTGAGAATTCGTCCCGTGGGGGGCTCGGTTGGCCGAGGCGTCGCGGCGGCGGGTTGATCAGTGCCTACCAGCGCCTCCCGACCCTGGGACGCCCCCGGGTCATGGTCGCAGAACTGCGGCGGCGACCAGGCGCGGGCTTGGTGTGTCGGCCGGTGAACTGCTTTCCGTTGTCGGTCAGCACCTCCGAGGGCACCCCATAGCGACGCATGGCCAGGGCAAAGGCCTCGCAGACCGCCCGGCCACTGGGCACGGCCACAACCTGGGCGATCACGACGAAGCGGGAGTGATCGTCGATGCCGGTGACCATCTTGCCTTCGTGTCCGTCAGCGAGCATGACACCACCGACGAGGTCGAGCTGCCACAGGTGCATCGGTGCTTCACGCTGCCAGCGACGGTACTTGCGCTTGGGGCTGGTGGAAAACTCCGTCGCCGCGGGTCAGCGGCTGGCCAGAAGATCGCTCCGGAACGCACACCCGCTGATTCGGAAACGCTCAGCTGATCGCTGCACGCTGGCAGCCGCCGCGCACAGCAGCGCGGACAGCGGGTAACGGCGGCCGCGCCGGTCGCGCGGATCGGGCAGCAGGTTCACGAAGCCGCGCAGACGGACCGCGTCGATGGCCGGCGCCGCGGAACCGGCCTGGGCCAAGCACTCCAACGCCGCGGGCATAGGGGATGATGCAGAGGCAGGTACGGACTCGCTCGGTGATCAACGGATTCGACACCCACGTGATCATCGGGGCCATGCCTGCACCGCTTCCCGGCCCCGCCACGGGACATGACGTCACGTCACACGCGAACCGGACCAATCTCGATCACGCAAAGACCCTGGTCCGACACCGCCCCGACCTCGGCCGACTCCGAGCCGAACCAGAGGGTGATTGCCTCGGATCGGTTCCGAGTGGCTCCGGTCGAATTGGGGTCGAATCAGAGCGATTTCCTCTGACTGCGTTCGGCTGCCTCTGCAACGCGACCTCTAGCAGGTCACAACCGATCTGGTCCACGAAGACGCCGGCCAGAAGGTTGCGTCAGGAAAACCCGGCGTACAGCCCGGCTCATCTGCCGCTCTTTATCTCCGCAGTTCAGAGGCCATGCCCGCGAACTGTCGCCCCTGTCCACCGTCCACGCGGCAGATCCGGGCATTCCGGGCGTCAGATGCGATCCGACGCCGGTCTGTAGTGGACATTCAGGCGGGGGATGCATTCGGAAGTACATGTCGAGGTGTCCCCTTGTTGACCCGCAGCAGGCGTCGGGCAACACGCCTCGTCTCTCCCGGGGCTGGTGCGAGCTCGGTGAGGGTCGCGCCGCGCTGCTCGCCATGGTGGAGACGGTGTTCCAGCCGGCCTGATTGCATCCCCGTGATCGGGACGCCTTGGGGGACGGCACCCCAGCAAAGGCGAGGCCCTGGCCCGGAGGTGGCGCCCCCTCCGGGCCAGGGCCCCTGCCGGCGGCGGATCCGCCGGGTGCGCAGCCGGTTCAGCAGGCTCGCTCGGGCTCCTTGTGCTGCACCTGCGGGGCCTTCTGGAGGCGGGTGCCTTCTACGTCGAGGTCGGGCAGGACGCGGTCGAGCCAGGCGGGAAGCCACCAGGCATGCCGTCCGGCGAGGGCGAGGACCGCCGGGACGAGGGTCAGGCGGACGGCGAAGGCGTCGATGGCGACGCCGACGGCGAGTGCGAAGGCGATGGGCTTGATCAGGGCGTCGTCGAGCGGGAAGAACCCGGCGAAGACGGTGAACATGATCAGGGCGGCCGCGGTGACGACCCGGACGCTGTGCCGCGCGCCGTCGGTCACCGACCTGCGGGCCACGCCGGTGTGGACCCACTCCTCCCGCATCCCGGAGACGAGGAACACCTCGTAGTCCATGGCGAGTCCGAAGAGCACGCCGATCAGGATGATCGGCAGGAAGCTGACGACGGGACCGGTGTTGGCGAGGCCGAGGCTGTCCGCCAGCCAGCCCCACTGGAACAGGGCGACGACCAGGCCGAGCGAGGCCGCCACCGACAACAGGAAACCGACGGCGGCTTTGAGCGGGACGACCAGCGAGCGGAACACCATGGTCAGCAGGATCAGGCTCAGGCCGACGACGATCGCCATGAACGGCAGCAGGGAGTCGCTGAGGCGGTTGGAGACATCGATGTTGACGGCGGTGGTGCCGGTGACCGCGACCGTCGCTCCGGTCGTTCCGCGGATGTCCGGGGCGGCGGCACGGATGTCGCGGACCAGCCGGTCGGTGCGGGCACTGTCGGGACCGGTCTCCGGGATGACCTGGATGACGGTCTGCGCGGCATCGCGTGTGGGCACGGGGGGCAGGACCGCCTTGACCCCCTTGACGTCCCGCAACTTCCGCGCGGCCTGAGCACCCGCGTGCGCCCCCGGCCCCTTGTCGGTCTCGGTCAGCACCAGGAGCGGGCCGTTGAAGCCGGGGCCGAACTTGTCGTCGACCGTGTCGTACGCCTTGCGTTCGGTGGAGGTGACCGGGGCCGAGCCGTTGTCCGGCAGGGCAAGGCGCAGGTCCGCCGCAGGGAGCGCCAGGGCGACGAGGACGCCGGCGACAGCCAGGACGGTGAGCACGGGCTTGGCGACGACGGTCCTCACCCAGCGGGCGCCCAGGGTCGCCCTGGCGGCGGATCCGTCAGGATCGGTGGCCCGCCGGGCCTCCTTGCTGCCGGGCTTCGGGGTCAACCGGGTGCCGGCGAATCCGGCGAGGGCCGGGAGCAGGGTGATCGCGGCCAGGACCGCGACGAGGACGGCTCCGGCGGCACCGAGACCCATCACGGTCAGGAACGGGATGCCGATGACACTGAGTGCGGCCAGGGCGATGATCACGGTGCTGCCGGCGAAGACGACCGCGCTGCCGGCCGTGCCGTTGGCCAGCGCGATGGACTCCTGTGGGTCGGTTCCGCGGGCGAGCTGCTGGCGGTGGCGGGTCAGGATGAACAGGATGTAGTCGATGCCCACGGCCAGCCCCAGCATCAGCGCGAGCGTGACGGCGGTGGAGGAGATGCTGACGGCCGGAGTGAGGGCGAGCAGCCCGGCGAGTCCCACGGCCACGCCGAGCAGAGCGGGCAGCAGCGACATGCCCGCGGCGAGCAGGGAGCCGAAGGTGACGACGAGGACGAGCACGGCAACGGCGACACCGATGATCTCGGACGGGCCTATGTGCACGCCGTTGCTGCCGTAGGCACTGCCTCCCACCGAGGCCCTGAGCCCGCTCTTCTCGGCCGCATCGGCCGCCCGTTCGATCACGTCCAGGGACGAAGGGCGTACCTCGGCCCGCTGCACCGAGTACTGCACCTGCACGATCACCGTGCTCCGGTCGGCGGAGACAGCCCCTGACAGGCCCGGGCCTATGACGGCTTTGACCTGGGGCGCCTTCGTGACCGCCGCCTCGGTTTCGGCGATGGCCGCCTTGTAGGGGGCCTCGGTGATGTGGTGGCCCTCGGGTGCGGTGAAGACGATCTGGGCGTCCGCTCCAGAGGCTTCGGGCAGCGTCTTGCCGAGCGTGTCCAGCGCGCGCTGCGACTCGGTGCCCGGCACGGTGAAGCGGTCGTCGAGCTTGCCGCCGAAGACGCCGACGCACGCGATGAGCGCGGCCAGGACCACGAGCCAGATGCCGAGCACCAGCTTGCGGTGGCGGTAGGTACTGCGGCCCAGCCGGTGGAGCAGGACTGCCATGGCGAACTCCCAAGGTCGGTCAGGTATATCCCGGACGTCTCGGCGCGGACGCGGGACGAACGGCGGAGCGGGTCGGCCCGCGCCGTCGAGCGGCCACGGGCATGAGGCATGCCGGTGCCGTAGGCGGCATCCGAGCTGCTTCGAGCATCGACTTTATCACCTGCTCAAGTCGCACGACAAAATCACTCAACTTGAACTTACGACATTGTCGGTCGACCATGTCATCTGTATGGTGATGGCCACCGGAGCACACCGCCCCCGGGAAGAGCCAGGTCATGGGCCTGCGCCGCTCTCCTCGCGGAGCACGTCCGCAGCGCCGGGACCACCCCAGGACAAGGAGTGATCATGAGCAGCACGCAGAACAGGGGCATCGCCACGGCGCACCACGCCCGCAGGGCGGATGTGGTGGTGATCGGTGCGGGGCTGGCCGGTCTGACCGCGGCACGGGAGCTCGCCGCGGCGGGCAAGTCGGTCGCCGTGCTGGAGGCCCGTGACCGGGTCGGCGGCCGGCTGCTCAACCACGACCTCGGCGACGGTCAAGTGACCGAGATCGGCGGGCAGTTCGTGGGTCCGACCCAGGACCACATCCTGGCGCTGGCCAAGGAGGTCGGCGTGGCCACCTACCAGGCCGCCGTCCCCGGCGAGACCGTCTACGTGCACGACGGCAAGGCCAAGCGGTTCACGGGGCACACCCCGCCGGACCTGCTCGCTCTGCCGGACATGGGTATCGCCCTGGCCCGTGTCGGCCAGGCCGCGGCCAAGGTGGACCCGGCCGCCCCGTGGAAGGCCCCGAACGCCCGTGAGCTGGACGCCATGACCTACGAGACCTGGCTGCGCAAGGCCGAGATCACCGGCGACGCCGTCGACATGATCAGCCTCTTCCTGAACTCCGCCTACGGCGGCGAGGCACGCGACGCCTCCGCCCTGTTCAGCCTCTGGTACGTCTCGACGTTCGGCAACGAGACCAACCCCGGCACCATGGAGCGCGGCACCGGCACCACCGGAGGCGCCCAGGACAGCCGCTTCGTCGGCGGTTCACAGCTCGTCGCCCAGCGCCTCGCCGAGGAACTCGACGGCCGGGTCCACCTGTCGGCGCCGGTGCGACGCGTCAGCCAGGACTCCACCGGTGTCACCGTGGTCTCCGACGCCGGTGACTGGCGGGCCGAGCGAGTGATCGTCGCCGTACCGCCGCTGGTGGCCTCGCGGATCGTGTGGGACCCGCTGCTGCCGGCCCAGCAGGACCAGCTCTTCCAGCGGCTGCCGTTCGGCACCCTCATGAAGTGTGTCGCCGTCTACGACAAGCCGTTCTGGCGGGAGGACGGGCTCTCCGGCATGGGCCTGCTGCGCGGCGGCTCCCCCATCCGCGAGATGTTCGACAACACCCCGCCCGACGGCGGACCGGGCGTCCTGATGGGCTTCCTCGGCGGCAGGGAATGGCGCAAGTGGGCCCACCGCCCGGCCGCCGAGCGCCGAGGCGCCGTCCTGCGCTGCTTCGCCCAGGTCGTCGGGGACCGTGCCTTCGACACCGTCGACTACGTAGAGCAGGACTGGACCGCCGAGCAGTGGACCCAGGGTGGCCCCACCTCCGTCGCCGCCCCCGGCGTGCTCACCGACTTCGGCCAGTGGATGAGCCGCCCCCACGGCCGCGTGCACTGGGCGGGCGCCGAGTTCTCCCCCTACTGGAACGGCTACATGGACGGCGCGGTCCGCTCCGGCCGCCACACCGCCACCGAACTCCTCCACCAGAGCTGAGCGCAAGAAGTACCGACAAGCAAGGGAACCCTGCCATGAACCGTTTCGTCGTCGCCGAGACCGCCGTCATCGACGCCCCCCTCGGGCGGGTCTGGGACGTCATCTCCCGCACCGACCGGTACGCCGAGTGGGTCGCCGGAGCCATCGAGGTCACTGACCACCACGGCGTCGCCACCATCGGCAAGACCTACTCCGAGCGCAACCGCACCCTCGGCCCGCTCAAGACCGACTCGGTCTGGACCGTCGTGGAGATCGTGCCCCTGCAGCGCCGCGTCGACACCGGCGTCGGATTCGCCCCACTCCAGGACGTCACCAACATCTTCGAGTTCCGCCCGGTCCAGAGCGCCGACGGCCGGGAGGCGACGGAGATGCTCTACCAGGTCGAGTACACCATCGGTCTCGGCCCGCTGGGCTTGCTCCTCGACTCCGTACAGCAGTCCTCGATGCGCGCCGGCATGCGCACCTCGATGGACAACCTCAGCACCCTGCTCCGTTCCGAGGCGTCGAGGACCGCTCCCTGACAGGCGGCGAATGCTCCTGGGCCGGCGGCCAGCCGGACGGGTGGGCCGACCGCCGGCCCAGGAGCGGCCCTCACCATGTATCGCTGATTTGTCGAGCGACCTGTTCGACAGACTGAGTCGGATAGGATCGCTTCATGGCTCATGTATCCGCGGCGGAGCGCCGCCCGCAACTGATCAAGGCGGCAATCGTCCTCATGGCCCGGGAGGGCGTCGCCGCCGGCAGCACCCGCGCCATCGCCGCCGAGCTCGGCGTGGCACAGGCGACCGTGCACTACACCTTCGGCACGAAGGAGGAGCTGTACCGGGCCGTCATGGAACAGCTCACGCGCGACCTCACCGACCAGGTGACACGGGCCGCGCCCACGGACGCGAGCTTCGAGGGAACCATCGTCACGCTCGCCGAAGCACTCTGGCGTACCGTGCTCGAACAGCCCGCCTCGCACCAGCTGCTCACCGAGCTGAGCATGTTCGCCCTGCGTACGCCACACCTGAAGGAGGCTCTTCAGAGCCACCACGGCGAGGTCCTGGCGGTGACGACGAAGCTGGTCGAGCAGGCCGCCGAACGCACCGGTCACCGGCTCGGCCAGCCCGCTGAGACGATCGCGAGGTTCTTCCTGGCCGGCTTCGACGGACTGACGATGCAGCACCTCTCCCTGCCGGACGAGGAAGCCGAGCACGTCTGCCTGCGGTCCTTGGTCTCGGCCGTCCTGGCCATGGCCTGAGGTCGCTCGGCGATCACGACGCCACACCGCGGCCTCCGTCCCCAGCGGGGCGATCACGGCCGGCGCGGTGGCCGGGGCGGGGAGCCGCGGTCGCATGGATGGGCGGCCGAACGCAGGGAGCAGGCCGCTTTGAGGTTTCGATCAACGTCCGATTCTCATGGCCGAGGCAGCCGCAGCAGTTCTGGCCTGTCCCAGTGAACAGGTGCCGGGTCTCCCCCTGCCCGTGGGAATCCGCCTCTGGGACGGCAGCACGGCCGGTTCCGAGGAACGGGCCGGCCTTCGTCCTGCGCGACCCTGACACCCTGCGGCGTCTGTGGCCGGAGATCTCGAAGTGCCCCTCGCTCGTCTACTCCTGTGCTTACTGGCAGGGCGAGAAGTCCTCCGGCTCCGGCGGCACTGCGGAGCAGGCCCAGGAGGCCGAACTCGACCTGGTCTGCCGCAAGCTCGCCCTGCGCGAGGGCAGCGGCTGCTGGACGTGGGCTGCGGCTGGAGGTTCGCTGGCCATGCACGCGGCCAACCAGGTGCTGGCGATCAGGACCGACGGTGACGGCCGGTCCGGCATGCCGTTGCGCAGGGACTCCCTGGGGACCCGGCCCCGGCGCTCGCCTGACGCGGTGTCGGTCCGCATCCAGAAGGCCGCCGCGATCCGTGTGGGCCGGACCGTCTTCGCCTACGAGCCGCTCATCGGCCCGCAGTTCCTCACGGTCGAGCACGGCTTCGCCCACCTGAAGAACTGGCGGGTCCTCGGCAAGGTCCGCACCGACCCGAAGTGGGCGACCGCCCTGGTCAGGGCCCTGCCGGTCCTAACGAACCGCGAAGTCTCCCGCTGACCGACGATCTACACCGAAGTCATCCGCCCGCGACCAGCCCGAGCCCCGCGCACACCAGACCCGTGACCTGCAACTTCACGACACACACTGCCCATTGAGCAACCAGGTCAGCTACGCCACATTCGAACTGGCGGCGCCCCTCACTGAGGCAGCCGCCCGCGCACCAAAGCCGGCCCAAGGGCTCGGCCGGCAAGTTGGTGCGCTCCGCGCAGTCGGCCAGGTTCTTGTGCGCGGCATCTGCCTACCCAGACGCTGATCAACGCCTGCCGCACCACGAGGTGCCCTGAAAAAGTTTCTCCGGCTCGAGGCAACCCTTTGCGGGGCCTGTGACAACAAGGGAATGGATCCGGCCAGTTCCGGTGCCCGGATCCGTCTTTCCCCCGTGCACGGCTTTCCAAGGAGAACGCCTCCCCATGAACAACCCCACGAACGGCGGGCGCCGCGGGCGTCACCGCCGCCGCTGGACCGCCACCGGTCTGCTGCTCGGCGTGCCCGCCGTCCTCGTGCCGTACCTCCTCTACGCACAGGAGGACTCGCAGGCCGCGACGGTCGACGGCACTGCCTATTACCGGTTGGTCTCGGTGCGCAGCGGCAAGGTGCTGGACGTCAACGGTTTCTCCACCGCCGACGGCACCCGTATCCAGCAGTGGACCGACCAGAACACCGCCAACCAGCAGTGGAAGCTGAGGCCCATCGGGGACGGCTACTACGAGTTGGTGAACCGCAACAGCGGCAAAGTGCTCGGCATAGCAGGCAATTCCACCGCTCGGACGGCCGCCGCCGAGCAGCAGACCGACAGCTCCTCCACCTCCCAGGAGTGGAAGATCGACGAGGTGAGCGGTTCCGACGCCGTCACCCTCACCTCCCGCAGGAGCGGCCAGGTCCTGGACGTCTCCGGGGGCTCCACGGCCCAGGGCGCGGCGGTCATCCAGTATCCGGGCACGGGCGGCACCAACCAGCAGTGGAAGCTGGTGCAGGTGGCCGAGACCCAGGCGTCCGGGGCCGGCGGGGAGCAGACGACGGCCGCGGCCGGGCCGTATGTGTGGAAGAACGCTCAGGTGGTGGGCGGCGGTTACGTCACCGGGCTGGTGTTCAACCAGAAGGAGAAGGGCCTGCTGTACGCGCGCACCGACATGGGTGGCGCCTACCGCTGGGACACCGGGGCCGAGCAGTGGATCCCGCTGACCGACTGGATCGGCGAGAAGGACTGGAACCTCCTGGGCATCGACTCACTGGCCACCGACCCCACCGACCCCAAGCGGCTCTACCTCGGCGCGGGCACCTACACCAACGACTGGGCCGGCAACGGCGCGATCCTGCGCTCCACCGACCAGGGCCGCACCTTCCAGCGCACCGAGCTGCCCTTCAAGCTGGGCGCCAACGAGCCCGGCCGCGGCGCGGGCGAGCGTCTGGTGATCGACCCCGCGAACCACGGCACCCTGCTGCTGGGGACCCGCAAGAACGGCCTGTGGCGCAGCACCGACTACGGCGCGAACTGGAAGCAGGTCTCCTCGTTCCCCGTCAAGGACGGGGCGGGCAGCGGCGCAGGCATCTCCTTCGTGACGTACGGCCCGGCCGGCAGCAACACGGTCTACGTCGGCGTCAACGACAAGTCCACGCCTTTGTACCGTTCGACCGATGGCGGCAGCAGCTGGCAGGCCGTTTCCGGGCAGCCCACCGGCCAGATGCCGCAGCACGGTGTGGTCTCCGGTGACGGGTCGCTGTACCTGTCCTACAGCAACAGCATCGGCCCCATGGACGCGACGGCGGGCTCGGTGTGGAAGTACACCCCGAACACCGGGGCGTGGAAGAACATCTCCCCCTCGCAGGGTGGTTACGGGTTCTCCGGTCTGGCCGTCGACCCGCAGAAGCCCTCCACGGTGATGGTCACCACCCTCGACCGCTGGTGGCCCGAGGACGAGATCTACCGCACCACCGACGGCGGTACGACCTGGAAGGCGCTGGCGGACAAGTCGGTGCGGGACGCCTCCGGCGCGCCGTACGTCGGCGACCACACCGGGCACTGGATGACCGCCCTGGCCATCGACCCCTTCAACTCCGGGCACGTGCTGTACGGCACCGGCAACGGCATCTGGCGCAGCAAGGACGCGAACGCCTCCGACAGCGGCGGCACCAGCCACTGGAGTGCGGGCGCCCGAGGGCTGGAGGAGACCGCGCTGATGGACGCGATCGCCCCTCCGGGCGGCGCCACCGTCATCACCGCCATGGGCGACCAGGGAGGCTTCCGCCACGACTCCCTGACCAAGGTGCCCTCTGGGCGGCTGAATAACCCGCTGATGGGCAACAGCACCGACATCGACTTCGCCCAGTCCAACCCCTCGGTGATGGTCCGCGTCGGCCATGGCGGGGCGCAGGCCGGCGCCTACTCCACCGACGGCGGCAGCACCTGGACCGGCTTCAAGGCGGAGCCGGTGGCCGGCGCCCAGGACGGCCGCATCGCGCTCGCCGCGGACGGTTCCACCATCGTCTGGACCCAGGCCGGTCAGGCCCCCTACCGCTCGACCGACAACGGAGCGAGCTGGTCGAGGGTCAGCGGCCTGGGCACCGACGCCGTGGTCGTCGCCGACCGCTCCACAGCCAAGACCCTCTACTCCCTGTCCGGCGGCAAGCTCTACGCCAGCACCGACGGCGGCGCGACCTTCACCGCCCGCGCCACGGGCCTGCCCTCCGGCCGGCTCACCGCAGTCCCCGGCATCGCCGGAGACCTGTGGATCGCCGGCAGTGGCAAGGGACTGCTGCACTCCACCGACGGCGGCCGCACCTTCACCACGCTCAGCACGGTGCAGTCCGCCTCCGCCCTCGGCTTCGGCAAGGCCAAGGCGGGCACCGACTACCAGGCCCTGTACCTGATCGGCACCGTCAAGGACGTCACCGGAGTCTTCCGCTCCACCGACAAGGGCGCCAGCTGGCTCCGCGTCAACGACGACGCCCACCAGTGGGGCTCCATCGGCGGCGTCGGCGTCATCACCGGCGACCCCGACACCTACGGCCGCGTCTACATCGGCACCAACGGACGCGGTCTCCAGTACGGCGACCCGTCCTGACCCAGGCACCCAGGCAGGGGGCGCAGGCCGGTGCGCATGCAGCCCCTGCACCGTGCTGAGGGACCTCACGCAGACATGGGCCGCCACTTCGCTTCACCGATAAGTCGTGAACGATGCAGACCCGGCGCGCCACAGCCGGCCATCTGCGCGCGGCAAACCCTCGGCCCTCGGCCGCAGCTGCGGCCGAGGGCCGAGGGTTTGCCGTGGGCGAAGGGCATAGTCCTTCCCGTGGTACGGCCCTTGGGCGGCCAGGAGTGCCAAGGGCGGCGCCGCCCTGACGACGGCGGCGCAGGGGACGGCGGCCGCACAGACGCTGCCTCCGTACTCGATCATCAGCCGTCAGCTGAAGCCCGTGTCGGCGACGGTCGGCCGACCCGGAGCAGTACGGCCGGAGACCTGGCTTCCACCGGGAGGAGCAACGCTGTCGTGTGCCCCCGCCCTGCCCGACATCGCGGCCTACCTCGCCGATGCCCTCGATTGCGCGGGGCATGGCATTTTCCTGGCGGCGTGGGCTCGTTGCTGTGTGGACTATGCGAGGGCTACTGCGAGCGCGGAGTGGGGTGCGCGGCCCAGCAGTCGGCGCAGGTCACCGCCGGTGCGGGACAAGAACCCGGCCGCGATGGCGGAGTAGGTGCCCACCAGCATCGGCACCTGGAAGGGCTCGGCGCCGGACGCGGCAATTCGGGTGCGGGCCTGGGCGAGAGTCTCCGGCTCGTAGGTGACGTGCGGGCCGTGCGCGCGGGCCAGATCGGCGCCGCCGATGGACTGCTCACCGACGAGTTCGTAGATGCGCCCCGCATGAGCGGGTGCCTCTACCGTCACACGTGCCGCGGCGTCGGCCAGGTCCGCGCGTGCCACGGCGGCCAGGCGGCCCTCGCCGAGCGGGGCAGTGATCCGCCCGTCGGCCGACGGTGCCGCGAGCCAGGCCAGCAACTCCGCGTACAGGCCATTGCGCAGGATCGTCCAGTCCATGGTGCTGGCCTGGAGCCGACGCTCGGTCCAGCGGTGCGGCAGGGCGTAGGGGAAGTGATCGCCGTCGGTGGTCAGGCTCGTATAGACGACATGCCTCACGCCGGCCTTCTCCGCGGCGTCGATGGCGGCGCCGTGCCGGGCTATGACGATGTCGTCCTCGCCGTAGCCCGCGGAGATCAGCAGCAGCACATCCACACCCTCGAAGCCCCCGGCGAGGGTGCCGGGCTCGTCGAAGTCGATGCGGCGGACCGGCAGCGGGGCGTTGAGTTGCTGAGGGTCACGTGTTCCAAGGACGGTGTCGGCGCGGTCGGCCAGCCGTTCGGAGATCAGCGTGCCCAGGGCGCCGGCGGCGCCAGTAATCAGGATCATCAGGGTCTTCCCGTTCCGGTAGGTTCTCTTGGGTAACCGGGATCATCCTGCGGTTTTGCGCCAGGGATCGTAAGGAGGCACTTCCATGTCAGTGGGGCACACAGGGGTAACCACCGAGCCCGTCGTCAGTTGCGGCGACGAGCACGAGGACTGCGGGATCCGCGAGGTACTCGACCGGATCGGGGACAAATGGTCGGTGCTGGTCGTCGTCGAACTGGCCCAGGGCGTCCGCCGATTCCGACAGCTACAGCGCGCTGTCCCCGGTATTTCGCAGCGGATGCTGACACTCACTGTGCGCCGGTTGGAACGCGACGGCCTGGTCACCCGGACCGTGCACCCCACGGTGCCCCCGCAGGTCGAGTACGAGCTCACGGCGATGGGCCACAGCCTTACACATCTGGTCAAATCCCTCGCGGACTGGTCGGCAGAGCACCGCGACGCCATCGCGAAAGCACGTCAAGAATGGGATGCCGAACATCCCGACTCCGGAATCCGCTGAACAAGCGGGCTCCAGCACCTTGCCGACTACGACGCATGCTGCCGCGGACGGCCATGCTGCCGCGGACGGCCGAGACGGCCCCCGAGTGCTCGTTCAAACGATCTGCGTAGTGCTGCCGAGTCCAGCCGTTGGCCTGCCGGTGGTCATGGGACCGATGAGGCGCAGGGCGTCCCGGCCCTTGTCGGGCACGTTGGCAGCGGAGACGGATGGGCACGCTCGTACTCCTCGTGCCAGGCAGTCATAGCGAAGACCAGCGCTGTGGCCGCTATCAGCAGTTGGACCGCTCCCGCGTAGGGGTGAGCCGAGCGCAGGAAGACGACGGCGACCACGAGCACGCCCAGCGTGAACCCGCCGAGCCAGAGGACCGGGACCCAGTCCATCGTGGGCGTCCCGATTCGCTCGTCCGCGCGGTCCGATCCACGGATGCCGAGCATCAGCCAGAGCAGGATGGCGGCCGGGATTTCGATGAGCAGCACGATCAGACTGATGCAGCCGCCTGCGAACCCGTCGCCTCGGGACACTGAAGACTCGCCAGGCCCGCCATCGGTCGTCGGTAAGCGCGGTACCTGCGGACTCGGCTCGAAGCTCATGGTCACACGCTCGTAGGTCATGCTGTGCGCTGCACCGCGGTTCACCGGGTCGCAACCGACTCGTGTCTGAGCTGAACACCTGCTGCTGTTTCCTCAGCCCTGTACAGCAGAGCCTTCGATGAGCCTAGTAGTTCCTTCGTCTGCTGGTGGAACAGCGCTTGCGAGCCCCTGCACTGCGGTAATGGTGTAAGAGGGGGCCTTTCTGGCTCGGTTGGTCCGCGTACGGTGCGGATCTTTCCTGTCCCGTGGCTTCGTGAGCGCGGGCCCGGCTCGGCGAGGGCCGGTCGACGTCGGTGACTCCGGTGAAGTCGGCGTGTGCTCAGTAGCTGAGTGGTCCCACCGAGATGTAGCGCTCGATGGTGCCGTCGTCCGACTCGTACGATTCCGCGTCGGCCTGGTCGAGGTTCACCTCGACGCCCATGGGCTCCAGCGTTTGACGGATACGCTGCCGGAAGGGCTCGCTGAGATAGTTGTGGTGCAGGTCCAGCTTCTTGAGGTGGGTCAGCGGCTGGCCGTCGAGGAGGGCGGTGGCGCCCTCGTCGCTCAGGGTGCCCATGGACAGGTCCAGCACCTCGAGCCGACCGAGCACCGGGGCGGACGCCACGGCGGCGGCGACCTCATCCTGGATCTCGCTGTTGCGCAGGGCCAGGTGCCGCAGCCGGGGCAACCGGGCACCGGAGAGGATCGGCTCCAGGTCGGCCGCCGCGTAGTCGGCACCGTCGTCCGCGCGTCCCAGCCACAGTTCGAGGTGCTCCAGCGCGGGCAGTTCGCTCTCCCCGACACCGCGTACGACGTCACCCGGCAGACCACTGCTTTCCACGGTCAGTCTGCGTAGCGTGTCGTGCCGCAGGGTGGGGAACCTCAGTTTCAGGGGTTCCCCCATGGTGACGCCCTCTCCCGCGCGCACGTGGAGTTCCTCCAGTGCCGGGAAGCCGGCCAGCAGCGGTGTGACGTCGGTCTGGCTGATCCGGGAGAGCTTGCACTCCATGTCCGTGATGTCCCCGAGGAATATCGACCGCAGGGCGGGCAGCCGGTCCCGCACGGCCAGCAGTGCTTCGACGACCTCGGACGGATCGGTGTCCTCCGGGTCCTCCCAGATGCCGACGATCAGAGCACGGACCCGCGTGATGTCGACGTCGGCGCGGAAACGGGCGAAGGCATCCACCCACAGCTCTTCAACCTTCCACCTCTCGTGGCCGATCCGCCAGGCCACGGCGTCCGGATCAGGCAGCCCTGCCGTCGCGCCGGGCTCGGGAAACGTGAAGGCGGGCAGACCGTACAGCTCCTCAAGGTGCTCGTCCTGGGTTCTCATGCGCGCTGCTCCTGCCTTACGACGTGTCAGAGGGGTGATGCGTGCATCGGTTCTACCAGTGGCGACTGACAACGCGCCGGTGAGCGAGCCGGCGACCGGTGTCCTCGGTTCCCCGCGGCGGCGATACCTGAGTGCCGCCGCCCCGTCGACCACGGCCCTTCGCCCAGCAGGCATGTCAAACCCGAGCGGCCGCGGCCCAGTTGGGTGCGCGGCCCGTGAACACGCCACGCGGTCCAACGGCACGGCCTCGGCGGGGACTTCGACCTCCGGGGCCGCCGAAGGGAATGCCCGCTCCGCAGCACTCCGGCAGGCCGACCGGTTGGTGCGCGGGCGAGGCTGTCGACCGCGCGGCCGTATGTCAGGCCCGGGCCGCCGAACTCCAACCGTCGAGCCGGTTGTCGTCCTGGAGGTTGCGGTCGACGTCGAAATGCCCACCCACTACTCGACGGACCCGCCCTTCGGGATGCGCTGCGGGTAGGGACATGCGAGGAGTTCCCGGACCTTCAGATCCCCCGGCGTCGGTAAGATCAGCGCTCTCATGGGGGGTGCCATGCGGACATCGGGGCTGGGCGGCGAGGGGCAGAAGTACGCGCTGACCTCGGATGAGGACGACAGCGATTTCTGGGGCTTCGCTCACGAGGCAGAGGGGTTGTTCACGCCCCTGCCGGGTGAGGAGGGCGCGCGCCGAGTGCACCTCGCGGGTTGCCTCCCACAGGGTGGCCTACGGAGGTGCGTTGACCACGTCGGCAGTCGTCGTGCTGTGGCGGGGAACGCCTGGTTCGAGCTCCTCGACGGTGACGGTGCCACCATGGGGTCCTACTTCGTCAACGAGGTCACCGTCATCGACGTCAAGCCCTCCGCCAGCGGTGACGGTCTCGTCGACCTCACGGTGACGCTCTGGTGCGAGAACGCCCTGCCGGGAGCTGAACGACCGTGGGAGCTGGTCCGCGCCGGGCGCCTGAACCACACCGGAATGTGGCACGAGCTCGCGCCCGAGGACCGACACGCGTGGCTGTCGGTGACCCTGTGGTCCCGGGAGTACCAGCGCCGGGGGAAGCCCGATGCGCCTTCAGGTCAGGTGTTCACCTTGGACGGCCGACATGTCGTCGACCGGGACACCTTCTACTGCGCGATCGGTGAGGCCATCAACGGACCCGGTGGATACGTCGGCTGGAACCTGGACGCTCTGGACGACTGTCTGAGAGGCGGCTGGGGCGCGACCACTCCGTTCACCTTGCTCTGGGACTTCTCGGGCGAGGCTCGGACGCGGTTGGCGGAGCGCGTGCACGTCGGCGATCGCGAGCTCGTGCTGTTCGACCTGCTCCTGGAGATCTTCGAGGAACGAGGTGTGAGCGTCATCCTTCGGTGAGGCGAGAGCCTGTGAACAAACCCCGTACGCCAGAGATCTGCCTCTGCCGACGGCAGAACACCGGCCCGACCGGGCTCGACGATCACTACAGTCCAGGCTCATGACGACAGTCACAACGCGCGCGATCCAATACGCGGCCGACGGCCTGACGATGATCGGGCACCTCGCGCTCCCGGCCGGCGGCGACCGCCGGCCCGCGGTCCTGGTCGGGCCCGAGGGGGTGGGGCTCAGCGACGTCGAGCGCCGCCGGGCCGATGCGCTCGCCGAGCTGGGATACGTGGCGCTGGCCTTCGACCTCCACGGCGGCCGCTACTTGGGCGACCCTGAGGAGATGTTGGCGCATTGCATGCCTCTGCTCGCCGACCCCGACCGGATGCGAGGCATCGGCCACGCGGCGCTCGACGTGCTCCGCGCCGAGCCGCGGACCGACCCGGACCGGATCGCCGCCGTAGGCTACGGCACCGGGGGCGCGATCGCGCTGGAACTCGGGCGCGACGGCGTCGACCTGCGCGCCATCGCGACAGTCAACGGACTGACCACGGGCCGACCGGGCGAGACGGCGCGCATTCACTGCCCGGTGTGGGCCGGGGTCGGGTCGGAAGACCCGATCATGCCGCCCGCGCAACGGGACGCGTTCACCGCCGAGATGCAGGCTGCGGGCGTCGACTGGCGCCTCGTGGTCTACGGCGGCG
This sequence comes from Streptomyces sp. NPDC002328, assembly GCF_042890065.1. Taxonomy (NCBI): domain Bacteria; kingdom Bacillati; phylum Actinomycetota; class Actinomycetes; order Kitasatosporales; family Streptomycetaceae; genus Streptomyces; species Streptomyces sp. NPDC002328. Next base: position 1,994 of record NZ_JBIARQ010000020.1, on the reverse strand, counting down.
CCTTGCACGCCTTCCATCACCCACCGGTCGACCACATCGTGCTTCCCGGGGTCGGATACCACCCTCAGCACGCGCAGCGAGCTTGGCGGGACGTCGTCGACCTGCTCGCCGAGTGCCTGCCCATGACGGAGTGATCCGGGCGGACTGGGGTGCGTTCACAGGCCCTTGCCGTGTCGTTCAATGTCCGGCCGCCGGCGGTGGCTCAGTCGAGCCAGATCAGCACCGCGTGACCGGTGGATGCGGCACCCTGGAAGAACTCTGTCAGGGGAGTGAACAGGTCGCGGGCCCACTCCAGTGAGGTGGGCGAGTCCCAGATTCGGGGGTAGATCTCGGCCTCGGCGAGTTCGGAGGGATCGACACCCCGGATGAGCTGGTCATACGTCGTCTGGTGCAGGGTGTCAGCGGCCAGCCGGACCCGATCCGGAGTGAGGTATCGCGGCGGTCCGTAGCCCCAGTCGTCGCCAGCGAGGGGCTCCTCGCCGTGGACGATGTCGACCGGGAAGGCGGAGCGTCGCAGGAGGAAGCCGAGCAGATCCCATGTCTGGTGCGTGGTGAAGTGCCACGCCTCGTTCGGAGCTGGCTGGTGCTCCTCCTGCGCGTCCTGAATCTCCGCAGCGAGGTCCAGGGCCCATTCGGGATCCTTGAGGGCCCGGTCCAGTTCCGCAGGTATGAGGCGCAGATACTCCCCGTTCATGCTCATGGGCCGCAGCATACGGAGCAGATCTGACAGCGGGGCTGGGCCCCGGGCCGCCGGTTACTTTGTGCGTCGGGGCTTGGTGCCCTTCTTCGTCCGGCTCGGCCGCCAGGCCGCCGGGAGTCGCCAGGCCCGGATCACCAGTCCTCCTTTTCCTCGCCCCGGCGGCTTGCTGGTGGACCCGGCAGATCGTGGAATCGACCGACACCTCCCACACGAGGTGCCCGGCAGCATCGGCCTTGACTTGCAACTTCTTCAAGACTCTGGCCCAAGTGCCGTCGATCTGCCAGCGACGGAAGAGTGTGTATGCGGTCTCCCACGGACCGTACCGCTCGGGTATGTGCCGCCATGGCGAGCCCGTGCGAGCACACCACCAGATCCCGTCGAAGACCTGCCGCCGATCCCGTGGCGGTCGCCCCATTGTCGGTATCGGCGGCAACAGCCGCTCCAGCCGCACCCACTGTTCGCCCGTCAGATCGCCGCGAGTCATTTCAAGATCGTTTCAGATCTTGATCAACACCTTGGCACGCGTTCTAGCCCTGCGTCGGGTTGCTGTCCAGCTTGCGCCGTTCCCGGCGGTTGGGATGACGGATGACTACTCCCGCCATGCCACCCGACCCAGTGAGCCGGATCAGCGGAGTTCCCGGGAGCCGGTCGGGAGTGGTCTCGTCCGTCAGGCCGCCGACGCCGGGATCCATGCCGCTGGTGTCTGCGGCCCAGCCGTCGGGGATGACAATCGTGACACCGGACGTTTCCCCGTACGCCTCCACTGCGACCTCCGTGAGGCGGCACTCAACCCGGGTGAAGTCAACCTTCACACCCCCCACGCCTCCGCGAGCGATCACGTGCCCGGGAACCTCCCAACGCCCGGGGCCTCGAGACGCGCCGTACATGCCGCCCTTGAGTACCAGCGGCGGCTGGCTCACAGAGGGATTCAGCCTCGGCAAGTCGGCGGTCAGGACGTCCAACTCGGCGTGAGTCTTGGACTTCAGAGCCTGCTCCAGGCGCGAATCAAGCTCGTCGAGATCGATTCGCCCCTCGGCTGCCGCATCGCGCAGCTGCTCCACCACTGCTTCACGGTCGTCGTGAGAGGCGCGGAGCTCTCCTAATCGAGCAGGACGCGGAGAGGACTCCGGAGGCTGAGCAGTCATGGCCACAAGAATAAACAGCCATCGGACCGAGAGGACTGCGCATTTCAACCACTGCCTAGAAGGCTCATGAAGATCTTGGGGTTCTGGCCCTGCCGCGTCAGCGGCAGGGCCAGACTCGTCATGTGGCGATGGGTGAGTGGGTCGGCGAG
>NZ_JBIARQ010000019.1:0-166329 GCF_042890065.1 Streptomyces sp. NPDC002328 | reverse complement strand
AGACCTTTTCGCGATCCGATTTCCTCGGTGCTTTCCGGTTCCCCGCTCTCGCGGTTTCCCTTCCGGCGTTTCCGACTCTATCAGATCCTTTCGGCGCTGATTCCCCGTCGGAGGGGGCTGTCTTCCCGGCTGTTGGGCCGTTCCGACGAGTGAGACTTTAGCGGATTCCCGCCCGCCGAAGCGAATCGGGGCCCGCGTCCTTTCGAACGCGGATTCCTCATTCCGCGAATACGCATACCAATGAAACGACGGCAGACGAATCGACTGCTCATCGAGAAGAGGTAGGTACCTGTGGAATGGCTGTCCGGGGACCCACCGGAGTGGGCGCTCACGTCGGACAACTCGGAGAACACTACGTATCCGGCCGGGGCGTGTCAACCCGCCCCCATGGGGCCCTCCCGAGGCGTACGCTGAGGCCCATGTTCACGCGTACGTGCAACCAGCAGTGGTGGGCCGCCTGACGGCGGCCGGCATTCACGTATGCACTCAACGGCCGCCGCCTCGGCGGCCGTTCTCGTATCTCCCTCCTGAGAGCCGGCCGGCGGGCGCGGCGGTCATCGACCAGGAGGTGGAGAGATGAAGCGGGTCTTCAGCGGGGTCAAGCCGACCGGGCATCTGACGCTGGGGAACTACCTGGGAGCCATGCGGCAGTGGGCCGAGGTCGACCAGCACCGGGCGGACGCGCTCTTCTGCGTCGTCGACCTGCACGCGCTGACCGTGGACCACGATCCCGCGCGGGTGCGCCGGCTCAGCAGGCAGACGGCCACGCTGCTGCTGGCGGCCGGGCTGGATCCGGCGTTGTGCACCCTGTTCGTGCAGAGCCATGTGGACGAACACGCGCGGCTGTCGTACCTGCTGGAGTGCGTGGCCACCGACGGCGAGATGCGGCGCATGATCCAGTACCGGGAGAAGGCCGCTCGGGAGCGCGAGCGCGGTGGGAGCGTGCGGCTGTCGCTGCTGACGTACCCGGTGCTGATGGCCGCGGACATCCTGGCGTACGGGACGGACGAGGTTCCCGTGGGGGACGACCAGGCGCAGCACGTGGAGCTGACACGGGATCTGGCGCTGCGGTTCAACCAACGGTACGGGCAGACCTTCGTGGTGCCGAGGGCCACGCATCCGGCGGTGGCCGCCCGGGTGATGAACCTCCAGGCGCCCGCCTCGAAGATGGGCAAGAGCGAGGACTCGGGGCCGGGGATCGTCTATCTGCTGGACGAGCCGGACGTCGTGCGGAAGAAGGTCATGCGGGCCGTGACCGACAGCGGGCGGGAGGTCGTGTACGACCGGCCGGGGCGGCCCGGGGTGGCGAACCTGCTGGAGATCCTCGCCGCGTGCACGGGCGGGAACCCGGAAACCCTGGGCGGCGTTTACGAGTCGTACGGCGCTTTGAAGAAGGACACCGCGGAGGCTGTGGTGGAGGTCCTTCGGCCCGTGCAGGCCAGACACAAGGAGTTGTGCGCTGACCCGGTGTATGTGGAGGGGGTGCTGAGGGAGGGTGCGGAGAAGGCGCGGGCGATGGCCCGGCCGGTGGTGGACTCCGCCTATCGCGCGATCGGGCTGCTGCCGCCGGTGGCGGAGCCGGCGCTGAACGCGGCGCGGTAGGCGCGCGGGCTGGTGGCGAGGCGCGATGCGAAGTGCTGGCGCATCGTGACCTCGCTGCCGAAGCCGGCGCGGCGGGCGACCTCGGGCATGGGGAGGTCGGTGCGTTCGAGGAGTTTCTGGGCTGCGGCGAGGCGCTGGTCGAGGAGCCAGCGCAGGGGTGTGGTGCCGGTCTCCGCGGTGAAGTGGCGGGCGAAGCTGCGCGGGGACATGCCGGCGTGGGCGGCCAGGTCGGCGACGGCGAGGGGCTCGTGGAGGTGGCGCAGGGCGTGTTCGCGGACGGCGGCCAGGGTGTCGGCGTCGCGGTCGCTGCGGGGTGTGGGGCGTTCGATGAACTGGGCCTGGGTGCCCGTGCGGAAGGGGGCGGTGACCATCGAGCGGGCGATGGTGGCGGCTGCCTCGGCTCCGTGGGAGACACGGACGAGGTGGAGGCAGAGGTCGATGCCGGCCGCGGTGCCGGCGGCGGTCCAGATGTTGTCGTCCTCGATGAAGAGTGCGTCGGGGACGAGGTCGACGCGGGGGTGGTGGGCGTGGAGGAGGTCGATGAGGTTCCAGTGGGTGATCGCGCGGCGGCCGTCGAGGAGGCCGGCCTGGGCGAGGGTGAAGGCCCCGCCGCAGAGAGCGGCGAGAGTGGTGCCGCGCGCGTGGGCGCGGCACAGGGCGTCGAGGACGGGGGGCGGTGCGGGGGTGAGGTGGTCGTCGAGGCCGGGGACGAGGATCAGGTCGGCGCGGGAGAGCCAGCTGAGGGTGCGGTCGGGGAGGAGGGTGAGGCCGCCGCGCATCGGGACGGGGGCGGTGGTGTCGGCGGCGACGCGGCGCAGGTCGAAGGCGGGGGCGCCGCGGTCGGTGCGGTCGTTCCCCCAGACCTCGGTGATGACGGAGACGTCGAAGGCGCGGATGCCGGGGAAGGCGACGAGGGCCACCCGGTACGGGTTCACCATGACTGGCAGTAAACCATCGATCGCTGGCTTCCTGCCCGCTGGGAGCGGTGCCGGTCCGGCGGCAGGATCGACGGCATGGAGATTTCAGGGAACGCTGCGCTGCTGGTCGTGGACGTACAGAAGGGCTTCGAGGAGGAGGGTTTCTGGGGGTCCCGGAACAACCCGGGCGCCGACGAGAACATCGCGTCGCTCATCGACGTGTGGCAGGGGTCGGGGCGGCCGGTCGTCTTCGTGCGCCATGACTCGTCGTAGCCGGATTCGCCGCTGCGGCCGGGGTACGGGGGCAACGGCTTCAAGGAGTACGTGGAGGAGCGGCGCGGGAAGGGCTCCGGGGAGGAGCTGTTCGTCACGAAGAGCGTGAACTCGGCCTTCTACGGGACGCCGGATCTGGACGCCTGGCTGAAGGCGGCGGGGATCTCGCAGGTCGTGGTGGCCGGGATCCAGACGAACATGTGCGTGGAGACGACGGCCCGGATGGGCGGGAACCTCGGCTACGACGTGCTGGTGGCGTACGACGCGACGTACACCTTCGACCTGGAGGGGCCGTTCGGCTGGCGCAGGAGCGCCGAGGAGGTGGGGCAGGCGTCGGCGGTGTCGCTGCACGGGGGCGGTTTCGCGCGGGTGGTGACCACGAAGGAGGTCGTGGACGCGGCGCGATGAGATGAACCGCCCCCGGCGGGCGGTGAGCCTGAGAGGCTCAGTCCTTCTTGCCCGAGGCCAGCTCGCGGCTGCGGTCGCGGGCGGCTTCGAGGGCGGCGATGAGGGCGGCGCGCACGCCGTGGTTCTCGAGTTCGCGGATGGCGTTGATGGTGGTGCCGGCCGGGGAGGTGACGTTCTCGCGGAGCTTGACGGGGTGTTCGCCGCTGTCGCGGAGCATCGTCGCGGCGCCGATCGCGGACTGGACGATGAGGTCGTGGGCCTTGTCGCGGGGCAGGCCGAGCAGGATGCCGGCGTCGGTCATGGCTTCGACCAGGTAGAAGAAGTAGGCCGGGCCGGAGCCGGACAGGGCGGTGCAGGCGTCCTGCTGGGACTCGGGGACGCGGAGCGTCTTGCCGACGGAGCCGAAGATCTCCTCGGTGTGGGCGAGGTCGGCCTCGCTGGCGTGGCTTCCGGCGGAGATGACGGACATGGCCTCGTCGACGAGGGCGGGGGTGTTCGTCATGACGCGGACGACGGGGACGCCGGCGGTGAGGCGTTCCTCGACGAACGTGGTGGTGATGCCGGCGGCTCCGCTGATGACCAGGCGGTCGGCGGGGACGTGGGGGCCGAGTTCGTCGAGGAGGGTTCCCATGTCCTGCGGCTTGACCGTGAGGATGAGGGTGTCGGCGGTCTTGGCGGCCTCGGCGTTGGTGACCGGCACGACGCCGTAGCGGGTGCGGAGTTCTTCGGCTCGGTCCGCGCGGCGGGCGGTGACCAGGAGGTCGGCGGGGGGCCAGCCGCCTCGGAGCATTCCGCTCAGGAGGGCTTCGCCGATCTTGCCGGTGCCGAGGACTGCGACTTTCTGGGGCATGACGGGGGTGTCCTCCGGAGGTGTGCGTCGTCCGTCGTCCGGGGTCATCCTCGCACCGGGGGTGGGGGGTCGGGTCCGGGTGTCCGGTGGGCGGACTGCGGTTCTCTCCAGGAATCATGCCGTGCGTCGTCGGAGGGTCGCCGCACCCAGGCACAGGACCAGGAGGGCGCAGCCGCCGACGACGAGGACGTCCCGTACGAAGGTGGCCGTCATGTCGGTGTGGGTGAGGACCTCGTTCATGCCGTCGACGGCGTAGGACATGGGGAGGACGTCGGAGACGGCTTCGAGGGCGGGGTGCATCTGGTCGCGCGGGGTGAACAGGCCGCAGAGGAGGAGCTGGGGGAAGATCACCGCCGGCATGAACTGGACCGCCTGGAACTCGGAGGCCGCGAAGGCGGAGACGAACAGGCCCAGTGCGGTGCCCAGGAGGGCGTCGAGCAGGGCCACCAGGAGGAGGAGCCAGGGGCTGCCCGTGACGTCGAGGTCGAGGAACCAGAGGGCGAGGCCGGTGGCCAGGGCGGACTGGACGATCGCGAGGGCTCCGAAGGCGAGGGCGTAGCCGGCGATCAGGTCGCCCTTGCCGAGGGGAAGGGCGAGGAGGCGTTCGAGGGTGCCGGAGGTGCGTTCGCGCAGGGTGGCGATGGAGGTCACCAGGAACATCGTGATCAGCGGGAAGATCCCGAGAAGGGAGGCCCCGGTGTTGTCGAAGGTGCGGGGGCTGCCGTCGAAGACGTAGCGGAGCAGGAACAGCATCGCGCACGGGATGAGGATCATCAGGGCGATGGTGCGCGGGTCGTGGCGGAGCTGGCGCAGGACGCGGGCCGCGGTGGCCGTGGTGCGGGAGAGGTTGAGGGGGCCGGCGGGGGCGGGGCGGGTCGGCGTGGTCATCGGGTCGTCTCCCTTTCGCGGGCGGACTTCGTGGCCTCGTCGACGAGGTGCAGGAAGGCCGTCTCGACCGTGTCGGAGCCGGTGCGGGTGCGCAGGGCGTCGGGCGTGTCGTCGGCGAGGATCTCGCCCTCGCGCATGAGGAGCAGGCGGTGGCAGCGCTCGGCCTCGTCCATGACGTGGGAGGAGACGAGGAGGGTGGCGCCGCGGGAGGCGGCGATGTCGTGGAAGAGGTTCCACAGGTCGCGGCGGAGGACGGGGTCGAGGCCGACCGTGGGTTCGTCGAGGACGAGGAGTTCGGGGGCGCCCAGGAGGGCCACGGCGAGGCTGACGCGGTTGCGCTGGCCGCCGGAGAGGTTGCCGGCGAGTGCGTCGGCGTGGCTGGTCAGGTCGACGTCGGCGATTGCGCGGGTGACGTTGTCCTGGCGGCGGTCGGCCGCCGCGCGCCCGGGGTCGAGGATCGCGGCGAAGTAGTCGAGATTCTGGCGGACCGTCAGATCGTCGTAGACGGAGGCGGCCTGGGTGACGTAGCCGATGCGGGCGCGCAGGGCGGGGTGTCCGGCGGGGCGGCCCAGGACGTCGAGGGTGCCGGTGACCTTCGCCTGGGTGCCGACGATCGCGCGCATCAAGGTCGACTTGCCGCAGCCCGAGGGGCCGAGGAGTCCGGTGATCTGCCCGCGCGGGACGGTGAAGTCGAGGGAGCGCAGGACCGTGCGGGGGCCTCGGACGACGGTGAGGGCGGAGGCGTGGACGGCGGGGGGACGGCCGGTGTCGGGCGGGGCCGGGTGGGGGCCGGGTCCCGGGTGGGGGTCGGGGCCGGGTCCTGGGTGGGGCTCCGGACTGTAATTCATCATGTGATGAATACTCCTGCCGCGGTGGGGTGTCGTCAAGGGGGGCGGGGGCTGCGGCCGGGAACGCGCGTGTGCGGCGGCCCGGGAGTCGGGGGCCGCCGCACGGAAGAGGAGGAGGCGGAGTCTGCGGGGTCAGAGGCGGACGGCGGGCAGCAGTTCGACGTCGTAGGTCTCCTCGACCAGGCCGTCGGGGAGAGCGGTCAGAAGGTGCTCGCGCTCCTCGGCGAAGAAGGCGGCGGTGCGCTCCTTCTCGTGGATGAGGAAGAGCGAGTGGCTGCCGATGTTGGCGAGGTGGGTGTCGACGGGGACGCGGCGGCTCCAGCGGACGCGGGCGCGGGCGAAGTCCAGCGGGTCGGTCGGGCCGGCCAGGACGGCGTGCGTTCCGTCGCCGTTGCGGCCGGGCCGGCGCTCGAGGTCGAAGTGATGCTGGACGCGGTCCGTCTGCGCCTCGATCCACGGCACGTCGAGGGCACCGGGTCGGTCCAGTGCCAGGACTGGGCGGAGGTGAGGAAGTCGAGGCAGGCGGTAGCGAGGGGGAGACGGTCGCCGTCGCCGCGGACGATCGGCACGCCGGGGAGGGCGCGACGGAACTGCTCCGCCATGCCGTCCCCGGGTTCCACGGCGACGACGTCCGCGCCGCGGGCAGGCAGGAGGGCGGTCGCGATGCCGGTCCCGGCCCCGACGTCGGCCACGCGCGCGCCGGCGAGGGGCCGTCCGGCCAGCTCCTCGACGGCTTCGAGGAGGGCGGACGGGTAGGAGGGGCGGTTGGTGGCGTACTAGGCGGCGACGGAGTTGAGGGAGAGCGCTCGGTCGGTGTTCGAGGGAGCCGTCATGAGCCCATGGTGACCGGAGGTGCCGACGGGGGGGAACTGGGCGGCTCCGCCGGGGCGGGGTGTGGCGGCTCGGGTTCAATGACTCGGGCCCGGTGACTCAGGTTCGGCGGCCCGAATTTCGCAGCTCGGTCGCGGCGACCTGGATTCGGCGTCACGGGTGCCGTGACGCGGGCGCGGCAACTCGGGCTCGGCGGTTCAGGTCCGTGACTCAGACGCGGCGGCTCTGGCCCGGCGGGCTTGAGCCCGGCGGCTTGAGGCCCGCGGCTTGAGCCCCGCGGCTCGGGCGAGGCGGCTCGGGCGCGGCAGTCCAGGTTCCGTGACTCAGGCGCGGCGGCTCTGGCCCGGCGGGCTTGAGCCCGGCGGCTTGAGCCCCGCGGCTCGGGCGCGGCGGCTTGAGTCCGGCGGCTCAGGCTCAGTGGCTCGGACCGGCAGCCTGAGCCTGGCGTGCAGGTCCGGCGGCCCCGACTCGGCAGCTCGGACTCAGCGGTCGGGCGCTCGACAGCCCAAGCTCAGCAGCCAGGTTCGGCAACTCAAGCCCCGCAGCTAAAGCCAAGCAGCCCAAGTCCGACCGCCCAGGCCAAGCCGCCCAACCCCGGCGGCCCGAGCCGAGCAGCCCAAGCCCAGCGGCTCAGGCCACGCAGCCCAAACCGAGGCAGACCGAGCCCAGGCAGACCACCCCCAACCGCTCAGACCCGGCGGCGTTTCTTCGAGGGGTTGCCCGTGCGGCGGGATGTGCGGCGGGTGTGTTGGGTTCGGGCATGCTCGTACTCCTCGCGGTGGAGTTTCTCGCCGGGGGCTTCGAGCAGGGAGCGGAAGAAATAGGCGAGCAGGGAGCCGACGAAGCCGATGGCCAGCAGGCCGCGCAGGGAGGACTGACGGTCGGGGTCATGGCGCTTGGTGTAGCCCTCCAGGGTGTGCCGGAAGGCCAGCGCGCTGCACACCGCGAACATGACCACGACCAGCAGGGTCACGAAGCTGCCGGTCTCGGCGATCGCGAGGCCCTCGTAGGCGAAGCGCAGGACGAGGCACGAGCCGACCGCGGCGGCGAGGGAGCCCACGGCCACGGCGACACGGCGGGCCGCGTAGCCGTGGTCGTGGTCCACCCAGGTCGTGCCGAAGAAACGCAGGGGCTCGGGGCGGGGGCCCGACGGGGTCTCCGGGGTGCCGTTCTCGTCGCTCACGGGACGATTATGGCTCCGGACGACGCCTGCTCCCAGAGCAGGGCGAACTCCCCCTCGGGCGAGCCCGCCGGTTCAGCGTCGCTCGTGCTCCACCGGGAGCCAGAGTTCGGCGTCGGCCTCCGTGCCGTCCGGCGAGAGAACGGTGCGCAGGATCTCCGGGCCGGGCCGGCTGCGGTACGGGTTGGACGGGAACCACTCCGTGAACACGTCACGCCAAAGTTCCTGGATGGCTTGCGGCACCGGCCCGGAGACGGTGAACACGGCCCAGGATCCGGCCGGGACGTCCAGTTCGGCCAACTCGGCCAACTCGGCCAACTCGGCCAGACCTGCCTCGTCCGTCACGCCGGCCGCGCCCGCCGCACCCTCGGACGAGGACGGCGACGTGATCACCCCGTAGTAGTAGTCGAGTTCGGTGCCCTCCGCGCGGCTCGGGTCCAGGTCGTCGCAGACCGCGACGATGCCCCGCGGCTCCTGCTCCGACAGCTTCTCCAGCCGCTCCCGGGTGGGCGCTCCTATCCCCCTGACGAAGTCGATGATGGCCTGGTTCGGTCCCGCGTGCACCAGCGGCACCCGGGCCTTGAGGCCGACCACGGTGAAGGCCGGCCGGTCGACGACGCGATAACGCATGCTGCTGCTCCCTTCGACGGTGAGTCGGAAGGTCAACCGCGGCTGGGAGACGAGCGCGGCCCCGGTGCGCCGGGCCTCGCCGGGCCCGACGCCGTGGACCGCGCGGAACGCCCGCGCGAACGCCTCGCCCGAGCCGTACCCGTACCGCACCGCGATCTCCAGCAGCGAGTCCCGCCCCGCGAGCACCTCGGCGCCCGCGACGGTCAGCCGTCTGCGCCGGACGTACTCGGACAGCGGCATGCCCGCGAGCGCCGAGAACATCCGTCGCAGGTGGTACTCCGAGGTGGCCGCGGTGCGCGCCAACCCGGCCACGTCGATCACCCCGTCGAGGCGGTCCTCGATCTGTTCCATGGCCTGGTTGAGCCGCTCCAGCACGCCCGGTCCCCTTCCTCTTGACGACCACCACGCTAGGAAGCGGCCGCCCGGCGGCACCCGACATCCTGTGCCCGATCAGGTCGGGTGCCCGGGAGTATCTGAGTGCGGGACCAGAACGGAGGACGGGACCACGGCTCGGTGTCCTCCCGCGTCAGGAGCAGTGTCAGGAGCAGCGCGAGGTGACGTACCCGTCGCTGCCCGTGCGGACGTACGCGTCCGAGACGTACTCGCCGCTGCCGATGTTGTCCCAGATGTTCGACGTGCCGTACGGGCCGCTGACCGACGTGCCCGGCGTCTGGCAGTAGATCGAGACCCTGGCCCCCTCGGACAGGACGCGGACGACGCCGTAACCGGTGCCGGGGCCGCTGCGGACGTTCAACCGGACGCCCGGCGCGACCGGGTAGGAACTCACCGCCGCGGCCGTCATCACGGCCTGCTCCGCGCCGCCGCCCTCGATCTCCTCGACATGCTCGACATGCTCGACAGACATGACAAAACCTCCCCCGTTGAACCCCCATGACGGACATGGGGACACGTTGATTCCCTCGAATCACGAGATGAAACACATGTTCACTCCTCGAACTCGCAAGCTGGCAAGCCGCCTCGGTCCCGTACGCCTCATCGACTAGGCTCCGTGCGTCGCGCGCGCTAACGAGCGGCCGAACAGCACGGGGGTGGTCCATGGCGCCACAGCGCAACACCGGAGCGGACGCGGAAGCGGAACTTCCGGAGTACGCCGGCCACTACCGCCTGGATTCCTGCCTGGGCTCGGGCGGGATGGGCGTGGTCCACCTGGCCCGCAGCACCTCGGGGATGAAGCTCGCGGTGAAGGTCGTGCACGCGCGGTTCGCCAAGGACCCCGAGTTCAGAGGGCGGTTCCAACAGGAGGTCGCCGCCGCGAGACGGGTGAGCGGCGCGTTCACCGCGCCGGTCGTCGACGCCGACCCGGAGGCCGAACGGCCGTGGATGGCCACGCTGTTCATCCCCGGCTCGACCCTCTCGGACCATGTGAAGCGGAACGGGCCCATGGGTGTGGGCGAGTTGCGGCGGCTGATGGCCGGACTCGCGGAGGCGCTGCGCGACATTCATCGCGTCGGGGTCGTGCACCGGGATCTGAAGCCCAGCAACGTCCTGCTCGCCGAGGACGGCCCGAAGGTCATCGACTTCGGCATCTCCCGGCCCAAGGACAGCGAACTGCGCACCGAGACCGGGAAGTTGATCGGCACCCCGCCGTTCATGGCGCCGGAGCAGTTCCGCCGGCCGAGGGAGGTCGGGCCCGCCGCCGACATCTTCGCGCTCGGGTCGGTCCTGGTGCACGCGGCGACCGGGCGGGGGCCGTTCGACTCGGACAGTCCCTACGTCGTCGCCTACCAGGTCGTGCACGACGAGCCCGATCTGACGGGCGTGCCGGAGACGCTGGCCCCGCTGGTCCAGCGCTGTCTGGCGAAGGAGCCCGAGGAGCGGCCCACGCCGGACGAACTGATGCGGGAGCTGCGGTCGGTGGCCGCCTCGTACGACACGCAGACGTTCATACCGGCGTCCTGGGAGCAGGATCCGGCCCGCGATCCCGATCGGCGGCCCGACGACGCGGCTCCGGCCGGCTCAACGGCGGCGTCCGACGCGTCAGTTGATCAGGCAGCCCCAGCCGCCGCACAAGCCGAATCCCCCGCACCCGCACCCACTCCCGCCACCCCCCGCACCCGCCACCGTCTGCTCCGCCCCATCGCGGTGGCAGCGGGGGCGTTGAGCCTCGTCGCGAGTGGGACCGTCGCCGCCGTGCAGTGGACCGGCGGCACGCCCGCCCCGCAGGAGGCGAGCCCTCGGACGACGCCGGCCGCGTTCACGGCGTGGCGGTCGAAGCCGGTGTCCGACGCGCAGTCCGCGCCCGAGTGCTCCTACGGCGCGGGAAAGCTGCTCTGCGCCCAGGCCGGGCAGGTCTTCGCGCTCGACCCCGCCGACGGCGCCCTGGCCTGGCGTCACGCGGCCGCCTCACCGCTCGGCAGCGGGCCGCCGGTGCTCGCCGGGGGGCTCGTGCAGCCGCCGGCGGACCTGAGCCCACGCCTTTCGGCCCTCGACCCCGCCTCGGGCGAGGAGCGCTGGAACGTGCGCGTGCCCGAGCACAACGGGCTGCGCGCCGTCGGCGGCATGCTCCTGATCACCTCCCCCGACGGGACGGTCACCGGCGTCGACGGCGCCTCGGGCAAGACCGTGTGGAGCCGTGCGATTCCGGGGCAGGCGACCCCGTACTTCACCTCGTTCGCCGGCGATCCGCTCGCGTACGCGACGAACACCTCCGACTCGGGGAAGACCTCGGTCACCGCCGTGGACCCGGCCACGGGCGCCGTGCGCTGGGAGGCGCGGCTCGACGGCACGCTCACGGCCGTCGGCAGTCACGACGGGAGCCTGTTCCTGCTGTCGGTCGAGCAGGAGACCGGGTTCACCGACGCCGTGGTGCGCCACGACCCCGAGTCGGGGTCGACCCGCCGGGTGGAGCTGCCGGTGACCCGCCAGGGCCCGCAGGCCGGCGTCCAGGGGGACGTCGTGTACCTGCTGAGCACCGGCGGGGCGCTGGAGGCCGTCGACACGGCGGAGCGCCGGATTCTGTGGCAGCTGGAGACCGGCCTGAGCCGCGGCTCCGAACCGGTCGCCGACGGCGGCCATGTGTACGCCGTCGGCGCGGACGGACGGCTCCTCGGGGTCGACGCCCGCGCCGGCAGGCTGCTCGGGCAGACCCCGGCCCGGCTCGGCGCGCACGGCGACCGGGTGGCGGCCTCCCTGCCCGCGCCCGTCGTCGTGGACGGCCGGGTGTACGCGAGCGCGCCCGACGGGACGGTCTTCGCGGTGGACGGGGGCGACCCGGAGGGCTGGTGAGCCCCGCCCGGGACGCCGCCCGGTGCCTGGCGGGCGGGCCTCGTCAGCCCAGCTTGCTCACGTCCCGCACGGCGCCCTTGTCGGCGCTCGTCGCCATCGCCGCGTAGGCGCGCAGCGCGGCGGACACCTTGCGTTCGCGGTTCTTCGGGACGTACACCCCGTTCAACGCCTGCTCACGGCGCGAGAGTTCCGCGTCGTCGACGAGCAACTCGATCGTGCGGTTCGGGATGTCGATGCGGATGCGGTCGCCGTCCTCGACGAGCGCGATCGTGCCGCCGGAGGCCGCCTCGGGGGACGCGTGGCCGATGGACAGGCCCGAAGTGCCGCCGGAGAAGCGGCCGTCGGTGATCAGGGCGCAGGCCTTCCCGAGGCCGCGGCCCTTCAGGTACGAGGTCGGGTAGAGCATCTCCTGCATGCCGGGGCCGCCCTTGGGGCCCTCGTAGCGGATGACGACGACGTCGCCCTCCGTGATCTGTTTCAGCAGGATCTTCTCGACGGCCTCCTCCTGCGACTCGCAGACGACCGCCGGGCCCTCGAAGGTCCAGATCGACTCGTCGACGCCGGCCGTCTTCACCACGCAGCCGTCGACGGCGAGGTTGCCCTTGAGGACCGCCAGACCGCCGTCCTTGGAGTACGCGTGCTCCGCCGAGCGGATGCAGCCGCCCTCGGCGTCGTCGTCGAGGGCCGCCCAGCGCTCCGACTGGGAGAAGGCCTCGGCGGAACGGACGCAGCCCGGGGCCGCGTGCCACATCTCGACCGCCTCGGGGGACGGGGAGCCGCCGCGGAAGTCCCACGTCTTCAGCCAGTCCGCGAGGGACGGGCTGTGCACGGCGTGCACGTCCTCGTTGAGCAGGCCCGCGCGGTGCAGCTCGCCGAGCAGGGCGGGGATGCCGCCGGCGCGGTGCACGTCCTCCATGTAGTACGTGCGGTCCTTGGCGACGTTGGGCGCGACCTTGGCGAGGCAGGGGACGCGGCGGGAGACCGCGTCGATCTCGTTGAGGCCGAAGGGGACGCCCGCCTCCTGGGCCGCCGCCAGCAGGTGCAGGATCGTGTTGGTGGAGCCGCCCATGGCGATGTCCAAGGCCATCGCGTTCTCGAACGCGGCGAAGGTGGCGACGTTGCGCGGCAGGACCGTCTCGTCGTCCTGCTCGTAATACCTGCGGGTGATGTCCATCACCGTACGCGCGGCGTCGACGTACAGCCGCTTGCGCGCGGTGTGGGTGGCGAGGGTCGAGCCGTTGCCGGGGAGGGACAGGCCGATGGCCTCGGTCAGGCAGTTCATCGAGTTGGCGGTGAACATGCCGGAGCAGGAGCCGCAGGTCGGACAGGCGTTCTCCTCGATACGGAGGATGTCCTCGTCCGAGATCTTGTCGTTGACGGCGTCGGAGATCGCGTCGACCAGGTCGAGCGTGCGGACCGTGCCGTCGACCAGGGTGGCGCGGCCGGACTCCATCGGGCCGCCCGAGACGAACACCGTGGGGATGTTCAGGCGCAGGGCCGCGTTGAGCATGCCCGGGGTGATCTTGTCGCAGTTGGAGATGCAGATCAGGGCGTCGGCGCAGTGGGCCTCGACCATGTACTCGACGCTGTCCGCGATCAGGTCGCGCGAGGGCAGCGAGTACAGCATGCCGCCGTGGCCCATGGCGATGCCGTCGTCGACGGCGATGGTGTTGAACTCGCGCGGGATGCCGCCGGCCTCGACGATCGCCTCGCTGACGATCCGGCCGACCGGCTGGAGGTGGGTGTGGCCGGGCACGAACTCCGTGAAGCTGTTGGCCACGGCGATGATCGGCTTCCGGCCGATGTCCGCACCGGGTACACCGGAGGCGCGCATAAGGGCGCGGGCGCCCGCCATGTTGCGGCCGTGGGTGACTGTGCGGGACCTCAGCTCGGGCATCGTCGCTCGCTCCTTCAGACGGATAGGGCTGCTGACGAGCGTACGCCGGTCATCCAGGTGTCGGGACGATGTGTCCGGAATGCGGGATGCATGTCTCGCGGAGGCGCTCCGCCCGACCGGGCGCGGGACGCATCGGACGTCTCGGACGCCGCCGCGCGCGGGGCGGTCACGGTCCCGTGAGGTGCCCCTGCACGACCGGCGCAAGACGGGCGACGATCTGCTCGACGTCCGCCGACGCCAGCGGTTCCACCTTGATCACGTACCGCAGCATCGCCATCCCCACCAGCTGCGCGGCGGCCAGCTCGGCGCGCAGCTCGGCGTCCGGCAGGTCGAGCCGGTCGGCGACGCGGCGCAGCAGCTGGGAGGCGACGAGGCGGCGGAAGACGGCCGCCGCGGTCTCGTTGTTCACCGCCGAGCGGACGATCGCCAGCACGGGCGCGCGGGTCGCGGGGTTCTCCCAGATGCCCAGGATGAAGCGGGTCAGACGCTCGCCGACGCCGTCCATCGGGCCGTCGGCGATGGCGTCCGGCGCGCTGAGCGCGGGCGCGAAGGCGACCTCGATGGCCGCCGCGAAGACCTGCTCCTTGGTGCCGAAGTAGTGGTGGACGAGCGCCGAGTCGACGCCGGCGGCCTTGGCGATGCCCCGCACGGACGTCTTGTCGTAGCCCCGCTCGGAGAACTCCTCGCGGGCCGCGGTCAGGATGCGGTCGCGGGTGTCGGCGGACTCGGTGCGCGGGGGGCGCCCGCGGCGGCGCGCGCCGGTGTCGTTCACCAGCGGGGCACCTTCGGCGCGGACGCGAGGTGCAGCCGGGTGAAGGCCAGGGCCTCCGCGAGATCGGCCTCACGTTCGGCGCCGGACATGGCCCGCCGGGTGTTGACCTCGATGACGACATGGCCGTCGAAGCCGCTCAGCGCGAGCCGCTCCAGCAGTTCGGCGCAGGGCTGCGAGCCGCGGCCGGGCACGAGGTGCTCGTCCTTGGCCGAGCCGTTGCCGTCGGCGAGATGGACGTGTCCGAGGCGGTCGCCCATGCGGTCGAGCATCTGGATGGCGTCGGCGCGGGCCGTCGAGGCGTGGCTGAGGTCGATCGTGAAGTGCCGGTAGTCGTCCTTGGTGACGTCCCAGTCCGGTGCGTAGGCGAGCATCTCGCGGTCGCGGTAGCGCCAGGGGTACATGTTCTCGACGGCGAACCGTACGTCCGTCTCGTCGGCCATCCGCCAGATTCCGGTGACGAAGTCCCGCGCGTACTGGCGCTGCCAGCGGAAGGGCGGGTGGACGACGACGGTGCTGGCGCCGAGCTTCTCGGCCGCCGCGCGGGCCCGCTGCAACTTGACCCACGGGTCGGTCGACCACACCCGCTGCGTGATGAGCAGGCACGGGGCGTGCACGGCGAGGATGGGCACCTGGTGGTAGTCGCTGAGTCTGCGGAGCGCGTCGACGTCCTGGCTGACCGGGTCGTTCCAGACCATGACCTCGACACCGTCGTATCCGAGGCGCGCGGCGATCTCGAAGGCCGTCGCCGTCGACTCCGGATAGACCGAGGCCGTCGACAGGGCGACCTTCGCATCCGGGATGCGCACGACTGGCTCTGCCATGGGGGACAGATTACGGGGTGCGGTCGGGTGCGAGCCGTGCCACTGGGGGCCGTTGTGGCGTTCGCCACGGGCGGCGCGGCGGGCTCCGGTGGATTCGCGGTGAATCGCACGGGGACGCGCCGCGCGCGGGGACGCACGCTTCGCCCAAGGACACGCCTCGCTCGTCGGCTACGCCGACCCCATGTGGTCCAGGCGACGCAGGATGACGCCCTCCCGCAGCGCCCAGGGGCAGATCTCCAGGGTCTCCACGCCGAACAGGTCCATCGCGCCCTCGGCGACGAGCGCGCCGGCCAGCAGCTGGCCCGCGCGGCCCTCCGAGACGCCGGGCAGCTCAGAGCGCTGGGCGACGGTCATGCCGGCCAGGCGCGGCACCCACGCCTCCAGGGACTCCCGCTTGAGCTCGCGCTGCACGTACTGGCCGTCGGTGGAGCGGGCGGCGCCGGCGATGCGGGCGAGCTGCTTGAAGGTCTTCGACGTGGCGACGACGTGGTCGGGCGCGCCGAAGCGGCTGAACTCCCCGACCGTGCGGGCGATCTCCGCGCGCGCGTGCCGTCGCAGCGCCCTGACGTCCTCGGGGTCGGGCGGGTCGCCGGGCAGCCAGCCCGCCGTGAGCCGGCCCGCGCCCAGCGGGAGGGAGGCGGCCGCGTCGGGCTGCTCGTCGATGCCGTACGCGATCTCCAGCGAGCCGCCGCCGATGTCCAGGACGAGCAGCTTCCCGGACGACCAGCCGAACCAGCGGCGCGCGGCGAGGAAGGTGAGCCGGGCCTCCTCCGCGCCGGTGAGGACCTGGAGCTCCACGCCGGTCTCCTCCTGCACGCGCGCAAGGACGTCGTCAGCGTTGCTCGCCTCGCGCACGGCGGAGGTCGCGAACGGCAGCAGGTCCTCGACACCCTTGTCCTCGGCGGCCTGGAGGGCGTCCTGGATGACGTCGATCAGCTTGTCGACGCCCTCGGGCCCTATCGCCCCGCTGGCGTCGAGGAGTTGAGCCAGGCGCAAATCCGCCTTGTGCGAGTGCGCGGGCAGCGGGCAGGCGCCGGGGTGCGCGTCCACCACCAGCAGGTGCACCGTGTTCGATCCCACGTCGAGGACACCGAGTCTCATGGGGGGAAACGCTACTGCCAGGCCTGCCTCGCGCAGTCCCCGGTGCGCATCCTGAGACGGTGCCGCGGCGGGCCGCGGGCGACTTACCCTGGACGCGTGCCAAAGACGAAAAGCGCGAAGGACGAAAAGACCGACAAGGACGCCAAGGACACCAAGGCCGTCAAGGCGGGCGAATCGGCCAAGGGTTCTTCGCAGACGAAGTCATCGAAGAAGTCGCGCAAGGCCCGGCAGCAGTCGTCCCCCGTTCCGGTCGGGGACGAGAAGGGCCTCGACTTCGCGCGCGCGTGGGTGGAGTTCCCCGACCCCGCCGACGACGAGCAGGTCTTCCGCTGCGATCTGACCTGGCTGACCTCGCGCTGGAACTGCATCTTCGGCAGCGGCTGCCAGGGCATCCAGGCGGGCCGCGCGGACGACGGCTGCTGCACGCTGGGCGCCCACTTCTCCGACGAGGACGACGAGAAGCGCGTCGCCGGGCATGTGGCGCGGCTCACGCCGGACATCTGGCAGCACCACGACGAGGGCGCCCGGGACGGCTGGATCGCGGAGGACGAGGACGGCTCGCGTCAGACCCGCCCGTTCAACGGCTCGTGCATCTTCCAGAACCGTCCCGGCTTCGCGGGCGGCGCGGGCTGCTCGCTGCACATCCTGGCCCTGCGGGAGGGCCGTGAGCCGCTGGAGACCAAGCCGGACGTCTGCTGGCAGCTTCCGGTGCGGCGCACGTACGACTGGATCGACCGGCCCGACGACACGCGCGTGCTCCAGGTGTCGATCGGTGAGTACGACCGGCGCGGCTGGGGTCCGGGCGGTCACGACCTGCACTGGTGGTGCACGTCGGCGACCTCGGCGCACGGCGCGGGCGATCCGGTGTACGTGTCCTACCGGGCGGAACTGGTCGAGCTGATGGGCAAGGCCGGCTACGACCGTCTGGTCGAGCTGTGCGAGGAACGGCTCGCCTCGCAGCTTCCGCTGCTGGCGCCGCATCCGGCGGATCCCGGGGTCTGAGGCGCTCCGGAGGCGTTCGGAGGCGCTGCTGAAGCGCTGGTGAGGCTTGCTGGTAAGGCGCTGCGCCCTAGCCGCCGCCGTTTCCGCCTCCCTTCGCCCTGTCGCCGTCGCCGTCCCCGCCGTTGCCCGGCCCGCTGCCGCCGTCGCCGTTCCCGTTGCCGTTGCCATTTCCGTTGCCGCCGCCTTCGCCCTCTCCCGAGGGCGGTGTCGAGGTGCCCGGGTCGGGGGTGGACGGGCCGGGCGTGGGCTCGGGGGCGGCGGTGGTCGGCGGGTCGCTCGGAGTGGGGGCGGCGGAGGCCGAGGCCGTCAGGCTCGGGGCGGGGCCGTCCGTCGGGGGCCGGCCGGTGGGGCGGCCGGGCTCTGCGGGCGTGGGCGCGGTGCCGTAGCCGTCGATGGAGACGACGGCGCCGGCCGGGGCGACCGCCACGCGTGCGTGCCAGTGCCCGGAGGGCTCGCGCAGATGGTCGACGTACACCTTGACCGTCGTCGACTCGCCGGGCTCGATCACGCCCCGGGAGTGGCTCAGGTAGAGCCAGGAGGCCGTGGTGGCCGCGGACCAGCGGATCGGCTCGGGGGCGTCCGGGGCCGCGGTCAGGGTGATCAGGGTGGTGTCGCCGTCGTTGCCGGCCGTCACGGTGAGGCGGCCCGCTCCGTGCTTGCCGAGCCCGTTGACGCTGATGACCGCGACGGAGACGTCGGGATCGTCGCCCGCGGAGCGGCCGGAGCCGGGCCGGGTGCTGGCGTTCCCGGCGTTCTGGTAGCCGGCGGCCGCCTCTCCGTCGAGGCCGCCGGGCCCCTGCGCCTCGCTGGCGGTGGGAGTGCGTCCGTCGGCCCCCTCGGCGGTCGGCGTGCCCCGGTAGGCGGCCCAGAGGGCGAACACGGGCGCGGCGACGACGGTGGCGACGACGGTCGTGGTGACGGCACGCGCGCGAAGGCGGTCGCGGCGGGCGGCGCGGTCCTTGGGGTCCATCGGGAACCCCCGCCGGTCGAAGCGCGGCGCGGCGGCGCCCCGCGCGCGCGGGAGGCGGCCCGTGGCGGCGCGCAGGGCCGCGCGGGGCGCTTCCAGCACGGGCAGTTCGGCGGGGGTGACGACGCCGGCGCCGGGCCAGCGGCCGGGGACCGCGCGTTCGGCGGCGCGGCGGCAGCGCGGGCAGTCGTCGACGTGCCGGACGAGTTCGCGGCGCAGGGCGGCGCTCAGCACGAGCTGCTGGTCGCCGGCGAGGCGGTCCACCCCGGGGCAGCCGCCGGTCTCGACGACGGCGAGCGCCGCGCGGGTGCGCTCGACCTCGCAGGCGGCGGTCGCCAGCAGCTCGCGCGCGGCGGCGGGCTCCATGCCGAGGACGGCGGCGACCTCGTGGGCGGTGAGCCGGTGGCGCACGGCGAGCTCCAGCGCCTCGCGCTGCTCAGGCGTGGTGCCGGCCGCCTCGGGCCAGGCGAGCAGGGCGAGTTCACGCCGCCGCTCCTGCCGGAGCTCGTCCGGGACGGCCGGTTCGGCGGGCTGCGCACCGGGCTCGAGGTGGCCGCCGTGCCGTCCCGCCGCGTGCGTGCCCTGACGTTTCCGCCTGGCCTCGGCGAGCCCCCGCAGGCACGCCCAGCGGGCCAGCGCGTACAGCCACGCCCTGCGGTCGCCCGCGGCGTCCGGGACGCGCTGCCCGCGCCGCTCGGCGAGCGCGAGGACGTCCGCGAGCGCGGCGGTGGCCGCCTCGTGCTCGCACAGGACGGAGAGGCAGTAGGTGAACAGGCCGTCGAGGTACGGCTCGTAGCGGCCGGGCGGTCGCCGCGCCGGCGTACACGCCTCAGTGCGGTCGCGCGCCTCCCTGTGCGCCCGGTGTGCGCCGGTCGTGCGGGTCGGTGTCTCCGGACTGCTGCTCTTCACCCGTGCGACCGTAGGCGGCGTGGAACTGCCTCTTCTGCCCCCTTGAGTCCTTTTAATCCGTACGGGTGAAACGATCCCTCAAACGGGGTGGGGGTGGAAGGCGCATCCGGGGGTTGTCCACAGGCTCGGACCGTTGTCGGTCCCGGCGGTTACGGTTTCCCCATGGCTGCCCGTACGAAGACCACCAAGGACCGCCCGTCCTACCGCTGCACGGAATGCGGCTGGCAGACGGCCAAGTGGCTCGGCCGCTGCCCCGAATGCCAGGCCTGGGGCACGGTCGAGGAGTACGGCGCGCCCGCGGTCCGCACGACGACGCCGGGGCGCGTCACCACCTCCGCCGTGCCGATCGGCCAGGTCGACGTCCGCCAGGCCACCGCCCGCCCGACCGGCGTGGCCGAGCTGGACCGGGTGCTCGGCGGCGGGCTGGTCCCGGGCGCGGTCGTGCTGCTCGCCGGGGAGCCGGGCGTGGGCAAGTCGACGCTCCTGCTCGACGTGGCCGCCAAGTCGGCGAGCGACGAGCACCGCACGCTCTACGTCACGGGCGAGGAGTCCGCGAGCCAGGTCCGGCTGCGCGCCGACCGCATCGGCGCCATCGACGACCACCTCTACCTCGCCGCCGAGACGGATCTGGCGGCCGTCCTCGGCCACTTGGACGCCGTCAAGCCCTCGCTGCTGATCCTCGACTCGGTGCAGACGGTGGCCTCCCCGGAGATCGACGGAGCGCCCGGTGGCATGGCCCAGGTCCGCGAGGTGGCCGGCGCCCTCATCCGCGCCTCCAAGGAACGCGGCATGTCCACGCTGCTCGTGGGCCATGTCACCAAGGACGGCGCGATCGCGGGGCCGCGCCTGCTGGAGCACCTGGTGGACGTCGTCCTGCACTTCGAGGGCGACCGGCACGCGCGCCTGCGTCTCGTGCGCGGCGTCAAGAACCGCTACGGGGCGACCGACGAGGTGGGCTGCTTCGAACTGCACGACGAGGGCATCACGGGCCTTGCGGACCCCAGCGGACTTTTCCTGACCCGTCGTGACGAACCGGTCCCGGGCACCTGCCTGACGGTCACCCTGGAGGGGCGCCGTCCCCTGGTCGCCGAAGTGCAGGCGCTCACCGTCGACTCGCAGATCCCCTCCCCGCGCCGGACGACGTCCGGTCTGGAGACGTCCAGGGTGTCGATGATGCTCGCGGTCCTGGAGCAGCGGGGCCGGATCAGCGCCCTCGGCAAACGGGACATCTACTCCGCGACGGTCGGCGGGGTGAAGCTCTCCGAGCCCGCCGCGGACCTGGCGATCGCCCTCGCACTGGCCAGCGCCGCCAGCGACACCCCGCTGCCGAAGAACCTCGTCGCGATCGGCGAAGTGGGCCTCGCGGGCGAGGTCAGACGGGTCACGGGCGTTCAGCGCAGGCTCGCCGAGGCCCACCGTCTGGGCTTCACGCACGCGCTCGTGCCGGGCGATCCCGGCAGGGTCCCGGCGGGCATGAAGGTGCTGGAGGTCGCGGACATGGGAGACGCCCTGCGGGTGCTGCCGCGCTCGCGTCGACGAGACGCCCCACGGGAGGCGGAGGACCGCCGGTAGACTTTGCCCAGGTCTCGCCCGTCCGTACGAACCGAGTGCGTGAAACGGGAGCGCCTCAGAACCTGCGACCGGAGGAGTGCAGTGGCAGCCAACGACCGGGCGGCAGCTCCCGGAAAGTCCGGTGGGAGTTCCGGCGCCGAGGGCCTGATGCGCGCCGCGCTCAGCGCGGTGGCTCCCGGTACGGCCCTGCGCGACGGCCTCGAGCGGGTTCTGCGCGGCAACACCGGCGGGCTCATCGTGCTCGGCTCCGACAAGTCCGTCGAGACGATGTGCACGGGCGGCTTCGACCTGGACGTGGAGTTCTCGGCCACGCGGCTGCGCGAGCTGTGCAAGCTCGACGGCGGCATCGTCGTCTCCTCCGACCTGTCGAAGATCCTGCGCGCCGGCGTCCAGCTGGTGCCGGACCCGACGATCCCCACGGAGGAGACGGGCACCCGCCACCGCACCGCGGACCGGGTCTCCAAGCAGGTCGGGTTCCCCGTCGTCTCGGTCTCCCAGTCGATGCGCCTGATCGCCCTGTACGTCGACGGGCAGCGCCGCGTGCTGGAGGACTCCGCCGCGATCCTCTCCCGCGCGAACCAGGCCCTGGCGACCTTGGAGCGCTACAAGCTCCGCCTGGACGAGGTCGCGGGGACGCTGTCGGCGCTGGAGATCGAGGACCTGGTGACGGTCCGGGACGTCTCCGCGGTCGCGCAGCGGCTGGAGATGGTCCGCCGCATCGCCACCGAAATCGCCGAATACGTGGTCGAACTGGGCACGGACGGCCGTCTGCTCGCCCTCCAGCTCGACGAGTTGATCGCGGGCCTCGAACCCGAGCGCGAGCTGGTCGTCCGGGACTACGTCCCCGAGCCGACCGCCAAGCGCTCCCGCACGGTCGACGAGGCGCTGTCCGAGCTGGACGCGCTCAGCCACGCCGAGCTGCTCGAACTGTCCACGGTGGCCCGCGCGTTGGGCTACACCGGATCCCCCGAGGCCCTCGACACCGCGGTCTCCCCGCGCGGCTTCCGCCTCCTGGCCAAGGTGCCGCGCCTGCCCGGCGCCATCATCGACCGCCTGGTGGAACACTTCGGCGGCCTCCAGAAACTCCTGGCCGCCAGCGTCGACGATCTCCAGACGGTCGACGGAGTGGGCGAGGCAAGAGCACGCAGCGTCCGAGAGGGCCTGTCCCGACTGGCGGAATCCTCAATCCTGGAACGCTACGTCTGACCCCGTCCCAGCCTCCGCCTCAGCTGCGGGCAGTCGTGCCGCTGGGGCGATGGGGGTCCCCCCGCTCGAGCGAAGCCGAGAGTGGGGGAGGGTGGGCGCAGCGGCACCCCGCAACGCCGGGCCGCGCACCCACCCCCCAGCACCGACACCCGCACCGAGCGAACCCCGGCACCACAGACCAACCGCAGACGCTCGCGCTCAGTCCGCCTTCAGCACGAACGACGTCTGCACCTTCGCAAACCCCGGAACCTTCGCCTCCACCAGATACGTCCCGGCCCCCGCCACCCCGGCACCCGGCGTAGCACACGCCGGCGCACTCGGCTTCCGGTCCCACGTCACGGTGTAAGTGAACCCACCCCCACCGGTCACCCGGTACAACAGACTCCCCGCCCCCCTAGGACAGTCGTCCGAGGACCAGTAGTCGTCCGAGCCCCCCGCCTGCGTGATCGTCAACACCGCGCTCTTCGGCCCGAGATCGACCTTGCAGTCACTCCCGGAGGAGTTCTTCGCCGTCAACTGGAACGTAGGCGTCTGCCCCGGCGAGTACGTGTTGCGCACACTGCGCAGACTCAACGTCACGACACTCGCGGTGCAGTTGGGCAACGTGGTCCCCGCAGGCAGCGTCGTGGCCGAACTCCCGGCCCCCGCACCACCGTCGGCCCCGGCACCCGCGGACCCACCGCCCGCACCCGCACCCGAACCACCGGCACCCGCCCCGGAACCGCCCCCGGCCCCCGCGCTCGACCCGGAACCCGACCCGGATCCACCCGACCCACCGGACCCGGACCCCTCGTCCCCCGACTCATCACGCCCACCCGGGTTTTGACTGATCGCGGGCCCCGACCCCGACGGCCCCGGCGTGATGGAAGGCGCGGGATTCTTGCCGTTGGAACCGTCCGCTCCGTTGCCGCCGCCACCCCCGCCCGAGCTGACGATCCACGTGATCAGCAGCGCCAACAGGGCGACCACGGACAGCAGTACGACCCTCCGTCGCCAGTAGATGGAGGAGGGAAGCGGCCCGACCGGATTGCGCAGAGATCCCACGGCGCAAACTGTACGAGAGATCGCAGCGTTCCCCGGCCGTACCCGCCGCCCGGAGTACAACTTTTCCGGATCATCATCCCGGACACGACTGCTCCGCCCCCGACTTGCGCCCTCCACACCCCTCCACAGCCCCTCCGGTCGCACGACGTGACGACGACGGCGACCGTCCTCACCATCCGTGACCGCACGGCGGGAACCGCAAGCGCTTCGCATTCGCGCGGCTTGCACCTCTGGCCACGGCTGAGAGGAACACGACCGAGAGGAAGGAGCACAGGCACACCCGCGCCCCGCCCTCACCTCACTCCTCACCCCATGCCGCAGAGTGGCGGTACGCGCGTGTGCCCCTCTCCGCATGGCAGGATCGGTAGGGCCATGACTGCGCCCACCAAGCCCTCGAAGCCCCCGTACAGCAGCCCCGCCGACGCCGACACCGCCCCGGGCCCCCTCCTCGAAGAGCAGGTCTCCGGCGCCCACCTCCACGCCCCCGTGATCGACTGGTTCGACGACCACGCCCGCGACCTGCCCTGGCGGCGTCCCGAGGCCGGCGCGTGGGGCGTGATGGTCAGCGAGTTCATGCTCCAGCAGACGCCCGTCAACCGCGTCCTGCCGGTCTACGAGCAGTGGCTCGCCCGCTGGCCGCGCCCCGCCGACCTGGCCGCGGAAGCCCCCGGCGAGGCCGTACGCGCGTGGGGCAGGCTCGGCTACCCGCGCCGCGCCCTGCGGCTGCACGGCGCGGCGGCGGCCATAACGGAACGGCACGGCGGCGACGTGCCGTCGGACCACGCCCAGCTCCTCGCCCTGCCCGGCATCGGCGAGTACACGGCCGCGGCGGTCGCCTCCTTCGCGTACGGCCAGCGGCACGCCGTCCTCGACACCAACGTCCGCCGGGTCTTCGCGCGCGCGGTCACCGGCGTCCAGTACCCGCCGAACGCGACCACGGCCGCCGAGCGCAAGCTCGCCCGCGCGCTCCTCCCCGAGGAGGAGAGCACCGCCGCCCGCTGGGCCGCCGCCTCCATGGAGCTCGGGGCACTCCTGTGCACGGCCAGGAACGAGACGTGCCACCGCTGCCCGATCTCCGCCCAGTGCGCCTGGCGGCTCGCGGGCAAGCCGGAGCACACCGGGCCGCCCCGCCGCGGACAGACGTACGCCGGCACCGACCGGCAGGTCCGCGGGAAGCTGCTCGCCGTCCTGCGGGACGCGCACGCGCCGGTGCCGCAGGCCGCCCTGGACCGCGTGTGGCACGAGCCGGTGCAACGCGCGCGGGCGCTGGACGGCCTCGTCGCGGACGGCCTCGTGGAGCCGCTGCCGGGCGGTCAGTACCGCCTGCCGCTGACGTGACACAGCACGACTGACAAGCAAAACACCCCATACCCGCGCCAAGCGGCGCAGGTCTCTACCCCGAACTCACTTCCGTTACACAACCGACGGACAGCCGAGTGCTGGCCGCAGGCTGCCTCGGACAGTGCCGTGACAACAGCTCCGTAGCTTCTCTTCCGTGGCCGCAGCGGCACTCAGGCCACAGACCAAGAGCGGGAAACCGGCAGGCCACGGCCGACCGGAACGGGGACACGGAGGGTGTTGATCATGGCGCAGGCAGAGGTGCTCGAGTTCGAGGAGTACGTCCGCACCCGGCAGGACGCGCTGTTGCGCAGCGCCCGCCGGCTCGTCCCGGACCCGGTCGACGCACAGGACCTGCTCCAGACGGCACTGGCGCGGACGTACGGCCGCTGGGAGGGCATCGCGGACAAGCGTCTGGCCGACGCCTATCTGCGCCGGGTCATGATCAACACCCGGACCGAGTGGTGGCGGGCCCGCAAGCTGGAGGAGGTGCCCACCGAGCAGCTCCCGGACGCCTCCGTGGACGACTCCACCGAGCAGCACGCGGACCGCGCCCTGCTGATGGACGCGATGAAGGTGCTGGCTCCGAAGCAGCGCAGCGTCGTCGTGCTGCGACACTGGGAGCAGATGTCCACGGACGAGACCGCCGCCGCCCTCGGCATGTCGGCGGGAACGGTCAAGAGCACGCTGCACCGGGCGCTCGCCCGGCTCCGCGAGGAGCTGGAGGCCCGCGATCTGGACGCACGCGCGCTGGAGCGTGAGGAGCGGGAGCGTTGCGCGGCGGCCTGACCGAGGCCGGACCCCCACGGGTCCGGGGGATCTTCCAGGCGGCGATCACGGCGATGACCGTGATCGCCGCCCTCGGGCTTTTCGCCTCCGCGTGCGACACCGGAGGCACCGGCGCACGTGACGAGGGGCCGGCCCACGCCGACACCGCCCCGGGCGCGGTCGCCTCGACGGGCGCCTCCCCCGCCGCCGCTCCCACCGGCGCCCTCGACCGGGTGGAGGCGGTCCGGCTCGTGAAGGAGGACCCGGCGGTGTCGGCGGAGGTCAAGCGCGAGCTGAAGCCCTGCGTCGGCGAGGAGTACCCGGTCGACGTGTCGTACGGCGACCTCACCGGCGGCACGGACAGCGACATCGTGGTCAACGTCCTGACGTGCAGCGACGTCGTCGGCGTCGGCTCGTACGTGTACCGCAGGACGGACGGCCGCTACACGAACGTGTTCAAGGCCGAGGAGCCCCCGGTCTACGCGGAGATGGACCGGGGCGACCTGGTCGTGACCAAGCAGGTGTACGAGAAGGGCGACCCGGTCTCCAGCCCCTCGGGCGAGAACGTGATCACCTACCGCTGGGTCTCGGGCCGGTTCGTCAAGGAGTACAGCTGGCACAACGACTACAGCAGCGTCGTGGGCGACGAGGCGACACCGACGCCGGCCGGCGGCTGAAGGCCGGGGCCGGCGGTCGGCGGTCGGCGGAGGAAGGTCGCGGGAGAAAATCTCTCGTCGTGTGAACCGATCGGGCCGCCCGGACCGATGAACGAGTGAACGCAGCACGCGCTCCGGGCGTCCACTCTAGGGACGCTCCGACAGCGAACCGACAGATTCACGCCCAAGAGCCGTACGACCGACAGCTGTACGACCGACCGATACACACGAGGACTGAGAGCACCGGGATGGCAGACCAGACCCACGTCCTGTTCGTCGAGGACGACGACGTCATCCGCGAGGCCACCCAGCTCGCCCTGGAGCGGGACGGCTTCGTGGTCACCGCGATGCCCGACGGCCTGTCCGGCCTGGAGGCGTTCCGGGCCGACCGCCCCGACATCGCGCTGCTGGACGTGATGGTGCCCGGTCTGGACGGCGTGAGCCTGTGCCGGCGCATCCGCGACGAGTCCACCGTGCCGGTGATCATGCTCTCCGCGCGCGCCGACTCCATCGACGTCGTCCTCGGTCTGGAGGCCGGCGCGGACGACTACGTGACCAAGCCGTTCGACGGCGCCGTCCTGGTCGCCCGCATCCGGGCCGTGCTGCGCCGCTTCGGACACGCGGGCGGCGGCGACCGGTCCGACCAGGACGCCTCGGCGGTCGGGGGCGTGCTGAGCTTCGGGGATCTGGAGGTCGACACCGAGGGGATGGAGGTGCGGCGGGCCGGCAGTCCGGTGGCCCTCACCCCGACCGAGATGCGCCTGCTGCTGGAGTTCTCCGCCGCGCCGGGCACGGTGCTGTCGCGGGACAGACTGCTGGAGCGCGTCTGGGACTACGGCTGGGGCGGTGACACCCGGGTCGTCGACGTCCATGTGCAGCGACTGCGGACCAAGATCGGACAGGACCGCATCGAGACGGTCCGCGGCTTCGGCTACAAGCTGAAGGCCTGAGCGGAACGGGGTATCGGGGGATGTTGCGGCACCTGGTTCCGGCCCGCGTGGAGCGCGCGGGCATCCGCACCGGCCTGCGGTGGAAGCTGAGCGCGGCCATCGCGCTGGTGGGCGCGCTGGTGGCGGTCGCGCTCAGCCTCGTCGTCCACAACGCGGCCCGTGTGTCCATGCTGGACAACGCGCGCGACCTCGCGGACGAGCGCGTGCAGATCGCCCAGCGCAACTACGAGCTGTCGGGGCGCACCAACTTCCCCAACATCAAGATCGACGACCCGCGGCTGCCGCCGGAGCTGCGGAAGAAGGTCGAGGAAGGCCGCAGGGCGACGTTCGTCTCCGACCGCGCGGGCGGCGTGCCGGACATCTGGGCGGCCGTGCCGGTGAAGAAGGGGCAGCATGTGCTCTCCCTGCACACCGGGTTCACCGACCGCAGCACGGACATCCTCAACGATCTCGACCAGGCCCTGGTGATCGGCTCCATCGCGGTCGTCTTCGGCGGCAGCGCGCTCGGCGTGCTCATCGGCGGGCAATTGTCCCGGCGGCTGCGCAAGGCGGCGGCAGCGGCGAACCAGGTCGCCAAGGGCGAGGCGGACGTCCGGGTGCGGGACGCGATCGGCGGGGTCGTCCGGGACGAGACCGACGACCTGGCCAGCGCGGTGGACGCCATGGCGGACGCGCTTCAGCAGCGGCTGGAGGCGGAGCGCAGAGTCACCGCCGACATCGCGCACGAGCTGCGCACCCCGGTGACGGGGCTGCTGACGGCCGCCGAACTGCTGCCGCCCGGCCGGCCCACCGAGCTGGTCCTGGACCGGGCGAAGGCGATGCGCACCCTGGTGGAGGACGTGCTGGAGGTTGCCCGGCTGGACGGCGCGTCGGAGCGGGCCGAGCTTCAGGACATCCTGCTGGGCGAGTTCATCACCCGGCGCGTCGCGGCCAAGGACCCGGAGGCCGAGGTGCGCGTGGTCCACGAGTCGATGGTCACCACGGATCCCCGGCGGCTGGAACGGGTGCTGTTCAACCTGCTCGCCAACGCGGCCCGGCACGGCAAGCCGCCGATCCAGGTCACCGTCGAGGGCCGGGTGATCCGGGTCCGCGACCACGGCCCCGGCTTCCCCGAGAACCTGCTCGCCGACGGCCCCAGCCGCTTCCGCACCGGCAGCAGCGACCGCGCGGGCCGCGGCCACGGCCTGGGGCTGACGATCGCCGCCGGCCAGGCCCGGGTCCTGGGCGCCCGGCTCACCTTCCGCAACGTCCAGCCGGCGGGCGCACCCGCGCACATACCCGCCGAGGGCGCGGTGGCGGTCCTGTGGCTGCCCGAACACGCCCCGACGAACACCGGAAGCTACCCGATGCTGCCCTGAGCCGAACCGGGGTCGCTGACCCCAGCGGGGGGCGGCACCGCTCCTCCGCCGCACGCACGGAGAGGCGGCACCGCGTCTCGATGTGCCTCGATGCGCGGTGCCGCCTCTCTCGTCCGCCCTGGGTCAGACGGACTCCGTCAGTGGGGTCTTGGACGGGGCCGGCCCGTCCGCACCGGCGCCGGGGGCCGCGGCGGCGTCGTCCGTGGGGTCGTTCTGGCTGTCCGGGCTGGGGAGGGCGCCTCGCAGGGGGACCTCCTTGACGAACACCGCGGCGGCCAGGGCGATCACGGCCACCGCCGCGCCGAGGAGGAACGCCGCGTGCGTGCCGTCGGACACCGCGTACTGGTACGCCTCCCGGGCCGCCTCCGGCAGCTTGGCGAGGCCGGCGGCGTCCAGCTGGGCGGACTGCTCGGTGACCTTCGAGCCCAGCGCGCCCGCCCGCTCGGACATGACCTCCTGGACGCGGCTGTTGAACAGCGCGCCCATGATCGCGACACCGAAGGAGGAACCGAGGGTGCGGAAGAGAGTGGTGGACGAGGACGCGACGCCCATGTCCTTCATCTCCACGCTGTTCTGCGCGACCAGCATGGTGATCTGCATCAGACAGCCCATGCCGAGTCCGGTGACGGCCATGAACACGCCGGACGTGAACCGCGACGTCCCGGTGTCCATCGTCGACAGCAGGTAGAGGCCGACGATCAGCAGCGCGCTGCCGACGATCGGGAAGACCTTGTAGCGTCCGCTGCTGGTGGTGATCCGGCCCGCGACCATCGAGGTGACGAGCATCGCGCCGAGCATCGGCAGGAGCAGCAGCCCGGAGTTGGTCGCGGACGCGCCCTGCACGGACTGCTGGTACAGCGGCAGGAAGAGCGTCGCGCCGAACATCACGAAGCCGGCGATGAAACCGATCAGCGACATCAGCGTGAAGTTGCGGCTGCGGAAGATGTGCAGCGGCACGATCGGCTCCGTGGCCCTGTTCTGCCAGAACACGAACCCGACGAGCGCGGCGACGCCGATCCCGGTCAGCTCCATGATCCGCGCGGAGGTCCAGGCGTACTCCGTGCCGCCCCAGGTGGTGACGAGCACGATGGCGGTGATGCCGACGGTCAGCAGCGCGGCGCCCAGATAGTCGATGCGCGCGTCGGACCGCTTCCTCGGCAGGTGCAGGATGACGCTGATGAGGCCGAGGGCCACCACGCCGAGCGGCAGGTTGATGTAGAAGGCCCAGCGCCAGCCCCAGTGGTCGGTGATGGAGCCGCCGACGAGCGGTCCGCCGATCATGGCGATGGCCATGACGCCGGCCATCATGCCCTGGTACCGGCCGCGCTCCCGCGGCGGAACCAGATCGCCGATGATCGCCATGACGCCGACCATCAGACCGCCGGCGCCCAGGCCCTGCACGGCGCGGAAGGCGATCAACTGGCCCATGTCCTGGGCCATGCCGCTGAGCGCGGACCCGATCAGGAAGATCACGATCGAGATCATGAAGGCGCCCTTGCGCCCGTACATGTCGCCGAGCTTGCCCCAGATCGGGGTGGAGGCCGCGGTAGCCAGGGTGTAGGCCGTGACCACCCAGGACAGGTGTTCCAGACCGCCGAGCTCGCCCACGATCGTCGGCATCGCCGTGCCCACGATCATGTTGTCGAGCATGGCGAGCATCATCGTGATCATCAGCGCGAGGATCACGACCCGCACGCTCTTCGCCTGTTCCTCCTCCGTGCCGACGCCCCGTGTGTCGGGTGTGCCGGTGTCCCGCTCAGCGCTGTGTGTGTCCGCCATCGTTTCCACTCCCCCAGGGCCGCCTACTTACTTGCCGCCCGGCTAGTTCACTACACTGGGAAAGTAGACCTGGAACTAGCCGGGCGTCAAGTAAGTTCTAGCCGGTCGGCAAGTAAGTTTTCCTTACCGACAGCGGGCGGATTTTCGCGGCGACGCGAGGAGTACGAGGATGGACGTCACCATGGACGGCACCAAGCAGCAGCGCCGCGGCAACACCCGCCAGCGCATCCAGGACGTCGCGCTCGAACTCTTCGCCGAGCAGGGCTACGAGAAGACCTCGCTCCGTGAGATCGCCGAGCGGCTCCACGTCACCAAGGCGGCCCTGTACTACCACTTCAAGACCAAGGAAGAGATCATCGTCAGCATCTTCACGGATCTGACGAAGCCGATCGAGGACCTGATCGAGTGGGGCCGGGAGCAGCCGCACACCCTGGAGACCAAGCACGAGCTGGTGCGGCGCTACAGCCGGGCCCTCACCGAGGCCGCCCCGCTCTTCCGCTTCATGCAGGAGAACCAGGCGACGGTGCGGGAGCTCCAGATCGGCGACTCCTTCAAGGACCGCATGCGGAGCCTGCGCGACATCATCGTCGACCCGGACGCCCCCCTCACCGAACAGGTCCGCTGCGTCAGCGCGATCTTCACCCTGCACGCCGGCATGTTCTTCCTCCAGGACCTCGAAGGCGACCCCGAGGACAAGCGCGAAGCTGTCCTGGAGGTCGCCGTCGATCTGGTCACCCAGGCCCATCAGGGCACGCGGCCGTCCTAGCGACGGCCGCCGGGCACGTCCGTCCTCAGACGGTCACGCCCTTGCCGCGCAGGAACTTCACCGGGTCGATAGCCGAACCGTAGTTGGCGGTCGTGCGGATCTCGAAGTGCAGGTGCGGACCGCTGGAGTTGCCGGTGTTGCCGGACAGGGCGATGCGCTGACCGGTCTTGACGATCTGGCCTATCTTCACGTCGACCTGCGAGAGGTGGGCGTACTGCGAGTAGACGCCGTTGGCGTGCCTGATCACGACGGCGTTGCCGTAGGCCGGACCGTCGCCGGCGCCGTTGCCGCCGGCCTTGACGACGGTGCCGCCGTGGGACGCGACGACCTTGGTGCCGTTCGGCACGGCGAAGTCCTGACCACTGTGGGTGGACTGCCACATGCCGCCGTTCTGGGCGAAGCTCGCGGACAGCCGGTACTTCTTCACCGGGTCGACCCAGGAGGCGGCCTTCTTGGCGGCGGCCGCGGCGGGCTTCGCGGCGGGCTTCGCGGCGACGGCCTGGGCGGCCGCGGGCTGCGCGGCGGACGCCACTCCGGCCCCCAGCACGACCGAGGCGCCGAGGGCGGCGGCCCCGACGGCCGCACGGGAGCGGAGCAGGGACGTACGGGAGGAACGGAACGTGACGCGCTGGAACATGGAAAACCTCATGGGTCCGGGGTCAGAGAAAACCACCCGACGCACGGACGTCCGCCGGATGGCCATCCCTTGGTAACCCCCGGATCCATCTCGCCTCAAATGTGTGACCTACGGCGATAGCTAGTACTAAGACGGCTATCTGCATACTTCTTGACAGTTGGGCTTTTAGTCCGTTTTCCTGCCAAGCCGCACCCCTGGCCCGCAGTTCACCTCACACGGTGAACTTTATGTCCGTTTTGCCGGAATTGCCGCCACCACTATTCCATCTAGTAACGGACATTTCGCCTGTGCGGCATGTCACCGGCGGCCCCCCGGAAGGCACTTAGGAATGTGACGGGGGCTACTCCCCTGCATTCACGAGGCCTTGTGACCCGTATCACCTTCATATGCATACGGCTGTGAGCGGTTTCTCATTACCGGCTACCGTCCGGTAACCCGCTGGTTCCCCTCAAGCCATCCCCACCGATGAGCATGCCCACGACACCCGCAGCACATGGACGTGAGAGGACCCCCACACCATGAACAGAGGTACCTGGACGCGCCGTATCGCCATGACGGCCGTGGCCACGGCCACCGTCACCGCGATGGCCGTTCCGGCCGGCGCCCAGGCCGCGACGGCCGCCGGAGTCTCCACCGGCGCCTCCGCCGTCGTCACGACAGCCGCCGCCACGACGACGGCCGCGTCCGCGACGGCTGCCGCGGACGTCGACTACGCCACCTGGCAGGCGGACTGCCAGGGCGTGATGAACCAGGCCCTGCCGTACCTCAAGCAGCGCATCGCCGCCGCGAAGCCGGGCGAGAAGCAGGCGCTCGTCCTGGACATCGACAACACCACGCTGGAGACCGACTTCGGCTTCAGCTACCCCCAGCCGGCCAACAAGCCGGTCCTCGACATCGCCAAGTACGCGCAGGAGCGCGGCGTCTCGCTGTTCTTCGTCACCGCCCGGCCGGGCATCATCGCCGGCTTCACCGACTACAACCTCAAGCGCGTCGGTTACAAGGTCTCCGGCCTCTATGTGCGCGGCCTGCTCGACCTGTTCAAGGACGTCGGCGCCTACAAGACCGCTCAGCGCGTCGACATCGAGAACAAGGGCTACACGATCATCGCGAACATCGGCAACAGCTCCACCGACCTGTCGGGCGGCCACGCCGAGAAGACCTACAAGCTGCCGGACTACGACGGGCAGCTGTCGTAACCCAAGGCAGGACCGGACACAGGCATGCGAAAGGGGCCGGTGCTCGAAAGCACCGGCCCCTTTCTCGCGCTCAGTCCCCGAAGGATCAGGCGTCCTTGCTCAGGTTCGGTCCGGCGCCGCCGGCCGCCTGCTCGATCGGCGGGACGTCGGGCAGCGCCGACTTCTCCTCACCGCGGAAGGTGAAGGTCTTGGCCTCGCCTTCGCCCTCGGTGTCCACGACCACGATGTGGCCCGGACGCAGCTCGCCGAAGAGGATCTTCTCCGAGAGGGTGTCCTCGATCTCGCGCTGGATCGTGCGGCGCAGCGGCCGGGCGCCCAGGACGGGGTCGTAGCCCTTCTTGGAGAGAAGCTCCTTGGCGGTCTGGGACAGCTCGATGCCCATGTCCCGGTCCTTGAGGCGCTCGTCCACCTTGCTGATCATCAGGTCGACGATCGCGAGGATGTCGTCCTGGGTCAGCTGCGGGAAGACGACCACGTCGTCGACGCGGTTGAGGAACTCGGGCCGGAAGTGCTGCTTCAGCTCGTCCGAGACCTTGTTCTTCATGCGCTCGTAGTTGGTCTTCGTGTCGCCCGCGGCGGCGAAGCCGAGGTTGAAGCCCTTGGAGATGTCCCGGGTGCCGAGGTTGGTCGTCATGATGATGACCGTGTTCTTGAAGTCCACGACCCGGCCCTGGGAGTCGGTCAGCCGACCGTCCTCCAGGATCTGGAGCAGCGAGTTGAAGATGTCCGGGTGGGCCTTCTCGACCTCGTCGAACAGGACGACGGAGAACGGCTTGCGGCGGACCTTCTCGGTCAGCTGGCCGCCCTCTTCGTAACCCACGTATCCGGGCGGGGAACCGAACAGACGCGACACCGTGTGCTTCTCGCTGAACTCCGACATGTCGAGGGAGATCAGCGCGTCCTCGTCGCCGAAGAGGAACTCGGCGAGCGCCTTGGACAGCTCGGTCTTACCGACGCCGGACGGGCCGGCGAAGATGAACGAACCACCGGGACGCTTCGGGTCCTTCAGACCGGCACGCGTACGACGGATCGCCTTCGACAGCGCCTTGACGGCGTCGACCTGGCCGATGACCCGCTTGTGCAGCTCGTCCTCCATGCGCAGCAGACGCGAGGACTCCTCCTCGGTCAGCTTGAAGACCGGGATGCCGGTGGCGGTCGCGAGGACCTCGGCGATCAGCTCGCCGTCGACCTCGGCGACGACGTCCATGTCGCCGGCCTTCCACTCCTTCTCGCGCTTGGCCTTGGCGGCCAGGAGCTGCTTCTCCTTGTCGCGGAGGGAGGCGGCCTTCTCGAAGTCCTGCGAGTCGATCGCGGACTCCTTGTCGCGGCGGACGCCGGCGATCTTCTCGTCGAACTCGCGCAGGTCCGGCGGCGCGGTCATCCGGCGGATGCGCATCCGGGAGCCGGCCTCGTCGATCAGGTCGATCGCCTTGTCCGGCAGGAAGCGGTCCGAGATGTACCGGTCGGCCAGGGTGGCGGCCTGGACCAGCGCCTCGTCGGTGATGGAGACGCGGTGGTGCGCCTCGTACCGGTCACGGAGACCCTTGAGGATCTCGATCGTGTGCGGCAGGGACGGCTCCGCGACCTGGATGGGCTGGAAGCGGCGCTCCAGGGCCGCGTCCTTCTCCAGGTGCTTGCGGTACTCGTCCAGCGTGGTGGCGCCGATGGTCTGGAGCTCGCCGCGGGCCAGCATCGGCTTCAGGATGCTCGCCGCGTCGATCGCGCCCTCGGCGGCGCCCGCACCGACCAGCGTGTGGAGCTCGTCGATGAACAGGATGATGTCGCCGCGGGTGCGGATCTCCTTGAGGACCTTCTTCAGGCGCTCCTCGAAGTCACCGCGGTAGCGGGAGCCGGCGACCAGGGCGCCGAGGTCCAGGGTGTAGAGGTGCTTGTCCTTGAGGGTCTCGGGCACCTCGCCCTTGACGATCGCCTGGGCGAGGCCCTCGACGACCGCGGTCTTGCCGACGCCGGGCTCACCGATCAGGACCGGGTTGTTCTTGGTGCGGCGCGACAGCACCTGCATGACCCGCTCGATCTCCTTCTCGCGCCCGATGACCGGGTCGAGCTTGGACTCACGAGCAGCCTGCGTGAGGTTGCGGCCGAACTGGTCCAGGACCAGGGACGTCGAGGGCGTGCCCTCGGCGGGACCGCCGGCGGCGGCGGTCTCCTTGCCCTGCTGGTAACCCGACAGCAGCTGGATGACCTGCTGCCGCACCCGGTTCAGATCCGCGCCCAGCTTGACCAGGACCTGGGCGGCGACGCCCTCGCCCTCACGGATCAGGCCGAGCAGGATGTGCTCCGTGCCGATGTAGTTGTGGCCCAGCTGAAGGGCCTCGCGGAGCGACAGCTCCAGGACCTTCTTGGCACGGGGGGTGAAGGGGATGTGCCCGGACGGGGCCTGCTGGCCCTGACCGATGATCTCCTCCACCTGCTGGCGGACCGCCTCGAGCGAAATCCCGAGGCTCTCAAGGGCCTTGGCGGCGACACCCTCACCCTCATGGATCAGGCCCAGGAGGATGTGCTCGGTGCCGATGTAGTTGTGGTTGAGCATCCGGGCTTCTTCCTGAGCCAGGACGACAACCCGCCGCGCGCGGTCGGTGAACCTCTCGAACATCGTTAATCGCTCCTCAGAGCGGTCAGGCAGTGGGGGGAACTTCCCCTCCCTGTCCTTCCGCAGCTTAGTCCCGCAAGCGGGGACCGCTCATTCCAACTGCCGACACCGTCGATGGCCTCCTGACCCCGAACGCCGACATCTGCTCCAACCCGATGGTGCGAGACGATGTTCCCGCAGGCCAGGCAGTTACCCCCATCGCCAGTACGCCGATGGCGAACGTGAGACGTCCTGATCTGCGTGTCGCCCCCTCCCACTAGGGATGTCTTACCCGTCGGGACTGACACTCCATGCCGCGCGCGCCCGTTCCCTCAGCTATGGGCGAACAACCTTGCGCCTCGGGATGCCCCCGCACGCCCCCGATCGCGACACTGTACGCGGTCACACAAACACACAGCGTAACTCGCGGCGCTTCCGGACGGTTGCACTCGGCATGGTTCGCTCACTTCCCATCGTTCCTCCACCGCGTCGTCCTCTCGATCCGGCCGCTCCGAGCGATTCGGCCGCTCCGATTGATTCGGCCGTTCCGGCTGTTCCGGATGACTCGGTTGTTCCGGCCGACCGCATTCGCGGCTGGTACGAGAACGAACTGGGGTGGGCGACGGTGCCCGGGGAGCCGGTACGACTTTCCGTGGGCGTGCGCTTCGACGTCCTGGACGTGCCGGCCGAGGCGGGCCGTGCGGCGCTGCGCCATCTGCCGCCCGGGGCTCCGGTGGCCCTGCGGGGCGACCGGATGCGGCTCCTGGTGGCCGCGGGCAGTGCGGAGGAACTGCCGGCGATCCTGCGCTGGCTGGAGTGGGAGCCACTCCCCCTCGACCTGTCGGCCAGAGGAACGGGCGACGCCATGGAAGCGCCGTCGCCCCCGGACCTCACCGGGCCGCCCTCGCCCTCAGGCGCCGGCGGGGCGGTGCGGTCTCCCGGCCTCGCCGCGGCGTCTCAGGGGGCCGCCGTCTGGCTGCGGCCCCCCGTGGCGGGGTGCGAGGTCGAGGTCCTGCTGCCGACGGTGTCGGCTTTGGGGGGCGGTGGGGGCGCCCCCGATCTGGTGCGGCTGGTGAACACGCTGGCGACGCACTGTCACCGTGTCCGACTCCGGCGCGCGTGTGCTCAGCCGTTGGCCTTCTCGTAAGCCTCACGAATGGTCGCGGGAACACGGCCGCGGTCATTGACCTCGTAGCCGTTCTCCTTCGCCCACGCGCGGATCTGCGCCGTGTCCTGGCTGCCACCGGAAGCGGCGCGCGCCTTTCCGCGTCCGCCCGAAGCGCGGCCCCCGGTACGACGACCACCCTTGACATAGGGGTCGAGAAGGCTGCGCAGCTTGTCCGCATTGGCAGTCGTGAGATCGATCTCGTACGTCTTGCCGTCCAGCGCGAACGTCACGGTCTCGTCCGCCTCGCCGCCGTCGAGGTCGTCGACAAGAAGGACCTGAACCTTCTGTGCCACCGGATTTCCTTTCATCGATAACGTGAGGGCCGGGGGTCTCCGGCGTCCGCCGTTTCGCCGCCCCCTGTTATATGCAGTACTGCAGTACGTCGGAAAGCAAACCGCTTTTGCTGGGAAAACACAAACCCCAAGTTGAGACCCGCGGCCGATCCCGCGACCGGAAACGTGCGCGTTTCGGACATAGGGGCACCCACGCAAGGCGGCTCGGTCCGGAATGGACTCGGCGATCACAGATGCAGAAGCATCCGGCTGTTGCCCAAGGTGTTCGGTTTCACTCGTTCGAGACCGAGGAACTCCGCGACGCCCTCGTCATAGGAACGCAACAGCTCCGCGTAGACATCGGTGTCGACCGGCGTCTCACCGATCTCCACGAAGCCGTGCTTGGTGAAGAAGTCGACTTCGAAGGTCAGGCAGAAAACGCGGCGAACGCCGAGCCAGCGGGCGGTGTGCAGCAACTTCTCCAACAACTGGTGGCCCACGCCCGCGCCCTTCAGCCCGTCCTTCACGGCGAGAGTGCGGACTTCCGCGAGGTCTTCCCACATCACGTGCAGGGCGCCGCAGCCGACCACCTCGGCGTTGTCGTCCCGTTCGGCGACCCAGAACTCCTGGATGTCCTCGTAAAGCGTCACCGTCGCTTTGTCGAGCAGGATGCCGCCACGGACGTACGCGTCAAGGAGACGTCGCACGGCGGGGACATCGCTGGTCCGGGCCCGGCGGACGGTGATGGCTTTAGCGCTGACTTCGGAGGTCCGTGCTGACATGTGCGGACGCTATCGCCCGCCGCTTCCCGTTGCCGAGCCGGGGTTCTCGCCGGCACTCCCGGCTTCCGCGGGCGGCGGCGCGGGCGTTTCCGGACCTTGGGCGATGCGTACGGCGTCGCTGAGCGCCTGTCGCTGTTCCTCGCTCATCATGCCGAAGAAGGCGACGAGAGCGGCCGCGGGGTTGTCGCTCTGCGCCCAGGCGTCGTTCATGAGGGCGGCGGCGTAGGCGGCCCGGGTGGAGACCGCCTCATATCGATAGGCCCGGCCTTCCGCCTCACGGCGGACCCAGCCCTTCTGATGGAGATTGTCCAAAACGGTCATGACCGTGGTGTACGCGATCGAGCGTTCCTGCTGAAGGTCTTCCAGGACTTCTCGGACGGTCACCGGGCGGTTCCACTTCCATACCCGCGTCATGACCGCGTCTTCGAGTTCTCCCAATGGGCGAGGCACAGCTCAGACAATAGTGGTAGATCCCGCCCATCGCGTGTCGGACGTGCGCTTTCCTCGGCAACGCCAACAAAAAGGGCGCACGACCCGACGACGGTGTCGGAGTCGTACGCCCGGAAGGGGTGGTCGGGTCAGTCGTCGGCCGCCCCGGAGGCCGGTCGGGCGGCCTCCGCGCGCGCGAGGGCGGCGTCGACGGCCGCGTCCTCCTTGGCCTTGTTGGACCCGCCCTGGGTCTTCACGATCACCCTGATCACGCCGACGAAGAAGACGGCCATGACGACGGGGGGCAGGAGCGCGGAGACGTAGTCCATGGATCCAGGGTAGCCACGGCCGGACCGTATCCCGGGGCGGGGTCCGCGGCGGGCCCGGTCAGCCGGCGACCAGCGCCCGCCCGGCGTCGGCGGGCGGCTCGGCCGGCTTGCGGCGCGGGAACACCTCGCCCGGCGTCGGGACGGGCCGGCGGACCGGTCCGGGGGCGTCTGGGCCGGGGGGCTTCACCGGGACGGGGCCGGGGCCGGGGGCGGGCGTCGCCGGTTTCTCGGCGGGCTTCTTCTTCGGCTTGTCCGCCGGGCCGGCGGCGACGGGCGCGACGGCGCAGAGCACGTCACCGCCCTCCGGTCGCACCTCCCCGGAACGGCCCCCGGGGAGGGCCAGGAGGCGCGTACGGGACGCCGGGACCGTCGGGGCGACCCGGACGTCCCGCGAGGCCGTACGGCCCGCCAGACGGGCTCGTACGTCCTGCTCGGCGAGCGTCTGGCAGCGGGCCAGGAGGGTCGCGGCGGCCGGAGTGCCCCGCAGGGCCCGCAGCGCGGCGAGGTCGTCGGGGACGGGCCGGTATCCGGCGCCCAGCACCTCCTCCAGGAGCCGGAGGTAACCGGCCGCCGTGCCGGGCAGGGCGGCGCGGTAGCGGCCGAGGTCGGCCACCAGGAAGGCCCGCAGCCGGGCGGCCTCCCGCGTCGCCTCGTCGAGGGACTCGGCGAGGCGATGGCAGTCCTGGACGTCCTCGGCCGAGGCGGGGCCGGGGTGGAGGGCGAGGGCGAGGGCGCGGCGGAGCACACGCAGCTCCTCCGCGCCGAACGCCATGCCGCCGCGGGATCCGTATGGCGTGGGCATGCGGCGACGATACGCGCTAATCAGACAAGTTCGACATAACGGACGGGCGTGGCGCGCCCGGTTCCACCGGCCGGCCCGCACCCGCACACCCGCACCCGCGCCCCGCTCACATGCGCGACACGTTCCGCTCGTAGACCAGGCGCAGCCCGATCAGGGTGAGCCAGGGCTCGTGCTCGTCGATCACCGAGGACTCGCCCAGCACCATCGGCGCCAGCCCGCCCGTCGCGATCACCGTCACGTCGTCCGGGTCGTCGGCCAGCTCGCGCGCCATCCGGCTCACGACGCCGTCGACCTGACCCGCGAAGCCGTAGACGACGCCCGCCTGCATCGCCTCGACCGTGTTCTTGCCGATCACGCTGCGCGGGCGGGCCACCTCGATCTTGCGCAGCTGCGCGGCCTTGATGCCCAGTGCCTCCACGGAGATCTCGATGCCGGGCGCGATGACGCCCCCGACGTACTCCCCGCGCGCGCTGATCGCGTCGAACGTCGTCGCCGTGCCGAAGTCGACGACGATCGCGGGGCCGCCGTAGAGCTCGTTGGCCGCGACCGCGTTGATGATGCGGTCGGCGCCGACCTCCTTGGGGTTGTCGAAGAGGATCGGCACGCCCGTCTTCACGCCGGGCTCGACGAGCACCGCGGGCACGTCGCCGTAGTGCCTGCGGGTGACCTCGCGCAGCTCGTGCAGCACCGAGGGGACGGTCGCGCAGATGGCGATGCCGTCGATGCCTTCGCCCAGTTCCACCCCGAGGAGGGGGTGCATGCCCATCAGTCCCTGGAGCAGGACCGCGAGCTCGTCGGCCGTGCGGCGGGCGTCGGTCGAGATCCGCCAGTGCTCGACGATGTCCTCCCCGTCGAACAGGCCGAGCACGGTGTGGGTGTTGCCCACGTCGATCGTCAGCAGCATGACCGGTTCCCGCTCCTACTCCGCCGCGCGCAGGTCGAGGCCGATGTCCAGGATCGGCGAGGAGTGGGTCAGGGCGCCCACGGCCAGGAAGTCGACGCCGGTGTCGGCGTACGCCTTGGCGTTGTCCAGGGTGAGCCGGCCGGACGCCTCCAGCAGCGCGCGTCCGCCGACGACGCCGACGGCCTCCGCGCACTCGCCGGGGGTGAAGTTGTCCAGGAGGATCAGGTCCGCGCCGGCGTCCACGACCTCGCGCAGCTGGTGCAGGGTGTCGACCTCGACCTCGATCGGCACGTCCGGGAAGGCCTCCCGCACGGCTTCGAAGGCCTGGGCGACGCCGCCGGCGGCGACCACGTGGTTGTCCTTGACCAGGGCCGCGTCGGACAGCGACATGCGGTGGTTGACGCCGCCGCCGCAGCGGACCGCGAACTTCTCCAGCGCGCGCAGACCCGGCGTCGTCTTGCGCGTGTCCCGCACGCGCGCCTTGCTGCCCTCCAGGACGTCCGCCCACGCGCGCGTGGCGGTCGCGATGCCCGACAGGCGGCACAGCAGGTTGAGCGCGCTGCGCTCCGCGGTCAGCAGGTCACGCGTACGCGTGGTGACCGACAGCAGCTTCTGCCCGGCCTCCACGCGGTCGCCGTCCTCGACGTGCCGCTCGACCTCGAACTCGTCCGTGCAGACGACCGAGATCACCGCCTCGGCGACGCGCAGGCCCGCCACCACGCCCGCCTCGCGCGCGGTGAAGTCCGCGGTGGCCACGGCCTCCTCGGGGATGGTCGCGACGGTCGTCACGTCCACGCCGTGGGCCAGGTCCTCCTGGATGGCGACGTTGGCGATGTCCTCGACCTCCAGCGGGTCGAGCCCGGCGTCGGCCAGGAGCTCGGCGAGCGCGGGGTCCAGCCCGCACTCCATGAACGCCTCGTCGTCACCGGCTGCGGCGTCGCCGCACGCACAGCCGTCGCCGCAGCCGGCGCTCTCGACGAGGGGAAGGTCCTCGGGGGTGCTCACTTCTGTCACTGCTCCTGCTGGTGCTGCCGGGTAGGGGGGAAGTCTGCGGTATCGGTGGTCCGCACGGCGAGCGTCCGGTCCGGATTCAGCCGTACGACGATGTGACGGCGCCAGTTCGCGTCGTCGCGCTCGGCGCGGTCCTCGCGCCAGTGGCAGCCACGGGTCTCCTCGCGCAGCCGGGCTGCGGCGACCAGGACGCGGGCCACGCACAGGAGGTTGGTGGCCTCCCAGGTGTCGACGCCGGGCTCGGCGGTCTTGCCGTTCTCGTCGAGGGCGTCGCGGGCCTCGGTGTGCAGCCGCTGGAGCTGGTCTGCGGCCTTCTCCAGGGACTGCTCCGAGCGCAGCACTCCGGCGCCCTCGGTCATGGTGCGCTGGATCGCGAACCGGGCCTCGGGGGCCAGCAGCGGATGCGCGGGCGTCGCCGGGTGCTCGACCGGGGCGGGCACCCGCGCGTGCAGGCCGTCGGCCGCGCGGTGGTCCGCGATGTCGGCGGCGATGCGCTCGGCGTAGACGAGGCCCTCCAGGAGGGAGTTGGAGGCGAGCCGGTTCGCGCCGTGCACGCCGGTGCAGGCGACCTCCCCGCACGCGTAGAGGCCCGGGACGGTGGTGCGGCCGTGGGAGTCGGTGCGCACGCCCCCGGAGGCGTAGTGGGCGGCCGGGGCGACCGGGACGGGCTGCGTGATCGGGTCGATGCCGTGGGCGCGGCAGGCGGCCAGGATCGTCGGGAAGCGGTGCTCCCACATGGCGGCGCCGAAGTGGCGGGCGTCGAGGAACATGTGCTCGGCGTCCTGCTCCTGCATACGGCGCATGATGCCCTTGGCGACGATGTCCCGGGGCGCGAGCTCGGCCAGCTCGTGCTGCCCCAGCATGAAGCGCACCCCGTCGGCGTCGACCAGGTGGGCGCCCTCGCCGCGCACGGCTTCGGAGACCAGGGGCTGCTGGCCCTCCGCGTCCGTGCCGAGGAACAGCACGGTGGGGTGGAACTGCACGAACTCGAGGTCGCTGACCTCGGCGCCCGCGCGCAGGGCGAGCGCGACGCCGTCGCCGGTGGACACGGACGGGTTGGTGGTCGCGGAGTAGACCTGGCCCATGCCGCCGGTCGCGAGGACGACCGCCGGAGCGTGCACGGCGCCCACACCGTCGTGCTGCCCCTCGCCCATGACGTGCAGGGTCACGCCCGCGGCACGCCCTTCCGCGTCGGTGAGCAGGTCCAGGACGAGGGCGTTCTCCACGGTGCGCAGCCCACGCGCGCGTACGGCGTCCACGAGCGCGCGGGAGATCTCCGCGCCCGTCGCGTCGCCGCCGGCGTGCGCTATGCGGCGGCGGTGGTGGCCGCCCTCGCGGGTGAGCTGGATGCCGCCGTCGTCGTCGGTGTCGAAGTGGGCGCCCGTGGAGATCAGCCGCCGCACGGCGTCGGGACCCTCGGTGACCAGGAGCCGCACCGCCCCCTCGTCGCACAGGCCCGCGCCCGCCACCAGCGTGTCGTCCAGGTGCTGTTCGGGGGTGTCGCCCTCGCCGAGGGCCGCGGCGATACCGCCCTGCGCCCAGCGCGTGGAGCCGTCGTCGAGGCGGGCCTTGGTGACCACGACCGTCGTCAGACCGGCGGCCTCGCAGCGCAGGGCGGCGGTCAGGCCGGCCACTCCCGAGCCGACGACCACGACGTCCGCGGAGATGGACCACCCGGGCGCGGGCGCGTGCAGTCGTATGCCTGTGCTGGTCACGAGGCGGCTCCGAAGGTGAGGGGGAGGTTGTCGATCAGCCGGGTCGTGCCGACCCGGGCGGCGACGGCCAGGACGGCCTCGCCGGTGAAGTCGTCCCCGATCTCGGTGAAGTCGGCCGGGTCGACGAGCGCGAGGTAGTCCAGCCGCAGCGGCGGGTCC
Source organism: Streptomyces sp. NPDC002328 (assembly GCF_042890065.1). NCBI lineage: Bacteria > Bacillati > Actinomycetota > Actinomycetes > Kitasatosporales > Streptomycetaceae > Streptomyces > Streptomyces sp. NPDC002328. The sequence goes on along the minus strand of NZ_JBIARQ010000019.1, from coordinate 123,756 downwards.
ATGCGGACGGCCTCGTCGAGGACCAGGCGGGCGGCCGCGCGGACGGCCGCCGCCGCGCCGGGGACGGCCTTGGCGACGGCGTGCGCGTCGGCGGCGGCCCGGGACTCGCCCAGGGCGCTGAGCGCCTCGGCGCGCGCGTGCGTGGCGGGCACCTCACGCGCGCGTGCCCGCAGCGCCTCCTGCGCGGCGTGCCGGTCGCGGCCCGCGAACAGCGCCTGGGACAGCGCGAGCGCGGTACGCCGCTCCGCCGCGGACAGATAGCGGTTTCTGCTGGACAGGGCCAGTCCGTCGTCCTCGCGCACGGTCGGCACGGCGACGATCTCCACGCCGAAGTTCAGATCGCGCGCCATACGGCGGATCAGGGCGAGCTGCTGGGCGTCCTTCTGCCCGAACAGGGCCACGTCGGGCCGGGTGAGGTGCAGCAGCTTGGCGACGACGGTCAGCATGCCGTCGAAGTGGCCGGGGCGCGACGCGCCCTCCAGCCGCCCGCCCATGGGCCCGGCGGCGACGCGGACCTGGGGCTCGCCGCCCGGGTAGACCTCGTCCGCCGAGGGGGCGAACACGGCGTCCGCGCCGGCCTGTTCGGCGAGCTTGACGTCGGCGTCCAGGCTGCGCGGGTAGCGGTCGAGGTCCTCGCCGGCGCCGAACTGGAGCGGGTTGACGAAGACCGTGACGACGACCTCGCCGTCCGGACCGGCGATCTCGCGGGCCGCGCGGACGAGGGTGGCGTGCCCTTCGTGGAGGGCGCCCATCGTCATCACGACGGCCCGGCGGCCGACACGCGCGCGTGCGTGCAGCTCGTCGGCGGTGCTCAGCTGGCTCGTGGTCATCCGGCTTCTCCCTCGGCGCCGTCGGTCCCGTTGGCGAGTACCCCGAGGAGGTCCTCGGCGAGTTCCGGCTTCAGCAGTCCGTGGGCGAGCGCGCGGTCGGCGGTCGCGCGGGCCATCGCGAGGTAGCCGCCGACGGCCTGCGGGGCGTGCTCGCGCAGCTCGGCGATGTGCGCGGCGACCGTGCCGGCGTCCCCGCGCGCGACGGGGCCGGTGAGCGCCGCGTCGCCGGAGCGCAGCGCGTTGTCGAGGGCGGCGCCGAGCAGCGGGCCGAGCATGCGGTCGGGGGCCGCCACGCCCGCGGTGCGCAGCAGCTCCATGGACTGGGCGACCAGCGTCACCAGGTGGTTGGCGCCCAGGGCGAGGGCCGCGTGGTAGAGCGGGCGGCTGTCCTCGGCGATCCATTCCGGTTCGCCGCCCATCTCGATGACGAGGGCCTCGGCGGCCAGCCGCAGTTCGTCGGGCGCGGTCACGCCGAAGGAGCAGCCGGCCAGGCGCTGGACGTCCACGGGGGTGCCGGTGAAGGTCATCGCCGGGTGCAGGGCCAGCGGCAGCGCGCCCGCGCGCAGGGCGGGGTCCAGGACGCGCGCGCCGTACCGCCCGGACGTGTGCACGAGCAGTTGGCCGGGCCGTACGGCGCCGGTCTCGGCGAGGCCCTCGACGAGGCCGGGGAGGGCGTCGTCAGGGACGGTCAGCAGGACCAGGTCGGCGCGCTGGAGGACCTCGGCGGGGGGCACCACGGGCACGTCCGGCAGCAGCAGCGCGGCCCGGCGCCGGGAGGCGTCGGAGACTCCCGAGACGGCGACCGGGCGGTGTCCGGCGAGCTGGAGGGACGCGGCGAGCGCCGGGCCCACACGGCCGGCGCCGACGACGCCGACGGTGAGCCGCGCGGGGCGGTCCCTGGGGTCTGGCTGTTGGCTTGTACTCACGCGACGACGGCCTTCCCGTTCCAGTCCGCTTCGGGTACCGGACGATTTCTCGTCATGTTAACGCGATCGGTTCGTCGGGCGTCCGGTTGTCCACAGGCTGTGGGTTTGCGCGGGGCAGAAAAGCGGGTGCTCGCGCGGTCCGGCGCGGGGCATGATCCGGGCATGACGAACACGGCGGAGCGGGGCGGGGAAGAGCCGGTTGAGGAGCGGCGGGAGGAACTGCGGGAGGAAGTGCGCGAGGAGCTGCGGAAGCGACGCTCGGCCGCCCTCCGGGCGGCGGAGCGGGTGCTGTCGCGCCCGGCCTTCAGGAGCAGCCTCCGCGGCCGGCTGGAGCTGCTGCACGAGACGGCGTCCCAGGTGTACGACCTGGACGAGCCCGCGGACCAGTACGGCGACGGCGTCGTGGCGGCCCTGGAGGAGCGGGTCGCCGCCCTGCTCGGCGCGGAGGCCGCCGCGTTCTTCCCGACCGGCACGATGGCCCAGCAGGTCGCCCTGCGCTGCTGGGCGGGCCGTACGGGCAACACCACGGTCGCCCTGCACGCGCTGGCCCATCCGGAGGTGCACGAGCGGGGCTCCCTGAGCACGGTGGCCGCGCTGCGTCCGGTGCGCCTCACGAGTGAGCCCCGGCCCCCGACGGCCGACGAGGTGCGCTCCTTCGAGGAGCCGTTCGGGACGCTGATGCTGGAACTGCCCCTCAGGGACGCCGGTTTCGTGCTGCCCTCCTGGGAGGAGCTCACCGACGTCGTGGACGCGGCACGCGAGCGTGACGCGGTGGTGCACTTCGACGGCGCCCGGCTGTGGGAGTCCACGGTCCACTTCGGCCGCCCCCTGGAGGAGATCGCGAGCCTCGCGGACAGCGTCTACGTGTCGTTCTACAAGTCGCTCGACGGCTTCGGGGGCGCCGCGCTCGCCGGTCCGAGGGCCCTCGTGGAGGAGGCGAAGGCCTGGCGCCACCGCTACGGGGGCACGGTCTTCCAGCAGTTCCCGACGGCGCTGTCCGCGCTCGTGGGCCTGGACCGGGAGCTGCCCCGGCTGCCGGAGTACGTCGCCCACGCGCGCGTGGTGGCCGCGGCACTGCGCGAGGGGTTCGCCGAGGCCGGAGTGCCGTGGGCGCGCGTGTACCCGGAGGTCCCGCACACCCACGAGTTCCAGCTCTGGCTGCCCTACGACGCCGATGACCTCGCCGAGGCGGCGGTGCGGCAGGCCGAGGAGACGAAAACGCTGCTCTTCGCATCCGGTTGGAGCCGCGGCGGGCCGCCCGGGCTCTCCTTCACCGAACTCACCGTGCGCGCCGCCGGCCTGGAGTGGACACCGGAAGACGTGAGGGCGGCGGTGCGGGACTTCGCCGCGCGGCTGAGGGGGCCCGACGGGCGGGAGCCGTGAGGAGCCGGCGCTCAGCCGCCTGCCCGCAGCCGCCGCCGCGGCGGACGGTGCGGCAGCCGGCGCAGCAGCCGGCCGAGGACACGCCGGGCGCGACCGCGGGCGGGGCGGCCCGCGCGGACCGACTCCAGCTCGCGGCGGTGGCGCAGCTCGCGGACGACCTGCCAGTCGTGGGCGCCGGGCGCGGGCGGGGCGGGCTCGCCGTGCCGACGGGCTCGGTGGACGTCGAGGGCGTACTGCTGGGTGATGCTCATGGCCGTTGCCTTTCCGGGACGGACGGGACGTGGACGGGGTGGGAAGTGGACGGGGTGGTTCCCGAGGGCGCCGCGGTCGCCCCGGTCGCTTCAGGCTGCGCCGGGCCGGGGCCCCGCGTCGCCTCGATTGACGAGGGCCGTCAATCGGCGACTGCGTTGTCAGTGGCGGGGTGCACCATGAGGGCATGCGCGTGAGCATCGACATCACGGGACTGCGGCCGGAGAGGATCGCGGTCGTGCCGTCCCCCCTGGCCGAGCTCGGCATGGCGCTGCACGCGCTGTCCGAACCGGGCCACCACCCCGGCCTCCAGGGCTGGGTCACGAGCGTGACCGCGCGCCTCGATCCGCATCTGGCCGACCGGATGTGCGAGGCCGACTTCCTGTGGCGGACGACGTTCTCCGACGTCTTCATGCCGTACGCGGGCATCCCGGGCCGGAGTGCCGTGCCGGGCACCACGCTCGCCGAGGAGCTCGACCTCGTGGACAAGCTGACCGACGAGCAGTTCGTCGACGCGGCACTGGAGTTCACGTGTGCTCCCGGCTACGAGCTGCCGAGCTCCAGCGTCCTGTCCGACGCGGCGCTGCACGACCGCGCCCTCGAACTGGCCGCCTCCCGCGGGCCGCGACAGATGCGCTTCACCCGGCGGCTGCTCGACGACCCGCCTCACGTGCGTGCGTGGCTGCGGCAGTTCCTGGAGGACTGCGACGAGGCCTTCTACGCCGACGTCTGGTCCCGGGTCCGCCACGCGCTCGCCGCCGACGCCCGCCACAAGACGGAGCTGCTGCACCACAAGGGGCTCGCGGAGGCGCTCGCCTCGGTGTCCTCCGCCGTGACGCTGGACGAGCACAGTGCGCGGATCACCGTGGACAAGCTGGTCGAGGGCCGTACCGCCACCGCCGACGGGTCCCTGCTGCTGGTGCCGACGAGCCTCGGGTGGCCGCATCTGATGGTGCTGCACCGCTTCGGCTGGCAGCCGGTGCTGCACTACCCGGTCGGCTCACCGGAGCTGGCCTCGCCGCCCTCCGTCGAGCAGCTGACGCTGCGGATGTCCGCGCTGTCCCACCCCGTGCGCATGCGGATCTGCCGTCTGCTGGCCCGCAGCGCCTACACCACGACCGAGCTGGCCCAGGTGCACGGCATGTCGGCGCCCGAGATATCCCGGCATCTCGCCGTCCTGAAGAAGGCGGGCCTGGTCTCCACCCGCCGGCGCGGCCGGTACGTACTGCACCAGCTGGACGTGACGGTGGTGGCACGACTGGGCAGCGACTTCCTGGAAGGGATACTCCGCTAGGACCGGCCCGGCGCGCCCGCATCGGCCGCCCGCTCGGCAGAAGCGAACACTCAGCCGCAGCGAACGCTCAGTCGAAGCGGATGTGCTTCAGCCCCACCCGCGCCTGCCGCAGCCGCGTCCGCAGCGCGCCCTCCTGGTTGGGGCGGAGTGTCAGCCGGGCCACTCCCGGCGCTGAACGGCGTTCTTGCCGGAGAGGATCCGCAGCAGCCGCCCGAAGCCGCGCTCGCGCAGTCGCCGCAGCACGGTCTCCCGCACGGCGAGGAGGGTGAAGTGCCGTACATCGTGGCCGAGTTCGCGCAGCCGGCCAACGGTCTCCGCGAAGCAGCCGACACCGGGACCCGGGGTTCAGCGCCCGCCCGCCCGTACGAGTCCCGTTTCGTAGGCGAGGACCACCACCTGGACGCGGTCTCGCAGCCCCAGCTTGGTCAGGATGCGGCCGACGTGGGTCTTGACGGTCGCCTCGGACAGCACCAGGCGGGCGGCGATCTCCCCGTTGGACAGGCCCTGGGCGACGAGGATCATGACCTCGCGTTCGCGCTCGGTGAGCCGCTCCAGCTCCTTGCGCTGGGGCTCCTTGCCGGCGCTGGGCAGCATCGGCGCGAACCGGTCGAGGAGGCGGCGGGTGGTGGAGGGGGCGACGACCGCGTCGCCGCTGTGCACGGAGCGGATGGCGGCGAGCAGCTCGCCGGGCGGCACGTCCTTGAGCATGAAGCCGGAGGCGCCCGCCTTCAGCCCGGAGAACGCGTACTCGTCGAGGTCGAAGGTGGTCAGGATCAGCACCTTCGGCGGCTCGGCCTCCGCGCAGATGCGCCGGGTGGCCTCCACGCCGTCCAGCTTCGGCATGCGCACGTCCATCAGCACCACGTCCACCGCGGTGGAACGCACCACCTGGAGGGCCTCGACGCCGTCGCCCGCCTCGGCCACGACCTCCATGTCCGGCTGGGCGGCGAGCACCATCCGGAACCCGGTGCGCAGCAGCACCTGGTCGTCGACGAGCATCACGCGGATCGTCATCGGGTCCTCTTCCGTGGTCTGAGCCGTGGCCGGGTCTGTCAAGGGTGTGACAGGTGTCAACAGGGGGCGTGCGTCGGCGTCAGTGCGCCGGTTTGAGCGGCAGCAGGGCGCTGATGCGGAATCCTCCGCCGGGACGCGGGCCCGCGTCCAGCGTGCCGCCGACCATGCCGATGCGTTCACGCATGCCGATCAGGCCGTGCCCCTGGCCGTCGGCGCCGCCCTCCTCGTACAGCTCGTGCGGGGCCCCCTTGCCGTCGTCCTCGACGAGCAGGCCGAGACCGTCGTCGAAGTAGACCAGGCGCACGCTCGCGCCCGCGTTGGGCCCGCCGTGCTTGCGCGTGTTGGTCAGCGCCTCCTGCACGATGCGGTACGCGGTGAGCTCGACGCCGCTGGGCAGCGGGCGCGCGGTGCCCTCGACCTTGAAGTCGACCGGCAGCCCGGAGCCGCGGCACTGCTCGACGAGGTCCTCGATCTGCTCGACGTCGGGCTGCGGCACGTACTCGCCGCTCTCCTGGTGCTCGCCGGTGCGCAGGACGCCCAGCAGGCGGCGCATCTCGGCGAGGGCCTGGCGGCCGGTCGAGGAGATCGTCTCCAGCGCCTTCTTCGCCTGGTCGGGGGCGGCGTCGAGGACGTACGCGGCGCCGTCGGCCTGCACCACCATCACCGACACGTTGTGCGCGACGACGTCGTGCAGCTCGCGCGCTATACGGGCGCGCTCGGCGGCGACCGCGACCTTCGCCTGCGCCTCGCGCTCCTTCTCCAGCCGGGCGGCCCGCTCCTCCAGCTGCGCGAAGTAGGCGCGGCGGGTGCGCATGGAGTCGCCGAGCACCCACGCGAGCGCGAAGGGCACCGTCTGGAGGACGACGATCGCGAAGTTGCCCGCGGCGCTGGTCTGCTCGTTCGGCCAGCGCACCTGCGCCAGGGTCGCGGCGCTCAGGCCCATCCCCAGGGCGAGCCAGGAGGACCAGCGCGCGCCCGTCGCGGCCACCGTGTAGACGATCACCAGCAGGGCGAAGTCCGCGGCCATCGTCGCGACATCCAGCACCAGCTGCGTCACGCCGAGGACGGCGGCCAGCAGGAGCATCCGCTCGGGCATGCGCCGACGCAGCGCCACCACAAGGCAGAGCAGGAAGGCGATCGGCACGTTGAGTGCCGGCGAGTCGGTTCCCCGGTAGGCGTCAGGGTCGGAGAAACCGGCCGCCACAGAGATCCCGAACAGGACGACGGCCCAGAAGCCGTCGACCCCGCTCGGGTGTCTGCGGAGGAAGTCATAGAGGCGCTGCACGTAACCCAGCGTAGGGAAGCGCGGTGCGTGCAGGGGTCAACCGGAGGGCCGATCCGGATCCCGCGCGCGTACTCCGCAAGGTGGAGGCCGTGATCACCTGTGCGCATAGTCTGACCGGGTGGCGGAACGGATGACGGGCTCCGGCGGGTGGCGCGGCTGGCGGGCGGCGACGCAGGCGGCCCTCTACGGGCCCGACGGCTTCTACCGTCGCCCCGAGGGCCCCGCGGGCCATTTCCGCACGTCGGTGCACGCCTCGCCGCTCTTCGCCGAGGCCGTGGCCCGGCTGCTGTGCCGGGTGGACGAGGCCCTGGGCCGGCCCGAGCGGCTCGACTTCGTCGACATGGCCGCCGGACGCGGCGAGTTGGTCACCGGGGTGCTCGCGGCGCTCCCCGCCGACGTGGCCGCCCGCACGCGTGCGTACGCCGTCGAGATAGCCGCCCACCCGACGGGCCTAGCCCACCGGATCGAGTGGCTGCCCGAGCCGCCGCCGCAGGTCACCGGACTGCTGTTCGCCAACGAGTGGCTGGACAACGTGCCCCTGGAGGTCGCCGAGGTCGACTCGGCGGGGGTCGCGCGCCGGGTGCTCGTCCGGGACGACGGGACCGAGCGGCTCGGGGAGCCGGTGTCCGGCGCCGAGGCGCGGTGGCTCGCGCGGTGGTGGCCGCCGGCCGGCGAGGAGGGGCTGCGGGCGGAGATCGGGCTGCCCCGGGACACCGCGTGGGCGTCCGCCGTCTCCCGTGTCGCCCGCGGGCTCGCGGTGGCCGTTGACTACGCGCACACGGCGGACGCGCGCCCGCCGTTCGGGACGCTCACGGGGTTCCGGGAGGGGCGGGAGACGACACCCGTGCCGGACGGGTCGTGCGACATCACGGCGCATGTCGCGCTGGACGCCTGCGCCGCGGCGGGCACGCCAGAGGCCCGGGGCACGGCGAGCGCGCCGGCGCATGCGCCCTCGGACGCGTGTCTGCTGCCGCAGCGGGACGCGCTGCGCGCCCTGGGCATCACCGGCGCACGCCCCCCGCTCGCACTGGCGTCCACGGATCCCGCCGCGTACGTCCGCGCCCTCGCGAGCGCCGGGGAAGCCGCCGAACTCACCGCGGCGGGCGGCCTCGGCGACTTCGGCTGGCTGCTCCAGCCGGTCGGAATTCCCCACCCGCTGGATCCGGCCCGCTGACCCGCTCGACCGCCGGCCCGCTGACCTGCTCGACCGGCGCGGCCGGCCCGCCGCCCGCTACTTGTCGATGTCCCCGACCACGAAGAACATCGACCCCAGGATCGCCACCATGTCCGCGACCAGCGTGCCCGGCAGCAGCTCGGTGAGCGCCTGGATGTTGTTGTACGAGGCCGACCGCAGCTTCAGCCGGTACGGGGTCTTCTCGCCCTTGCTGACGAGGTAGTAGCCGTTGATGCCGAGCGGGTTCTCGGTCCACGCGTACGTGTGCCCCTCGGGCGCCTTGAGGACCTTCGGGAGCCGCTGGTTGATAGGGCCCGGCGGCAGTTCGACGAGGCGGTCCAGGCAGGCGTCGGCGAGGTCGAGTGCGACGTGCGTCTGCTCCAGGAGGCACTCGAAGCGGGCCAGGCAGTCGCCCTCGGTCCGGGTCACCACCCTCAGCGTGTCCTGGAGCTCCCCGTACGCCAGGTAGGGCTCGTCGCGGCGCAGGTCGAAGTCGACGCCCGAGCCGCGCGCGATGGGCCCGCTCACGCCGTACGCGTGCACGGCCCGCGGGCTGAGGACGCCCACGTCGCGCGTGCGGCCCCGGAAGATCTCGTTGCCGAGGACGAGGTCGTCGAAGACGTCCATGCGCGAGCGGACGGCGGCGACGGCGGCACGCGCGCGGGAGGTCCAGCCGCTCGGCAGGTCCTCCTTGAGACCGCCCACCCGGTTGAACATGTAGTGCATGCGCCCGCCGGAGACCTCCTCCATCACGTTCTGGAGGACCTCGCGCTCCCTGAAGGCGTAGAAGACCGGGGTGATGCCGCCCAGCTCCAGCGGATACGAGCCGAGGAACATCAGGTGGTTGAGCGTCCGGTTCAGCTCGGCGAGGAGGGTGCGCGTCCACACCGCGCGCGGGGGCACCTCCATGCCGAGCATGCGCTCCACCGCGAGGACCACGCCCAGTTCGTTCGAGAAGGCCGACAGCCAGTCGTGGCGGTTGGCCAGCATCACGATCTGGCGGTAGTCGCGGGCCTCGAACAGCTTCTCCGCGCCGCGGTGCATATAGCCGATGACCGGCTCCGCGCGCGTGATGCGCTCGCCGTCCAGCACGAGCCGCAGCCGCAGCACACCGTGCGTGGAGGGGTGCTGGGGGCCGATGTTGAGCACCATGTCGGTGCTCTCCGCGGCGCCGCCGATCCCGACCGTGGTCTCCGTCGTGGGAGTCATGGACCCAGTCTCCCCTACGTACGCTGGCCGTATGGAGACGGGGAGCCCGGGGGGCACGGACACGGCGGGGGCCGGTACGGCCCGGACCGGGCCGACGGAGACCGGCACGGCGTGGATCGGGCTGCCGCCCGGACTGCTGCGGATGCGACGGCTGTTGCTGGTGGTGTGGCTGGGACTGGCGGCCGTGGGCCTGGGCGTGCTGCTCGGCCTGTTGGCCGGGCCCGCGTGGGCCGCGTTCGCGCTGCTGCCCACGGCGGGGATCGCCTGGGGCTGGGTCATGCTCGGCCGCAACTGGCGCTCCTGGCGCTACGCCGAACGCGCCGACGACCTGCTGATCAGCCGGGGCGTGCTGTGGCGCGAGGAGACGGTCGTGCCGTACGGGCGCATGCAGCTCGTCGAGGTGACCTCCGGCCCCGTCGAGCGGCACTTCGGGCTGGCCAGCGTCCAGCTGCACACCGCGGCCGCCGCGACCGACGCGACGATCCCGGGCCTGGACCCGGACGAGGCGGAACGGCTGCGCGACCGGCTCACCGAGCTCGGCGAGGCCCGATCGGCGGGGCTGTGACGACCCCGCGCGTCGAGGACGGCGTAACCGGCGCCCCGCCCGCGCGGGTCGTCGTCGAGCGCCGGCTGCATCCCGTGACGCCGTTCCGGCGGGCGTGGGCGCCCGTGGCGGTGGTCGCCGGCTGGGCGGTGCACGATCCGAACCAGGCCCAGCAGCAGCTGACGCGGCTCACCACGACGACCCTGCTGATCGCGCTCGCCGTCGTCGTCCCGGCAGCCGCCCTCTACGGCTTTCTGAGCTGGTGGTTCACCCACTTCTCGGTGACGGACAGCGAACTGCGCATACGGACCGGCCTGGTGTTCCGGCGCACCGCGCACATCCGGCTGGAACGCATCCAGGCGATCGACGTCACCCGGCCGCTGCTCGCGCGGATCGCCGGCGTCGCCAAGCTGCGGCTCGACGTCGTCGGCGCCGACAAGAAGGACGAACTCGCCTTCCTCGGCGAGGAAGAGGCCCGCGTGCTGCGGGCCGAACTCCTCGCGCGCGCGGCGGGCTTCGCACCGGAGACGGCGCACGAGGTCGGCGAAGCGCCGGCGCACGAGCTGCTGCGCGTACCGGCGCGCGGGCTGGCGATCGCGCTGCTGCTGACCGGCGCGACCTGGGGCACGCTGATCGCCGCGCTCGTCGTGCTCCCGGTGCTGTGGCTGGTCACGGAGAGCGTGTGGACGGTCCTCGCGACGGGTGTGCCGCTGCTCGGCGCGGCGGGCGCGAGCAGTGTGGGGCGCTTCGTCGCGGAGTTCGACTGGACCGTCGGCGAGTCGCCGGACGGGCTGCGGATCGACCACGGCCTGCTGGACCGCGCGCACGAGACGGTGCCGCCCGGGCGGGTGCAGACGGTCCGGATCGTCGAGCCGCTGCTGTGGCGTCGGCGCGGATGGGTGCGCGTGGAGCTGGACGTGGCCGGCTCGGCCAACTCCGTGCTCGTCCCGGTCGCCCCGCGCGAGGCCGCGGAGGCCGTCATCGCGCGCGTGCTGCCCGGCGTCGCCGTCCCCGCCGCGTCCGCCCTCGCGCGCCCGCCGCGCCGGGCCGGGCGGTGCTTCCCGCTCTGGTGGCGGGGCTACGGCATCGCCGTCGACGACACCGTCTTCGCCTCCCGGCACGGGCTGCTGCGCCGCAGCCTCGCGCTCGTCCCGCACGCCAAGGTGCAGAGCGTGCGGCTCACGCAAGGGCCCTGGCAGCGGCTGTGGCGCGTCGCCGACGTCCATGTGGACACGGGAGCCGACAAGACCGTCACAGCGCGCCTGCGGGACGCCCAGGAGGCCGCGGAACTGCTGCGCGGTCAGGCGGAACGGTCACGCACCGGGCGGCTGGACGCACGGCCCGACCGGTGGATGGCGCAGGCGTAGGAGTGGGAGTGGGCGCACGGCGAGGGCCCGCCCCGACGCCGGTCAGTAGTCGGCGTTCGGAGGGGCGGGCCCTGGCGGATCGGTCGTTCAGGAGACGGCGCTGCGCAGTCGGTGCAGGTCGATCTGCTCGGTCTCGTCGTGCGCGGTCAGGTCGATCACCTGGCCGACGCCGCGCGTCTCCTCGTCGGCGGGCTTGAACTCCGCCTCGGTCTCGGCCTTGTGCAGCGCGAGCGCCTCCTGACCGACGACGTCGGCGAGGTCCTCGTTCTGCACGGCCTCCAGGGCCTCGTCGGACGCCGACGCCTCCTTCGTGCCGAAGAAGTCGAACCCGCCCTCCGCCGTCGGCGGACGCACCGGTTGCGGCGTCGGCGCGACGGCCACGGCGGTCGGCACCGTGAAGTGCCCGGAGGGGTGCCGCACGGGAGCGGAGGCTCGGGGGGTTTCCGCGGCTTCCAGGGTGTCCGGGGCGTTCGAGGCATCCGCGGTGTGCGGGTCCTCCTCCGCCGGGGTCTCGTCCGGATCGGCGTCCAAGTGGGCGGCGGCCACGCGCGTGTGCTCGTCGACCGCCTCGGGCTTCCCCTTCGCCTCGTCCTCCTGCGCGGCCTCCTTGTCGCCGCCGGCCTCCGAGGAGGTGGCCGGCGCGGGCTGCACTTCGGCGGGCTCGGCCGGCTCGGCAGGCTTGAGGAACTCGACGGACTTGAGGGGCTTGACGACGCCGGAAGGCTTCCCGGGCTTCGCGGTATCCGCGAGCTTGACGGGCTTGACGGCCTCGGCGGGCTTCGCGTCCTCGGCGGCGGGCTTCGCGTCCTCGGCCGACTTGTCGGCGGCGGCTGCCTCGGCGGCCCCAGCGGACTCGGCACGCTTGTCGGCGTCGAAGCGAGCGAGCGCGGACAGCGCCCGCAGGAACAGCTTGGAGCCGTCGGGAGAGAAGACGGCGGGAGTCTCGGGCTCGTCCGACTCGGACTCGGACTCGGACTCGGCAGCCTGCGCGCCCTTCACGGCAGCGCCGGCCTCCGAAGCCTCAGCGCCCTCCGCACCGCCGGCGGCGGTCTCCACGTCCTCGGCGATCTCCTCGGCGTCGACAGCCCCCGCCCCGACGGCCTCGGTGCCGGTCGCGGTCTCGGTCCCCGCCTCGCCCTCCGCACCCCGCGCCGGCGGCAGCGCGTTCGCCGGGGGCGCGCTCTCTATCTCCAGCAGGCGGCGGCCCTCCAGGGCGCTCGCCCGCTCGGTCTCGGCGGTGGCGTAGCGGCGCAGCAGGGCCGCGTGCTCGTTGCGCAGGCCGGCGAGTTCGGCGCGCTTGGCGCGCAGCCGCTGCTCCAGCTTGATCCGCAGCTCACGCGATTCGTCGAGGTCGCTCTCCAGCTCGGCGACGCGTTCCTCGAAGCGCCACTCGTCGCCCGCACGCGCGCGCGTGAGGTCGGCGACCTGCTTGCCGGCATGGATGTCCCAGCGGCGCATGACGACCGCGCCGACGATCGCCGTCGCCGCGGCGGCGGCGGCCAGACCTCGGAGCACGTTCGGCTCCGTGAACACCCATGGCCCGAGGGCGCAGACAAGGGAGACGCCTGCGATCGCCGACGGGGGCAGCAGCCTGTGCAATGGCGGTGAATGGCGGTGTCGTCCACGTGGCATGGCCAGAAACTTACCGCGCGTAGACGATTGTTGGCGCCCCGCCCCGTAAAAACTCAGCCGTCCCGAAGTCTTCACAGGGCATCAGCAATCAGAGTCGTCGTCGAATTCGACAACAAACAAGATCATTTCCGCTCGGGGACCGACGTCGCCCGACGTCACCGGCTGCTCAGCCGCCCGCTGACCCACTGCAACGTCGCCGGGATCTCACGCCGCCAGGTGTTGAAGTTGTGCCCGCCGCTTTCGAGGATGATCGACGAGATCCTGGTCTTGTTCGTCGCCTTCACCTCTTCTATGAACTTCAGCGTGGGCTTGTAGTTGGATTCTCCAACCTTGCTGCTGGTGACGAGCAGCGAGGTGTCGGGCGCGGGCCGGTGCTTCAGGAACCAGCGCAGGTCGGCCTCGTTGCGCAGCTTCTTGTCACCGTGGAAGAGGTCGCCGGTCGTCGGGTCGGTCGGCGCCGTGTAGTACGGCGACAGGCCCGCGCCCGCCGCGAAGACCCCGGGGTGGTGCATCGCCAGCTTCAACGCGCAGTAACCGCCGGTGGAGTTGCCGATGACGCCCCAGCTCCCCGGCTTCTTGTTCACCCGGTAGTGCTCCGCCACCGCCGCCGGCAGATCCTTGGCGAAGAACGACTCGGTCTTCGGGCCGCCCGGGATGTCCACGCACTCCGTGTCCCGCGGCGGCGCCACCGTCGGCCGCAGCATCACCAGGATCGTCGGCTCCATACGGCCGTCCTTGGCGAGCTCCCGCGCGGTGCGCGGGTACTGCAACTTGTCGACGAGCGCCTTGGCCGTCCCGGGGTAGCCCGTGAGAATGACGACCGCCGGGAACGTACGCGTGCGCTGCTGCGGGTCGAAGTACTCCGGCGGCAGGTACACGTACGCGGGCGAGTCGATGCCCGTCGTCCGGCCGGCTATGGCGACCTGCTGGATCTGCCCGATGACGCGCGGGTGCCCCGCGCCCGCCAGGCGGGTCGTCTCGACGACTCTCAACGGCCCCGCCGGACGGCCGTCTTCCGCGTGGTCGACGACGACGCCCTGGTCCTTCTCCTGACCGAACAGGTCGGACCAGCTCGCGTAGAAGCCGAACGCCTGGTTGGCGGCGAGCCCGACCGCCGCGAAGAGCGCCAACTGCGTCGCGAACAGCAGGCCTACGCGCCCGCTGACGGCCCGCCAGCCGCGCCCGGCCAGGCGCGGCCACTGCCACACCGTGCCGGCGAACAGCAGTACGGCGGCGAGGACCGCCAACGACAGCGTTGTGTTGCTCGTGAGACCCATGAGGTGTTCCTGCCTGCGCTCTCCGCCCGGGGTTCCCGTGGCTCCGCTCCGTCGCGAAGGCTTGTCCCGGACTTTCCTTGACCTTTTCAGTGGCTTTGAGGAGGCGAGTGAACCTCTCTCCCCGAGACACCGTCCTAGAGGGCGCAATGTCGCCGGATGCCCGATCGGGCCCGGATCTCAATGTCTCTCGCGGAACTACGGGATGCGATGTCTGTCAGGGAAGATGGGGAAATGTCGGGCGGGGTTCCGCGCCGATCGAGCCGGGTGCGCCAGCTGATCCGGGGCCCTCGCCCCGAGTCCGTGCCCCGTCTCGTCGGCAGGGCGTGCGCCCTCGTGGGTCTGCTGGACGTCGCCGCAGGCGTCTTCCCGCGGTTCCGGCACAGCCGGATGCACACCATCGCCGAGGTGCTGCCGGGGGCGTTCGGCCCCTTCGCGGCGGCGCTGTCGCTGAGCGCCGGCGTCCTGCTGCTGCTCCTCGCGCACGGCCTCAAGCGCGGCAAGCGGCGCGCCTGGCGCGCGGCCGTCGTGCTCCTCCCGGCGGGCGCGGTCGCGCAGTTCACCTACCGGCACTCCGTCGTCGGCGTGTTGATCTCCCTGGCGCTGCTGATACCGCTGCTCGTCCACCGCGACCAGTTCGCCGCGCTGCCCGACCCGCGCAGCCGCTGGCGGGCGCTCGCCAACTTCTTCCTCATGGGCGCAGGTTCGCTCATGCTGGGCATGGTCATCGTCAGCGCCCACCCCGGGCGCCTGATCGGCGACCCCAGCCTGGCCGACCGCATCACCCACGTCCTGTACGGCCTGTTCGGATTCGAAGGCCCCGTCGCCTACCAGGGCAACACCTCCTGGACGGTCGCCTTCTCCCTCGGCGCCCTCGGCTGGATCACCGCGGTCACCACCGTCTACCTCGCCTTCCGGCCCGAACACCCCGCCGCCCGCCTCACCGAGGAGGACGAGGCCCGGCTGCGCACCCTGCTCGACCGGCACGGCGCCCGGGACTCCCTCGGCCACTTCGCCCTGCGCCGCGACAAGGCCGTCGTGTTCTCCCCCAGCGGCAAGGCGGCCGTGACCTACCGCGTCGTCTCCGGCGTGATGCTCGCCAGCGGCGACCCCATCGGCGACGTCGAGGCCTGGCCGGGCGCCATCGAGCGGTTCATGGACGAGGCCAAGGCCCACTCCTGGACCCCCGCCGTCATGGGCTGCTCCGAGACGGGCGGCGAGGTGTGGACCCGCGAGACCGGACTGGACGCCCTGGAGCTGGGCGACGAGGCGGTGGTGGACGTCGCGGATTTCTCGCTCACCGGCCGCGCGATGCGCAACGTGCGCCAGATGGTCAAGCGCATCGAGCGCGCCGGTTACGAAACCCGGGTCCGTCGTGTCCGTGACCTCGGCGACGCCGAACTGGAGCGCATCCGGTGCGCCGCCGAGGACTGGCGCGGCACCGACACCGAGCGCGGCTTCTCCATGGCCCTGGGCCGCGTGGGCGACCCCGCCGACGGGGACTGCCTCATCGCCACCGCCCACAAGGCCGACCCCGAGCCCGGCGAGTACGGCGACCTGAAGGCGATCCTGCACTTCGTGCCCTGGGGCACCGACGGCGCCTCCCTCGACCTGATGCGCCGCGACCGCTCGGCCGACCCGGGCATGAACGAACTGCTGATCGTCGCCGCCCTCCAGGCCGCCCCGAAGTTCGGCATCGCGCGCGTGTCCCTCAACTTCGCCATGTTCCGCTCCGCGCTGGCACGCGGCGAGAAGATCGGCGCGGGCCCCGTGCTGCGCGCCTGGCGCGGACTGCTGGTGTTCCTCTCGCGCTGGTTCCAGATCGAGTCGCTGTACAAGTTCAACGCCAAGTTCCAGCCGCGCTGGGAGCCCCGCTTCGTCGTCTACCGGGCCTCCGCCGACCTGCCCCGCATCGGCTTCGCCGCCATGCAGGCCGAGGGCTTCGTCAACCTCGCCCTCCCCCTGCCCCGCTTCCTGCGCCGCCGCACCACCGCCCCGCGCGCGTGCGCGCACGTCGTGCCGGACCGGGTGCGCGAGCGGGACATGCGGGCCGCCTGACCCGGCAGCCCCTCCCGCCATCGGCCCGGCCTGGAGGGCCAGAACAGCCGGGCTGACCGAGACCGGCCCGGGCGGACGCCCCACCCCTCAGCCCAGGGGCGTCCGCCCGGGCCTCACACCGTCCCCGAGCCCTCCTGGGCCTACGCTGAACGTATGAGCAAGCAGAGCGGACGCGGGCACGTCGACGGCCTTCCGGAGTGGGACCGCTGCGCGGTCATGGGCGTCGTCAACGTGACCCCCGACTCCTTCTCCGACGGCGGCCGCTTCTTCGACACGACGACCGCCGTCAAGCACGGCCTCCAGCTGGTCTCCGAGGGCGCGGACCTCGTCGACGTCGGCGGCGAGTCCACCCGCCCCCACGCGGCCCGCGTCGACGAGGCCGAGGAACTGCGCCGCGTCATCCCCGTCGTCCGCGGACTGGCCTCCGAAGGCGTCACCGTCTCCGTCGACACCATGCGCGCCTCCGTCGCCGCCCGCGCCCTCGCCGTCGGCGCCGCCCTCGTCAACGACGTCAGCGGCGGCCTCGCCGACCCCGAGATGATCCCGGTCGTCGCCGACGCCGGCGCCCCCTTCGTCGTCATGCACTGGCGCGGCTTCCTGGAAGGCGGCAACGTCAGGGGCGACTACGACGACGTCGTCCGCGAAGTCGTCGACGAACTCCACGCGCGCGTGGACGCCGTCGTCGCCGGCGGCGTCCACCCCGACCGCGTCGTCCTCGACCCCGGCCTCGGCTTCTCCAAGGAGGCCGACCACGACCTCTCCCTGCTGGCCCGCCTCGACCGACTGCACGTCCTCGGCCGCCCCCTGCTCGTCGCCGCCTCCCGCAAGCGGTTCCTCGGCCGCGTGCTGGCCGGCCCGCAGGGCGCGCCGCCCCCCGCGCGCGAGCGCGACGCCGCCACCGCCGCCGTCTCCGCCCTCGCCGCGCACGCGGGCGCGTGGGCGGTCCGCGTCCACGAGGTGCGGGCGACGGCGGACGCCGTACGGGTCGCGCGCGCCGTCGAGGGAGCACGGACGGACACGCCGAACGGCGCAGAGGGAAACCGGTGAGCGCCCCGCACACCGACGTCGAGCAGGTCGAGGCCGCCAACACCGCTTTCTACGAGGCGCTGGAGCAGGGCGACTTCGAGACGGTGTCCTCGTTCTGGCTCACCCCGTCCGACCTGGGCGTCGACGAGGAGTACCACGACCCGGCGGACACCGGCGTGATCTCCTGCGTGCACCCTGGCTGGCCCGTGCTCACCGGCCGCGGCGAGGTGCTCCGGTCGTACGCGCTGATCATGGCGAACACCGACTACATCCAGTTCTTCCTCACCGACGTGCACGTGTCCGTGACCGGCGACACCGCCCTGGTGACCTGCACCGAGAACATCCTCAGCGGCGGCCCCGCGCCGGAGGCCGGGGAGGAGCTCGGCCCCCTCGTGGGCCAACTGGTCGTCGCCACGAACGTGTTCCGCCGCACCTCCGAGGGCTGGAAGCTGTGGTCGCACCACGCCTCCCCGGTCCTGGCCGAAACCGACGAGGACGAGGACGAGGAGACCCCCACCTGAGTGGGTAGGCGGGCCCACGGGGACCAAGAAGTGGTTGGAATCACGAACCCGCGGGTAAGGGCGGCTATCAGCCCGCGAGCCACCGGGTTCCCCAGGGGAAACGCACGGTGAACCTCTGGCGTCCGGGCCGGCGCCACAGGTCCCCGTGGCCCGGCCCTGACAGTGCTCGCAGGTAGATTCGACCGAGGCCGGTGTGCCGCCCGCACACGGACGGACCGGCCGTCACCGACGATTGCAGGAGTGATTCGCGTGGATCGTGTCGCGCTGCGCGGCCTGAAGGCCCGCGGGTACCACGGCGTGTTCCCCAGGGAACGCGAGGAGGGCCAGACCTTCATTGTGGACATCGCCCTCGGCCTGGACACCCGTCCGGCCGCGGCCGACGACGACCTGGCGAAGACCGTGCACTACGGCATCGTGGCGGAGGAGGTCGTCGCCATCGTCGAGGGCGACCCCGTCGACCTCGTCGAGACGCTCGCCGAGCGCATCGCCCAGGCCTGTCTGAAGCACGAAGGAGTCCAGGAGGTCGAGGTCTGCGTCCACAAGCCGGACGCGCCGATCACGGTCCCCTTCGACGACGTGACCGTCACCATCACCCGGAGCCGAGTATGACCGCATCTTTCACCGAAGGTCACAGCGACCCGACCGTACAGCCGGTGCCCGCCTCCGTCGTCGAGAGGGTCGACGCCGCCGACACCACGCTCCACAACCCGAAACGGGCCGTCGTCGCCATCGGCTCCAACCTGGGCAACCGCCTGGAGACCCTCCAGGGCGCCATCGACGCCCTGGAGGACACCCCGGGCGTGCGCGTGAAGGCCGTCTCCCCCGTGTACGAGACGGAGCCGTGGGGCGTCGAGCCCGGCAGCCAGCCCTCCTACTTCAACGCGGTCGTCGTCCTGAAGACGACCCTCCCGCCGTCCTCCCTGCTGGAGCGGGCGCACGCGGTCGAGGAGGCGTTCCACCGCGTGCGCGACGAGCGCTGGGGCGCGCGCACGCTGGACGTCGACATCGTCGCGTACGCCGACGTCGTCTCCGACGACCCGCACCTGACGCTCCCGCACCCGCGCGCCCACGAACGCGCCTTCGTCCTCGCGCCGTGGCACGACGTGGACCCCGAGGCCCTGGTGCCCGGCCGGGGCGCGGTCGCCGAGCTGCTCGACGTCGTCACACGTGACGGCGTGGAAGCCCGCAAGGACCTGGAACTCAGGCTGCCCGAATAGTCGTTAAGGTCAACGACACGACCACAGTCGCATCACCACAGCCCGTGGGATCCGGGGGAACCGAAGGGACATCGTGACAGAGCTGCGCATCAGGACGCTGGCGGGCGTCTTCGTCGTCGCCGGTGTCCTGTCCTGGGCGGGCGCCCGCCTCTGGAACTCGATCGGGACGCTCCCCAGCGTCCCGCTGGCCGCGCCCATCGTCCTCGCCGTGATCGCCGCGGTCCTGCTGGCCACGGCGCTCTCCCTGCGCGCCCGCCTCAAGGCCCAGCGCGAGCGCCGTCCCGAGGCCAAGGGCGTCGACCCCCTCATGGCGGCGCGCGCGGTCGTCTTCGGCCACGCCAGCGCCCTGGTCGCCGCCCTCGTCGCCGGCATGTACGGCGGCACGGGCGTCTTCCTCCTGGAGTCCCTGGAGATCCCCGCCCGCCGCGACCAGGCCCTCTACGCCGCCTTCTCGGTCCTGGCCGGCCTCGCCGTCATAACGGCGGCCGTCTTCCTGGAACGCGTCTGCAAACTCCCGGAGGACGACGACAACAACACGGGAGCCACGTCGACGGCGTGAGCCGGCGCTGAGTCCGGCGGCCGGGGCCGCGGGGCTCAGCGCGCCATGATCAGGCTCATCGCCTCGTTGCGCGTGGCCGCGTCCCGCAACTGCCCGCGAACCGCCGAGGTGAGGGTCTTCGCGCCCGGCTTGCGGATGCCCCGCATCGACATGCACATGTGCTCGCACTCCACGACGACGATCACACCGCGCGGCTCCAGGATGTCCATCAGGGAGTCCGCTATCTGCGTGGTGAGCCGTTCCTGCACCTGCGGACGCCGGGCGTAGACGTCCACGAGACGGGCCAGCTTCGACAGCCCGGTGATCTTGCCGGTGGTGGCCGGGATGTACCCGACGTGAGCGACGCCCCTGAACGGCACCAGATGATGCTCACAGGTGCTGTAGACCTCGATGTCCTTCACGAGGACCATCTCGTCGTGCCCCAGGTCGAACGTGGTCGTCAGCACGTCCTCCGGCTGCTGCCACAACCCCGCGAAGATCTCCTTGTACGCCCGCGCCACCCGTCCCGGCGTCTCGCGCAGGCCCTCTCGGTCCGGGTCCTCGCCGACCGCGATCAGGAGTTCTCGTACGGCGTTCTCGGCTCGCTTCTCGTCGAACTCGCCGATCGGGCCCTCGCCGGCCAGGGTCACGGGGTCGGTCATGTGGGTGTCTCGTTCCTGTGCGGATCGCGCGTGGGTCACGCGCCTGAACTGCGGGCATACGGAAACGCCGCGCCCCCCAGGCTAGAACCATGGGGGGCGCGGCATCCATTCCGGGCGCAGCGTCAGTTTTCGGGACGCTCCTCGGGGGCCGGCTCGGCCACCGGGGCCGGCTCCGCCGCGGTGGACTTCGCGGTGGTGATCGCGGGCGTCGCGCCGTTCGCGCCGTTGGTCAGTGCGAGCTCCTTGGGGGAGAGCACCGGCGGGCGGGTGGACGGCGTGCGCCGCGAGGAGCCGGTCCAGGCGGGCCGCGGCGGGCGCTTGACGATGGGGGCGAAGATCTCGGCGATCTCCTCCTTGCCCAGCGTCTCGCGCTCCAGCAGCTGGAGCACCAGGTTGTCGAGGACGTCGCGGTTCTCGACCAGGATCTCCCAGGCCTCGTTGTGCGCGTTCTCGATGAGCTTCTTGACTTCCTCGTCCACCAGCGCGGCGACCTCTTCCGAGTAGTCGCGCTGGTGAGCCATCTCACGGCCGAGGAAGGGCTCGGTGTTGTCGCCGCCGAACTTGATGGCGCCGAGCCGCTCGGTCATGCCGTACTGCGTGACCATCGCGCGGGCCGTGGTGGTGGCCTTCTCGATGTCGTTCGCGGCGCCCGTGGTCGGGTCGTGGAAGACCAGTTCCTCGGCCGCCCGGCCGCCCAGCATGTAGGCGAGCTGGTCGAGCATCTCGTTGCGGGTGGTCGAGTACTTGTCCTCGTCCGGGAGCACCATCGTGTAGCCGAGGGCACGCCCGCGGGACAGGATGGTGATCTTGTGGACCGGGTCGGAGTTCGGGGAGGCCGCCGCGACCAGGGCGTGTCCGCCCTCGTGGTACGCGGTGATCTTCTTCTCCTTGTCCGACATGATCCGGGTCCGCTTCTGCGGGCCCGCCACGACGCGGTCGATGGCCTCGTCCAGCATCTGGTTGTCGATGAGCTTCTTGTCGCTGCGCGCGGTGAGGAGCGCGGCTTCGTTCAGCACGTTCGACAGGTCGGCGCCGGTGAAGCCGGGGGTGCGGCGGGCGACGGCCGACAGGTCGACGTCGGGCGCGACCGGCTTGCCCTTCTGGTGGACCTTGAGGATCTCCAGACGGCCCTGCATGTCCGGGCGGTCGACCGCGATCTGGCGGTCGAAGCGGCCGGGGCGCAGGAGGGCCGGGTCGAGGATGTCGGGCCGGTTCGTGGCGGCGATGAGGATCACGCCGCCCTTGACGTCGAAGCCGTCCATCTCGACGAGCAGCTGGTTCAGCGTCTGCTCGCGCTCGTCGTGACCGCCGCCGAGGCCGGCGCCGCGGTGGCGGCCGACCGCGTCGATCTCGTCGACGAAGACGATCGCCGGGGCGTTCGCCTTGGCCTGCTCGAAGAGGTCGCGGACGCGGGAGGCGCCGACGCCGACGAACATCTCGACGAAGTCGGAACCGGAGATCGAGTAGAAGGGGACGCCCGCCTCGCCGGCGACGGCGCGCGCGAGCAGGGTCTTGCCGGTTCCGGGAGGCCCGTAGAGCAGCACGCCCTTGGGGATCTTGGCGCCGACGGCCTGGAACTTCGCCGGTTCCTGGAGGAATTCCTTGATCTCGTGGAGTTCCTCGACGGCCTCGTCCGAGCCGGCGACGTCCGAGAACGTCGTCTTCGGGGTGTCCTTGGTGATGAGCTTCGCCTTGGACTTCCCGAAGTTCATGACCCGGGAGCCGCCGCCCTGCATCTGATTCATCAGGAACAGGAAGACGACCACGATGAGGACGAAGGGGAGCAGCGAGAGCAGGATGCCCACGATCGGGTTCTGCTTGGACGGCGACACGGTGTAGCCGTCGCTGATCTGCTTGTCCTGGTACTTGGTCTGCAGGGTGTTGGCGATGGTCACGCCCTGGTCGCCGATGTAGCTCGCCTGGACCTTCGAGCTGCCCTCGACCTTTTCGCCGTCCTTGAGCGTGATCTTGATGATCTGCTCGTCACCGGTGGTGAGCTTGGCCGACTCGACCTTGTTGTCGTTGATCGCTGCTACGACTTGGCCGGTGTCCACCGTCTTGTAGCCGCCGGACGAGCCGACGACCTGCATCAACACGACCACGGCAAGGACGGCCAGCACGATCCACATGACCGGCCCACGGAAGTATCGCTTCACGTCCATCCATACGGAGCGGTGCCGCCCCGTCCCTCCTGCCATAGTGAGTTTGATAAGACAGTTCTTCTGACGGTACCCCAGCATTGTCGCCCGAAGCCGCACTGGAGAGCTGGCGCTCCCGTCTGCAAGCTCCAACGGTGCGAAACCCGCTGGGGTTCCCGATCGTCTTAGAGGGCTTGGGCCGTCTGGTCATCGGGCCCCGCCCGCACGGCTCAACCGCCGTAGACGTGGGGCGCGAGCGTACCGACGAACGGGAGGTTGCGGTACTTCTCGGCGTAGTCGAGGCCGTAGCCCACGACGAACTCGTTGGGGATGTCGAAGCCGACCCATTCGACGTCGATGGCGACCTTCGCGGCCTCGGGCTTGCGCAGCAGCGTGCACACCTTGAGGGTGGCGGGCTCGCGGGAGCCGAGGTTGGAGAGCAGCCAGGACAGCGTCAGGCCGGAGTCGATGATGTCCTCGACGATCAGGACGTGCTTGCCCTTGATGTCGGTGTCGAGGTCCTTGAGGATCCGCACGACGCCGGAGGACTGGGTGCCCGCGCCGTAGGAGGACACGGCCATCCAGTCCATGGTGACGGGGGTGGACAGCGCCCGCGCGAGGTCGGCCATGACCATCACCGCGCCCTTGAGGACGCCGACGATGAGCAGGTCCTTGCCCGCGTACTCCGCGTCGATCTTCGCCGCCAGCTCGGCCAGCTTGGCGTCGATCTCTTCCTTGGTGATGAGCACCTGCTTGAGGTCGGCACCCATGTCTTTCGCGTCCACCCGCATCACTTTCGGTCGTCCCACCGGCCGGCCGCCCCTCCGCGCAGAGCCGGAGGGGTCCGGATTCAGCCTTGCCGAATCACCAGTCTGCCACCCTGGCGCTGGGCCACGACCCGGCCGGGGAGATTGATGGCGCCCTGTCCGCGCCAGCCGGTGATCAGCCGGTCGATCTCCTCGATGTGCCGGGCGAAGAGCGAGCCGGCCGGCGCGCCCGCGTCGATGGCGGCGCGGCGCAGGACGCGGCGTCGTACGGCGGGCGGCAGGGCGTAGAGCTTGGCGCACTCCAGGAGGCCCGTGGCGTCCCGTACGGCGGTCTCGGCCTGGCCGGCCCAGGCGTCGAGGGCGTCGGCGTCGTCGCGGGAGAGCTGGGCCGTCCGGGCGAGCGCTTCGACGACGCCCTTGCCGAGGGCCTTCTCCAGGGCGGGCAGGCCTTCGTGGCGCAGCCGGGAGCGGGTGTAGGCCGGGTCGGCGTTGTGGGGGTCGTCCCAGACCGGCAGGGACTGGGCCATGCAGGCCTTGCGGGCGGTCTGCCGGTCGAGGGCGAGGAAGGGGCGCCGGTAACGGCCGCCGGCCCCCGAGACCGCGGCCATCCCGGACAGGGAGCGGATGCCGGAGCCGCGGGCGAGGCCGAGGAGGACGGTCTCCGCCTGGTCGTCGCGGGTGTGGCCGAGGAGGACCGCGGTGGCGCCGTGGCGTTCGGCGACGGCGTCCAGGGCGGCGTAGCGGGCGTCGCGGGCGGCGGCTTCGGGGCCGCCCTGGCGGCCGACGGTGACGGCCATGGACTCCACGGGGTCGAGGCCGAGTTCGCGCAGGCGCTGGACGACTTCGTCGGCGCGCTGGTCGGAGCCGGTCTGGAGGCCGTGGTCGACGGTGACGCCGCCGGCGCGGATGCCGAGCTTGGGGGCTTCGAAGGCGAGGGCGGAGGCGAGCGCCATGGAGTCGGCGCCGCCGGAGCACGCCACGAGCACGAGCGGCGGGGGCGGGCGCTCGTGCGAGGGGACGCCGGGGACGCCGGGGGTGGCGGTGGCCGCCGGGACGTCGGGGGCGGTGTGTTCGTTGAGGAGGTCGTGGAGGACGCGGCGGACCGCCAGGCGTATCGCCGCGACCGCAGGATGGGGACCCATGTCCGGTTCCCTTCAATGAAGTTGTCGGGGGTGAGCCCGAGGTCGGTCACGCAGAGTGTGTAGATGGTGACAGAACCGGGCCGCTCCCCGAGCATTGCACGCCTGCGCGAGGCTCACGGTCCCTCGGACGGGTGATTGGAGGGGCGTTCGCCTGCCGTCCGGCGATTTCGGGTCACGCCGGGTCGGCTTTGCGGTGCACCCGTGCGACCCAGTCCGCCGGTTTGGCGATCTCGGCCTTGGTCGGGAGCGTGTTGGGGGAGGTCCACACGCGGTTGAAGCCGTCCATGCCGACCTGGTCGACGACGGCGCTGACGAAGCGTTCGCCGTCCTTGTACTGGCGGAGTTTGGCGTCCAGGCCGAGCAGCTTGCGCAGGGCCACGTCCAGGCGGGAGGCGCCCTTGGCGCGGCGCTGCTGGAACTTCTCGCGGATCTCGGCGACGGTCGGCACGACGTCGGGGCCGACGCCGTCCATGACGAAGTCGGCGTGGCCCTCCAGGAGGGACATCACGGCGGTGAGGCGGGCGAGGATCTCCCGCTGGGCGGGGCTCTGGACGAGTTCGACGAGGGAGTGGCCGCCGTCGTCCTCCTCGCCCTCGGGCCGGCCGCCGGCGAGGGACTGGGCGGCCTCGCGAATGCGTTCGAGGAAGGTCATGGGGTCGACGTCGGTCTCGGCGAGGAACGACTGGATCTCGCCCTCGAGGTGGTCGCGCAGCCAGGGCACCGAGGAGAACTGGGTGCGGTGGGTCTCCTCGTGGAGGCACACCCAGAGGCGGAAGTCGTGGGGGTCGACGTCGAGTTCGCGTTCGACGTGCACGATGTTCGGCGCGACGAGGAGGAGCCGGCCGGAGCCGTCGCCGCCGGCGGGGAGGTCGCGGGCGGCGGGCGCGAAGGTCTCGTACTGGCCGAGGACGCGGGAGGCCAGGAACGACAGGAGCATGCCGAGTTCGACGCCGGTGACCTTGCCGCCGACGGCGCTGAGGACTGCGCCGCCGGTGCTGCCGCCGCGGCGTTCCTGCATCTTGTCGAGGAGGGGCTTGAGGATCTCGCGGAAGCCGGCGACGTTCGCCCGGACCCAGCCGGGGCGGTCGACGACGAGGACGGGGGTGTCGTGGGTCTCCTCGGTGCCCAGCCGGGTGAAGCCGCGGACGTGTCCCTCCGAGGCCTTGGCGTGCCGGCGCAGCTCGGCGACCACGGCGCGGGCCTCGTCCCGGCTCACGTCGGGGCCCGGCCGCACGAGCCGGGTCGCGGTCGCGACCGCGAGATTCCAGTCGACCATCCCGGAAGAGGCACCACCGAAGCTCGTCATGTGTCAACCGTACGTGAGGGGTACGGCTTGGGGCAGAGCGCGGAAGACCGCACGGCGGACGGCGTCCCCCGCGACGCGCGGCGCGGGGCGGGGCGACTGCTCAGGTGCAGCCGCAGGTCGTCAGGGCCGTGGCTGTGCGGTCCAGGGCCGTCTGGGCGGCTGTGGGGTCCGTGGTGTCCGAGGTGAGGACGGCGAAGGCGAGGAGGCGGCCGTTGCGGTCGACGGCGGTGCCGGCGAGGGTGTTGACACCGGTGAGGGTGCCGGTCTTGGCGCGGACGATGCCGGCCGCGCCGTCGGTGTAGCGGGTGCTGAGGGTGCCGGTGAAGCCGGCGACGGGCAGGCCGGTGAGGGCGGGGCGCAGGTCGGGGCGGTCGGGGTCGCCGGCCTTGGCGAGGAGGGCGGTCAGCAGGTTCGCGGTGAGGCGGTTCTCGCGGTTCAGGCCGCTGCCGTCCTTGAACACGGCTCCGGCCAGGGGCAGTCCGAGCTCGGCGAGCTGGGCGTGGACGGCCTTGCCGGCGCCGGCGAAGTCGGGGCGGGCGCCGGTCGCGACGGCGGTCTGGCGGGCGAGGGCCTCGGCGATGTCGTTGTCGCTGTTGGTCAGCATGCGTTCGACGAGGGCGGCGAGGGGCGGCGAGGAGACCGAGGCGAGGGTGACCGCGCGCTTCGTCGCCTTGGAGGGGCCGGGGGCGGTGGTGCCGACGCCGTGGGCGCGCAGGAGTTCGGCGAACGTGCGGGTGGCTTCGGCCGCGGGGTCGGGGACGCGGGCCGCAGGGCCGCTCGTGGAGCCGTCGGTGCGGCCCTCGTCGACGGTGAGGGCGGTGACACGGGCGAGGTTGGGGTTGACCCCGATGGGGTGAACTTCGGACCCGGCGTACAGGGTGGTGTCGTAGGAGAGCGTCGCGCGGGTGATGCCACGTTTCTTCAACGCGGCGGCGGTCGCGTCGGCGAGGGTGCGCAGGTCGGCCCAGCCCTCGGCGGTGCGGCGGCCGGTGAGGGTGGGGTCGCCGCCGCCGACTAGGACGACCTCGCCGGTGCCGGGTTCCAGGGCGACGCGGGTGGTGAGGCGGTGGTCGGCGCCCATCGCGGAGAGCGCGGCGACCGCGGTGGCGATCTTCGTGGTGGAGGCCGGGGTGAACGCCCGGTCGGCGCCGACGCCGTACAGGCGCTTGCCGGTGGCCACGTCGACGACGGCGGCGGCGCGGCCGGCGCCGAGGGCAGGGTCGGCGAGGAGGGGGTCCAGGACGCGGGCGAGGGCGGTGGAGCTCGGGGCGGACTTCACTGGGGTCTTGCCGCCGCCGAGGCCGGTGAGGACGGACGCGGCGCTGGGGGCCGGCCGCGGGGCGCCGGCCGCGGTGTCGGACGCACCGGAGCGACCGGACCCGCCGGAGCCACCGGACCCGCCGGACCCGGGGGACGTATCGTCCGAACGACCGTGATCTGCGCCACCCGTCCGGTCCAGTGCGACTGCCCGGTCCCGCTCGGCCGTACGCTGACCGGTGGAGTCCCAGGGGCCGGCGGCCGTCACCACGCCGACGGCCAGCGCCAGTCCGGCGGTCGCCGCGCCCGCGGTGTACTGAAGGGTCCGGCCGGCCTTCGGCCTCGTGATCCGCGCGAGCTGCGGTTTCGCCGCCTGCGTGAGCCGTACGACCTGCGGCTTCGCGGCTGCCGCCGCGCGCGCGAGACGGGGCCGTACGACCTCTGCGGCCCGTGCCAGACGCGGTCGAACGGCGTCCACGGCCCGCACCACGTGCGGTCTCGCGGCGCGCCAAGGCCTCAGCTCGGGCACGATCACCAGCCCCTTTCGCGATCACACACCTGCGTGAGGGACACTTAACCACCAGAACTATGTGCTGATCATGGAGGAGCCACCGGTGGAGTTCGACGTCACGATCGAGATCCCGAAGGGTTCGCGGAACAAGTACGAGGTGGACCACGAGACCGGTCGGATCCGCCTGGACCGTCGACTCTTCACCTCGACCGCCTACCCGACCGACTACGGATTCGTCGAGAACACGCTCGGCGAGGACGGCGACCCGCTGGACGCGCTGGTCATCCTGGACGAGCCGACCTTCCCGGGCTGCCTCATCCGCTGCCGCGCGATCGGCATGTTCCGGATGACGGACGAGGCCGGCGGCGACGACAAGCTGCTGTGCGTCCCGGCGACCGACCCGCGTGTGGAGCACCTGCGTGACATCCACCACGTCTCGGAGTTCGACCGCCTGGAGATCCAGCACTTCTTCGAGGTCTACAAGGACCTGGAGCCCGGCAAGTCCGTCGAGGGCGCCGACTGGGTCGGCCGTACGGACGCCGAGGCGGAGATCGAGCGGTCCTACAAGCGCTTCAAGGACCAGGGCGGTCACTGACCTCTCGTAACGCAGGGGCCGCACGCGTGCGCGTGCGGCCCTTTCGTATGCCCGGGTCGCGCGCCCGATCGCGTTCTGAAGGCATACGTGTGGCGCGTCCGCGCATACTGAGGCGTACGGAATGTGTCGTTCAGGGAGCGTTGCTCAGTGACGGAGGCGGAGGACCGCAAGCCGCAGTCGGACGAGTCGAGGAGCGCGTTCGACTCCGAGATCACCTCGGAGTTCGCGATCCCGCGGGGGCTGGCGGTGTCGCGGGTCGGGGGCGAGTCGGAGACCACGTCGGAGTTCGCGGTTCCGCGGGGGATGGACGTCCCGCAGACGGTCTCGGGCGAGCCCGAGGGGTCGGCGTTCAGCCGGCCGAGAACGTACAG
This sequence comes from Streptomyces sp. NPDC002328, assembly GCF_042890065.1. NCBI lineage: Bacteria > Bacillati > Actinomycetota > Actinomycetes > Kitasatosporales > Streptomycetaceae > Streptomyces > Streptomyces sp. NPDC002328. The sequence continues at coordinate 95,466 of NZ_JBIARQ010000019.1, read as the reverse complement.
CGCGCGGCACGCCCCGGCCGCGTTCACGCCCGCCGAGGGCTTCCCCGTGGTCAGTCTGACCAAGGACGTGCCCTGGCAGGACCGGATGCGCACGATGCTGCGCATGCCGGTGGCCGAGCGGCCCGCGCCGGAACGGGTGCCGAAGGCCGAGGAGGACGAGGGCCCGGCCGTCCCGCGCGTGCTCGACCTGACGCTGCGTATCGGGGAGCTGCTGCTGGCGGGCGGCGAGGGCGCCGAGGACGTGGAGGCCGCGATGTTCGCGGTCTGCCGCTCCTACGGGCTCGACCGCTGCGAGCCGAACGTCACCTTCACGCTGCTGTCGATCTCCTACCAGCCGTCGCTGGTGGAGGACCCGGTGACGGCCTCGCGGACCGTGCGGCGCCGCGGCACCGACTACACGCGGCTGGCGGCCGTCTTCCAGCTCGTCGACGACCTCAGCGACCCGGAGACGCACATCTCGCTGGAGGACGCCTACCGGCGCCTGGCGGAGATACGGCGCAACCGGCACCCCTACCCGACCTGGGTGCTGACCTCGGCGAGCGGGCTGCTCGCGGGCGCGGCCTCGGTGCTGGTCGGCGGCGATCTGATCGTGTTCCTGGCGGCGGCGGTCGGCGCGATGCTCGGCGACCGGCTGGCCTGGCTGTGCGCGGGGCGTGGGCTGCCGGAGTTCTACCAGTTCCTGGTGGCCGCGATGCCGCCCGCCGCGATCGGCGTCGCGCTGACGCTGACGCACGTCGACGTGAAGGCGTCCGCGGTGATCACCGGTGGGCTGTTCGCGCTGCTGCCCGGACGGGCGCTGGTGGCGGGCGTGCAGGACGGTCTGACCGGCTTCTACATCACCGCCGCCGCGCGTCTGCTGGAGGTCATGTACTTCTTCGTCGGCATCGTCGTCGGCGTGCTGGTGATGCTGTACGTGGGCGTGCAGCTCGGCGCGCATCTCAACCCCGACGCGGCCCTGGGCATCAGCGAGCGGCCGCTGTGGTCGATCGGCGCGTCGATGCTGCTGTCGCTGACCTTCGCGGTGCTGCTCCAGCAGGAGCGGGCCACCGTGCTGGCCGTGACGCTGAACGGGGGCGTCGCCTGGTCGGTGTTCGGCGCGATGCACTACGCCGGCGACATCTCCCCCGTCGCGTCCACGGCGGTCGCGGCGGGGGTGGTGGGGCTCTTCGGGCAGCTGCTGGCGCGCTACCGGTTCGCTTCGGCGCTGCCGTACACGACGGCGGCGATCGGACCGCTGCTGCCCGGTTCGGCCACCTACTTCGGACTGCTGGCGTTCGCTCAGAACGAGGCGGACGCGGGGCTGGTGTCGCTGACGAAGGCCGCGGCGCTGGCGATGGCCATCGCCATCGGGGTGAACCTCGGTTCGGAGATCTCGCGGTTGTTCCTGCGGATCGGGTCGGCGGAGAAGCGGCGGGCCGCCAAGCGGACGCGGGGTTTTTGAGCGGGGGGCGCCTTCTGACTCGGTGAGTCTCGTTGTGTGGCGGCTGCCGGTTCGTTGTGGCTGGGCGCGCCCGCGCGGCGGAGCCGCACATCCTTACAGCCCCGCGCCCCTGGGGGCTGCGCCCCCAGGGGTCGGGCTCAGTAGCCGCCGTTGTACGGGTACTGGCCGTTCTGGTTCTGGGGGTTCTGGGGGGCGCCGTAGGGCTGCTGCTGGGGCTGCCAGTCCTGTTGGGGGTACTGCTGCTGCTGGCCGCCGGCGTAGTAGTCGTTCTGGTGGTTGCCCTGGTTGCCCTGGTGGCCGTACGGCTCGGTCTGGTCGATGCGGCGGAGCTGGGTGGTGGCGTCGTCCATGACGTGGGCCTGGGGCTGCTGCTGCGCGGGGGCGGGCTGTTGGGCCGCCGCGCGCTTCTTCTTGGCGCGCTCGCGCATGAACTCGACGATGATCGGGACGACGGAGGCGAACACGATGAGGATGAGGATCGCCTCGACGTTCGTCTTGATGAAGCTGATCTGGCCGAGCCAGTACCCCGCGAGCGTGACGCCCGTGCCCCAGGCGATGCCGCCGATGATGTTGTAGGCGAGGAACGTGCGGTACTTCATGCTGCCCGCGCCGGCCACGATGGGCGCGAACGTGCGGACGATGGGCACGAAGCGGGCCAGGACGATCGCCTTGGGGCCGTACTTCTCCATGAACTCGTGGGCCTTCTCCAGGTTCTCCTGTTTGAAGAGCTTGGAGTTGGGACGGTTGAAGAGCTTGGGACCGAGGAACTTGCCGATCATGTAGCCCACTTGGTCGCCGACGACGGCGGCGATCACGATGAGCGTGCAGACGAGCCACAGGGGCTGGGTGATGTACTGGCCCTCGGCCACGAACAGGCCCGCCGTGAACAGCAGGGAGTCTCCGGGGAGGAAGGCGAAGAGACCGGACTCCGCGAAGACGATCAGCAGGATGCCGGGCAGGCTGAAGGTCTCGATCAGGTAGTCCGGGCTGAGCCACTCGGGGCCTAGCGCAAGCGTGGTCACGGGGATGTGGCTCCTGCTGTGGGGAACGGGCTGGGGGTACTGGCGGGGGCTGGCTGCCCAAACGTATCAACGCAACCGGCCTCGCCCAGGTTCCAAGGGGTTCCCAGGATGCACTGTGCCTCCGCTTGGGCAAACCTGTGAGCATGGGCATCGAGGACTACGGCGGCGGCCAGGGGCCCCAGCCGGACGTACTGGTCGTCACCACGAACGACGTTCCCGGGCGCCGGGTCGAGCGGGTCATCGGCGAGGTCTTCGGGCTGACGGTGCGCTCGCGGCACCTGGGCACGCAGATCGGCGCGGGTCTGAAGTCGATGGTCGGCGGTGAGCTGAAGGGCCTCACCAAGACGCTCGTCGAGACCCGCAACCAGGCCATGGAGCGGCTCGTCGAGCAGGCACGCGTGCGGGGCGCGAACGCCGTGCTGGCGTTCCGCTTCGACGTGACGGAGGCCGCGGACGTGGGCACCGAGGTGTGCGCGTACGGGACGGCGGTGGTCCTGGCCCGGGAGTGACCCCGGGCCAGGACGCTACGACGCCGTGCGCCGCGCCGCGTTGGCGGTGATGGCCTCCTTGAGGTGCTCGGCGAGGCCCGGGCGCATGGAGTCGTAGAACGCCTTGAAGCGCTCGTCGGCGACGTACATCTCGGCCAGGGACCGGTGCATGTCGTACGGGCACTCGTAGAACCAGCGGCAGATGTGCTGCCGGTGCTCCTCGGCCAGGTCCATGGCCGTCTCGCCGGCCGGCGGTTCGCCTGCGGCCATCAGGGCGTCGTAGCGCTCGCCCCAGGCGGCCACCTCGGCCTGCATGCGTTTCCAGTCGTCCTTGGTGTAGCGGGCGGCCCGGCGCTGCGACTCGGCGTAGGCCTCGGTGCCGCCCCAGCGCTGTTCGGCCTCCTCGGCGTACTGTTCCGGATCCTTGTCGCCGAAGACCTCGAAGCGTTCCTCCGGCGTGAGGTCGATTCCCATTCTGCGTGCCTCCATGGCGTGCTCCACGGCCGCGGCCATCTCGCGCAGCTTCTCGATCCGGGCGGTCAGCAGTTCGTGCTGGCGGCGCAGATGCGCGCGCGGGTCTGCTTTTCCGGTTGCCTGGTCGTCGAGCAGGGCCGCGACCTCGTCGAGCGGGAAGCCGAGCTCCCGGTAGAACAGGATCTGCTGCAACCGGTCGAGGTCGGCGTCGCTGTAGCGCCGGTGCCCCGCGTGGCTGCGCTCGCTCGGGGCGAGCAGGCCGATGTCGTCGTAGTGATGCAGGGTGCGCACCGTGACCCCGGCGAAGCCGGCCACCTGTCCTACGGAGTAGCTCACTTCGTCCGCTCCCTTCTCGGTACGCGCTCCACGGTGGGGCCTCACGCGACGTGAGGTGCAAGTTCGCTTTTCCGCATGCCTTTCCGCACGCCTTCCGCACGCTTTTCCGCGGGCGCGCCTCAACGGCCCATCCCCGGATGTTCGGTCCCTTTTGCCCCCTTATGGTGAGCCCGTGGCCCAGGACACCGCACGGCAGGCGCAGCCCCCCGCTCCGGCGACCCCGGCTCGCGCGCTGCTGCCGTTGATCCTGCCCGCCCTGGTCGTCGGCGTGGTCTCGAGTCTGCTCCTCGTCGGCGTGAGCGGGCTGGCCGAACGCTTGCAGGACGTGCTCTGGGGGACCCTGCCGGACGCGCTGGGCGTGGGCCGCTACTCGGTGCTGTGGATGCTGGTCATGCTCACCTCGACCGGGATCCTGGTGGGGCTGGTGGTCTGGAAGGCGCCGGGTCACGCCGGGCCGGATCCCGCGACGACGGGCCTGAACGCGCCCGTGCTGCCGCCCGTGGTGCTGCCGGGCCTGCTGGTGGCGACCGTGCTGATGCTGGCGGGCGGGCCGAGCCTGGGCCCCGAGAACCCGATCATCGCCGTGAACATCGGCCTCGCCTACTGGCTGGGCCGGCGGCTGATCCCCCGGATGCCGGGCGCGGTGTGGCCCGTGCTGGCCGAGGCGGCGACGATCGGCGCGCTGTTCGGCACGCCGGTGGCGGCGGCGCTGATGATCTCCGAGGCGATGGCGGGGCGGCAGACGAAGGGGCCGCTGTGGGACAGCGTCTTCGCGCCCCTCGTCGCGGCGGCGGCCGGTTCGATGACGACCAGCCTGGTGTCCCGGCCGAGCTTCGACCTGAACCTGCCCCCGATCGACCAGCCGGACTGGGGCGATCTGCTCGGCGCGGTCGTGATCGCGTCCGTGGGCGCGCTGCTCGCCCTGTGCGCCGTGCGCGCCTTCCCCTACGTCCACGCCGCGTTCGGGCGGCTGGGGCACCCGATGCTGACGCTGCCGGTCGGCGGGCTCGTGCTGGGGCTGCTGGCGGCCGTGGGCGGCGAGCTGACGCTCTTCAAGGGGCTGGAGGAGATCGGGGAGCTGGCGAGCGATCCCGAGGGCTGGACGGCCGGGCAGTTCGCCACGATGACGGTGGTGAAGCTGGCGGCGATGCTCGTGGCCGCGTCCTGCGGCTTCCGGGGCGGGCGGATCTTCCCGTCCGTGTTCGTCGGCACCGCCCTCGGTCTCACCGCCCACGCGCTCGTGCCCGGGGTGCATCCCGCGGTGGGGGTGGCCGCCGGTGTGCTCGGCGTGCTGCTCGCCATCACCCGGCAGGGCTGGGTGAGCCTCTTCGTCGCCGCCGTCCTGGTCGCCTCCCCCGCGATCGTCACCCTCCTGTGCGTCGCGTCGCTGCCGGCCTGGCTGCTGGTCACGGGGCGTCCGCAGATGCAGTTGCGCGACGACGGGAAGCCGGTCCGTTGAGCGCCGCCGAACCCCCTCTGAACTCCCCCTCTCCCCCGTCCCGTTCCCGTCTCCCGAGGAGTGACGTCCATGCCGCTGCACAAGGGGTCCCGTCCCGACGAGCGCTCGCTGTCCGTCAACCCGTTCTACGGTGTCGCCGATCCGGTCGGCGGCATGACCGAGTCGCCGCCCAAGCACCGGCTGCCGGACACGCCGACGCCGCCCTCGACCGCGTACCAGCTCGTCCACGACGAGCTGATGCTGGACGGCAACTCCCGGCTGAACCTGGCCACGTTCGTCACCACCTGGATGGAGCCGGAGGCCGGGGTGCTGATGGCGGAGTGCCGCGACAAGAACATGATCGACAAGGACGAGTACCCGCGCACCGCCGAGCTGGAGCGGCGCTGTGTGGCGATGCTCGCCGACCTGTGGAACGCGCCCGAGCCGTCGGCCGCCGTGGGCTGTTCGACGACCGGTTCGAGCGAGGCGTGCATGCTCGCCGGAATGGCCCTCAAACGGCGCTGGAGCAAGCGCGGTCCGGCCTCGGGCGCCCGGCCGAACCTGGTCATGGGCGTCAACGTGCAGGTGTGCTGGGAGAAGTTCTGCGCCTTCTGGGAGGTGGAGCCGCGTCTGGTCCCCATGGAGGGGGACCGCTTCCATCTCGACCCGCGGGCCGCCGCCGAGCTGTGCGACGAGAACACCATCGGGGTCGTCGGCGTCCTCGGCTCCACCTTCGACGGCTCCTACGAGCCGATCGCGGACCTGTGCGCCGCCCTGGACGCCCTCCAGGAGCGCACCGGCCTCGACGTCCCGGTGCACGTCGACGGGGCGTCCGGGGCGATGGTCGCGCCCTTCCTCGACGAGGACCTGGTGTGGGACTTCCGCCTCCCGCGCGTGGCGTCGATCAACACCTCGGGGCACAAGTACGGGCTGGTCTACCCCGGGGTCGGCTGGGCGCTGTGGCGCGACGGCGCCGCCCTGCCCGAGGAGCTCGTCTTCCGCGTCAACTACCTGGGCGGCGACATGCCGACCTTCGCACTGAACTTCTCACGGCCGGGCGCCCAGGTCGTCGCGCAGTACTACACGTTCCTGCGGCTCGGCCGTGAGGGCTACCGGGCCGTGCAGCACTCCGCGCGCGAGGTCGCCCGGGGCATCGCCGACCGGGTGGCGGAACTGGGCGACTTCGAGTTGCTGACCCGGGGCGACGAGCTGCCCGTCTTCGCCTTCACCACCGCCCCGGGCGTGGAGTCCTACGACGTCTTCGACGTCTCGCGGCGGCTGCGGGAGAGCGGCTGGCTGGTGCCCGCGTACACCTTCCCGCCGAACCGCGAGGACCTCTCCGTCCTGCGCGTGGTCTGCCGCAACGGCTTCTCGACCGACCTGGCCGACCTGTTCGTGGACGACCTGACCCGGCTCCTGCCGGAACTGCGCCGCCAGCCCCACCCGCTGACCCGGGACAAGGCGGCGGCGACCGGGTTCCATCACTAGGGCCCGTCCGGCGGGCGGGGCTTTCGGCGCGCGTCCTAGCGGCTCAGGCGGTTGAACCTGCGTACCGCCAGCGGGAAGAAGACCGCCAGCAGGGCCAGGGGCCACAGGGTGGCCGGCCAGATGTGGCCGGCCGCTCCGCCGGGGGCGCCGAAGAGGTCGCGTACCGCGGTCGCCGTGTGGGACATGGGGTTCCACTCGACGAGCGCGCCCAGCCAGGCGGGCATGGAGTCGGGGGCGGCGAAGGCGTTGGAGAGGAAGCCGACCGGCCAGACCAGGATCTGCACGGCCTGGACCATCTCCGGCTTGCCGGCCACCAGCGCCAGATGGATGCCGATCCACAGCATCGCGAAGCGGAACAGGAGCAGCAGCCCCACGGCGCCCAGGAAGCCCCCGAAGCCGCCGTGCGTGCGCCAGCCTAGCGCGAACGCGACGGCGATCAGGACGGCCAGGCCCACCGCCGACTGGAGCATGTCGGCCGCCGAACGGCCCACCAGGACCGCGCCGTCGGCCATGGGCAGCGAGCGGAAGCGGTCGATCACGCCCTTGTTGAGATCCTGGGTGACGGAGAGCATCGTGCCCTCCAGACCGAAGGCCATGGTGAGCGCGAGCATGCCGGGGACCAGGTAGTCGAGGTACTCGCCGCTCACCCCGCGACCGCCGCCGACCAGGTAGCCGAACATCAGCAGCAGCATCACCGGGAAGACCAGGCCGACGATCAGCCGGCCTGGCTGCCGTGCCCAGTGGGCGAGTTCGCGCCGGGTCATGGTCCAGGAATCGGTCAGCGCGTACGTGCTCACACGGCCTCCTTCGTACGGTCGTCCACGCGGGTGTTCGAACGGTCGTGCGCTCCGGTCAGGTGCAGGAACACCTCGTCGAGCGTGGGGCGGCGCAGGGCCACGTCCTCCGCCTCGATGCCGGCCTCCTCCAGCGCGCGGACGACGCCCGAGAGGGCGGCCATCCGGTCGGGGACGGGGGCGCTGAGCAGACGGCGGTCGGCGTCGACCGTGACGGCGTCCTTGGGCACCGGCAGCAGGGCGAGCGCGGCGCCCAGGTGGCCCTCGTCGCGCAGGACGACGTCGATGCGGTCGCCGCCCGTCAGCGACTTCAGCTCGTCGGCGGTGCCGTCGGCGATGACGCCGCCGCGGTCCACGACGCTGATGCGGTCGGCGAGCTGGTCCGCCTCCTCCAGGTACTGGGTCGTCAGGACGACCGTGGTGCCGCCGCCGACCAGGGAGCGCACCGCGGACCACACCTCGGCGCGTCCGCGCGGGTCGAGGCCGGTGGTCGGCTCGTCCAGGAAGAGCACCTCCGGGTCCCGGATCAGGGAGGCGGCCAGGTCCAGCCGGCGCCGCATGCCGCCGCTGTAGTCGCGGACCGGCTTGCGGCCGGTGTCGGTGAGCTCGAAGCGCTCCAGGAGCTCGTCGGCCCGCACGCGCGCGTGGCGTGCCCCCAGGTGGTGGAGGCGGCCGAACATCTCCAGGTTCTGCCGGCCGCCCAGCCCCTCGTCGAGCGCCGCGTGCTGGCCGAGGAGCCCGATGCGCAGCCGGACCTCCCTGGCCTGCCGCACGACGTCGTGGCCGGCCACCTCGACCCGGCCGCTGTCGGGCCGCAGCAGCGTGGAAAGGATCCTGACCAGGGTGGTCTTGCCCGCGCCGTTCGGGCCGAGCACCCCGTGGACCGTGCCGCGCGCGACCGAGAGGTCGATCCCGTCCAGCGCTTGCGTGTCCCCGTACCTCTTGCGTACGTCCTCGACGGTGATCGCCGTGTCGGCCATGCCGAGCCCCCATTCGTCGCCCTGCCGGTCAAGCCCCTGCTAGTCAAACTTGACTACAGCTTCAACGTAATGCCCGCGCCCACAGCTCGTCAAACTTGATTAGCTGAACTCCCGCTCGATCAGCGGGCGTCCTCCGGATGCCGCTCCCGCGTCGCGTACGGGTTCTCCTCGTCCTCCGCGAGGACGCCGACGAACGGCTCGCCCTCGCCGGCGAAGGTGTAGGCCCCGCCCTGGATGCGGGCGATCAGGCCCTGGGTCCACTCGGCCTCGGCGTCGGCGGTGTGGACCCAGAGGTTCATGATCTCGCCGATGTGGCCGAGCTGCTCCGGGCCCTGCTCGGGCGCGTAGTGCTGGGTGACGGCGGAGCGCCACTCCTCGATGCGCCGGATCCGCTCCTCCAGCAGGCCTACGGCCTCGGCGCGCGGCAGGTCGACGATGAAGCCGATGGCCGCCGACTTGACGTCCATCTTCTGGTCGTACGAGGTCAGCGCCTCGCGGACCAGGCGGAAGTACTCCTCGACGCCCTGGTCGGTGATCTCGTACTCGGTGCGGGGCGGGCCGCCGGCGGTGGACGGCGCGACCTCGTGCTCGTGCAGCAGGCCCTGTTTCGCCATCTGCTTGAGCGCGTGGTAGATCGAGCCCGGCTTGGCGGTGGACCACTCGTGCGCGCCCCAGTACTCCAGGTCGTTGCGCACCTGGTAGCCGTGGGCCCGCCCGTGCTGCCGCACCGCGCCGAGCACGAGGAGACGGATCGCTGACATGCCGTCCAGAGTAGGCGGCGCCGGAATCATCCCGACGCCGCCCGTCGGTCAGAAGGGGAAGCGGCTGCGGCCGTGCTGCACCGAGATCCACTTGGTGGTGGTGAAGGCCTCCACGGTCGTCTCGCCGTTGAGGCGGCCGACGCCGGAGCTCTTCTCGCCGCCGAAGGGGACGATCGGCTCGTCGGCGACGGTGGCGTCGTTGACGTGGAACATGCCGGTGACGATCTGCTTGGCGAAGGCCACGCCCCGCTCGATGTCGCCGGTGTGGACGGCGCCGCTCAGGCCGTACGGCGTGTCGTTGGCGATGCGCAGCGCCTCCTCCTCGCCGTCGAAGGTGTTGATGAAGGCGACCGGTCCGAACACCTCCTGCTGGAGCAGGGCGGAGTCGAGGGGCAGGCCGGCGAGGACGGACGGCTCGACGAGGTTCTCGGCGGTCGTGCCGTGCAGCAGGGCGGTCGCGCCCTCGGCGAGCGCCTGCTCGACGGCGCCGGACACCGCCTCCGCCTGCTGGGAGTTGATCACCGGGCCGATGAGGGTCTGCGGGTCGCGCGGGTCGCCGGCCTTGAGCGTCCTCACCTTGGCGACGAACTTCTCGGTGAACTCGTCGGCGATCGAGCGGTCGACCAAAATGCGGTTGGCGGCCATGCAGACCTGGCCCTGGTGGACGTAGCGGCTGAAGACGGCGGCGTCGACCGCGTAGTCGACGTCGGCGTCGTCCAGGACCACGAAGGCGCTGTTGCCGCCGAGTTCGATGATGGACCGCTTGAAGTGCGAGGCGGCGACCGTGGCGACATGGCGGCCGACCTTGTCGGAGCCGGTGAAGGAGATGACCCGCGGGACCGGGTGCTCCAGGAAGGCGTCGCCGATCTCGGCGATGTCGGTGACGACGACGTTCAGCAGGCCCGGCGGCAGGCCGGCGTCCTCGAAGAGCTTGGCGATCACGGTGCCGCCGGCGATCGGGGTGTTCTGGTGCGGCTTGAGCACCACGGCGTTGCCGAGGGCCAGCGCGGGGGCGACGGACTTCAGCGACAGCAGGAAGGGCACGTTGAAGGGGCTGATCACACCGACGACGCCGACCGGCTCGCGGTAGACGCGGTTCTCCTTGCCGTCGACCGGCGAAGGCAGGATGCGGCCCTCGGGGCGCAGCGAGAGGTGGATCGACTCGCGCAGGAACTCCTTGGCGAGGTGCAGTTCGAAGGCCGCCTTGCCGAACGTGCCGCCGGCCTCGGCGACGAGGATCTCGCTGATCTCCGCCTCGCGCTCCTCGACCAGCCGCAGCACCTTCTCGAAGACCGAGCGGCGGGCGTAGGCGTTGGTGGCGGCCCACTCCTTCTGCGCGCGGGCGGCGGCCCGGTAGGCCTGATCCACCTCATCGACGGTGGCTATGGTGATCGAGGCCAGCTTCTCGCCGTCGTAGGGATTGAAGTCGATGATGTCCCAGGAGCCTGTCCCCGGGCGCCACTCGCCGTCGATGTACTGCTGGGCCAGGTCGGTGAAGTAGGACGACATGTGATCCCTCAATCCCCTGATGTGATCGGTTCTGATCGACTGCGCTCGGCAATCACGATCTGATCACACGTCATCGTACGTGTGTCGTAAGGGAGTTGAAGCCCGCGTGGGTGACTCGAGGGGAAACCCTCAGGACAGTTGCAGCAGACCCCGCAGCAGATCCCGGCTCTCGTCCGGCCCCGGGCTGTCCTGCTGGAGCTCCTTCAGCGCCTGCTCGTACTGGGCGACGTCCTCGTGTTTGTCCAGGTAGAGGGCGCTGCTGAGCTGCTCCAGATAGACCACGTCCGACAGATCGGACTCCGGGAAGCTCAGGATCGTGAAGGCGCCGCTCTCGCCCGCGTGCCCGCCGAAGCTGAACGGCATGATCTGGATCCGCACGTTGGGGCGCTCGGAGATCTCGATCAGGTGCTGGAGCTGCCCGCGCATCACCTCGCGGTCGCCGTACGGCCGACGCAGGGCCGCCTCGTCGAGGACGATGTGGAGGTCGGGGGCGTTCTCGGCGACGAGGTACTTCTGCCGCTCCAGCCGCAGGGCCACGCGCCGGTCGATGTCGGCGGCGCTCGCGCCCCTCATCCCGCGCCGCACGACCGCGTGCGCGTACGCCTCCGTCTGCAACAGCCCGTGCACGAACTGCACCTCGTACGCCCGGATCAGCGCGGCCGCGCCCTCCAGACCGACGTACGTGGGGAACCAGTTGGGCAGCACGTCCGAGTAACTGTGCCACCAGCCCGCCACGTTGGCCTCGCGGGCGAGTCCGACCAGCGCCTGGCGCTCCGCGTCGTCCGTGATCCCGTACAGCGTCAACAGGTCTTCGACGTCCCGCGTCTTGAAGCTCACCCGGCCCAGTTCCATCCGGCTGATCTTCGACTCCGATGCCCGGATCGAGTACCCGGCCGCCTCGCGCGTGATGCCGCGCGCCTCACGCAGTCGCCGTAGTTGCGAACCGAGCAGCATGCGCCGCACCACCGATCCGGGCTCTCCCGCGCTCACCTTCGCCAGCCTCCCCAGCCGTCCTCAGGGCCCGCAGTCTGCCACTAAAACACTTCGAGCAGTACTCGTCCGGTTACAGAGATGAAAGAAGGCAAAGGATACGCACAGAGCGGCGCGAGGGAAGAGTGAGGAGAAAGCAAGGGAAGCGCCGATGAACAGAGAGAAGATGGCGGAAAAAATGGCCAAGAAGCGGTACGGGCGGGTCCAATTCGGTCAGGTGCACGTGCATCTGCCCTTGCATCTGCTCTACGCATCGGAAACCATGGTCCCGCGCCACCGCTGCATCGCAACGACCGCGAATCCCGGGAGTGCCTCGCATGGGGACGAATGGATCGACCATGCTCGAGCCGTTACGGCAGGGCCTTCCGCCGCTTGATCCCGCGGCCGTGTCCAACGCGGCCTCCTGCGCACTGCCCGCCCGCTTCGAAGCGGTCCGCGAGGCACGGCAGTTCACCCGGAGAACCCTGGGCCAGTGGGATGTCGGCGACCACTTCGACGACGTCTGTCTCGTCGTCTCGGAACTGGTGACCAACGCGCTGCGGCACGGGCTGTCGCACGAGGACTCCCCGCGCGTGCCCGAACCCCGCCGACCCGAGCAGAGCCCGCCGGTGCGGCTGCATCTGATGCGGTGGACCGGGCGGCTGGTGTGCGCGGTGCGCGACCCCAGCCGCGAGAGTCCCCTGCCGCGCGAGGCGGACGACTTCTCGGCGGAGTCGGGGCGCGGCCTCTTCCTCGTCGACTCCTTCGCCGACGGCTGGGGCTGGCACCCGCTCTCCGGCAACCTGGGCGGCAAGGTCGTCTGGGCGCTGTTCCGGCTGCGGACGCCCGCCGAATGACGAACCGCGGCGCCTTCTGGCGTCGCGGTTCTACGCGCGTTGCCCCGTCGTCACCATGGAGGACGGCCGCCACTCGCGCGGGGACGGTCGTCAGCTCGCGATCAGGTGGTCGAACTCGCCGTCCTTGATGCCCAGCAGCATGGCCTCGATCTCGGCCCGCGTGTAGACGAGCGCGGGACCGTCCGGGAAACGCGAGTTGCGCACGGCCACGTCGCCGCCCGGCAGTCGCGCGAACTCCACGCACGAACCCTGTGAGTTGCTGTGCCGGCTCTTCTGCCAGGCAACCCCGTACAACTGTGTTGCGGTCATGCCGTTGTACACGTCGTACCCCCCGTCAACGTCGTGGTCCACAGGTCGCTCCCTGGTGGTGCGCTGGCTCGTGTGTGGCTGTAGCGCTGTGTGGCGCGTGTGGCGTGTGCCTCATGTGACTGATGTGGCGTTTGATGCCGTAGTCAACTGTCTCGGATCATAGCCCCGTTCACGTGCAGATGCATGAGCAGATGCACGTGCACGAGGGGTGCTTGCGCGGTTACAGCTTTGACGCTCACTTGACCGATCGTTCGGCTGTCCGAGTCCTTCGCGCGTGTGCCCCAGGGCCTGCGGCGCATGCGACCACCGGTTTCCCGTGGGCGGCCCTCGGCGTCGTGGGCCGCATGAAGTAGTTCGGATCGAACCACTCGTGCAGAGGAAGAGACGCATCGGGTCCCCTTCCTGTTCCGTCCGCGCGGCCCCGGTTCGGCCGGCGGGGAGCGACGCGGGCCGCCGGACCGTGCCGGAACGCCTCCCGCCTGGGCGGACGCCCGCCGTCCACTCGGCGCGACGGCCGCGGCGCCGACCCTGCCCCGGTGGGTCTCGTTCCGGCGGCGGAACCCGAGCACCCTTCGAAGCGCCCCCGGCACGAGCAGGCCGGGACAACTCCCCGTCGACGCCGGGCCACGGAACGCGCTCGCCCCCGTGGACGACGGGGAGATCGTCCACGGGGGCGAGCGGGGTCCGCCTCCGCTGGGGGCGCGGAGCCGGTCGGATGACGGAGATGCGGTCGGTATCACCGTCCGGGACAGCGGGACGGGTGACGTGCTTCTTCTCATACGAACGGTGTCTACGGCGTACGTCGTCGAGGGGTGCGGGGTCTACGACGGTGGCCGAAGTCTTTCGGGTGGGTGGTCAGCCGTGGGGCGGCTGTGTCAGCGGACGGTGTAGGGGAGGAGGGCCAGTTCCCGGGCGGTCTTGATCGCTCGGGCCAGTTGCCGTTGCTGCTGGGCGGAGACGCGGGTGACGCGGCGGCTGCGGATCTTGCCTCGGTCGGAGATGAACTTCCGCAGCAGGTCGGTGTCCTTGTAGTCGACGTACTCGATCCCCGCCTGGTCGAGCGGGTTGGGGCGGCTCTTGGCGGACTTGCGGTCGGGCTTGCGGTCGGGCTTGCGGTCGGGCTTGCGGTCGGGCTTGCGGGGCACGGGGTCAGACCTCCAGGAAGGCGTCGAAGGCGGGCGGCAGCCGCTTCCAGGCGTCGCGACCGGCGGCGTACTCGGCGTCGGTGAGCAGGCAGGACTCCAGCAGCCGTTCGAGCCCGTCCCGGTCAAGGCCGGGTGAGGTGAAGACGAGGTGCTGGCAGCGGTCGCCGTGCTCGGGCTGCCAGTCCAGCGCGGCGGCGGCGCGGCGCACCGGCGGGACCATGTCCCAGGCGGCGTCCGGCAGGGAGGCGAGCCAGGGCCCGGCCGACTCCACGCACAGGGCTCCCCCGGCGGCGTCCCAGTGGAGCAGGACGTCCGGCTTGTCCGCCAGCCAGAACCGGCCCCGGCTGCGGGCGGCGGCGCAGGTCAGGTCCTCCAGGGCCGTGTACAGCCGCTCCGGGTGGAACGGCCGGCGCCGGTGCCAGACCAGGGTGGTGACGCCGTGCGCGTCGGCGTCGATGGGCAGCAGCGCGCAGGCGGGGTGCTGGGCGGCGGCGGCCGCCTCGACGTCGAAGCCGGCGAGGGCCGCGGCGGCGAGGGGGCTCAGGGGGGTGAGGGGCGAGGTCGGTGCGGCGGGTTCGGCGGGCTCGGCGGGCGTGAGTGCGGCTGGTGTGGCAGGTGCAGGTGTGGCAGGTGCAGGTGTGGCAGGTGCAGGTGTGGCAGGTGCATCTGCACGTGCGGATGAGGTGATCGTCGGGTCCCCTGGGTGGCCGCCGTTCGGGACCGGCACCGGGATCCGACGGGCCGTCGGGTGGAGCTGGGCCAGCAGCTCGCGGTCCTCGTCGTCGGCCTCCGGGGAGTCGACGACCGCCAGGACCGGGGCGTACTCCAGCTGCCGTGCGAAGGTGTCGGCGACGGTCCGCTGGTCGGTGGCCGCCGCCGCGAGTCCCCGCTCGGCGAGGTCGTCGCCGTCGCCGAGACAGGGCAGGAGCAGCGCCGGGTCGACGGCGGTGATGACGCCGGTGACGGTCAGCCCGCCGGCGACGACCACCTCCGTCATCGCCTTGGGCTCGACCGAGTCCCACAGCTCGACGACGGCGAGCCGGGTGGTTCCGTCGCCGGCGAGACGGCGCAGTTCCGGCACGAGGTCCTCGCGCAGGGCGCAGCACGCGCAGTCGTTGACCAGCGGCGTCTCCCCGACGGCGAGGACGCCGCGGGCGTCGCGGACGGTGCGCACGACCGTGCCGGCGGGGGCGGTGGCCAGGTCGTGGTGGAGGACGACGCTGCCGGGGACGTCGGCGAGCAGGCGCGCGACGGTCGCCCGGCGGGCGTCGGCGTGCAGCCCGCCCACGACGACCACCGACAGGCTCACGCCCCGCCCCGCTTCCCGTACCGGCGCTCGAAGCGCTCGACGCGGCCGGCCTGGTCCAGGACGCGGGCGGTGCCGGTGTAGAAGGGGTGGCTGACGTTCGAGATCTCGACGTCCACGACGGGGTACGTGCGGCCGTCCTCCCACTCGACGGTCTTGCCGCTGTCGGTGGCGGACAGCGTCGAGCGGGTGAGGAAGGCGTGGCCCGCGGCCCGGTCGCGGAAGACGACGGGGCCGTAGGCGGGGTGGATTCCCTTGCGCATGGCGGTGGTTCAGCGCTCCTCTCGGAAGTCGACGTGACGGCCGGCGACGGGGTCGTACTTGCGCAGGGTCATGCGGTCCGGGTCGTTGCGGCGGTTCTTGCGGGTGACGTAGGTGAAGCCGGTTCCCGCCGTGGAGCGGAGCTTGATGACCGGGCGCAGTTCGTTGCGTGCCATGCTGCTACCTTACTGAAAATGAATCCCATTAGCATCACGGCTTCGAGGAGAGGTACGTCACCGTGTCCGCACACTGCATGCTGACCGGGGCCCGGCCCGGCTTCGGCAACCGCATCTCGCACTCCCACCGGCGCACTCCGCGCCGCTTCGACCCGAACATCCAGTCCAAGCGCTACTGGCTGCCGAGCGAAAGCCGCTTCGTGCGGCTGCGGCTGAGCACGAAGGGGATCCGGACCGTCGACGCGATCGGCGTCGAGGCGGCGGTGGCCCGGATCCGGGCGCGGGGGGTGCGGGTCTGATGGCGAAGAAGAGCAAGATCGCGAAGGACGGGAAGCGGCGGGAGATCGTCGCTCGGTACGCCGAGCGGCGGGCCGAGTTGAAGGAGATCGTCCGGCGTCCGTCGTCCACGGAGACGGAACGGCTGGCCGCGCAGCGGGAACTGCGCCGACAGCCGCGCGACGCCAGCGCGACGCGCGTCCGCAACCGGGACCAGGTCGACGGGAGGCCGCGCGGGTACTTCCGCACGTTCGGCCTGTCCCGCGTGAGCCTGCGGGAGCAGGCGCACGCGGGGTATCTGCCGGGGGTGCGCAAGTCGTCCTGGTAGGGCGGTGGTGGTCTTCGTGGTCGGGCGGTGAGGGGGCCTGCTGCCGTCGGGCGGTGAGGGTGCTCCTGGTCGGGAGGTGAGGGTGCTCCTGGTCGGGCGGTGGTGGGGGCTGCGCTCCGTCGCCGCGGGGCCGGCGGGGACGGGGGGACGACGAGGTCGGGGGGCTCACCCGGCGCGATGTCTCCGGGTCGACTCCGCGGGGCCGGCCGGGACGGGGGGCGCTCACCCGGAGCGACGCCTGCGGGCCGACTCCACGGGGGCCGGCCAGGGCGGGGGCCGATCACACGAGGCGACGCCTGCGGGCCGACCCCGCGGGGCCAGCCGGGACGGGGGCCGATCACACGAGGCGACGCCTGCGGGCCGACCCCGCGGGGCCAGCCGGGACGGGGGCCGATCACACGGGGCGACGCCTGCGGGGCGACTCCGCGGGGCCAGCCGGGACGGCGGGGCGCTCACCTGGGACGACGCCGGCGGGCTGACTCCGCAGGGCCGGCCAGGACGGGGGCACCCGGGGCCACGCCTGCGGGGTGGGCGGTGCTGGTAGCTTGCTGCGGTCCTCGGTTGATACAGGTCGGTCGGCTACCGCTTGGGAGTTCCAGTGACTTCGGCGATCTTCTCGGGCTCCGCGCCCGCCTCGCACACGACTGTTCCGCGTCCCGCGCGCGGGGCGGCCCGTCGGCCGGCGCGGGCGACCGCCGCGGTCGCGGCGCTGGTGGGCGCGTTCGCGTTGAGCGCGTGCGGCGGGGGCGGCGGCGCGGACGACTCCTCCTCCTCAGCCACGCCCAGCGCGACCGCCACGGCGGACACGGGGGGCGGCACCGGCGGGTCGAGTCCCACGTCCGCCCCCGGTCGCCTGGAGGGCAGTTGGCTCACCACGAAGGACGGCCAGGCCGTCGCGCTCGTGATCACCGGCGAGAAGGCCGCGCTGTTCGTGACCGGCGGGACCCTGTGCGACGGGACCGCCAAGGAGGAGTCGGACATGCAGATGATCCGCCTCAAGTGCGCGAGCGGGAAGAGCGACCGCACGACCGGCATGGTCGACTCCGTCGACAAGAACTCCCTCAAGGTCACCTGGGAGGGCGGGATCGGCACGGAGACCTACACCAAGGCGGAGGGCGGCCAACTCCCCTCGGGACTGCCGACGGCGGGCCTGGGGTCGTAGCCCCGTACGGGGGTTGTGGAGCGGAGGCCGGGGTTCATGCGTGATGATCCTTCGAGCACCGTCACGTCATCCGAAGGAACCCCACACATGCGCGCCGTTCCGATCACCGTCACCGCTCTCGCCACCGCCCTGCTCCTCACCGCCTGCGGCGGCGGGGACGACAGCGCCTCGGACGACACGAAGAGCACGGCCCCGACCGGCTCCGCCGCCGCCGGCTCCACCTGCGACCTGTCCGCGGAGCTCGGCCCGGTCAACGCCGCTCCGGCCGCCGGCGACAGCGGCAACGTCACCGTCACGCTCACCAACAAGGGCTCCGACTGCACCCTGGACGGCTTCCCCACGGTCGAGCTGGAGGCCGACGGCACCAAGGTCGCCGTCCCCGCGGACGCCGCCGCCGAGCCGCAGAAGCTGACGCTGGCGGCGCAGGCCACCACCTCCTTCACGATCACGTACGTCCGGGGCGAGGACGGCGGCGAGAAGAGCCTCGCCGCGAAGACGATGAAGTACGGCCTGCCCGGCGCTTCGGCCACGGAGAGCATCGCGTGGTCGTACGGCGCGGTGACCCTGAAGGACGAGAAGACGCCGGACGCGTCGGTGAGCGGGTTCCAGCAGGCTGGGGACTAGTCGGGGCAGTCCCTGGCCGGGGGCAGTCCCTGGCCAGGGCTGGGACGGGCCAGGGCGGCCGGGGGCCGGTCCCCGGCCTTCCGTCGTGTCAGGGCAGGGGCGGGCGGGAGTGTACTCGGGCGTGGTCTGCTGCTTTTGTGCCCTGGGTCCAGCCTGCTTCGTCGGTGATGCCGCGTAGGCGGGTGGTGGTCGTTTCCGGGAACATGCGGTCCGTCGCCGCCGTGACCGCGACCTCGCGGGTGGCCAGGACCGGCAGCAGGTCGTCGGTCACCTGGGTCTCGGCGGCGGCCGTCAGCCGGGCTCCGATGCGGTGGGCGTAGGCGGCGAGGAAAGACTGCCGGAAGGTCTTGGTCCGCTTGCGGCCGCCGGCGCGCTGCGCCGCCTCCGCCTTCGTCATCGCGGACTGCGCCTGCACCAGGAGCGAGGTGTAGAGCAGCTCCACCGCGTCCAGATCGGCTTCGAAGCCGACGACCGTGGAGAAGCAGAAAGGTTCGTTCCACACCGCCCGGCAGTGGTTCGCTTCGGCCACCGCGTCCAGCAGCACCGCCTTGGCCTGCTCGTACGGCGGTTCGACGCCGATACGGCAGGCGCCGGGCGCGTCCGGGGCCGGCGCCTGGGCGTCGAGCAGTGCCTCGTCGACGCTGTGCCGGGCCATCAGCTCCTGCGCCTTCGCGGTGAGCGCCTCCGCCTCCTCCGGGTAGCCCGTCGCCTCCGCCTTCGCGAGCAGCGCGCGGATGCGGGTGAGCATGCGGGAGTGGGTGTCGGAACGGGGCTGCCGCCGGGGCGCCTGTTCGTGCAGCGGTTCGAGGGTGGGCAGGCGCAGCAGCAGGCGGTAGAGCTCCAGGACCGCGCCGGCGTGCGAGAAGCGGTCCGCCCGGGGCGGGGCCTCGTCGGTGACCTCCTCCAGCTGGGCCGCCCAACGCCGGCCGCGCGGGCGGTCGTCCGGGGCCTGCGCGCGGATCAGCGCCGACACCAGGCGTACGTGGACGTCGTCCAGGTCGCGCCCGACGATCCGTACGACGTCCGCCGGCTGCCAGCCCCGACGCCAGGCCGCTGCCACGAACTCCTCGCCGCGCCGGGCCAGTTCGGCGTCCGCCGCGGGGTCGGCGGCGAGGAGGGAGGCGGCGGTGTCCAGGGCGTCGTCGTCGGCTTCGTAGAGGGCTGCGCTGAAGGCGCGGTCGACGGTGGTGGGCGTACTGCTGCTCATCCGGCGATGGTGCCACGCGCGCGCGGGCCGTCCTCCGGTGCCCGCCCCCTCCCGCCCGGGTGTCAACTCACGGTTGACGGTTCGAAGGTGTCAACCTAGGGTTGACACATGACTTCGCGACAGGATCCCACGGCGTCCATCCGTCTCGACGACCTCATCCACGCCATCAAGAAGGTCCACCCCGAGCCCCTCGACCAGCTCCAGGACGCGGTCATCGCGGCCGAGCACCTCGGCGACGTCGCCGACCACCTGATCGGCCACTTCGTCGACCAGGCCCGCCGCTCCGGGGCCTCCTGGACGGACATCGGCAAGAGCATGGGCGTGACGCGGCAGGCGGCGCAGAAGCGGTTCGTGCCGAAGGAGTCGGCCGACCTCGACCCGAGCCAGGGCTTCAGCCGGTACACCCCGCGCGCGCGGAACGTCGTCATGGTCGCGCACAGCGAGTCCAGGGCGGCCGGCAACTCCGAGGGGCTGCCCGCCCACCTGGTCCTCGGCCTCCTCGCCGAGCCCGAGGGCCTCGCGGCGAAGGCGCTCGCCGAGCAGGGCGTCTCCCCGGACGCCGTGCGGGAGGCGGCGGCCGCCGCGCTGCCGGCGGCCGTGGAGGAGGTCCCCGAGCTGGTGCCCTACGGCTCGGACGCCAAGAAGGTCCTGGAACTCACCTTCCGCGAGGCGCTCCGCCTCGGCCACAACTACATCGGCACCGAGCACATCCTGCTGGCGCTCCTGGAGTTCGAGAACGGCGAGGGCGTCCTCAGCGACCTCGGCGTGGAGAAGCCCGCCACCGAGCGGTACGTGGCACAGGCCCTGGAGAAGATCGCGGTGTTCCAGGGGGAGGAGGAGTGAGACCGGACGAGGGCCGGGCGTGGCTGCGAGGCAGGCGAGCAGCCGGCTGCGGTTGAGGGGAGTTGGAGGGGCGTTGTCAGACCCCCCTGGCAGACTCGCTGTATGGCCGGCCGGTGGGTTCTTGCTGCGGCCGGGGGCGGGGGCGTCGAGCTCGTAGCCCTCGGTCCGGACGGGGTGCCCGTCGGGCCGGTGTCGTGGGAGGCGGACCTGGCGCGGGCCGTGCGGGAGCGGCCGGAGGTCAGCCGGTGGGTCTGGCGGTCCACGGCCGAGGTGTATCCGCGTCTGCTCGCCGCGGGGGTGCGAGTCGAGCGGTGCTACGACGTGGAGGACGCCGAGACGCTCCTCCTCGGCCACGAGGGGCGGTCGGGCGAGCCCCGATCGGCCGCCGCCGCGCTGGCCCGGCTGCGCGGCGGGCCCGTGCCGCCGGACCCGCCGCAGCGCTCCGCCGAGCCCGGCGCGCAGTCCTCGCTGTTCGAACCGGAGGAGTCCGCGCTGCCGCTCGCCGACCTCCTCGCCGTCTACGCCGAGCAGCAGCGGCGGCACGACCGCGCGGAGCACCCGGAGCGGATGCGGCTGCTGACGGCGGCCGAGTCGGCGGGGATGCTGGTGGCCGCCGAGATGAACCGGTCGGGGCTGCCGTGGAGCGCCGACGTGCACCGCGCGGTGCTGCACGACCTGCTCGGCGAGCGGTACGCGGGCGGGGGCGAGCCCCGGCGGCTGGCCGAGCTCGCGGACGAGGTGTCCGCCGCGTTCGGGCGGCGGGTGCGGCCCGACCTGCCCGCTGACGTCGTCAAAGCCTTCGCGCAGGCCGGCATCAGGGTCAAATCCACTCGGCGCTGGGAGATCGAGTCCGTCGACCACCCGGCCGTGAAGCCGCTGATCGAGTACAAGAAGCTCTACCGCATCTGGGTGGCCCACGGCTGGTCCTGGCTGCACGACTGGGTCCGGGACGGCCGGTTCCGGCCCGAGTTCCTCGCGGGCGGGACCGTCACCGGGCGCTGGGTGACCAACGGCGGGGGCGCGTTGCAGATCCCCAAGGTCATCCGGCGGGCCGTCGTCGCCGACCCGGGCTGGCGGCTCGTCGTCGCCGACGCCGACCAGATGGAACCGCGCGTCCTCGCGGCGATCTCCCGCGACCCCGGGCTGATGGAGGTGGCGGGCCGGGAGAGCGACCTGTACCAGTCCGTCTCCGACCGCGCCTTCTCCGGCGACCGCGACCAGGCCAAGCTGGCGGTGCTCGGCGCGGTCTACGGCCAGACCTCCGGCGACGGCCTGAAGAACCTCGCCGCGCTCCGCCGCCGCTTCCCGCGCGCGGTGGCCTATGTCGACGACGCGGCACGGGCCGGCGAGGAGGGACGCCTCGTGCGCACCTGGCTCGGGCGGACCTGTCCCCCGGCGGCGGAAGCGGGCGACGGCGCGGAGGAGGCCGGCATCCCCGTGGGCGACGCGGACGACTCCGACGGCCGGCAGTGGGTGCCGGGGCACACCTCCTCCGACGCCCGCGCCCGCGGCCGGTTCGCCCGCAACTTCGTCGTCCAGGGCAGCGCCGCCGACTGGACCCTGCTCCTGCTCGCCGCGCTCCGCCGCACCTGTGCGGACATGGCGGCCGAGCTGGTCTTCTTCCAGCACGACGAGGTGATCGTGCACTGTCCCGAGGAGGAGGCGGAGGCGGTCGTCGCCGCGATCCGCGAGGCGGCGGACCTGGCCGGCCGGCTGACGTTCGGCGAGACGCCGGTGCGGTTCCCGTTCACCACGGCGGTGGTGGAGTGCTACGCCGACGCGAAGTGACCGACGGCGGCGGGGCGTCGGCCGAGGTCAGTCGGTGGTCTCGGTGAGCAGGTCCCTCAACTCCCCCACGATTTCCCGCTCGTCCGTGCCGTCCAGCGCGGCCAGGGCCCCGCGCCACTCCTCGTACGCCTGCGCCGTCCGGCCCGACTCCCGCAGCAGAAGGCCGTGTTGGTGCCGGGCCAGCCCGCCCGTGTAGGGGTCGGCGCGGTCGTCGGCGCGGCGCAGGAGTTCCGCGCACTCCTCCAGGGCGTGCGCGGTACGGCCCAGCAGGCGCAGGGTGCGGACCAGACCCAGGCGGGTCTGGGACTCGCCGTGCCAGTCGCCGTGGCCGCCGAGGATGCGCCGGCTCTCCTCGAAGTGCGGCAGGGCGGCGGCCGGTTCGCCGAGGGTGAGGTGGGCGTAGCCGATGTTGCAGTGCGCGGAGTGCTGGACGATCACGGCTCCGATCTCCACGCCGATGGCGAGCGAGCGCCGGTGCTGCTCGATCGCGGCGCGCGGGTCGGTGTGCTCGTAGAGGTTGCCGAGGTGGCTGTGGGTGACGGCCTCGCCGTGCGGGTCGTCGAGCCGGCGGGAGTACTCCAGGCTCTGCCGCAGCGCGGCCCCCGACTCCTCGTGCCGGCCGAGGCTCTCAAGGAGCAGCCCACGGTTGTTGAGGCAGCGCCGGATCCAGGAGGGCCGGTCGAGCCGCCGCCAGATCGTCAGGGCGCGGTCGGTGAGGGCGAGCGCCCGCTGCTGGCGACCGGTCAGGAAGTGCAGCCCGGCGAGGTCGCTCAGGGCGTACGCCTCGGCCGCGTCGTCCCCGAGCCGCCGCGCCAACCGCAGGGCGGTCCGCCCCAGCACCTCCATCTCGGCGACGCGACCGCTGCGGTGGAGGTAGGGGAAGAGGAGACGGAGGAGGGTGGAGACGAGGGCGGCGGCCTCGTCTCCCGGGGGCTGGTCTCCGGGGGTCTCGTGAGCGGCGGTGGGCTCGTCTCCGATGGGGTGCTCGTAAGCGGCGGCAGGCTCGTCTCCGGCAGCGTGCTCGTAAGCGGCGGCAGGCTCGTCTCCGGCAGCGTGCTCGTAAGCGGCGGCAGGCTCGTCTCCGGCAGCGTGCTCGTAAGCGGCGGCAGGCTCGTCTCCGGCAGCGTGCTCGTGAGCGGCGGCAGGCTCGTCTCCGGCGGGGTGCTCGTGAGCGGCGGCGGGATGCTCGCTGACGGCTACGGTCCTGTCGGCGGCGGCGTGCTCGCCGGCAGCCACGGCCTCGGCGGCAGCGTGCTCGCCGGCAGCCACGGCCTCGGCGGCGGCGGCGTGGCCATCCCCGGCGTTGCGGCCTGCGCGGCAGCCGGCCTTCTCGCTCCCGTGGCTGTCGTCGTTTCCGGTGCCGACGCCACCGGTGTCCGAGCCTCGGCAGGTCGCCAGCGCGAGGACGTTCTCCAGTTCCGCGTCGCCCCAAGCGAAGGCCGCTTCTGGGGCGGCGAAGGGCGGGACCTCGTTCACGTGCGCGGAGTGGGAGGGCGGCTGGGCGGCGGTCGGTCGGCGGCGGTCGTCATGATCGAGGCCGGGCTCGACGATGACGGCGAGGGCCCGTTCGGCCACGGCGGCGTACCAGCGCAGGGCGTGCGCGGTCATGTCGGCCGCGCCCTCGGCCTCCGCGAGTTCGCGGGCGAAGTCACGGACGAGGTCGTGCGGGGCGTAACGGCCGTACGACGTCTCCTCCAGGAGCGCCACGTCGACGAGCCGGTCGAGGGCGGCCTCGGCGCGCCGCTCGTCGGTGCCGGTGAGCCGGGCCAGCAGCGGCGCGCCGTACGTGGGCAGGTCCAGGGCACCGATGCGGCGCAGGGCGAGGGCCGCGTCCCGGTCCGCCTCGCGCCCGGAGGCGGCGAGCGCGTCGTGGGCGACGGCGAGGGAGCGGCGGACGCTGAGGTCGTCGTACTCCAGGTGGTGCAACCTGCTTCCGGTGTCGGCCAGTTGGCGGGCCAGGGTGTCCGGGGTGAGGACACCGCGGGCGGCCAGCCGAGCGGCGACGACGCGCAGGGCGAGGGGGAGGCGACCGGTGAGTTCGACGAGGGGGTGCGAGGCGGTGAGACCCTGCCCTCGGGGGTCGGGTTCGGCGGCGGGACCGGTGTGGGGCGAGCGGCCCGAGGCGGCCCGGAGGAGTTCCGCGCTCTCCTCGGCCGTGAGCGGGGTGAGGGGGAAGCGGTGCGCGCCGTCGAGGGCGGTGAGCGGGGAGCGGCTGGTGACGATGACCGCGCAGCCCGGCCCGGCCGGCAGCAGCGGGCGCACCTGGGCGGCGTGCGCGGCGTCGTCCAGGACGAGGAGCGTGCGGGTCGGAGCGAGCAGGGTGCGCAGCAACGCGGCTGCCGCGTCCGGGAGTTCGGGGATGCGGCGGGGGTCGACGCCGAGGTCGCGGAGGAGGGCGGTGAGCGCCTGGGCCGCGGTGAGCGGGGCCATGCCCGGGGTCGCGCCGTGCAGGTTGAGATAGAGCTGCCCGTCGGCGAAACGTTCCTTCAGCTGGTGTCCGACCTGGAGCGCGAGGGCGCTCTTGCCCACGCCGGCCATACCGCTGACGACCAGGGGGCCTGCCGACGGCTCGACGGCGAGGGCGGCGCGCATACGGCGGATCAGTGCGGCGCGGCCGGTGAAGTGGGCCGGGGGTGGGGGGAGTTGAGCGGGGCGGGGTGAGGCCGACGGCGGTGGGGTGTCGCGGGCCTGGGAGGTGCCGTCGGCCGGGGGCGTGCCGTACTCGACGCGCTGGACGCCCCCGACGCCCCCGACGCACTCGACGCACTCGACGCCGATGCGCGGAGAGTCGGCCTCCGCGTCACCGCCGCTGTCGCCCCCGGCGCGGCCCGCGGAGTCGTCCCCCTCCCCCGTCGCCGGATCCGGATCCCGCAGCACCTCCACGTGTGCCTCGCGCACCGTCGGCCCCGGTTCGACGCCGAGCTCCTCGACCAGGTGGGTGCGCAGATCGCGGTGGACGGCGAGGGCCTCGGCACGCCGTCCGGCCCGGTGCAGGGCGAGCATCAGCTGACGGTGGTAGGCCTCGCGCAGCGGATGCCGGGCGGCGAGTTCCGTCAGCTCCGGAATGAGCTGCTCCGACCCGGCTTCACCGAGGGCCAGTTCGGCGTCGTAGCGCCACTCCAGCAGCAGGAGCCGGGCCTCCTTCAGGCGCTGCACGAGGGCGTAGCCGCCGAGTTCGGCGGGGAGGCCGCTGAGCGGCGCGCCCCGCCACAGGGCGAGGGCGGCGGTGCATTCGCCGACGACGCGTTCCCAGTTCCGGGCGGCGTGCGCGCCGCGCGCCGCGGCGAGGCGGCGTTCGAAGACGTAAACGTCGAGCTCTCCGGGCTCCACCCGGAGCCGGTACCCCGGCGGGGCCGCCCGCAGCCGTTCGGGATCGTCGAGCAGCCGGCGCAGCCGGGACACGTGGTTGTGCAGCGAGGCGTGGGCCGACGCCGGCGGGGCGCCGCCCCACAGCGCCTCCTTGAGCGACTCGACCGGGACGATCCGTCCGGCGTCGAGCAGCAGGGCGGCCAGCAGGGCCCGCGCCTTGGGGCTGCGGACGGTGCGGACACCGGGGAGGGCGACGCCGTACGGAGTGCCGTCATCGCCGTACGAACGGCGAAACGTGTCGGTGCCGGTGCCCGTGCCAGTACCTGCGTCCGTCTCGGTGCCGGTGCCGGTACCTGCGTCCGTCTCGGTGCCGGTGTCGTACAGGACCGGCGGTCCCAGCAGTCCGAACCGCAGCTCGTACCGCCGCATCACGCCGATCTTCGCCCTTCCGCGCCGCGCCCGTGCCGGGTCGCGCTCCCTGTGTGAACCACCGGCGTGTTGGCGGGTTCTCGCCCCGGCGCCGGCGGTGTCACGCCATCCTGTCCCTGTCGGTCCTCACCGGAACCGGCTGCCGTTCCGGCCGTTCCGCCTTGCTCGACGGGCGAGTTCAGGCCGGACGACCAGCGGCGATACGGAGAACCGTTGGCGACATGTTAGCCATTCGTTGGTGCGACCTGATGTGATCACAACATCGGCTCCGGCCCGACGGCGCGCGCGTAGAACGCGTTGCTCGGGGGAGTGTCGCCGCCGCGGCCGGATCCGGGGGCGCGTCCGGGCCCGGTCGGCAGAGGTGAACGACCGGGGCCCGCGCCCCGTTTCGCACGGGCGAGTCGCGTCCGGAGACGTCAGATGACGGGGGGCCGGCCCAGCCGGGTCAGGCGCCACACCGTCCGCCACCGCATGGGCCGCCGCTCACCGGCCGGCTGGCGCACGCCCTCCGCGAAGCCGCCGAACCAGGCCTTCAGCCCGCCGAGCGAGCGCGTGCGCAGCAGCGTGACGGCGATCCACACGCCCAGGTGCACCGGGATGAGCGGCAGCGGAAGGTTGCGGCGGACCAGCCAGACGCGGTTGCGGGCGGTGACGCGGTGGTAGATGGCGTGCCGGGCGGGCGAGGTCTTGGGGTGCTGGAGCAGCAGCTCGGGCGCGTAGAGGATCTTCCAGCCGGCGTCGGTGGCGCGCCAGGCGAGGTCGGTCTCCTCGTGGGCGAAGAAGAACTCGGCGGGCCAGTCGCCGGTCTGGTCGAGCATGGCCATGCTCAGGGCGTGGCCGCCGCCGAGGAAGCCGGTGACGTATCCGCCCTCCATCGGGTCGGAGGCGCCGACGCGCGGCACGTGCCGGCGCTGCGTCTCGCCGTTCTCGTCGGCGATGCGGAAGCCGACGATGCCGAGGCGGGCGTCGGCGGCGTACAGGTCCCGGACGCGGCGCAGGACGTCGGCGTCCACCAGCAGTCCGTCGTCGTCCAGTTCGACGACGACGTCGACGTCGCCGTACTCGCGCAGGCGGGCGAGGGCGACGTTGCGGCCGCCGGGGCAGCCGAGGTTGTCGTCGACCTCGATCGGGGTGACCTCGCCGGGCAGGGAGAGGCGGTCGGCGAACTCGGGGAGGCGGCAGCCGTTGCCGACGATCACGATGCGGGCGGGTGCGAGGTCCTGCTTGGCCACGGACTCCAGCAGGGCGTCGACCTCGGCGGGCCGGTTGCCCATCGTCACCACGGCAACGGCGATCCTCGGCTCCACCACGTCCCTCACTCCGTCCGACCCGCGAGGGCGACCGCGTCCCGTGCGCGCGGTGCCCGTCGTTCACCTAGATGTTGCCTCAGGTGGCGACGTTGCTCTGACGGCGGTTCATTTTGCCTTCTTTTTCCGCCTCGGCGGGCTGCCGCGCGGACGCTTCGACGCCGGGAATCCGGACGAGGCACGATGATCACATCCGCACCGAAACTCTGGCCCCTGCCCCTCCCCCACCCCCGGAGGAACCGACATGCCCTTCCGCTGCGCCGTACTCGACGACTACCAGAACGTCGCTACGACCATCGCCGACTGGTCCCCGCTGGGCGACCGGGTCGAGGTGGTCGCCTTCACCGAGCACTTCGGCACCGAGGACGAACTCGCCCTCGCCCTGGCCGACTTCGACTGCGCGGTCACCCTGCGCGAACGCGTCGCCTTCCCCGCCTCGCTCCTGGACCGCCTCCCCCGGCTGAAGCTGCTGATCGCCTCCGGCATGCGCAACACGGTGATCGACTATGCCGCGGCGCGGGCCAACGGCGTGACGGTGTGCGGTACTCAGAGCTCCTCCACCCCGCCGGTCGAGCTCACCTGGGCGCTGCTGCTGGGTCTGGCCCGGGGACTCGTCCAGGAGAGCACCGCCCTGCGCGAGGGCGGCCCCTGGCAGTCCACGATCGGCGCCGACCTGCACGGACGCCGGCTCGGCCTGCTGGGCCTGGGGAAGATCGGGAGCCTGGTCGCCCGGGTGGGGCAGGCCTTCGGCATGGAGGTCAGCGCCTGGAGCCAGAACCTCGGCAAGGAGCGCGCGGACGAGGTCGGCGTCCGCCTGGCCGGCTCGAAGGAGGAGCTGCTGGCCGAGAGCGACTTCGTCTCCGTCCACCTCGCCCTGAGCGACCGCACCCGCGGCCTGCTCGGCCCCGCCGAACTCGCCCTCCTCAAGCCGACCGCCTACCTGGTCAACACCTCCCGCGCCGCGATCGTCGACCAGGACGCCCTGCTCGCCGCCCTCCACGAGGGCCGTATCGCCGGCGCGGGCCTCGACGTCTTCGACACCGAACCCCTCCCCACCGACCACCCCCTACGCACAGCCCCCCGCCTCCTGGCCACCCCCCACCTCGGCTACGTCTCCCGAACGAACTACGAGCACTACTACGGCCAGACGGTGGAGAACATCCAGGCGTTCCTCACAGGCTCTCCGGTGCGGGTACTGGGCGCGGGGTGAGGAGGGGGCTGTCAGGCGTCCAGACGAGTCGCCGTGCGGTCAGGGGCGGCCCAGGGCTCGGTATTCCCAACCTGCGGCGCGCCACTGGGTCGGGTCGAGGGCGTGGCGGCCGTCGACTATTCGGCGGTGGGCGACGACCGCGCCCATCGCGTCCGGTTCGATCTGGCGGAACTCGGCCCACTCGGTGAGCAGCACCACCACGTCCGCGCCGCGGGCCGCCGTCAGGACGTCCATGCCGTAGTTCAGGTCCGGGTACGCCCGGCGCGCGTTCTCCGTGGCCGCCGGGTCGATGACCGTCACCTCGGCGCCCGCCTGGTGCAGCGTCCGGGCCACGTCCAGGGCCGGGGCGTCACGGATGTCGTCGGAGTTGGGCTTGAACGCCGCCCCCAGCGCGGTCACCCGCACCCCGGCCAGCTCCCCGCCGGCCAGCTCACGGACCAGGTCCACCGTGCGGGCCCGGCGCCGCTGGTTGATGGCGTCGACCTCGCGCAGGAAGGACACGGCCTGGCCCACGCCCAGCTCCTCCGCGCGGTGGCTGAACGCCCTGATGTCCTTGGGCAGGCAGCCCCCGCCGAAGCCGAGGCCCGGCTTGAGGAACCGGCCGCCGATCCGGTCGTCGTACGCCAGCGCCTCGGCGAGACCCGTGACGTCCGCGCCGGTCGCCTCGCACACCTCCGCCATGGCGTTGATGTAGGAGATCTTGGTGGCGAGGAAGGAGTTCGCGGCGACCTTCACCAGCTCCGCAGTGGGCAGATCGGTGACGACCACCGGCGTCCCCTGCGCGATCACCGGCGCGAACGCGGCGCGCAGCTGCTCCTCCGCCCACTCCGACTCCGTGCCGAAGACCAGCCGGTCCGGCCGCAGGGTGTCGTCGACGGCGTACCCCTCACGCAGGAACTCCGGGTTCCAGGCGAGTTCGACGTCCGCCCCGGCCGGCGCCGTCCGCCGGACGACCTCCGTCAGCCGGGCCGCGGTGCCCACCGGGACGGTCGACTTGCCGACCACCAGCGCACGCCGGTGCAGATGCCGCGCGAGCTCCTCCACCGCGCTGTCGACGTACCGCATGTCGGCCGCGTACGAACCCTTCTGCTGCGGCGTTCCCACGCAGACGAAGTGGACGTCGCCGAACTCGCCGGCCTCGGCGAAGCTCGTCGAGAACCGCAGCCGCCCGCTGTCGAGCGCCTTCGCGAGCAGCTCCGGCAGGCCGGGCTCGAAGAAGGGCACCTCGCCCGAGTTCAGCCGCTCGATCTTGTCCGGGTCGACGTCCACGCCGAGCACGTCGAAGCCGAGGACGGCCATGCAGATGGCGTGGGTGGCGCCGAGGTAGCCGGTGCCTATGACGGTCAGTCGGGGAGCGTTGCTGTGCGCGTCGTCCGTAAGGGTCACGGTGGTCTCCAGAGGTGTGTCCGGGCATGTCGGCCCGCCGCACGAGCCGATCAGGGATGACGGTCTGCGGGAGCGACGGGGGGAGAGGAACTGAGGAAGGGGACGGGAGGGGCGGGAGAGGCGGGAGGAGCCGGAGGAGCGGAGGCGTCAGCCGCAGTCGACGTTGGCGAGGCCCTCGTCCGCGCCGTTCGCCTTGTTGTCGCAGGTGACCTTGTTGCCGTCGGACGTGAGATGGAAGCCGTAGCCCGGCCCGTCCACGTTCGCGGTGTTGCCCTGGAAGGTGTTGCCGGTGCCCCAGCCGTTGACGATCTGATGGGTCTGGAAGCCGTCCAGCGGGGTGTGGCTACCGGTGTTGCCCTGGAGCAGCCAGCCGTTGCCCTTCACATCGACCCAGGAGTCGTTGTTGTGCGAGCCGCTCAGCTTCGATCCGTCGAACGTGTTGTCGATGACCTTGCCGTCGCTCGTCCCCTCCTTGATGTCGATGGACTCGGCGGTGGTGTCGCTGATGTGGTTGCCGAGCACCACGTTGCGGTCGCTGGTGTCCGTCTTGCAGTCGGTCACCGTGCACCAGTTGGACTTGGCCGTGCCGATGTAGATGCCCTCGCCGTACTTCTCGCGGCGCAGCCCGGTGGTGCGGATGGTGTTGTCCCGGACCATGTTGTCCGAGCTGAAGTCGCGCAGGTGGACGGCCTCGTCACCGATCTGCTCGACGGTCAGGCCCTGGATGACGCTGCCCACCACGCCGTCCGCCATCACGCCCTTCTGGGCGTTGCGGACGGTGAAGCCCACCAGCCGCCAGTAGCTGACGTTCTTCAGGTGGAAGCCGTAGCCGTCGTCCGTGTCGCCGCCGTCGATGACCGCTCCGGCACCGCCGCACAGGAAGATCGGCTTGGCCTCGGTGCCGGACACCTCGGCGACGAAGTTGCCCGCGTAGGTGCCGTTGCCGAGGGCGATGCTGTCCCCGGGTTGCGCCTGGGAGAGGGCCTGTTCGAGCGTGGCGGTGTCGTTCACCTTGACGGAGGCGGTCGGGCAGCTGACGGCCTCCGACGGCACCGAGCCCTTGGTGGGCTGCGCCGTCGTCGGGGCCTTCGGGGTGACCGACCGGGACGGCAGCGCCGACGGGGTCTCCTCCGCCGGGAGCAGTCCGGGCGGCGACAGGCTGGGGCCCGCGGTGCTGGCCCCGGCCGTCACCGTCGGCTCCGCGTCGCCGTCCCGCGCCACCACCACGATGAGCGCCGTCAGCGCGAGCAGGAACGCACCCCCGGCCAGCCAGACGGCCGGCTGCCGGGAGGGCGGGGTGCCCGCCACGGGGGCCGCCGGCGGGTAGGCGGGCTTGGGCGGCCCGGACGACGTCGACGACGGCCCGGAGATCTCGGAGGCCGCGGAGGCCGCGGAGGCCGCGGAGATCTCTGAGGCCGCGGAGGCATCGGGGGCCGGGGAGGCCTCGGGGGCCTGGGAGACATGTGAGGCCCGGGAGGCCTCGGGGGCCTCGGGGGCCTGGGAGGCTACCGGCGGCTCGGGAGTCGCGGACGACCGGGCCGGCTCGGTGGATCCCGACGCCTCGGAGGACCCCGTCGCCGTCTCGGCGGGCTCTGCCGGCCGCCCGGCAGGCCCGGACGACCCCTCAGACGTCACAGAAGGCCGGGCGACCTCATGCGACTCAGACGGCGTGGAGGACCCGGAGGTCTCTGCGGGCTCGGAAGGCTCAGAAGGCACGGGCGACTCGGGGGGTACGGAAGGCGGTTCAGCGGGCATGGGCGGCAACTCCGGCTGCTCGGCGGGAAGGCGACGTCATCGGGGCGAGCGGGCGGCCGGCGCGGACGCGGACGCGGACTGGGCGGCCCAGACGCGCAGACCGGTCGTCCGCTGATCCTCCTCGGAGAACCACTCCCGCTTCTTCGGCGCCTGCCGGACGGCCACCTCGATCGCGGGCGCGCTCGGCAGCGGCTTCTTGTCCTCGTACGGGTGCGCGCCCACACGCCGGCGGCGTGCCCCGCGCTCACGGCCGCCAAGGATCGCCGAGATCAGGATGAGCAGCAGGATGAACGTCCAGAGCAGCGTCATCGGGCTGGCGTAATGCCGGAACTTGATCCAGAAGGAACTGGTGTCGTGCCAGGCGAACGACTGGTTCTGCTTGACGGTGATGTCGCCGTGGGCGCGGGTGGTGTCGACCGCGCTCGGGCCGACGCCGGAGATGACGTTGTACGTGATCATCGACTCGTCGACGCCGCCGACGAGGGTGATCCCGTGGTTTCTGCCGTCCTGGACGGTGTTGCCGCGGATCTCGGCCACCGAGTCGCGGACGTAGATGCCGGTCTCGGTGCTCTCGACGATGTTGCCGGTGATCGTGGCGGCGGTCACGCCGTCGCGGACCGAGATGCCCTGCCGGGACTGGCCGCTGAGGTGGTTGCCGGTGATGGCCACGTCGGTGGCGTCCTTGCGGGCCACGATCCCCATGTCGCCGCCCTCGACACGGTTGTTCTGCACGCCGACGTCCGCGCCGCCGAAGATCTCGATGCCGTAGTGGCCGTTGTCCGTGGCGACGGAGTTGGAGACGGAGTTGGAGCCGTAGCTGCTGATGGACTCGCCGGAGGCGGACGGGCCGCTGGCGAGCGGACGGCCGCTCAGCGTGAAGCCGTTGCCGCCGTTGCCCTTGGCGGTGGAACCGCTGACCCGGACCTGCTCGGTGGCGCGGGCGAGGACGAAGCCGTCGCCGCCGTTGTTGCGGGACACCGTCCGCTCGACGACGGCGTTGGTGACGAACCGGTGCAGCACCACGCCGTGTTCGAGGCTGCCCTGCACGGTGGTGTCGCTGATGCTGACCCCGGTGGCGCCCGAGATGAACAGGCCGAAGGCGTTGCCCGTGACCGTGGAGTGCCCGATCTCCGCCGAGACGTACGACAGGCTGGGCACCGAGAAGCGGGTGTCGGGCGTGGTCAGCGAGCCGGAGGGCTGGGCGATCACGCCGCTGCTGCCGGCCTTGGAGCCGGAGGTCGCCGGCGAGTCGTCGATGTTGCCGGTGTCGGGCCGGTCGGTGCCGGTGAGGCTCACGCCGCCGGTGCGTCCGCTCCAGAAGCCCAGGTCGGTGACACTGGCGTAGTTCATGGCGTACTGGCCGCCGATGGCGCGGATGTAGGCGCGGCCGTCCCGCGTGTCCGTGTCCGGCTTGTTCTTCTTGTCGTCCCAGCTGGTAATGCGCATGGGCGCCTGGGGGGTGCCCTCCAGGTTCAGCCGGCCGCCGAAGGACACGATGCTCACGAAGCCCTTGTTGCTGCTGGCCATCCGCAGCGTCAGCCCGCCCGGGTTGGACAGCTTCAGCTTGGCCCCGGCGTTCAGGTAGATGTTCTCGGTGAGCAGATAGGAGCCGTCCCGCATGCGGACGAACGTCTGCGGCGCGAGTTCGAGCAGGTCGGAGACGGTGTAGGCGTTGCTGCGCTGGGTGAGGACGAGCGTGTAGCCGCTGCCGGTGTCCAGGCGGTACGGCGCCTTCCACTGGCCGCCCTTCAGGGGGGCGACGGCGGCGACGGCGCGGACCTGGTCGAGACGGTGGTCCTCGGCGGCGACGAGCGCGGTCTCGTTCTCCGCGTCGGCGGCGTTGACCTGCGGCTTGTCGTCCTCGTCGGCCGTGGCGGCGGTGACGGAGGCGGCGAGCAGTCCGGCGGCGAGCGGCAGCACGAGGGCGGCCCGCAGCACCGGCAGCAAGGAAGAAAAGTGACGTTGTGTCATGACTGCTGAGCCTCCGCCCACGAGGGTGCGGCGACGCGTGTCCCGCCCCCGGTCCCGTTGCCGCCTCCGGTACCAATGCCGGTACCGCTCGTGCCCCCGCCGGCGAGGGAGGCCGAGTTCTGCCCCTCGCCGCCGATGCGGTTGCTGGTGCGGGTCAGCCAGCCCTGCTTGTTCATGGTGATGAAGGCGAACAGCTTGATCGGCAGCGAGATCATGATGACGACGAGGGCGAGCAGCGGCAGCAGCAGGATCTCCTGCGGGTGCCTGCGCAGGTGGGAGTACCCGCGGATGCCGCGCCCGACGAGCAGCCAGATCAGCACCAGGATGACGCCCCGGCCGGTCAGCTCCAGCCGGCTGAACAGCAGGTAGGCGAGCGCCATGCCCATCGTCACCGGCGTCAGCAGGATCTGGAACACGGTGATCTTGGTGACGAGGGGGACGCGCCAGAGCCAGCCCTTGTACAGGGCGGTCAGATAGCACCGGTAGGAGTTCCGGCTCCAGCGCACACGCTGCTTGACGAAGGCGCGGAAGGACGAGGGGAACATCGACATGGCCCGCGCGGACGACTGGTGCACGGTCTTGTAGCCGGAGGCCAGCACCAGCCAGGTCAGCCGTCCGTCGTCGCCGGCGACGCAGCGCCGGCCGAGGAAGAACTCGTCCTCCAGGTTCTCCAGGACGGGCTCGATCGCGGCCCGGCGGTAGGCCGCCGTACGACCCGAGAGGCAGGCCACCGCGCCCGCGCGGCCCATGGCCGGGACGTAGTCGTAGTAGCGCAGGTTGACCAGCCAGTCGGCGATGCGCCGCCAGACGCTGGTGCGGCGCTGGTAGACGTTCTGCTGGGTGCCGACGCCGCCGACGGCGGGGTCGACGAAGGGCATCTGCACAGCGGCGAGCAGCCCCGGCTCCCAGCGGGTGTCCGAGTCGACCAGCACCACGAGCTCGCTCTTCGCGGCGCGGATGCCGACGCCCAGCGCCGACCGCTTGCCCCGGTGCTCGAAGGCGAGCACCCGCACGCGCGGGTCCTGCACCTGCGCCAGCCGCTGGAGGACTTCCTTGTCCTCCACGTCCGGGACGATGATGACCTCGGCGGGATCCTGGGCCAGCCAGGTGTCGAGGCAGTCCAGCAGGATGCTCGCGTCCTCGCGGTACGCCGGGACCACCACGGACACCGTCGTCCGGTAGTCGTTCACCACAGGCTTGGCGAACCGGGAGAGCACCGCCCGATAGAGCCACAGACCCCAGACGAAGGCGCCGGCGATGCCGAGCGGCATCAGCTCACGCCATGACGTCTCGGCGGCCGCCGTGACTATCCATGACCAGAAATCGTCGAAGAAACCCGACACGAACCCAGAACCCCCCAGCCGGAGCGCAGCCCACCGCATGGGCCATATGTGCGACGTTCGCGGTCTACGCCGGGAAATCTAGGGCCGAATCGAGCTCTCTCGACACACGATCAACACAAATTTCACCTGAGGCAGGCACGAAATCTTCACAACACGATCACTCCATGAGTGAACGGCATACCCCACCGGCCTCGATTTCCAGCCATCCGCGCACTATCTGACGAGTCGTCACATGAACTGCACCGCAGGCGACTTGAGTTCTGCACATGACATACTTCCATCCCCTGCCCCATCTCGACCAGACGTGCACCACATCATTCACATAAGCAAATCACATGTGATGCAGCTCACATGCCTTATGTCCGACCGATGGACACATATGACGCAGTCGTCACGGGAACGACATCGCACGGCAACTCCCGCGCCGCGCCCTCGCAAAGCGCACGGCGCCGCTCACGGAAGCGGGCGGGCGAAGAGGCTTCCGTGAGGGGATGCGGGGGTGGTCTCGGGGGCGGTCTCGGGGGCGGTCTCCGGTGCGGCATGGCGCAGGCCGTACCAGAGGACCGCCTGGTTCGAGGTGATGACCGGAACGCCCAGCTCCTGTTCCAGCGGGACGACGGCGGCCCGGGACGGGAAGCCGCTGCCCGGCACCAGGACGCCGTCGGGGCGCGGATGGTCCGGGTCGTGGAACGCCTCGACGACCTGCCGGTACACCTCGGCGGGGTCGATCGTCCAATGGGCGCCCTCGTCGAAGGCGTTGTAGCGGACGACGCCCTCCCACTCGGCCCCGAGCCGGAACTGGACCAACCGGGTCCGCTCGACGCCGACCTCGCTCAGGTACTCCTCCGTGGCCCGGAACGTCGGCTCGGTGAACCAGGGCGGCATGACCAGCAGCGGGCGTCGTACCCCGGACGCCCGCAGGGCGGCCGTGATGGCCGTCGCCGCCGTGTACACGGGCAGGCCGTGGGCGTGCGCGGCGGCTTCCGCGATGAACTCGGCGTCGAAGGAAGGCCCTCCGAAGAAACTGCTCGACCCGAAGCAGAGCGCGACGCTGTGCGCGCCCAGCCGACCCAGCTGATCGAGCCCCCGGACGACGTCGGGCGCGTTGGCGAGGGCCCCGGCGGGGCTGCCGACGTACTCGGTGTCGGCGGGCCGTGGGCACTCGAAGCGGGCGGTGTGCACGGAGACGCCCTCAGGGGCCATACGCCAGATCTCGGTCTCGGGAACAGGATCGTTGTGAATAACGAGAATGCCCAACCGAGCGGCAGTCCCGGCCATCGGCCGTGCGGTCAACGGCGCTTCGGTCGCCGGCACTTCACTCATCGGCGCTTCGGCCACCGGCCCTGCGGCCACCGGCGCTCCGGTCACCAGCGCTTCGGCCACCGGCTGTGCAGCCACCGGCTCTCCGGTCGCCGGCACTCCGGTCGCCGGCGCTTCGGCCACCGGCCCTGCGGCCACCGGTGCTTGGGCCACCGGCTCTCCGGTCGCCGGCACTCCGGTCCCTGGCACTTCGGCCACCGGCCGTGCGGCCAAAGGCGCTTCGGTCACCGACCCTGCGGCCACCGGCCCTGCGGCCACCGGCACTCCGGTCAACGGCGCTTCCGCCACCGGCCCTGCGGCCACCGGTGCTTGGGCCACCGGCTCTCCTGTCGCCTGCACTCCGGTCCCTGGCACTTCGGCCACCGGCCGTGCGGCCAAAGGCGCTTCGGTCACCGGCCCTGCGGCCACCGGCACTCCGGTCAACGGCGCTTCCGCCACCGGCTCTCCGGTCGCCGGCACTCCGGTCGCCGTCGCTTCGGCCAACGGCCCTGCGGCCAACGGCGCTTCGGTCGCCGACCGTGCGGTCAACGGTGCTTCGGTCGCCGGCTGTTCAGTCGTCGGTCGTGTGGAGATCCGCCCCGCGGTCATCGGGCCTCACCCGCCGCCGCTGTGGCCGGGACGCCGTCCGCTGATGTGGCTTTTCGGTCCGGTGCGGGCTTCGTGTCGCGTGCGAAGCCGAGCCAGGCGAGGGCCGCGCCGGCCACCGCGATGCCGCCGGCCAGCAGGAAGCCGGTGCGGAACGCCCCGTCGCCGGGGTCCGTGCCCAGGACGAGGATCAGGGCCGCCACACCGAACGCGCCTCCCGCGTACTGGGTGGTGGTCATCAGCGCCCCGGCCACGCCCTGGTTGCGGTCGTCCACGTCACGGGTGCCGCCGACGAACATCGAGGTGTAGATCATGCCGTGCCCGAGTCCGCTGACGATCAGACCGGGCAACATCCCCACGACGTAGTCGTGTTGGCGCGCGGAGAGGCCCAGCAGCAGGAGTCCGGCCGCGCCGACCGCGAACGCCAGCGTCAGGCAGCGGCGCACGCCGAGGACGCCCACCAGCTTCCCGGCGATCATGTTCCCGAAGGTGATGCACGCGGCGAGCGGCAGGAACGCCATGCCCGCGGCGAGCGGCTCGAAGCCGCGGCCGTCCTGGAGCAGCAGCGTCACCAGGTAGAACTCCACACCCGCCACGCTCGCCATGTACAGCGCGGAGGAGCAGCAGCCCATGACGAGGCTGCGGGTGCGCCGCAGCGCAGGATCGACCAGCGGCTGCCCGCTGCCCCGTTCCCGCAGGGTGAACAGCACCAGCAGAACGGCCCCCGCGAGGAAGCTGGACAGCGTCAGCGGCGCGGTCCAGCCGATGTCGGCGGCCAGGGTGAGACCGAGGACGGAGACGAGCACCAGGGCGGTGCACAGCACGGCGTTGAGCACGTTGAGGGCGGCGGTGCGGCCCTGCTCCGCCTTCTCCGGCCTCCCGGGCAGGAACCGGGGCGCGGCCAGCGCGCACAGCACGGCGAAGGGCAGGTTCACGAAGAACGTCCAGCGCCAGGACAGGGTGGTCAGCAGTCCGCCGATGACCACGCCCGCGGCGAGTCCGCTGGCGCCGACCGTCCCCCAGACCGCGAGCGCCCGGGTGCGCTCCCGGCCCGCCGGGAACGTGGTGTTCACCAGGGCCAGGATCGACGGCTGGAGGCAGGCCGCGGCGACGCCCTGGGCGCCGCGGGCGATCAGCAGCAGCGCGGCGTTCGCCGCGAGGCCGCCGAGCAGCGAGGCGACGCCGAAGAGCACCAGCGCGGCCATGAACAGCTTGCGGGCGCCGAGCCGGTCCCCGACCCGGCCGCCGACGATCAGGAAGCCGGCGAAGAACACGGAGTAGGCGCTGACGACCCACTGCATGGCGCTGCCGGACAGCGTCAGGTCGGAGCCGATGTCGGGCAGGGCGACGAAGATGACGGAGAAGTCGAGCGCGATGAGGAACTGGGCCGCGGAGAGGGTGATGAGGCCGCCGACGGGGCTGCGGGACGCCGTCGGCGCGGAGGGTGGGGTCGGAAGAGTCATGGTGGGGTGACCGCCTGGTTCTCTGGTCGTCCTGGACGGGGGTGGGTGGGGCTGCTGTGTTCGGTGAAGCAGCTGGGTCTCAAGTGCGAGGGCGAGGGCGAGTGCAGGTCAGGAAGGGGCCGGGGCCGGAGCCGGGGTGCGGCCGAGCGCCCTTTCCAGCGCGCCGACCGTGTCCGCCACCAGCCCCGCGCCCGCCTGCGTCAACTGCGCCGCCGTGGCGACCCCGTAGGAGACGCCGATGGCGTCCATGCCGGCCGCCGTCGCCATCCGCATGTCGTCCACGGCGTCGCCGACGACCACGCACCGCTCCGGTGCCACGCCGACCGACCGGGCCGCGAGCAGCGCCAGGTCGGGATGGGGCTTGCCGCGCGGGGCCATGCCGTGGCACACGATGGCGTCGAACTCCTCGACGAGACCGGCGGGCCGCAGGAGTTCCAGCGCGCTGTCCCTGATCTTGCTGGTGCAGATCGCGGTCCTCACGCCGTCGTCCCGCAGCCGGCGCAGCAGCTCCGGCACCCCGGGGAAGACCAGGCCGGCGGCCCCGGGCACGACCTCCGCACGGAACCGCTCCCGGAACCGGGCGACCGCGCCGGTCACCTCCGGGTGCTCCTCGGTCAGCCCCGTGAGCTCGGCGAAGACCGCCGTGAGCGGCTTGCCGACGGTGGCGCGCACCCGCTCCGCCGGGACGTCCGGACGGCCCGTGCCCTCCAGCACCCGGTGCAGCACGCCGGCGATGGCCCCCGGAGTGTCCAGCAGCGTGCCGTCGAGATCGAACAGGACGGCGGCGGGCCGCTCGTACGCCGTCATGAGCGCGCCCCGGCGTGCCCGGCGACCTCGGCGGCGAGCTGGAGGGCGAACTCCCCGGCGACAGTCGCGGTGGACAGCAGCACGGACCGGTTGGCGGCCGAGGTGCGTCCCTGGGTCGCCCGGGCTATCGCCTTCAGCAGGTACGGCGTGATCGCGGGACCGGTGACCCCGGCGGCCCGCGCCTGGGCGGTGGCGTCCGCGAGGGCGTCCTCGATGTCGGCGGACGGGATGCCGTCCTCGTCCCGGATCGGATGGGTGACCAGGGCCGCCGTGTCGTTCCCGGCCCGCCAGTGGGCGAGGGTGACGGCGGCGATCTCCCGCAGGTCGTCGAGCCGGTGCGGGTTGCGCACGCCGCTGCTGACGCTCAGGTAGGCGGGGAAGTCGTCGCAGCGGTAGCCGATCACGGGGATGCCCGCCGTCTCCAGCCACTCCACCGTCCAGGCGGGGTGCAGCATCGACTTGGCGCCCGCGCACACCACGGCGACCCGGCTGCGGGTGAACTGCGTCAGGTCGGCGGAGATGTCGAAGGTGTCCGGGGCGTCGCGGTGCACGCCGCCGATGCCCGCGACCGCGAACACCGGGATGCCGGCCAGCTCGGCCGCCACCAGGGAGGAGGAGACGGTGGTGGCGCCGGGGCCGCCGCGCGCCAGGGTGATGCCCATGTCCCGGGTGCTGACCTTGGGCACGTCCGGATCGGTGGCGAAGCGTTCGAGCTGTTCCTTGGTCATGCCGACGCGGATCCGGCCGTCGAGGAGCGCGATCCGGGCGGGGACCGCGCCCGCCGCGCGGACCCCCGCGTCGATGTCGAGCGCCAGGTCGAGGTTGGCCGGGTAGGGCAGTCCGTGCGGGATGGCCGAGGACTCCAGGGCGACGACCGGGCGTCCCTCGTGCAGGGCCTCGCGCACCTCCTCGTCGATGTCCAGCAGAGCGGGGCCGGCGGCGGGCGCCGCGGTGGTGGCGTTCATGGTCGGACTCCTCAGCGATTCAGGGCGGGCGAAAGGTCGGCTACGGACGAGGGACCGGCTACGGACGGAGCGGCCACGGACGGACCGGCCCCGGACGACGGACCGGCTTCCGATGCGAGCGAACCGCCCCGGACGGTGCTGGTCCCTTCCAGGAACCGCGGGTGCGCGGTGCGCATGGACGTCATCACGAACTCGTAGGGCAGGTCGTCGAAGGCGCCGTGGTCCTTGAGGAACTCCATGGCGGCGCCGCTGCCGTGCGGGTGGTACAGGCTGTCGGAGCGCCCGTCGAACTCCAGGGGCGCCATGCCGTACAGCTGGCAGAGCAGTTTGTTGAAGACGGGGGTGGCCTTCACCCAGCGGCCGTCGAGGTGGACTTCGGTCAGGCCGTGGAAGAAGACGTCGCCGCCGATGTGCTCGATCAGGCGGGGTGAGGCCAGGTGGTTGCGGACGTCGCCGTACACCAGCCGGGACGGGATGCCCAGGGCGCGGACGGAGGCGGCGAACAGGGCCGACTTGTGCAGGCAGAAGCCGGACTTCGCGGTGGCGGTGCGGGACGCCCTCAGCCCCTCGCGGGACAGATCGGCGCCGTACACCTCGTAGTGGACGGTGTCGCGGACCGCGTAGTAGAGCTTGACGGCGTTGGCGCGGCGGTCGGCGGAGCGGTCGTCGACGACGCCGTCGATGAAGGTCTGCACCGCCTCGGACTCGTAGTCGAGGAACTCGGTCGGTTCGGTCAGCTCGTCGAGACTGCCGAGACCGCCGAGGCTGCTTTGACTGCTGAGACTGCTGGGCACTTCTGTCATGGGCTCGTTCCCTGGTCAGAGGCCGAGGAGGCCGGCGATCCGGGTGCGCTGGATCTCGCTGGTCCCGGAGTAGATGG
The DNA here is from genome assembly GCF_042890065.1 of Streptomyces sp. NPDC002328. Classification (NCBI taxonomy): domain Bacteria; kingdom Bacillati; phylum Actinomycetota; class Actinomycetes; order Kitasatosporales; family Streptomycetaceae; genus Streptomyces; species Streptomyces sp. NPDC002328. The sequence goes on along the minus strand of NZ_JBIARQ010000019.1, from coordinate 54,754 downwards.
TTCCGGCGACGGAGTCGCGCAGTGCGCGCTCGACCCCGTGCGCGGTGAGCACCCCGCGTCCGCCGTGGATGCGGACCGCGTCCAGGGCGTTCTGCACGTTCGCCTCCGAGACGACGGTCTTGGTGGCGGCGAGGTCGACGGCGGCGTCCTGACCGGACTCCACCTTCGTCCCGGTGTCGTGCAGCCACTTCCGGGCGGTCTCGGTGCGGATCTTCATGTCGGCGATCTTGTGGGAGATCGCCTGGTGCTTGCCGATGGGCCGGCCGAACTGGGTCCGGTCCCGGGCGAACCGGATGGTCTCCGTCAGCCGGCGGGTCATCTCGCCGAGCGTGATGGAGAAGGAGAAGAGCACCTCGCGCTTCATGACGTGGTCGAGGACGAGGAACCCGGCGCCCTCCCCGCCGATGCGGTGCGAGACGGGCACCCTCAGCCCCTCGAAGGCGAGGGTGCCGACCGGGCTGGTGCGCAGCCCGATCTTGTCCATCGCCGGCCCGACCTCCAGGCCGGGCGTGCCGGCCTCGACCAGCAGACAGGTGAGGCCGAACGGGCCGGGCTGACCGGTGCGGACGTAGAGCAGGAAGAGGTCCGCGACCGGGGCGTTGGTGATGAACATCTTCCCGCCGTCGACGACGTAGTGATCGCCCTCGCGCACCGCGGTGGTGGAGATGTTCATGGCGTCGGAGCCGCCGGACTCCTCGGTGATGGCGTGCGCGGTGATCAGATCGCCGGAGACGATCTTCGGGAGGTAACGCTCCTTCAGATCGTGGTCGCCGAACTGCTGGAGCGGCACGCCCACGGACACGATCTGGGTCGAGGCCGAGAAGGACAGACCGGAGTCGCGTGAGACGCGGCCCAGTCCTTCCAGGGCCATCATGGTGTCGGTCAGGGACCGGCCGTGCCCGCCGTGGACGGGATCGAAGGGGGTCCGCAGGATCCCGGACTCCTGGACGGCCGACCACTTGCGCCGGGAGAACTCGGCCCTGCCGTCCAGTTCCTCGAGGTCGGCGTTGAGCCGCTCGGCCCAGGGGGTCGTCAGATGCAGGAGGTCGAGCTGCGGTGGCTGGTCGGACATGGCTGTACTCCTCGAAGCGGGGCCGGCGCCGGTCAGTACTGGGAGAAGCCGTCCTCGGACAGGGTGTGCCGCTCGTTGCCGACGATCGGCGGGTTGAAGACCGAGACCAGGTGCAGGTCCTCGTAGTCGGAGGCGATGAGGTAGTGCGGGTCGTGCTGGTCGAGGACGTAGATCGTGCCGGGCATGATCTTGTGCCGGGTGCCGTCCTTCTCGACGACCTCGCCGGAGCCCTCGACGCAGAAGCAGGCCTCCAGGTGGTCGCGGTACTGGAGGGCGCTGGTCGTGCCCCGGCGCACCAGGGTCACGGCGAAGGCGAAGCCCATCCGGTCGGCCTCGACCAGGAGCCGGTGGCTGGTGCCGTTGCCCCACTCGACGGGGACGACGTCGTCGACGCTGCGGGTGAACACAGGAGTACTCCTCAAATGGTGGGAAGGGAGGGAAAGACAGGTGCGGGTGTGGGGGTGGAGATGAGGACGCGTGCGGCGGGGTCCGGCCCTCAGGCCGCGACGGACTCGGAGTGGGCGCCGATCAGTTCGGTGATCGCGGCGATGGTGCGGAAGTCGTCCGGCTTGATCGTGAGGCCGTCCATCGGCACCGAGTAGGCGGTCGCGATGTGCGAGACCAGCCGGACCAGGCCGAGGCTGTCGATCACTCCGGAGGCGACGATGTCGAAGTCGTCGGTGAGGTCCGAGGCGTCCTCACCCGCGAGGAACTCGGCGGCGATGAAGCCGCGGATCTCGTCGGCTGTCTCTTGGGCGGTCATACGGTCGTTGTCTCCTTGATGCGGTCGGTGCGGATCCGGTCGCGGTCGGGCTTGCCCGTGGACGTGCGGGGCAGCGGCTGGTCGGTGATGTGGACGGACGAGGGGATGGCGTGCCGTGGCAGCCGCGCGCCGGCGTGGCTGCGCAGGCCGAGTCCGGTCAGCGCGGCGGCGGGACGCCGGGTCACCCTGGCGTGCAGCCGGACCCCGGCCCGGTCGTCGGGCAGCGCCACGACGACCGCCTCGGCCACGTCGGGGTGGCCGGCGATGACGGCCTCCACCTCCTGGAGGTTCGTGCGGATGCCGCGCACCTTGACCTGCCAGTCGGCGCGCCCCTGGAGGTGGACCAGACCGTCCGGGGACCGGGTGACGAGGTCGCCGGTCCGGTAGTAGGTACGGCCGTCGATATCGGTGAACGCCCTCTCGTTCAGGGACCGTTGGAGATAGCCGTCGGTCTGGAACGGCGTCGACACCAGCAGCTCGCCGCCGCCCGCGCCGTCCAGCGGCGTTCCGTCGGCGCCGGCGACCAGCGCGCGCACCCCGGGCAGGGGGCGGCCGATCGGCAGCCGTTCGGGCGCCTCGGTGCGGGAGACCTCGTGCATGAACGAGTCGTTGGTCTCGGTGCAGCCGAACACGTTGTGCAGCCTCGCCCCGGGGTACGCGGCGAACACCGGGGGCAGCAGGTCGGCGGGCATCGCCTCGCCGGTGAGGACGGCCTGACGGACCGCGGGGTACACCCCGCCGGCGTCCCGGGCGAGCAGCCGGTGGAGCAGGGGAACGCCCTGGACGAAGCTGACGCCCCGCCCGGCCACCAGCTCCCGCAGATGCCGGGCGTCCGCGGCATGCTCCTTGCCGACCAGGACGACATGCGCGCCGAGCCGCAGGAACGTCCATACGTCGAGCAGCGCCAGGTCGAAGTTGAGGGGGGCGTAGGAGAGGGCGACGTCGTCGCCGGTGAGCTGGAAGGCGTCGGCGGCCCAGTCGGCGAACGCGGTGAAGCCGTCGACGGGGACGGGCACGATCTTCGGGGTTCCGGTGGAGCCGGACGTGGTGAGCAGCAGCCGGGTGCGGGCCGGGTCGGGAGGCGCGAACCCCGCCGCCTCGGACTCGTCCGGCGCTGTCGGCTCGGCCGACAGGACGCCCTGTTCGTCCGCGACGAGCAGGTAGGAGGCACGCGCCCGCCGGCTCAGCCGGACTCGCGCCTCGGCCCCGAGGTCGGGCGAGGGGACGAGGGCGACCAGCCCCTCGCGGAACACGGCCAGGAGCAGGGCGACGGTCTCCGGCGTCTTGTGCGCCGGAACGCAGACGGTGGTGCCCGGGGCGATGCCCAGCCGCTCCAGCCGGCCGGCGAACGTCCGCGTGAGGTCGTCCAGTTGCTGGTAGGTGACGCTCCGGTGGCAGCAGGACAGTGCCACCCGGTCGGGGTGTTTCTCTCGGTGCGCGCCGACGGCGTCGGCGAGGTGCGGTGACGGCATGGACTACCCCCGGACAGTGGGACGAGGACTCGGCTCGATGCGGGCGCCCCGCTGTTCGGGGCCCGGTGCCGAGCGCTGATCACGGCACTCACTGTGTGGAGCGGGCCGGGGGCGCCTCAAGCGCTGCCCCGGATCCTCATCAGGTCCGGGAAAGTCCGTCAGGTCGCCCCTTGATGAAGGGGAGGACCCCGCCCGGCGGTGGTGGCCGGACCACCGCCGCGGAGTCGGCTCGGGCCCGGACGGCCGGTGTTCGAGGGCGCCGGTGGTGGTCCGGCCACCACCGCGGCGGCCCGACAGGGTTCCCGCGACACCTCCTCGGGCGGCCGGGCGACTCGGCAGTGTGGGAGGCGTCAGGAGTCAGCGGGCGAGAGGCAGGCGTGACCATGAGCAGAGCCGTCTTCAGCGGACCCTGGACGGACCCCGGGTGGGCGGCCGTCCACCCGCCGGCGGACATCGTCGCGGAGCTGTCCGCCGCCCTGTTCCCCCGGGCGCTGCGCCGGAAGGACCAGCGCTGGTGGGCCGAGCAGTACGTGCGCGGGCTGCTCGCCGCCGACGGCCGCAAGTCGGTGCGCCGGATCGCCTCCGCCGTCGGCGGCGGGGCCGCCGAGCAGAGCCTGCACCACCTCATCGCCTCCTCCACCTGGTCCTGGTCGCCGATGCGGGAGGAGCTGGCCCGCCACCTCCAGGACGCCATGCCGCCGTCGGCCTGGGTGGTCCAGCCGATGGCGATCCCCAAGGTCGGCGAGCACTCGGTGGGCGTCGGCCGCCACCTGGTGCCGCGCCCCGGCCGGCCGGACAACGGGCAGCAGGCGTTCGGCCTGTGGTTCGCCTCCGAGCAGGCGAGCGCCCCCGTCAACTGGCGGCTGCACCTGCCGGGCGGCTGGATCCGCGACCCGGAACGGCGACGGCGGGCCGAGATCCCCGACGGCGTGGTCGAGGAGACGCCCGAGGAGTGCGCGGCGGCGGTCGTGCGGTCCACGCTCAAGTGGCGCGTTCCGCGCCGGCCCGTGGTGCTGGGGGCGGCGGGCCCGGACCTGGCCGCGACGACACGGCGGTACCAGGAGGCCGGGGTGCCGCTGCTGGTGAGGGTCTCCGGCGCCACCGCCGTGACCGTGCGCGAGCCGTCGCTGCCCGGCTTCGGCGCGGGACCGCTGAGCGCGGGGCGCGTCGCCGACTCGGTCAGGGCGCTGCGCCGGCCCGTACGGTGGGCCGATCCGCTGGACGGCCCCACGCTCGTACGGAGTTCGCTGGTGGTGGGCGTCCCGGTGACCCTGCCCCGGGCCGGCGGGGACGACGGGCGGCCGGGGCTGCTGATCGGCGAGTGGAGCGATCCCCGCCGGCCGCCGACTGAGTTCTGGCTGACCGACCTGGACCGCACGCCGGTGCCGGCCCTGCTGCGGCTGACCAAGCTCGCCCGGCGGGTGACCCGGGACTGCGCCACGGCGGGTCAGCAGGCCGGGCTGCGGGACTTCGTGGGCCGGTCGTTCAGGGGCTGGCACCGGCACACCACGCTGGCCTCGGTCGCCTACGCCGCGCGGGCGCTCGCCGACGCGGACTACGGCGTGTTCGACGTCCAGGAGGCCCGCAGCGCCTGACCGGGCGGTCGTCTGCCACCGCCGCCGCCGCTGCCGCCACTTCCGCCGCCGCTGCCGCTGCCGCCGCCGCTGCTATGACCGTCACCGTCGGCGTCCGCCAGGAGGTGCCGGGTGCGGTGCAGCCGGAGCGCCAGTTGCACTTCGAGGGCCTGAGCGGGCTCCTGCCAGTGCGGGCCGAGCAGATCGGTGATCCGCTCCAGCCGCCGCGAGACGGTGTTCGGGTGGACGTGCAGCAGCTCCGCCGCCCTCGTGGGACTGCTGCCGGAGGCGAAGTACGACTCCAGGGTCCGCAGCAGCTCCGTCGACTGCTGGCGGTCGTAGTCCAGCACCGGCCCGATCGCCGAGCCGACGAACCGCGTGACGTCCTGCCTCTCGGACAACAACAGCCCCAGGAAGCCGAGTTCCCTCGGCGACGCCGTGCCGCCCGTGCCGTCCAGCACGGTGAGCGCGTCCAGGCACCGCTGGGCCTCCCGGTAGACGTGCCGGACGTCGTCCGGCGCGCCGGACGGCCCCGCCGCGCCCCCGGTCACCGGGTGCCCGAGCACGGCGGACAGCTCCCGTTGCACCGCGCGGGCGGACCCGGCCGGATCCTCGCCCGGCAGCAGGAGCACGATATGGCCGCCGTCGACGTACTTCAGCCCCGACAGCCGGTGCGCGTACGACGCCGCCCAGGCGTTGGCCCGGCTCTGCGAACCGCCTTCCGGCCGGACGACGACGATGACGTGCGGCTCGCCGAGGTCCACCGCGAGCCGACGGCCCCGGGCCGCGAGCTGCCCCGGCGGCAGCTGGGAGACATGGAGCAGATCGTGCAACAGCTCGTCCCTGACCTGGCCTTCGGCCACCGCCGTGCTGCGCTGCATCAGCAGTTGGACGGCGACGGCCTGGGCGACGAGGCCGAGTAACTGGTCCTGTTCCTCGGAGGGGGCCCGCTCGCCGCTCAGCACCAGGGTGCCCAGACTCTCCGTACCGCCGGTGACCGGGCACGCCGACAGCAGACCGCCCGCGCCGTCGTCGATCTGCACGAGCCCGCCGGCGGCCTGCGCGTCCAGGCAGATCCGGTCGACGAGAGCGCCGTCGATCACCGCGCTGTCTGTGAGATCGCGGCCTGTGAGAGCGCTGTCTACGCGGGTTGAACCGGTGCCCGAAAAAACGGCGGGGAAGTCCTCCGTGTGCGCGAGATCCTTGCTGACGGTGTCGCGCACCAGCAGCGCTCCGCGCAGTTCCGCCGCCGCCCGCTCCACCAGGGCGGTCAGCTCATCGCCGCCGAGCGCCAGGTCGATCAGGCTCCGGTGGACGCTGTGCAGCCTGCGCGCGCTGGCGGAGGAGTCCATGGCCTGCGAGACGTCGCCGGTCAGCTCCGCGACCTCGGTCCGGGTCCGCTCCAGCAGCCGGGTCCGTTCGATGGCGACGGCCGCGAGATCGGCCAGCGAGGTCATCAGCGAGATCTCGTGGGGCAGGAAGTGACGGATGTTGCGGTCCGCGACGTAGAGCACGCCCAGCGTCGAGTGCTCGTGGCGCAGCGGGACGGCCATGATGGCCCGCAGCCCCTCGGAGCGCACCACATGGTCGATGGCCTCGTTGTGGACGAAGGTCTCGTCCCGCATGTAGTCGGACGTCCAGAAGGGCGCGGACCGCTGCTGGGCGTGCCGTCCGACGCCGCCGCCGCTCGGCACCTTGAACCCGACGGTGATCGCCGAGGCGTGGCCGTCCGCGGCCCGGACGCAGGACGTTCCGTCGTCGCCGGGGAGGCTCACCCACGACATGTCCAGGCCCATCAGCAGCCGGGCCCTGCGGGTGATCACGGCCAGCAGGCTGTCCAGGGTGTACGGCTGGGTCAGGTCGCGGGCGGTGTCGACCAGCGCGGACAGCCCGGCCTCGCGCTGCTGGCGGCGGGCGAACAGCTGTCTGACTTCCAGGGAGCGGTTCTTGGCCGCGACGACCCCCGCCAGATCGGCCTCGGAGGCGCCGCCCTCGGCCGCCTGCCGGACCAGTTCCTCGAAGTGCTCGACGGGCGCCTCTCTCGCCAGGAGTTCGAGCATGGCGAGCGCGTATTCCTCGAGCGGTCCTCCACCGGTCGGCACCCTGCGGCTCCCCCCGAGCAAATGTGCAAGATCGATGGAAAGCTAAATCCAATTTTTCCCACTGGTCAACAAGTTCCCGCTCGAGACGCGGTATAAGGCCAGTTCAGCACCCTTGACTGTGACGCGATCACCTCCCCGGCGACCAAGTGCTGTCGTCGGAGCACCTTCCTTCACCTCCTGACCACCCGTCACGCTCGGCACCACGGGCATCGCGCAGTGCGACGCCGCCCAGCCGACCGGAACAGGTGGGGACTCATGTCGGACACATCGCAAGTGCGGGACACCACAAGGGTGCAGGACTACCGGCGTTCGCTGGAACGCAGCCGGCAGTCCCTCGGCCGTGCGGACCGGCCCTCCGTCTTCCGCCTGGCCGGGCGGGAGTGGGATCTGCTCGACGAGGTGTTCGCGCCGGTGTACTCGCCGTCGACCGCCGTCGCCCTGGACTTCCTCGGGCTCACCGGGCCGACCGATCTCACCGGGCCGGCCGATCTCACCGGATCCACCGACCTCGCCGGATCCACCGACCTCGCGGGATCCACCGCGCCCGGTGACGACCGGGCGCACCGGGGATCGTTCCTGGAGATCGGGTGCGGCACGGGCGTCATCGCGGTGACCGCCGCTCTGGCCGGCCACGGCCCGGTCGTCGCCTCGGACATCAACTCCCGGGCGGTGCGCAACGCGGCCGTCAACGCCCGCCGCCACGACGTGACGGACCGGGTCAGAACCGTGCACGGCGACCTGTTCGCCGGACTCGGCGACGACGAGCGCTTCGACACCGTCTTCTGGAGCTCCAACTACGTGCTGGGCCCCGACCACTACCAGTACGAGTCGGACCACGAGCGCGCCTACGTCGACGCCGGATACCAGTCGCACCGCCGCTACCTGGAGCAGGCGCCGCACCGGACGGCGCCCGGCGGGCGGGCCCTGCTGCACTTCAGCAGCCGGGGCGACTACCCGTACCTGAAGCGCATAGCCGCCGAGACCGGCCGCGAGCTGCGCCTGCTGGGCAGCTGCCCGGTCCGGGAGGGGGAGTACGGCGACGACCTCGTCGAGCACCTCCTCCTCCAGATCCTGACCACCGACTGACCGGCCCGTTCTGGCGAGGAGAGACCAGCCGTCATGCGCACACTGCTCGTCGACAACTACGACTCGTTCACCTACAACCTCGTTCACCAGATCGCGCGCGTCACCGGCGAGATGCCGACGGTCGTCCGCAACGACGACCCGGACTGGCGTCCCGCGCTGCTGGCGGACTTCGACAGCGTCGTCGTCTCGCCGGGACCGGGAAATCCCGTGCGCGCCGCGGACTTCGGCATCTGCCGGGAGATCGTCGAGCGCACCGCCCTTCCGCTGCTCGGCATCTGCCTCGGCCACCAGGGCATCGGGCTGGCGCACGGGGCACGCGTCGGCCGCGCCCCGCAGCCCCGGCACGGACAGACCTCGCCCGTGCTGCACGAGGGCGACGGCCTCTTCACCGGGCTGCCGTCACCGTTCGAGGCGGTGCGCTACCACTCACTCGCCGTGACCGGCCTCCCGGAGGACCTGGAGGTCACGGCCTGGACGCCGGACGGCGTGGTCATGGGCCTGCGGCACCGGACGCGACCGCAGTGGGGCGTGCAGTTCCACCCGGAGTCGATCTGCTCCGAGTACGGCGACGAACTGCTGGCCAACTTCTACGAACTGGCCCGCTCGGGGGTGGGCCGCGCCGAGGAGAGGTTGTACGTCGGACCGGCCGCGACGGCTGCCGCCCGTCCGGCTGCCGCAGTCACCTCGGCGGTCACCGCCACCCCAGGCCTCTCAACTGCCGCCCCGGGCCTCTCAACTGCCACTCCGGACTTCTCGACTGCCACTCCGGGCACCTCCGTCGCCCGGCCTGCTCCCCGCACCCCGTCGCTGCGGGTCCTCACCGCCCAAGTCCCCACCCCCTGCGACGACGAGACCCTCTTCGAGCGGCTCTTCTCCGGTGGCGACCACGCGTTCTGGCTGGACAGCAGCCGGCGCGACGAACGGAACCGGTTCTCGGTCATGGGCGACGCCTCGGGGCCGCTGGCCCGGGTGGCGACGGCCGATGTCGCCACCCGCACCGTCACCGTGCGGTCGGCGACGTCCGAGGAGACCGTCGAGGGGCCGTTCCTCGAATGGCTCGACCAGGACCTCGCCTCCCTCGACGTCGAAGTCCCCTCGCTCCCCTGCGACTTCGCCCTCGGCTGGACCGGCTACCTCGGCTACGGACTCAAGGCCGAGTGCGGCGGTCGCACCGGCAGCCGAGCCGACAGCGGGGCGGGCAGCCGGGCGGGCGGTCACGCCGAGGAGCCCGACGCCGTGATGGTCTTCGCGGACCGGGCCCTCGTCCTCGACCACCACACGGGCACCACCCATCTGCTGGCCCTCGCCGAGGCCGACGCGACGCACTCCGCGCGCGACTGGCTCGACCGCACCGCGCGACGGCTCGCCGGACTCACGGGCGCCCCCGCGGCCCTGCCGCCCGAACCGCCCGCCGCCTTGGGCGAGTTGCGGCTGCGCCACGACCGCCCGGCCTACCTCGGCCTCATCGACGAGTGCCAGGAGGAGATCGCCGCCGGGGAGAGCTACGAGATCTGCCTCACCAACATGGCCGAGGTGCGCGGCGACCTGGACCCCTGGCAGGGGTACCGCTTCCTGCGGCACACCAGCCCCGCCCCGTTCGGTGCCCTGCTCCGCTTCGGCGAGCTGTCCGTGCTCTCCACGTCCCCCGAGCGCTTCCTGCGGATCTCGGCCGACGGGATCGTCGAGTCCAAGCCCATCAAGGGCACCCGCCCCCGCGGCTCCACCCCGGCGGAGGACGCCGCCCTCGCCGCCGACCTGCGCACCAACGAGAAGGACCGCGCCGAGAACCTGATGATCGTCGACCTGGTCCGCAACGACCTCGGCCGCTGCGCCGAACCCGGCACCGTGCGCGCCGACCCGGTCTTCGCCGTCGAGAGCTACGCCACCGTGCACCAGCTCGTCAGCACGGTGACCGCCCGGCTGCGCCGCGACAGCAGCCCCGTGAGCTGCCTGCGCGCGGCCTTCCCGCCGGGATCGATGACCGGCGCGCCCAAACTGCGGACCCTGGAGATCATCGACCGCCTGGAGAACGGCCCGCGCGGGGTGTACTCCGGCGCCATCGGCTACCTGTCCCTGTCCGGCGCGGCCGACTTCAGCGTCGTCATCCGCACCGCCGTCGTCACCCCCGGCCGGCTGCGCTACGGGGTGGGCGGCGCGATCGTCGCGCTGTCGGATCCGGCGGCGGAGTTCGAGGAGACCGTCGTCAAGGCGGCCCCGCTGCTCGCGCTGACCGGCGCCGGGTTCCCGGAGCTGCCGGCCCAGGTGCCGGCGGCCACCCGGTGACCCCGCGCCCCCGGCACCGAGGGCCCCTTCCCCGAGGCCCCCTTCCCCGAGGCCCCCTTCCCCGATGTCCCCTCCCCCGGTGACTCCGACACCGCGGGCCCGCCGACGCCGTCAGCCGAATCGGGCCCGCAGCAGTTCCTCCCCGACGGCCTCGGCGTCCACGTCCCGCTCCGCGAGCAGGCGCAGCGCGCGCGTGGCCTGCTCGTGCCGTCCCATCAGCGTGTCGCCCTGAAGCCCGTGCCCGCGGGCCGCCGCCTCCGCCGTCTCCACCGTCAGCACATGCGCGGTGTTCCAGCTGACCAGGGACGGCACCTGCTCGGGCCGCGTCTGCGACCACAGCAGCATCGGCGGACGGGCGCCGCACTCGCGCAGGCTCTGCCAACGCTCGCAGGCCAGCGTCATCTCCCGCGTCCGGTACAGGAGGCGGGCGGTGGCCAGCCCCGCCGTGTCGCGCAGCCCGCTCGCCGCACCGTCGGAGAGCCGGTCCAGGCGGGCGTTCACCTCCGCGTCGAGCGCCCCCAGGTCGCAGGACGTGGCCGCGCCCAGGGCGGCCAGGTCCACGCCGCGCGCCCGGGCCAGCTCCAGGCCCGTGCGCTGGGCGTCCAGCACGGCACGGTACTGCCGTACGGAGAACACGCAGGTGGACTCGACGCCGATGCCCTCGGCGAGGCATCCGGTCACGGCGTCGATCCCGGCCCGGTTCGCCGGCACCCCGACGAGCAGGTTCGGCCGGTCCACGCCGCTGCGCAGCACGCGCGCCGCCGCCACCCAGGCGGCCGGATCGTCCCCGCCGTCGAAAGCCGCCGCGGCGAAGGCCACGAAGCCGCCGCTCTCCCGCAGTGAGTCGCACGCCGCCCGGACCACGCCGTTCGGCGCTCCGAACGGCATCCGGATCCCGCGGAACCCGCACGACACGGCGTCGAGCACCGGTGGCTGCTCCCACGGACCTGCCGCCCACCAGGGCGAAACCCCCTCGGCGGCAAGCTCTTTGAGAAGTCTCATAGCTTCAGCCGTCATCACCCCTCGACGCTAAGCCCGCCCGCGCCGGGCAGTCGACCGCGAGCCCCAGAGGCTGTCAAGTCGCCGTCAATACGGCCCCCTCGGGCACATGGCCCCTCGGCCCCTGCCCGGCCGCCGTCGGCCCAGTGTCCGTGAACTCCCCCGAGATTGTCCGTGATCGGTAACGGACGCATCCCCTCGCAACGGCTCCTCGTCCTGCCAGTTGGTCGCGAACGACCGCGAGCGACGAGGGACTTGGCGAAGGCGGGGCGGGCATGGCACGGCACGGCGGCAGGCGGAACTGGTACGGCAAGCTGATCGGGGCGGCGCTCGGGGTGACGGTGCTCGCCACCGGCGCGTCGGTGTGGACCGCGCAGGCCGGCGGCACGGACACCGCCACCCCGAAGACGACCGCGTCGGCCGAGCCGAGCAACGAGGTCAGGCCGGTCGCGGCGACCATCGTGCACGCCTCCGACAAGGGCCCGCGCGGCGTCAACATCACCATCGACGACGGTCCCGACCCCGTGTGGACGCCGCCCATGCTCGACCTGCTGCGGGAGCACGGGGTGAAGGCCACGTTCTGCATGGTGGGGACGCAGGCGAAGGCCCACCCCGACCTCGTGAAGCAGGTGGTCGCGGCCGGGCACCGGCTGTGCGACCACTCCGTCTCGCACGACACCGCGATGGACAAGAAGTCCGAGGCCTACCAGTCGCAGCAGATACTCGACGCCGAACGCATGATCACCGAGGCCTCCGGGGGCGTACGGCCGATGTACTACCGGGCGCCCGGCGGGGCCTTCACTCCGGCCAGCCGCGCGCTCGCGGCCTCCCGGGGCATGCGCCCGCTGGGCTGGAACGTGGACTCCAAGGATTTCGAGCGCGGGGGCGCGGACGCCATCGTCGCCACCGTGCAGCGGCAGTTGCACAACGGGCCGACGCTCCTCTTCCACGACGCGGGCGGCGACCGCTCCCAGACCGTCGAGGCCCTGCGCCGCATCCTCCCCTGGCTGAAGGAGCAGGGCTGCTCCTTCGGCTTCCCGGTGCGCTGAACCGGGTCGATCCATGGCCGTGGCGGCTTCGAATCCCTGGTGAAGCCGCGTCACTCCGTACCTCCAGGAGCGGTCATGACCACCGTCGTCACGTCCCCCGTTCGTTCCACCCGTGCCAGTCACCGCGTCCGGCCGGCCCGCAGCCGTCACGCCCCCGAGGTGGCACGCAGGATCACTCTCCCCCGAACGACGAGGCCGCCTACGAAGGACATCTGAGCGCGTGCGACGCCTGCCGGCGCGAGGTGGCCGAGCTGACCGAGGCGGCGGCCCGCCTCCCCCTCACCGGCACGGAGACGGCCGCCCCGCCGACCGGTCTGCTCGACCGCGTCCTGCACGAGATCGACCGCACCCCGCAGGAGACAGGCACCCACCGCCTGCCCGGCCGACGGTGGCGCGGACGAGTCCCCTCCTGGGCACTGGCCGCGAGCCTCGCCGCCGCCGCCGCGTTCGGCGGCTTCGCCGCCTGGCAGTACACCCGGGCCGACGACGCCCGCGCCCAGGCGACGACCCTCCAGAGCGGTCAGCACGCGCTGACCCACGTGCTGACCGCACCGGACGCCGCCGTGCACGCCGGGGGCCTCACGGGAGGGGTCTCGGCGGCGGTCGTCGTCTCCCACGACGAGAACCGGGCCGCCTTCGTGGCCACGGACCTGCCGACGCTCGACGACGGCAAGGTCTACGAGCTGTGGTTCGCGGCCCCCTCGGGCCGCCTGAGCCCGGCCGGCCTCCTCCCGGGCGCCGGCGGCCGCCCCGCCCTCGTCCTGGAGCGCCCCCTCGGCAAAACGATCGCGGTCGGCATCACCGTCGAACCGGCCGGCGGATCCGCCCGCCCCACCACCGAGCCGCTCGGCATCATCCCCATCAGCCCATGACGCCACATAAGAAAACATGACTCCTCATATCCGTAGCAGATACGGATGCGGATTGGTCCGGAGAAAAGATTCACCCAATCCGGTATCCGACCAATCCAAGGACCCCCCGGGCCCGGATTCTCCCCGTGAGGGACGAAAAGGGGAAACCGCGGAACGGCCCCGGCCGGACACGGCCGATGCTGGGCGCGCTCAGCGGCGCACTGGCGGCCTTCGCCGCGCTCGCCACGGCCGAGCTGGTGTCGACGCAGGTGAGGCCGCAGTCCAGCCCCGTCGTAGCGGTGGGCGGCGCGACCATCGACCGCACACCCGCCGCGGTGAAGGACTGGGCGATCCTAAATTCGGCACGGACGACAAGCTGGTTCTCCAACTGGGAGTCCTTTCCGCGCTGGCGCTATGCGCCCTCGCTCTGGGAATTTCGGCACTACGATTCCGGCGCACGGCTTCCGCCGGCGTACTGCTGTTCGGAGCCGTGGGAGCACTAGCGGCCACCGGCCGACCGGACGCACACGGCCTCTCCGACGCCGCACCGTCCGTGACGGGCGCGATCGCAGGAGCCGCACTGCTCCACACCTTGGCCGGCCGCCTGACTCCCCGGGGACCGGCACGGACGACGACCACCCCGGAGCCCGCCCCGAAGACTGCCCCGACTCCCGACCCGGAGCCCGCCCCGAAGGCCGACCCGGAAGCCGATCCACTAGCCGGCCCGCTCGCCGACCCGCCATCCGGTCCGCGACTCCGTCCGGGTTGGGATCGCCGTGGTTTCGTGATCGCCGCGACGGCTGCCGCCGCCGCGTCCGCGGGAGCCGGCGCGCTGGGCCGGAGCCTGAACGTCTCGAGCGGACGGGACGCGGTCTCCTCCCGCAAGGCCGAACAGCGCCTTCTACCGCGTCGACACCGCCCTCGTGGTGCCCAAGGTGGACGCGACGAGATGGCGGCTGCGCATCCACGGCGAGGGCGTAAGCCGCCCCTCACCCTCACCTACGACGATCTCCTCCAACGCGAGCCGATCGAGCGCGACATCACCTTGACCTGCGTCTCGAACGAGGTCGGCGGCCCGTACGTCGGCAACGCGCGCTGGATCGGCGTACGCCTCTCCGAACTGCTCGCCGAGTGCGGCGTACGGCCGCCCTTTCAAGGCGGGCCGGCCGACCAACTGGTCGCCCGCTCGGTCGACGGCATGACGATCGGCACCCCGGTGGAGGAGGTGATGGACGGCCGGGACGCCCTCCTCGCCCTGGGCATGAACGGAGAACCGCTCCCCTTCGCCCACGGCTTCCCCGTCCGGATGGTCGTGCCGGGCCTCTACGGCTACGTCTCCGCGTGCAAGTGGATCGAGGACCTCGAACTCACCACCTTCGCCTCCTACGACCCCTACTGGATCAAGCGCGGGTGGGCGCGCAGGGCGCCGATCAAGACCCAGTCGCGGATCGACACCCCGAAGCCGTTCGCCCGCCCGAGGGCCGGCACGGTCATGGTCGCCGGGGTCGCCTGGGCCCAGCACCGCGGCATCGAGAAGGTCGAGGTCCGCGTCGACGACGGCCCCTGGCAGGAGGCCAGGCTCGCAGCCGAGGACACGCGCGACACCTGGCGCCAGTGGTCCTTCCCCTGGCAGGCCACCAAGGGCGGCCACACCCTCACCGTCCGAGCCACCGACCGCACCGGCCGGCCACAGCCCGAAAACCGCACCCGAACCGCACCCGACGGCGCGGCCGGACACCACTCCGTAGTGGTGACCGTCGATTAGCCCCCTCCCCCATGCCGGCACGTCACCCCAACAAACAAACCGGAGAACCCCATGAACCGCATGAACACCCGTATCCGCCGCAAGGCCGTGATCCTCGCCGCGGCAGCCGTACTACCCCTGACACTGAGCGCCTGTTCCGACGACAGCGGGGCAGACTCGGCGTCGTCGACCGACTCCTCCACAAAGGCGTCCGCCTCGAACAACGGGATGGGCGGCTCCGACAACGAAATGAGCGGCTCCGACGCCTCGACGTCCGACCAGCCCTTCGGCCCGGCCTGTTCGACGGTCCCCCAGGACGGCGCGGGTTCCTTCGACGGCATGGCGAAGGAACCTATGGCCACCGCGGCCTCCAACAACCCCGCCCTGTCCACGCTGGTCACGGCCGTTCAGAAGGCCGGCCTGGTCGACACCCTCGACAACGCCCAGAACATCACCGTGTTCGCACCGACCGACGAAGCCTTCGCGAAGATCCCCAAGGCCACCCTGGACAAGGTCCTGAACGACAAGGCACAGCTGACCAAGATCCTCACGTACCACGTCGTAGGCCAGAAGCTGACCCCGACGGACCTGAAGAACGGCTCCTTCGACACCCTGGAGAAGTCAACACTGAAGACCTCCGGCACGGGCGACTCCTACACCGTCAACGACTCCGCCAAGATCACCTGCGCCAACATCAAAACCGCCAACGCCACCGTGTACATCATCGACACAGTCCAGATCCCCACCACCTGACCCCACACGGCCCGGGGGACACGCGCGCGTACCCTGGGCGCGGGTAGTTCACGGGAACAGAAAGGCCCAGGTCAAATGCGACATGACCTGGGCCTCCAATGAGCCGCCTTCAAGACGTGCGGGGCGGCGGCTTCGTGAACCTTCCCCAGTCGGCCCGTACGGCCGAGCTATCGGATCTCCAGCGCCGCGTGCAGACGTCGCCTGTCGGCGGTGTCGTTGAGGGTGGCGCGCCACGCCTCCGCCTGCAGCCCCTCGGATGCGACCCACAGGCGGTGGGTCGGCCGGGGATCGCCGGTCAACACCCCTGCGAAGTCCAGGATGAGTCCGCGCGGGACAGTGGGTTCGGGGGTACCGGCATAGTTGCGGGCGTCCTCTTCGTCGACCTCATAGAGACGCTATCCCGCGCTGAGGGCGCCGAGAGACTCCGTGGAACTGGGCACAGCCGACATTGCTAGCGATGTCAGGGGAGTTGATCGCACGCCCCGGTAGAACGTGCTGATCACCTGCATCAGCTTGCCGCTGCTGTACGGACACCATGAGGTCCCGCCGAGCCGACTCGATAGGTAGCATCCGACAGTTTTACCAACTCACCGACAGACAGTCTGCGAAGTAACTAGAACTAACCGCTAGACACGGCAACTAAGCTTGTGTCAGAGTCAGTTCTGCCGCCATACAAACACGCTGGCATCGCGCACCTTCGGGGAGAGTTCATGACGCAGGAACCACAGACTCAGTTCGTCTCGGTGCCAGTGCCGAGCCAGTACGTCACGCAGGTGTACGCCTATCTCGCCGAGCTGGCTGGAACCACAGCTGCTACTCCCCCCGTCTCCGGGATTCCGCCGGTGGACCCGCCGGCGAACTCGACGGCTGACTCCTCGGACGGCGAATCGCTTCCGGTGGTGGAGTGGACTGTGGAGGACTTCCGTCGGCTGGCGATCGAACCGTTGAGTTCGGTCCAGGCGGTCGTCCGTGTGCTGGACCTTCTGGCAAAGCAGCCCGACACCCGGGTGAGCTACACCTCGATCGCTCGCCACCTGGACATCGAGAAGAAGAGCCTGCAAGGCAACCTCTCGGCATTCACCCGCGCCGTACGCAAGCACTACAAGCGCCGTAACTGGCCCATGACGTGGGCGGAGGCGCTCACCGACGAGCCGGGGCTGAAGTCGGAGTTCTTCTACACGCTGAGCGCACCGGTTGCCGAGCGGTGGCTCAGGGCCCGCGCACAGAGCTGACCTGCCGGACAGAGTGGGGACGTGTGTTCGACGCACGCCCCCGCTCTCTTGTCTTCACACCCGCTGGCGGCGCGGTCGTCGATGCTGTTCGTCCCTGGTGTCACCCGCGTCGGGTAGGGCTCACCGGCGCGGCTGGTTGGGCAGGCACACGGGGGCGGTTGACGGCTGGGGCAACGTACAGAAATCGGCCCACTCCCTGCGCGGTGGTGCTCCATAGGCGGGCCGCTCCAGCTCGCCGGTTGGGGGCAGGGTTGCGGCCGGTGTGCTGCATACGAGTGAGGAGGACGCGGGCCGGTCGGCAGACCGTGGTGAGTTCGCGTTGGGCCGCTGCTTCCGTCAGGAGCTGGTGCGGTTAGTGGCCGCGTGCTTCGCTGTCGGAGAGAAGTGCCGCGAGGGCGGACCAGCCGGTGTCGGGGACCATGCGGACCGCGTCGTCAGAAGAGCCGCCCGTACGTCGTGAGCAAGCGTGCGCCGGGCGGTCTCGTCGGTTCGGCAGGGCGAGAGTTCAGTGAGTACAGGGGCGAGGGTCTGATCGGCCGCCGCCTGCAGGGACCGCAAGGACGGCAACCGGGGGTGAGGGCGGGTGCCAGCTCTCGCTGCGGGCGAGGCCGAGGCCGACAGCGACCGTGTGGACGGTCGGGCAGTAGTGGCGCCACGCGTCGAGGAACTTGTTGCGCATGTACGGCGCTGAGTGCCGTCGACGAGGCGGACGTTGCCGGGCCTTGTGTCGAAGTCATCCAGCAGCGCGCCGAGCTCACGCGGGCTCAGCCCGTTGCGCCCTCACTCCGCCCAAGGACCTTTTAGGTGCTGGCGCAGGTGGTGCAGGCGTTTGTCCGTGGAGAGGCTGTCGACCTGTCGCTGGGCGACGAAGACCCGCCGGATGGCGGCCAGGATCCGCGCTGAACTGGGGTGGTCCTCCTCGACTGCCGCTTCGGCTGTGACGATCTGCGCGCACGCCGCGCGGGCGAGGTGGGATTGGCGTCCGGCGGCAAGGTCGGCGACGATCACCAGAGGCTTCCAGGTGTCGGCGGCGCGGACCTCCACCGGCATGGCTGGTTCCCGGTCCACGGCCTCGTCGAGGAGCGGCCGTGTCCATGCGGCAATCCGGTCGCGCAGGTCGTGAAGGGCCGGGGTGTCGCGGCGGGAGCGGAAGGGCTTGACGCTCTCGCCCTCGGCCCGGCGGCGCATGCGGATCACCACCGACCGGTCCATAATCGTGTCGGACCGATATCCGGTTCCATCTGAAGCCTCGCATCGGCCACCACCGAGCTGGACCGACTCCGCGTGAGCCATCTCAGCGAGATGTTCACCGCCGTCGCCGACGGCAACGGCGAGATTCTGGAGCAGGACGCCCAGCGTCGGGCCCCGGTGGAGGAGTTGGCCACCATGCCGAGGAAGGGCACGGACTACCGCGCCCGCCACAAGGTGATGAAGACGGCGATCGGTGCCATGCCCCCGTTCCGGCGGGTGACCGGTGCGGCTGCCCGCCTGCGCGTATCAAGCCCACGTCGAACTCGATCCCGCGCGCAGCCGAAGGCTCTGGTACGGGCGGACACGCGGGTCGCCAAGCGGGAGCAGACGGGTTGGAAGCCCTCGCCCGTGATGGTCTGGACGCCCGACCAGACCGGCGCGTTCCTCGACTTCGTCGCTGGGGGCCGGCCGCACGCGATGTGGCACCTGATCGCCTTCCGCGGCCTGCGCCTCGTAGCCGCCTCCGGTCTCCCGCCGATCCGGATGCACGACCTCCGGCAAGGGGCGGCCACGCTCATGCTCGCCGCCGGCATCGACATGAAGATCGTGTCGGACCCGCTCGGGCACAGCGACACCGGGATCACGCGGGACACCTACCAGAGCGTCCTGCCGCAGGTCGGCAAGAACGCGGCCGAGGCCACCGCCAAGCTGCTCCCGCTTCAGCGGAAGACCGAGGCGGAGGAGGCCGCACGTAAGGCCGCCAAGAACAAGCAGCGCGCCGGACAGCTCCGCTCACGCAAGCCTCACCGCACTCCGGTCGGGTGATACGTCGTGCCCCGAACAGAAAAAACCCCAGGTCACGGCGAGTGAGTCCTGGGGTTGATCCGAGCCGCCTTCGGGATTCGAACCCGAGACCTACGCATTACGAGTGCGTTGCTCTGGCCATCTGAGCTAAGGCGGCGCGCTGTCCGCACCATGGTGCGATCAGCAACGTCGGTAAGTCTACACAGTTTCCGGGGGTGCTCCGAACCACCCCCGGAGGGGGGTGACGCAGGGGCTACGAGCAGCGCTTTCCGTTGGTCGGCGGGGTTCCGCGGAGCAGGTACGCGTTGATCGTGGCGTCGATGCAGACGCTGCCCCGGCCGTACGCGGTGTGGCCGTCGCCGTCGTAGGTGAGGAGGCGGGCCGAGGAGAGCTGGCGGGAGAGTGAGCGGGCCCAGCGGTAGGGGGTCGCCGGGTCCCGGGTGGTGCCGACGACCACGATCGGGGCCGCGCCCCTCGCCTCGATGCGGCGCGCCTCGCCCGTGGGCGCGACCGGCCAGTACGCGCAGTTCAGGGAGGACCAGGCGAGGCCCTCGCCGAAGACCGGGGACGCCTTGCGGAAGGCGGGCAGCGCCTCGCGCACCTGATCGGGGCCGTCGAAGGCGGCCGGCAGGTCGAGGCAGTTCACCGCCGCGTTGGCGAACATCAGGTTGGCGTAGCCGCCCCCGGCGTCCCGCTCGTAGTAGCTGTCGGCGAGCGCGAGCAGCCCGGCGCCGTCCCGCTTCTCGATCGCCGAGGTCAGCGCCTCCCGCAGCCGCTCCCACGTGCTCTCGTCGTACATCGCCGCGATCACGCCGGTGGTGGCGAGCGACTCCCCGAGCCGGCGGCCGTCCCCGTCACCCGCGGGGATCGGCCGCGCGTCGAGCTTCTTGAAGAAGGCCTTGAGGTTCGTCCCGACCTCGCCCGCCTCGTTGCCCAGCGGACAGCCGGGCCGGCGTACGCAGTCCTTCGCGAACGACCGGAACGCCGTCTCGAACCCGGCCGTCTGGTCCAGGTTCAGCCGCCGGGCGGGCAGCGAGGGGTCCATCGCCCCGTCCAGGACGAGCCGCCCGACCCGGTCCGGGAACAGTCCCGCGTACGTCGCCCCGAGGAACGTGCCGTACGACGCCCCCACGTACGTCAGCCTCCGGTCCCCCAGGACCGCGCGCAGGACGTCCATGTCGCGGGCCGTCTCCACGGTGGACAGGTGCCTCAGCAACCGGGGCGACCGGGAGCCGCAGCCCTCCGCGAACTTCTTGTAGGCGGCGACCAGTTGGCCCGTCTCCCGCTGGTCGTCGGGTGTGACGTCCGTCTGCGTGTACGCGTCCATGTCGCGTCCGTCGAGGCAGCGCACGGGCTCGCTGCGGGCGACGCCGCGCGGGTCGACGGCGACCATGTCGTAGCGGGCGCGGACCTCGGCCGGGTAGCCGATCCCCGCGTACTGCTGGAGGTAGCCGACGGCGGAGCCGCCCGGTCCGCCCGGGTTCACGAGGAGCGAGCCGAGCCGCTTCCCCGGGCCCGTCGCCTTCTTGCGGGCGACGGCGAGACGGATGTCGCCCTCGCCGGGGTGGGCGTAGTCGAGCGGCGCCTTCAGCGTGGCGCACTCGAAGCCGGGGACACCGCACTCGCGCCAGCCCAACTTCTGCCCGTAGTACGGCGCGAGCGCGGACGGCGTCGCCTGCGGCAGCGCGGCCAGCGCCGCCTGCGCCACGGCCGGGCTGGCGGTGGTCGCCGCCCCTCCGGAAGAGCACGCGGGGACGAGCAGGACGGCGAGGGAGACGAGCGTGACGCCGATGCGGGACCTTCGGGGAGAGCGCCTTGTGTGCATCCAGCGAGACTAACCGTGAGTGATCGGCAGGAATCGCTCCGTGTGCAATCCGCCACGGACGAGTGATGCCAGTCAACCAACGGCTGGTCTCACCCCGCGCTCGGCCCCCGCTCGACCCAGCTCTCAGCCCGCTCTCAGAGCCATCGTCATCGCCTCCACCGCCAGCAGCGGAGCCACATTGCGGTCGAGGGCCTCTCTGCACGCGGCGATGGCTTCGATGCGGCGGAGGGTGGACTCGGGGGTGCTGCCGCGGGCGAGCCGTTCGAGGGCGTCCTCGGCGTCCACGTTGGCGAGGGCGATGCGGGAGCCGAGCTGGAGCGCGAGGACGTCGCGGTAGAAGGCGGTGAGGTCGGTCAGCGCGAGGTCGAGGCTGTCGCGCTGCGTCCGCGTTCTGCGGCGCTTCTGCCGATCCTCCAGATCCTTCATCACGCCCGCCGTGCCGCGCGGCATCCGACCGCCCTGGACCGCGCCCAGCGCCGCCTTCAGCTCCTCCGTCTCCTTGCCGTCCCGCTCCTCGGCGAGTTGTCTGGCGTCCTCGGTGGCCGCGTCGACCAGTTCCTGCGCGGCCTTGAGGCAGCCGCCGACGTCCTCGACGCGCAGCGGCAGCTTCAGCACGGCGGCGCGGCGCTCGCGCGCGGCGGGGTCGGTGGCCAGGCGGCGGGCCCGGTCCACGTGCCCCTGCGTGGCACTGGCGGCCGCCGCGGCGACGGCCGGTTCGATGCCCTCACGGCGTACGAGCATGTCGGCGACGGCGGCGACGGAGGGCGTGCGCAGGTTCAGGTGCCGGCAGCGGGAGCGGATGGTGGGCAGCACGTCCTCCAGGGACGGGGCGCAGAGCAGCCACACCGTGCGGGGCGCGGGCTCCTCGACCGCCTTCAGGACGGCGTTGGCGGACTTCTCGTTCAGCCGCTCGGCGTCCTCGACGAGGATCACCTGCCATCGGCCGGTCGCCGGCGAGGTGAAGGACTTGCGGACCGTGTCGCGCATGTCCTCGGCCAGGATCTGCGTGCCCACGGCGGCGACGGTCGTGACGTCGGCGTGCGTGCCGATGAGCGCCGTGTGGCAGCCGTCGCAGAAGCCGCACCCCGGCACCCCGCCGAGCGCCCGGTCTGGGCTCACGCACTGGAGCGCCGCGGCGAAGGCACGGGCCGTCTGGGCGCGGCCCGCACCGGGCGGGCCGGTGAACAGCCAGGCGTGCGTCATCTTGGACGCCTCGGGCGGCGGCGCGTCGGTGGCGGCCGCGGTGACGAACGCGTCGGCGTCCCGGGCGGCGGCGGCGAGCTGCTCGCTCACCTTCTCCTGCCCGACGAGGTCGTCCCACACGGCCATCGATCCCGCCGCCTTTCTTCCTGACCCGCGTCGCCGGATGCGCTGCGGGGTGCGTCGCGTAGTCGCGCCGCGGATCATGTTCGCGGCGCGGATCCGTCCCGTCGCGGATCACGTTCCCGTTCCACGTCGCGGCTTCCATTGTGCGGGGAGCCACTGACAACGGGGCCCGAACGGCGAGCGGCGGCAAGGACGGCGACCCCGCGCCACGCCGTTGACGTGCGACGGAAGCCTTCGCGGCTGGCTTCTGCTCGCGACGCGCGGTGAGCAGGGCGAGCGGATCCCGCTGGCGCCAGCCCGCCGAGCCCCGCCGTCGCCCCGAACCGAACGACGACGAACCTCGGCCCTCTACCGGCGAACCCTCACCGCCGTCGGCCGCGCCCCCGACCGCTGCCCCGGCCGCCGAAACCGTCCGCGTCGTCACCGCTTCCGCCCTGGCCCTGGCCCCGGCCCTCGCCGAACCTCTCGCCGAATCCCTCGTCGTCCCCGCGCGGGCCCAGCAGTTCGTCCGCCAGCGACGGCAGGTCGTCCAGCGGTGTCTCCTCGGCCCAGTCAGAACGCTTGCGCTGACGCGGGGTGCCCTGGTCGTCGACCTGCGGCAGCTCGCGCGTGCGGTCGTCGGAGCCGTCCGGCCCGGCGGCCGTCGACTCGTCGCGGAAGTACCCCGGAGGCACCCGGTCCGCGGGGCTGTCTCCGCGCACGGGCGGCAGCACGGCCGTCTCGGCGGCGGGGTCCTCGTCCCGCACCGGAGGCAGCACGGCCGTCTCGTCGGCGGCCCCGGCCGGAGGCACCGGCGGCAGCACAGCCGTCTCATCAGCCGCGCCCGCACCACCGGCCGGCGGCTGCGGCAGCTCGGCCGTCACCTCGGCGTCGGACGCCGCCGCCTGAGCGGACCGAGGCGACCGCGCGGACCTCCCCGAAGGCGCTCCGGACGACCGCCCGCCGGCCGAGCCCCGCGCCGACTCCGCCCCAGACCCCGACTCGGACTCCGACCCCGACTCCGGCTCCTTGTCCATCCGCACCCGAGGCAGCACCGCCGTCTCGTCCACCGGCCCGCCCGAAGCGTTCGTCGGCGTCACGACCGGCGTCGGCACGGTCGCCGCCTCCGGACCGACCCCAGTGACGCCGGCCGCCCCGGAGGACGCCGACACCGCGGAAGCCGCAGCCGTCCCGGAACCCGCCGTCGGCGCCGCCGGCTTCTTCGGGCCGGCCTGCGCAGCGGCAGCGGCCTGCTCGGCCGCCCGCCGGGCCGCCTCGGCGCGCAGCAGCGCCTCCTCGGCCTTGCGCTGCTTCTCCAGCCGCCGTGCCTCGGCCTCGGCGCGCAGCCGGGCCTCCTCCTCGGCCTGCCTGCGGCGGCGCTCATCCTCCGCCTTGCGGCGGGCCTCCTCCTCCGCGCGGGCCTTCTCCTCGGCGAGGAGCCGCACTCGCTCCTCCTCGGCGCGCCGGGCGGCCTCTTCGGCGCGCTGCCGGGCCTCCTCGGCCTGCCGTTCGGCCTCGCGCCGCTGCGCCTCCTCCAGCTCGCGCCGCTTGCGCTCCTCCTCCTCGGCGCGCAGCCGGGCGAGCTGCTCCTGGCGCTCACGCTCCAGGCGCTCTTCCTCGGCCTTGCGGGCGGCCTCCTCCTCGGCCTTCCTGCGCGCCTCTTCCTCGGCCTTCTTCCGCGCCTCCTCCTGGGCCTTGATCTCGGCTTCGGACAGCGGCAGCATCCGGTCGAGCCGGGCCCGGACGGTGGAGGTCACGGCCTCCGGTTCCTGACCGGCGTCGACGACGAGGTAGCGGCCGGGGTCGGCGGCGGCCAGCGTGAGGAAGCCGGAGCGCACACGCGTGTGGAACTCCGCCGGCTCCGACTCCAGCCGGTCCGGGGCCTCCGTGAAGCGCTCGCGGGCGGCCTCCGGGGAGACGTCCAGCAGCACCGTCAGCTGCGGAACCAGCCCGTCCGTCGCCCACCGCGAGATCCGGGCGATCTCCGTCGGCGAGAGGTCGCGGCCCGCGCCCTGGTAGGCGACGGAGGAGTCGATGTACCGGTCGGTGATCACCACCGCGCCGCGCTCCAGGGCGGGCCGTACGACGGCGTCGACGTGCTCCGCGCGGTCGGCCGCGTACAGCAGCGCCTCCGCGCGGTGGGACAGGCCGGCGCTCGACACGTCGAGCAGGATCGACCGCAGCCGCTTGCCGACGGGCGTGGCCCCCGGCTCGCGCGTGAGGACGACCTCGTGGCCCTTGCCCCTGATCCACTCGGCGAGCGCCTCGGCCTGCGTGGACTTGCCCGCCCCGTCGCCGCCCTCCAGAGCGATGAAGAAACCGTTCGCGGCCGGCGTCTGCACCGGGTCGTCGCCGCCGAGCAGCGCGTCCCGCAGGTCGTGCCGCAGGGGCACGCCGGAGCGGTCGTCGACCTTGGCCAGGACGAGCGCGGCCACCGGCAGCAGCAGCGCGCCCACCAGCATCAGCGTGAACGCGGCCCCGCCGTGCGCGAAGACGAACCTGCCGTTCTCCAGCCGGTGCGGCCCGATCAGCGCGGCCACCACCGGGGCGATCAGCGCGCCCAGCGCGACGAGGACCCGTACGACGGCGTGCAGGTGTTCCGTGATGCGTGTGCGGCGGTGGTCCTCGGTCTCCTGGTCGAGCAGCGCGTGCCCGGTGTTGGCGGCCACGCCCGCGCCGACGCCGGCCAGCGCGTCGATCAGCAGCACGCTGGTGACGTCGGGGACCAGCCCGGCCGCCAGCAGCGCCACTCCGGTGAAGGCGATCGCGAGGGCGAGCAGCCGCCGCCGCGACAGCGACACCAGCACCTTCGGCGCCGTACGGACGCCGACGACGACGCCTCCGGTCAGCGCGAGGACGAACAGCCCGTACAGCACCGGGCCGCCGCCCAGGTCCTTGGCGTGCAGGACCGCCACGGCGACGGCGGCGGCGATCGCCCCGGCCACGGCCGCGCAGGCGAGGACCAGCAGCGGGATGACGCCCGTGCGGCCGGCGTCGACGCCGGTGGCCGTCCGGGGCCGGCGCAGTCCTTCGAGCGGCGACCGCGCGCGCGGGGTGCGCGTGCCGGGCAGCTCCAGGAAAACCACGACGGACAGGGACCCGGCGAACAGACCGCCCGCGACGTACGAGGCGAGGGCCGCCTGGTGCTGGTCGAACCAGGCGATGCCGGCACCCAGCAGATTGTTGATCAGGGACGCCAGGAACAGCGCGACCGCGCCCAGCGGGACCGCCACGAAGCCCGTGCGCAGCGACAGCCGGCGCAGCGCCTCCATGTGGTCGGGCAACGGGCGTACCGTCGCGCCCTCCAGGGGCGGGGCGGGCAGCAGCGCGGGGGCGGCGCTCTCGCGGGCGACCGTCCAGAAACGCTCGGCGACCCCGGTCACGAACACGGTGACGAGCAGCAGCGCCAGGGCGTCGTCCGGCACCCAGTCGATCCACAGCGGCGCCACGAGCAGCAGCACGGCGCGCAGGCCGTCCGCGCCGACCATGGTCCAGCGGCGGTCGAGCGGGCCGTCCGGTGAGGTCAGCGACGTCAGCGGGCCGAGGAGGACCGCGCCGAAGAGGAGGGTGGCGAGGATCCGCACCCCGAAGACCGTCGCCACCGCGAGCGCCACGCCGCGGTAGCCGCCTCCGAAGGAGCCCTCGGCGACGGCCGCCTGGAGGGCGAGGAGGACGAGGACCAGAAGGGCGAGGGCGTCACCGACGCCGCTCACCAACTGCGCGCTCCACAACCGCTTCAGCTGCGGCTGGCGCAACAGCGCGCGAACGGCGCGCTCGCGGGAGTCCGCCACCAGGGCGTCGTCCGGGGCCGGGTGGTGGGCCGTTGGCTGCTCGGCTCGCGTCATGCGTTCAGCCTATCGGCAGCGACTGACAGGCCGACGGACCCGTCCACAGCCGGGCACGCCCCGACACCAAAGTGATGCCGGGGTGTGCTTTTCGTGAAGCCTCGTCCGCGAGAACCCCACCTCGGGGTGACGCCGGCTCGGCTCCGTCCTGTGGCTCAGTCCTCCGAAGTCGCCTTCGACGCCGTGGCCTTCGCGGCCGTCGCCTTCTTGGCGGCCGTGGTCTTCGCCGTCGTCGTCTTCTTCGCCGCGGTCTTCTTGGCGGCCGTCTTCTTCGCCGGGGCCGCCTTCTTCGCGGTCGCCTTCTTCGCCGGGGCCTTCTTCGCCGTCTTCTTGGCGGGTCCCTTGGCGCGCTTCTCGGCGAGCAGCTCGAAGCCGCGCTCCGGGGTGATCGTCTCGACGCTGTCGCCGGAGCGCAGGGTCGCGTTGGTCTCCCCGTCGGTGACGTACGGCCCGAAGCGACCGTCCTTGACGACGACCGGCTTGGCGCTGACCGGGTCCTCGCCGAGTTCCTTCAGCGGCGGCTTGGCGGCGGCCCGGCCCCGCTGCTTGGGCTGGGAGTAGATCTCCAGCGCCTCTTCGAGGGTGATCGTGAAGAGCTGCTCCTCGGCCTGGAGCGAACGCGAGTCCGTGCCCTTCTTCAGGTAGGGGCCGTAGCGTCCGTTCTGCGCGGTGATCTCCTGGCCCTCGGCGTCGGTGCCGACGACACGCGGCAGCGACATCAGCTTGAGGGCCTCTGCCAGCGTGACCGTGTCCGGGGACATCGACTTGAAAAGCGAGGCCGTGCGCGGCTTGACGGCGTTCTTGCCGGTCTTCGGGGTGCCCTCGGGGAGCACCTCGGTGACGTACGGGCCGTAGCGGCCGTCCTTGGCGATGATCTGGTGGCCGGTCTGCGGGTCGGCGCCCAGCTCGAAGTCGCCGCTCGGCTTGGCGAGCAGCTCCTCCGCCAGCTCGACGGACAGCTCGTCGGGCGCGAGGTCGTCCGGGATGTCCGCCCTCTGGTGGCCCTCGGAGTCCTTCTCGCCGCGCTCGATGTAGGGGCCGTAGCGGCCGACCCGCAGGACGATGTCGTTGCCCACGGGGAACGACGACACCTCGCGCGCGTCGATCGCGCCCAGGTCGGTCACCAGCTCCTTGAGGCCGCCGAGGTGGTCCCCGTCGCCGTTGCCGGCGTCCGCGGCCACGCCCTCGACCGTGCCCTCGCCGAAGTAGAACCGCTTCAGCCACGGCACGGCACGCGCCTCTCCGCGCGCGATGCGGTCGAGGTCGTCCTCCATCTTGGCGGTGAAGTCGTAGTCGACGAGCCGCCCGAAGTGCTTCTCCAGGAGGTTGACCACGGCGAAGGAGAGGAAGGACGGCACCAGGGCCGTGCCCTTCTTGAACACGTATCCGCGGTCGAGGATCGTGCCGATGATCGACGCGTACGTCGACGGGCGGCCGATCTCGCGCTCTTCGAGCTCCTTGACCAGGCTGGCCTCGGTGTAGCGGGCCGGGGGCTTGGTGGCGTGCCCGTCGACCGTGATCTCCTCGGCGCTGAGGGCGTCGCCCTCGCCGACCTGGGGCAGCCGGCGCTCGCGGTCGTCCAGCTCGGCGTTCGGGTCGTCCGCGCCCTCGACGTACGCCTTCAGGAAGCCGTGGAAGGTGATCGTCTTGCCGGAGGCACTGAACTCGACGTCCCGCCCGTCGGCAGCGGTGCCGCCGATCTTCACCGTGACGCTGTTGCCGGTCGCGTCCTTCATCTGGGAGGCGACGGTCCGCTTCCAGATCAGCTCGTAGAGCTTGAACTGGTCGCCGGTCAGGCCGGTCTCGGCGGGAGTGCGGAAACGATCACCCGACGGGCGGATCGCC
Organism: Streptomyces sp. NPDC002328; assembly: GCF_042890065.1. Lineage (NCBI taxonomy): Bacteria > Bacillati > Actinomycetota > Actinomycetes > Kitasatosporales > Streptomycetaceae > Streptomyces > Streptomyces sp. NPDC002328. Next base: position 26,959 of record NZ_JBIARQ010000019.1, on the reverse strand, counting down.
TCGTGCGCCTCCTGCGCGTTCTTGACCTTCCCGGCGTACGTCCGCGGCTGCGCCGGCAGGTAGTCGGCGCCGTACAGCTGCGTGACCTGGGCGCGGGCGGCCGTCACGGCGGTGTCGCTCAGCGTCGTGGAGTCCGTACGCATGTACGTGATGTAGCCGTTCTCGTACAGCTTCTGCGCGACCTGCATGGTGGCCTTCGCGCCGAAGCCGAGCTTGCGGCTCGCCTCCTGCTGGAGCGTCGTCGTACGGAAGGGGGCGTACGGCGAGCGGCGGTAGGGCTTGGACTCGACGGACCGCACGGAGAAGCGGGTGCTCTCCAGGGCGGCGGCGAGGGCGCGGGCGTTCGCCTCGTCGAGGTGGAGGGTGTTCGCGCTCTTGAGTTGTCCGAGGGAGTCGAAGTCGCGACCCTGCGCGACCCGCCTGCCGTCGACGGTCTGGAGGCGGGCGACCAGCGACGACGGGTCCGACGAGTCGCCCGCGCGGCCGGTCGCGAAGGTGCCCGTCAGGTCCCAGTACTCAGCAGAACGAAAGGCGATGCGCTCGCGTTCCCGCTCGACGACGAGCCGGGTGGCGACGGACTGGACACGGCCGGCCGACAGGCGCGGCATGACCTTCTTCCACAGGACCGGCGAGACCTCGTAGCCGTAGAGGCGGTCGAGGATGCGGCGGGTCTCCTGGGCGTCGACCAGCCGCTGGTTGAGCTGGCGCGGGTTGGCGACGGCCGCCCTGATCGCGTCCTTGGTGATCTCGTGGAAGACCATCCGCTTGACGGGGATCGTCGGCTTGAGGACCTCTTGCAGATGCCAGGCGATGGCCTCGCCCTCGCGGTCCTCATCGGTGGCGAGGAAGAGCTCGTCGGATTCCTTCAGGAGGTCCTTGAGCTTCTTGACCTGCGCTCTCTTGTCGGCGTTGATCACATAGATCGGCTGGAAGTCGTGTTCGACGTCCACACCGAGGCGGCGGACCTCGCCGGTGTACTTGTCCGGCACCTCCGCGGCGCCGTTGGGGAGGTCGCGGATGTGCCCGACGCTCGCCTCGACAACGTATCCAGGGCCGAGATAGCCCTTGATCGTCTTCGCCTTGGCAGGCGACTCGACGATGACGAGTCGGCGGCCGCCCTTCGCGGTCTCGCTGGTCGGGGACAACTTGGCTCTTCTCTCCGGTCGACGCTGGGCCTCCCCAGGCCTTGTTCCCGGGGTCGGGGCCACCCTTTCGTGGCTCGCTGGTGACGCTGCGGAGTGTGACGGTACATCCCGCCCCCGTGTCAAACGGGAAAAGCCCGCAACGGCCACTCGAACGGTAACCCGACTACCGCCATTCCTGCCGCCCGGAGTGCCGACCGGCACTTTTCCGCCGGACCGGAGGTCGACCTCTCAATTGTCCGTGGAGCCGCCCTTACGCGGTTCTCACATCGGCTCCCGCAGGATCTTCCATGGTGCGTCAAAGGCGGCTGAAGCACCATGCCCCGAGGGCCAGCGCGATCACCGCGACGAGCGTGGCGAGGGTGGCCGATGCGACGGGGTTCACACCGTGGGCGACGGGTTGCCGCTGCCGCAGGCGGACCGCCGTCCACGCCAGCAGACAGCCTCCGAACAGGGCGAACACCACTCCCGTGAAGATCGCCGGCCCGCTCTCCGTCATCCTCCGCGCCCCTCTTCTCCCACCCGCGCGTGTCCCCGCCCCGGGAGGCTGACACGCGCGGACGGCGGCGGGGCGAACCCGAGGTGAACACCGGGTCGACGACCGGGGGCGGTGGGCCGCCCCCGGTCGCTCGCCGTGCACGTGATCTTGCCGATTCGGCATACCGCGGGGTGTCGGAACCGACTCGAATTTGTCGGCGCGGACCTTGATCGCGTTGTCGATGGCGTTCCGGTAACCGATTTCGACGCGGTCCTGAACGGATTCGATCACCTGGTCACGGCGTCAGGCGGGCTCCAGGAACCCCTGCTCCACCAGCAGCCGGATCTGCGCCGGCGTGCGGTCGCGCAGCAGCACGGGGTCCTCGCCGACGAGCTGCGCGATGGCGTCCAGGATGCGGCCCGCGCTCAGCGAGCCGTCGCACACGCCCGCGAAGCCCGCGCCGACCGTGTCCACCTTGGTGGCGCGGCGCATGCCCCGGTTCTGGCGCAGCACGACGTGCTCCGGGTCCTCGGCGCCGGGCAGGCCGACCTGCTCCTGCATGACCTCCGGGGCCAGCTTGAAGTGCCCGGCGAGCAGGGCCGCGTCGTCGTGCTCGCGCAGGTAGTCGATGCGGTCGAAGTGCGCCCGGACCGTGTCGCCGAGGGGCTGCTCGACCGGGTGCGGCCACTCCTCGACGGTGACGGTGGGCTCGGCGGACGCCGTCCTGCGCAGCGTGATCCAGCCGAAGCCGACGGCCCTCACCTTGCGCGCCTCGAACTCGTCCAGCCAGGCGTCGTAGCGCGCCTGGTACTCCTCCGGGTCGCCCCGGTGGTCGCCGGCGTCCCTGAGCCACAGCTCGGCGTACTGCGTGACGTCCTGCACCTCGCGCTGCACGATCCACGCGTCGCAGCCGCGCGGTACCCACGACCTGAGCCTGTCCTGCCAGTCCTCCCCTTCCTCGTGCTGCCAGTTGGCGAGGAACTGCGCGAACCCGCCCACGTTCAGCCGTTCCCCCGCCTGCTGAACGAGCGACCGGCACAGATCGTCCCCGCCCATCCCGCCGTCGCGGTACGTCAGGCGCGCGCCCGGCGAGATCACGAAGGGCGGGTTGGACACGATCAGGTCGAACGTCTCGTCGTCCCGGACGGGCTCGAACAGCGAGCCCTGCCGCGGATCGGCCGCCGGGGCGCCGGACAGGGCGAGCGTGAGCGCGGTGATGTGCAGCGCGCGCGGGTTGAGGTCGGTCGCCGTCACGCGCGTGGCGTGCTGGGCGGCGTGCAGCGCCTGGATGCCGGACCCCGCGCCGAGGTCGAGGGCGGAGGCGACGGGCGTGCGGACGGTGATCCCGGCGAGGGTCGTGGACGCCCCGCCGACGCCGAGGACGACGTTCTCGTCCCGGCTGCCGATCCCGCCGGCCCCGCCGACGGCGCACCCGAGGTCGGACACGATGAACCAGTCCTCGCCGCCGGGCCCGCCGTACGGCCGCACGTCGACGGTCGCGGCGACATCGCCGTCGCCGTCCCCCACGCGCGTCAGCCAGCCGCTCTCCACGCACGCGTGGACGGGCAGGACGTCCTCCACGCGCGCGTGGGGCACGGGCTGCTGGAGCAGGAAGAGGCGTACGAGCGTCTCGAGCGGCGTGTCGCCGCGGGTCGCGCGCAGCGCGGGCACGGTCTCGCTGCGGGCCAGCGCCGCGTACGCGGGCGCGCCCAGCAGCTCGAGCAGGCCGTCCGCGGTGAAGGAGGCCGCGAGCAGGGCCTCACGCAGCCGGGCGGCGACGTCGGGGCGGTCGGCGGAGGGCAGCGGGGGCAGGGTGGCTTCACTCACGCCCCCATTGTGTCCCGCCCGCCGCCCGCGCGGGTTCCGGCCCACGCCGCCCGCACGGCGTCTTCAGGCCACGCCCACGGACCTCCACGCCGTCGAGCGCATGCCGTCCCGCACGGACGCGCCCCGGATCAGCTGGTCGCGGCGCTGCCCGAGGACGAGGTCGCCACCTTCTGGCAGCTCTCCTGCTGGGCCATGGCGTTCTTCACGTCGCCCTGCTCCAGGTTCTTCAGCGCGGCGTTCCCGCTCTGGCTGAGCTTGCCGAGCTGGGTGGCGATGTCCTGGAGGCCGTCGGCGAACTTCGCCTGGTCCTTGGTGTCGAGGGTGTCGACCTGCTTCTTGAGGCCGGCGTAGGACGTGGAGAGGCCGTTGAGGGCCGTGACGGCGTCCTGCTGCTTCTTCTCGCCGTCGTCGACGCCGGGCGGCGCGCCCGCCGTCTGGACCGCCTGTGCGAGCGCCTTGTAGGCGTCGGACATGTCCTGGAAGGCCTTGGAGTCGGTCTTCTGGACGTTCGCCGGGGCGTTGTCGTCCGTGGCGGCCTTCTTGATCGCGTCGTTGGCCGCGTCGACCTTGGCGTCCTGGGCCGGCAGCGCGTCGCAGACCAGCTTGGCCCAGTCGTCGAGCTCCTTGTTGCCGTCGTCACTGCTGCATCCCGACAGCGCCAGTACCAGTACCGCACCGCCGGACATTGCGGCCGCGAGCTTCTTGTTCACCGGTTTGGTCCCTTCCATGGCTCTCGGCCCCGGAACATACACGGCAACCGGGCGACAACCCCAGAACGAATGTCCGTTATATGGACCGATAGATCCATTCGCACCATGCGAGAGAAGCCTCACGGGCCCGGCGCGCGCACCACGAAGCGGGCGGACGACGCGTCAGCACGCGCCGTCCGCCCGCCCCTTGAGCTGGGAACCGCGGCGGTCCCTAAGAAACCACCGCCGGGTCGGCCGACTTGGAAGGCCTCTCGGCGTTGTCTTCGTCACCCACGGCGATCCCGCGCCGCTTGGAGACGTACACCGCGACGACGATCACGAGCAGCGAGAGGACCGCGACCGTGATCCGCACGCCGACGTTCGCGTCGTCGCCGTAGCTGAACTTGATCACCGCGGGCGCGATGAGCAGCGCCACCAGGTTCATGACCTTCAGCAGCGGGTTGATCGCGGGCCCCGCGGTGTCCTTGAAGGGGTCGCCGACCGTGTCGCCGATCACCGTCGCGGCGTGGGCCTCGCTGCCCTTGCCGCCGTGATGACCGTCCTCGACGAGCTTCTTGGCGTTGTCCCAGGCGCCGCCGGAGTTGGCGAGGAAGACCGCCATCAGGGTGCCCGTCCCGATCGCGCCCGCCAGGTACGCGCCGAGCGCGCCGACGCCGAGCGTGAACCCGATGAAGATCGGGGCCATGACGGCGAGGAGACCGGGCGTGGCGAGTTCGCGCAGGGCGTCCCTGGTGCAGATGTCGACGACCTTGCCGTACTCCGGTTTCTCGCTGTAGTCCATGATCCCGGGCTTCTCCCGGAACTGCCGCCGCACCTCGTACACCACGGAACCCGCCGACCGCGACACCGCGTTGATCGCCAGTCCGGAGAAGAGGAAGACGACCGCCGCGCCCGCGATCAGGCCGACCAGGTTGTTCGGCTGCGAGATGTCCATCATCAGCGTCATCGGCGCGCCGTCCCCGCTGAGCTTCTCGCCGACGTCCCGCGCGCCGGTCGTGATCGCGTCGCGGTACGACCCGAAGAGCGCCGCCGCCGCGAGGACGGCCGTGGCGATGGCGATGCCCTTGGTGATGGCCTTGGTGGTGTTGCCGACGGCGTCGAGGTTGGTGAGCACCTGCGCGCCCGCGCCCTCGACGTCGCCGGACATCTCGGCGATGCCCTGCGCGTTGTCGGAGACCGGGCCGAAGGTGTCCATCGCGACGATCACGCCGACCGTGGTGAGCAGCCCGGTGCCCGCCAGGGCCACCGCGAACAGCGCCAGCATGATCGACGTGCCGCCCAGCAGGAACGCCCCGTACACGCCCAGACCGATCAGCAGAGCGGTGTAGACGGCCGACTCCAGGCCGACGGAGATGCCGGCGAGGACGACCGTGGCGGGTCCGGTCAGCGACGTCTTGCCGATGTCCTTGACCGGGCGGCGGGTGGTCTCGGTGAAGTAGCCGGTCAGCTGCTGGATGACGGCGGCCAGGAGGATGCCGATCCCCACCGCGACGAGGGCGAGGATCCGCGGGTCGCCGTCCTTGCCCAGGATCGCGGTGTCGGTGACTCCGTCGAGCTCCGCGTACGTGCCCGGGAGGTAGACGAAGACGGCCACGGCGACGAGCGCGAGCGAGATCACCGCGGAGATGAAGAAGCCGCGGTTGATCGCGGACATGCCGCTGCGGTCCGTGCGCCGCGGGGCCACGGCGAAGATGCCGATCATCGCGGTGAGCACGCCGATCGCGGGCACCAGCAGCGGGAAGGCGAGCCCGGCGTCGCCGAAGGCCGCCGTGCCGAGGATGAGCGCGGCCACCAGGGTCACGGCGTACGACTCGAACAGGTCGGCCGCCATGCCCGCGCAGTCGCCGACGTTGTCGCCCACGTTGTCGGCGATGGTCGCGGCATTGCGCGGGTCGTCCTCCGGAATGCCCTGTTCGACCTTGCCGACCAGGTCGGCGCCGACGTCGGCGGCCTTGGTGAAGATGCCGCCGCCGACCCTCATGAACATCGCGATGAGCGCCGCGCCGAGACCGAAGCCCTCCAGGACCTTCGGCGCGTCGGCCGTGTACACCAGCACCACGCAGGAGGCGCCGAGCAGGCCGAGCCCCACCGTGAACATGCCGACGACGCCGCCCGTACGGAATGCGATCTTCATCGCTTTGTGCGAGACGGCGGTGAGATCCTTTTCCGGTTCGCCCGGGGCCGGAGTGGCTTCCCGGGCCGCGGCGGCGACGCGCACATTGCTGCGCACGGCGAGCCACATGCCGATATAGCCGGTGGCCGCCGAGAACCCGGCGCCGATCAAGAAGAACGCCGATCTTCCGGCGCGCTGATTCCAGTCGTCCGCGGGCAGCAGCATGAGCAGGAAAAACACCACGACGGCGAATACGCCGAGTGTGCGCAGCTGCCGGGCCAGATAGGCGTTGGCGCCTTCCTGAACCGCCGCCGCGATCTCCTTCATGCTGTCGGTGCCCTCGCCGGCCGCGAGCACCTGGCGCAGAAGTACGCCCGCGACCACGAGCGCAGCCAGCGCGACGAGCCCGATGACCACCACGAGCAGGCGGTTGCCGTCGGTCAGCGCTGCGGCTGCGAAGGTTGTGGGGTGGTCCAACCGATGAGGGGTAGAAAGCCCCGCCATTCGTCCTCCTTGACGCTTGGGCTGAGCTCAAGATGTGGACGGATTGTAGGTACCGGAACCTGATCAAAACAGTGCGCGGCAAACGGAATTCACACGCGAATACACCCGCCAAATGATCGCCGATGATCGTGAACTGCTTCACGAAATTCACGGGCAAGATTCACTTCCCAAGATTCACTTCGGCGGAAATGAATCTTGGGTCCACTGTAAGCGCCGGTGAAGGGGTCCGCACATGCCGAAGGGCCCTACGGGGTAGGGCCCTTCGATACGGGATGCGACGGAGCGCTTCGGGTCGCTCAGACGGAACGCGTCGGGTCGCTCAGGGGAGCGGCGCGGCCGGCGGCAACGCGGACGGCCACGTCATGCGGATCAGTCCGCCGTGCTCGCCGGCAGAGACCTCCACGTCGTCGACGAGGCCGCTGATGACCGCGAGGCCCATCTCGTCCTCCTCGGCCTCCGCTTCGGCGTTCGCGCCGGAACCAGGCGCCAGATCACCTGGGACCGCGTGCGGGGCCTCGTCGCCCACCTCGATGGAGAACTGCTTCTCCTCCTCGATGAGCGACACCTTCACCGGCGCGGTGATGCCGCCGTTCTGATGCAGTCCGACGGCACGGGAGCAGGCCTCGCCGACGGCGAGCCTGACCTCGTCCAGGACGGCCTCGTCCACTCCGGCCCTGCGCGCCACCGCCGCCGCCACCAGCCGGGCGGTCCTGACGTGCTCGGGCAGCGCACTGAAACGGAGTTCAACGGTGGCCATGCGTCCCCCTCGGAACTACGGGCGTGCTGTCGGGGGGCCGGGCTGCCTGAAGCCCGGTCCCCCGGAGTACAACTGAGCCGAACGGGGCACGCCTGCCGGCATGCCCCGGACCGGCTGGTCAGTCGGTGGCCGCCACCGCTTCGTCGACCGAGGTGTGGATCGGGAACACCTTGGTCAGACCGGTGATGCGGAAGATCTTCAAAATGCGCTCCTGGTTGCACACCAGGCGCAGCGAGCCCTCATGGGCGCGCACGCGCTTCAGACCGCCGACCAGCACGCCGAGCCCGGTGGAGTCGAGGAAGTCCACGCCCTCCATGTCGACGACGAGGTGGAAATTCCCGTCGTTCACCAGCTCGACCAGCTGCTCGCGCAGCTTGGGCGCGGTATATACGTCGATTTCGCCACCGACCTCGACGACCGTACGATCGCCGACGGTACGGGTCGACAGAGACAGGTCCACGGATCCTCCAGCACCTTGCTATCGAGCGGTCGCCCCTCGGAACACCTGGACAGGAGCCCCCGGGACGGTTCGCCAGCCGCGATGGCATTCAATCACTTACCGGCAGGCGTGCACGACGCCTTGGCTCCATTGTCCGTCACGCCAGTGACACACTCGGTGCCGATGGCCAAGAATCACCGATCCGATCGACCCCCGGCACAGACCGCGCCCCGCCTGTCGCCGGGCACGGTCCTGGACCGGCTCGCCCCGGGACCGAGCCGGGCGTCGCGCATCACTCATACGGAGCACTTGCCCCCGCGCGAGGGTCGCCATGCCGTCTGGCCTGACCGGATTCGCTCCGAGGTGATCGCGGCCGTCCGGGCGTGCGGCGTCGAACACCCCTGGGCGCACCAGGCCCAGGCCGCCGAACACGCCCTCGACGGGCACTCGGTGGTCGTCGCGACGGGCACCGCGTCCGGCAAGTCCCTGGCGTACCTCGCGCCCGTCCTGTCGACGCTCCTGGACGGCTCCGAGGCCCCCAACGGGCGCGGTGCCACCGCCCTGTACCTGGCGCCCACCAAAGCCCTCGCGGCGGACCAGTGCCGATCCGTGAAAAAACTTTCACAACCGCTCGGCAGCGCGGTGCGCCCGGCCGTCTACGACGGCGATACTCCGTTCGAGGAACGCGAGTGGGTCCGCCAGTACGCCAACTACGTGCTCACCAACCCGGACATGCTCCACCGCGGGATCCTCCCGTCCCACCCCCGCTGGTCCTCCTTCCTGAAGTCGCTCCGGTACGTCGTCATCGACGAGTGCCACACCTACCGCGGCGTCTTCGGCTCCCATGTCGCCCAGGTGCTGCGCCGGCTGCGCCGCCTGTGCACCCGCTACGGCGCCTCCCCCGTCTTCCTGCTGGCCTCCGCGACGGTTGCCGAGCCCGCGGTCGCCGCCGGCCGTCTGACCGGCCTCCCGGTGGTCGAGGTGGCCGACGACGCCTCGCCCCGCGGTGAACTGGTGTTCGCCCTCTGGGAGCCACCGCTCACCGAGATGCAGGGCGAGAAGGGCGCGCCCGTCCGCCGCACCGCCACCGCCGAGACCGCCGACCTCCTCACCGACCTCGCCGTCCAGGGCGTCCGCACGGTCGCCTTCGTCCGCTCCCGGCGCGGCGCCGAGCTGATCTCGGTGATCGCCCAGGAGCGCCTCGCCGAGGTCGACCGCTCCCTGGCCCGGCGTGTCGCGGCCTACCGCGGCGGCTACCTCCCCGAGGAACGCCGCGCCCTCGAACAGGCCCTCCACTCCGGCGAACTCCTTGGCCTCGCCGCCACCACCGCCCTGGAACTCGGCATCGACGTCTCCGGCCTGGACGCCGTCCTCATCGCCGGCTACCCCGGCACCCGCGCCTCCCTGTGGCAGCAGGCCGGCCGCGCGGGCCGGGCCGGACAGGGCGCACTGGCCGTGCTGGTCGCCCGGGACGACCCGCTGGACACCTTCCTCGTCCACCATCCGGAGGCGCTGTTCGACCGCCCGGTCGAATCGACGGTCCTCGACCCCGACAACCCCTACGTGCTCGCCCCGCACCTGTGCGCAGCCGCCGCGGAAATCCCCCTGACGGAGGACGACCTGGAGCTGTTCGGCCCCGAGACCGAGGCGCTGCTCCCGCAGCTGGAGGCCGCGAAGCTGCTGCGCCGCCGGACGAAGGCCTGGCACTGGACGCGCCGGGAACGGGCCGCCGACCTCACCGACATCCGCGGCGGGGGCGGCCGGCCGGTCCAGATCGTCGAAGAGGGGACGGGCCGCCTGCTCGGCACGGTCGACGAGGGCGCCGCCCACTCGACCGTCCACGAGGGCGCCGTCCACCTGCACCAGGGCCGCACCTACCTGGTCCGGTCACTGGACCTGGAGGACTCGGTGGCCCTCGTCGAGGAGGCCGGCCCGCCGTATTCGACGGTCGCCCGCGACACGACGTCGATCTCCGTCCTGGAGACGGACGTCGCGATCCCCTGGGGCGACGGCCGCCTGTGCTACGGCTCCGTCGAGGTCACCAACCAAGTGGTCTCCTTCCTGCGTCGGCGTCTCATCACCGGTGAAGTGCTGGGCGAGTCGAAGCTCGACCTCCCTCCTCGTACGTTGCGCACGCGTGCGGTGTGGTGGACGGTCACCGAGGGCCAGCTGGACGCCGCCCGGATAAACCCGGAGATCCTCGGCGGGGCCCTGCACGCCGCCGAGCACGCGTCCATCGGCATGCTGCCCCTCTTCGCGACCTGCGACCGCTGGGACATCGGCGGCGTCTCGGTCCCGCTCCACCCCGACACCCTCCTCCCCACGGTCTTCGTCTACGACGGCCACCCCGGCGGCGCGGGCTTCGCCGAGCGGGCCTTCCACACGGCCCGCGCCTGGCTGACCGCCACCCGCCAGGCCATCGCCTCCTGCGAGTGCGAGGCCGGCTGCCCGTCCTGCATCCAGTCCCCCAAGTGCGGCAACGGCAACGACCCGCTCCACAAGAGAGGCGCGGTACGCCTGCTTACGGAACTGCTGCGGGCGGCACCGGAGGAGAAGCCGGTGGACTAGTGGGGTCGGTCGGGGGCAGGGGCGGCTGGTTCGAGGCCAGGGGCGGCTTGCTCGGCGGCAGGGGTGCCTGGTGCGGAGGCAGGGGCGGCTTGCGCGGGAGCAGGGGTGCCAGGCGCGGCAGGTTTGGAGGACGTCGCGGCAGGGGTGCCCGGGGCGGAAGCAGGCGGGGCTGGTTCGGAAGCTGGGGTGAGCGGGGACGCCGACGGCAGCGGCCCGGGCACCGGACCCGGCGTGTCCGCCTCCGGAGGGCCCGCCCGTGCCCTGACCTCGGCCGTGAACGGCCCCCGTCCGGACGCCGCCGTCACGTCCGACACCTCCCCCGCCAGCGCGCACCGCACCAGCCGCGCGCCCTGCGCCCGAGCCACCCGCTCCGCCCGGGCGCACGCCGCCTCGACGCCGTGCGCCCAGTGGTCCGCGGCGGCGAGGGCCGCGAGGTCCGCCCCGCCGGCGGCACGGTGCCGGGTCACGACGGCCTGCCCCAGGGCGAGCACGACGCCGAACACCACGCACAGCACCGCGATCGCACCGAGGCTCCAGACGGTCGCGGAACCCCGATCACCCCCGCGTCGGCCGCGCCCGCATCCGGGGGCGTGGAGACCTCGCCTCGTCCGCCCTCGCCGCACTCTCATGGCTCCGTCACCTCCCCGCCGGGCCCGGTTTCCCCGCCCTCCGCCACCGCCGCGTCCGGCCCCGCCCCGGCGCCCTCCGCCATCTCGTCGTCCACCCCTGCCTCCTCGTCCGCCCCAGCCCGCACGTCCGGCCCCGCCTCCGTGTCGTCCACCACCTCCATCTCTGATCCCGCCCGCACCGCCTCCGTCACCGCCACGGCCTCCTCCCGTACCTCGAAGGGCAGCCCCCTCAGCACCGGCGGTTCCGCCACGACCACCACCCGGACCTGGTCGCCCTCCCTGCTGACTGTCACCCGCGCCCCGCTCGGCGCGAGCTCGCGGGCCATCGCGACGACCGCGCTCTCGGGATCCTGGCGGGCGGCCGCCCGGGCGCCGGCCCTGGCGGCGTCCACGCACTGGATCTGAGCCGCCATGACGAGCAGCCCCCACACCAGCGCCATCGTGAACGCCACCAGAACCGGCAGCACCACCGCCGATTCCGCCGTCACGAACCCCCGGTCCGCGCCACGGATCCGCCCGCACTCACGTCTGCGCACTGAGCGCCCGCTTCACGAGTGCCTGCAACTCCTCGGCGACGGTCCCGCTCGTCACCACCTGGTAGAGGATCACCGCGAACGCCACCGCCGCGACGATTCCCATCGCGTACTCGGACGTCACCATGCCCGCGTCCTTGCGCGCCCTACGCGTCCTGCCCGCCAGGGCACGCAACCGCGCCCGTACCGCCTTGCTCATCTCAACCCCCGTGAGGCTCGGTCCTGTGTCTCCGGTCGATGTGTCGTTCTGCTCTTGCTTCTCGTCGTGTTGCTTTGCGCGTCGCGTTGCTCGCTCGTCGCTGCTCGGCCCGCCGGTGACGCTCGTTCAGCCGGCTCATGCGGCGCTGCCGGGTCCGTCACCGTCTCGTCATGGCCCACCTCCTCCCAGCGCCCCGCCCGCCAGGCCGATCACGACGGGCGCGATGCCCACGGCGATGAAAGCGGGGAGGAAGCACAGCCCCACCGGCGCCGTGACCATGACGGCCGCCCGTCTGGCCCGAGCCGTCCCGACGCGCGCCCAGTCGGCACGGGCGTCGGCGGCGAGCCGGGCGACCGGCCCCGCCGCCGGAAGCCCCGACTCGTCGGCCCGCTCCAGCAGTCGGGCCAGGGCGGCCGCGCCCGGAAGGGCGGCCAATCTCCGCCACGCGGTGGCGGGTTCGCCGCCGAGTCTCACCTCGGCGGCACCGCGCGCCAGCCCTTCCCCCACCGGGCCGCCGAGCGCCTCTCCCACCGCCTGCGCGGCGATCACCGGCCCGGCGCCGGCCGCGATACAGGCGGCCAACAAGTCGGCGGCGAGCGGTAGTTGCCTGGCAGCGATCCGCGCATCGGCTTCGCTGACGGCAGTGGTCTCCTGTCGTCGGCGACGCCAGCGCCACAGGCCGACCGCGCCGATCATCCCGAGGGCGAAACCGCCGACGCCTCCGACCACCACCCATCCGGCGCACGCCACCGCCGCCAGGGGCAGCCACCGCCGCACCGCCTCCCCCACTCCGTGGCGCGAGGCCGCCCGCGCCGCGGGCAGGGCGAGCAGTTCCGCGAGCCGCTGCCGCGCCCGCCTCGCCCGGCGCACGGTGTCGAACCATCGCGCCAGCCAGGCCAGCGCCAGCGCTACGCACGCGGCCGTCCCCACAGCCACCCCCAGCCTGTGGACAACTTCCTCACCCATCGCTCCTCCTCCCCTCCTCGGGCCGCACCCGGTTCACCCGAACGGCCCCCGTTCCTCTCCTCACAGCCCTTCTCCTCACAGCCCCTCCGCCCCGCGCACGATCCGCACCGCCCACCACATCCCCACCCCCTCCAGCACCCCGCCGACGACCAGGCACCCCAGCCCCGCCCCCGTGTGCAGCAGGACATGCAGCGGGTCGGCGCCGAGCGCGGTACCGAGGAGGAGACCGAGGGCCGGCAGAGCGGCCAGCATCAGCGCCGTCGAGCGGGCGCCCGCCAACTGCGCCCGCAGGTCGGCCCGTTGGTCCCGTTCGGCACGCAGCGCCCCTTCGAGCCGGTCGAGCCCGGAGGCGAGACCCGCGCCCTGGTCCACGGCCACCCGCCAGCACGCCGCCAAGCCCAGCAGTCCGTCGGCTCCCGGTCGCTTCGACGCGGTCGAGAGCGCGTCGGGCACATCGCCGCCGAACCGTGCGGCCGCCAGCACCGCCGCCTGGGCCTCGCCCAGTCCTCCGGAGTCACGGGCGGCCCGCTGCAACGCCTCGCCGGGCTGCCGTCCCGCGCGCACCTCCCCGGCGAGCGCCGCGCACAGCGCGATCACGGAGTCCGCCCGGCGCTCCCCGGCCCGCCGTGCCTCATGGGCCCGCCGCAACCTGCGCAGCAGCGGCACTCCCGCCGCCCCCGCGACGACCGGCAGCACCGAACCGCCCAGCAAAGCCAGGGCCATTGCGGCGACCGGCGCCCACCACTCGGGCCGCCACCGCCCGCGCACCCGGCGCAGTTCGTCGGCGAGCTCCCGCCAGGACGGGGGCCCAGCGCCGACCGCACCACCCCCCGCCAGCAGCGACTGCGCCCTTCTGGCCGCCGGATACGGCCCTCCCCACAACCAGATCGCCGCCCCCGCGCAGACCAGTGCCGCGGCCACCGGCCCCTCACGCACCACGCTCACGGATCCGTCCCCCTCCCTCGCCCGGCCTGTCCCACTCGCCCCGCAACAGCTCCCACAGCCGCTCCCAGCCCCGCTCGCAGGCGAAGCCCTCCGCCTGCCATCGCAGTGCCGGCACCGTCCGCACCAGTCCCGAAGGCTCCCGTTCCAGGACGTGCACCTCGGCGATCCGTCGCCGTCCGGCCGGGTCGCGCACCAGATGCAGGACCACCGACAGCGCGGCCGCCACCTGGCTGTGCAGCGCGGCCCGGTCGAGCCCGGCCGCCGTGCCGAGCGCCTCCAGACGCGCCGGTACATCCGCCGCGGCGTTGGCATGGACCGTCCCGCACCCGCCTTCGTGGCCCGTGTTGAGCGCGGCCAGCAGATCCACGACCTCACGCCCTCGGACCTCGCCCACCACCAGCCGGTCGGGCCGCATCCGCAGGGCCTGCCGGACGAGGTCCTCGAGCGTGACGAGTCCGGCTCCCTCCTGATTGGCGGGCCTGGTCTCCAACCGGACGACGTGCGGGTGATCGGGCCGCAGCTCCGCCGAGTCCTCAGCGAGCACGATCCGCTCTCCAGGCCCGACCAGCCCCAGCAGGGCGCTGAGCAGGGTCGTCTTGCCGCTCCCGGTGCCCCCGCTGACAAGGAACGACAGCCGGGCCCGCAGCATGGCCCGCAGCACCTTGTCCCCGCCCGGCGGCACCGTGCCGGCGGCCACCAGTTCGTCGAGCGTGAACGCCCGTGGCCGGACGACTCGCAGCGAGAGGCAGGTGCAGCCGACGGCTACCGGGGGCAGCACCGCGTGCAGCCGGGTGCCGTCGGGCAGTCGCGCGTCGGCCCAGGGCCGGGCGTCGTCGAGACGCCGTCCGGCCACCGCGGCCAGTCGCTGCGCGAGGCGTCGCACGGCCGCCGCGTCCGGGAAGGAGACGGCGGCGAGTTCCAGGCCGCCGCCGCGGTCCACCCAGACCCGGTCCGGGGCCGACACCAGCACGTCCGTGACCGACGGATCGGTGAGCAGGGGCTCCAGGGGTCCGCTGCCGACCAGCTCGGAGCGCAGTTGCTCGGCCGCGCCCAGGACCTCCGCGTCGCCGAGGACCCTCCCCTGTTCCCGCAGGGCCTGCGCCACGCGCGCGGGCGTCGGTTCGGCCCCGCTCTCGGCGAGCCACTGCCGCACACCGTCGAGCAGCGTCCCCGCGCCCTTCGGCCGATCGAGCCCAGGTGCCGTGCTCATACGCCACCCGCTTCGGTCAGCGCCCGCTCCCAGAACTCCTTGCAGAACCGGGCGAGGGGCCCGCGCGCGGCGGCTCCGGGCGGTGCTTTCCCGCCGTCCGGGCGCAGCAGGGTCGACTCGACCGGCACCTCCCCGGCCAGCGGCAGCTTGAGCAGCCGCGCCACCTCGCGGTCGTCGAGTCCGGGGGCGTACGGGCCGCGTACCGCCACCCTCAGGTCGCGCAGGACCATGCCGACGGCGGAGGCCACCCGTCCGGCCGCCGCGACGGCGCGCAGTTCGGCGGGGACCACGAGCAACCCGACGTCGAGTTGAGCGAGGGCCTCGGCGACGCCGTCGTCGACTCGGCGCGGCAGGTCGACGACGACCGTGCCGCCCCGGCGCCGGGCCGCAGCGAGCACCGCGCGCACGGCCTGGGGAGGGATGGCGACGCAGTCGCCGCGGTCCCAGCTGAGCACGCGCAACTGGTGCAGCCTGGGCAGCGACTCCTCCAGGGCGCCTCCGCCGACCCGCCCGCGTGAGGCGGCGAACGCGGGCCAGCGCAGGCCGTCGGCGGTCTCGCCGCCGAGGAGTACGTCGAGTCCGCCGCCGAGCGGATCGGCGTCCACGAGGAGGGTGCGCACCCCCTCCCGCGCGGAGGTGACGGCGAGGGCGCAGGCAAGCGTGGACGCTCCGGCCCCGCCGCGCCCGCCGACGACCCCGACGGTGAGGGCGGGGCGGCCGACGCCTTCGGCGACGTCGGCGATGCGGTCGACCAGCCACTGCTCGCCGTCGGGCAGCACCAGGACGTGGTCGGCGCCGATCTCGACGGCCCTGCGCCACACCCCGGAGTCGTCCTGGTCCCGTCCGACGAGGACCACTCCGCGCCTGCGTGCGGCCCCGCGAACGCGGGGTGCGGCGTCGTCCCCGACCAGGACGAGCGGTGCGGACTCCCAGCCGCCCCGCTGCTCCGGCACTGACGGATACACCTCGGGTGTGGCGCCGGCCGCGGCGCACAGCCGCAGCAGATCGTCCAGGAGTGCCGCGTCCTCGGTGACGATCAGCGGCCTGCCCTGCCGCCCTCCGGCGGCGGGCGTCGATTCGTGTGTGACGGCTCCGGTCACGATCCCATCCCCCTTCGCCGCGTGGCCCACAGTCCCTGCGGCCCCGCGATTCCCATGCGTGGTGGAGAACCGGCACCCGGTCCCCATATGAACGGCCGACGGAAACCGGCCTACGTGTCCGGCAAACGGAACCGGCCATGAACTCGGCCCGAGCGAACGCGTCGGAATCACGGTGCGGCGAACCCGGAAATCGTGTGGATCTTGGTGGAAAACTGTGGACGTGCGGAGCGTTGTGAATATCGCCGTCACCCATACCGGTGACCGCTGACACATCCCCTGGACGGCTTCCGCAGAGCAGCCCGACACTTACACACAGTGACGGAGTGCGGGCATGCGAAAGGGGCGGCCTCAGCCGCCTCGGAGCGGCATGTCAGCCGCGAAGAAAGAGGAAAACCCACCCGGACATGCGACGACCCCCGCCGGGGGGGAGAGCGGGGGTCGTCTCCACGGCCGACTCGGGGGGGGAGGAGCCGGACCGGGTTAGCACGGTCGCGAACGATCCGTGACTTCCATGGTGTACCCGAGAGCCCTCTCAGGCAAACCCACACGCCCACCTTACGCCGAATGGGCTGCCCCTATGCTCTGGGGTGTGGAAAACCACTCCTTGCCCCGCACAGCGGCCTTCTTTGACCTGGACAAGACGGTCATTGCGAAGTCGAGCACGCTCACCTTCAGCAAGTCCTTCTACCAAGGCGGACTGATCAACCGCAGGGCGGCCTTGCGTACCGCATACGCCCAGTTCGTCTTCCTCGTGGGCGGTATGGACCACGACCAGATGGAGCGGACGCGCGAGTACCTGTCGGCGCTCGTGCGCGGCTGGAACGTCCAGCAGGTGAAGGAGATCGTGGCCGAGACCCTCCACGATCTGATCGACCCGCTCATCTACGACGAGGCCGCCTCCCTCATCGAGGAGCACCACACCTCCGGCCACGACGTCGTGATCGTTTCCACGTCGGGCGCGGAGGTGGTCGAGCCGATCGGCGAGTTGCTCGGCGCCGACCGCGTGGTGGCGACCCGCATGGTCGTGGGCGAGGACGGCTGCTTCACCGGCGAGGTGGAGTACTACGCGTACGGCCCGACCAAGGCGGAGGCCGTCAAGGAGCTGGCCGAGTCCGAGGGGTACGACCTCTCCCGCTGCTACGCCTACAGCGACTCGGCGACCGACCTGCCGATGCTGGAGGCGGTGGGCCACCCCCACGCCGTGAACCCGGACCGCGCCCTGCGCCGGGAGGCCGTCGCCCGCGGGTGGCCGATCCTCGACTTCCACCGTCCGGTGCGGCTCAAGCAGCGCATCCCGTCCCTCTCGGTCCCGCCCCGCCCGGTGCTGGTCGCCGCGGCCGCCATAGGGGCCGCGGCCGCCACCGCCGGCCTCGTCTGGTACGCCAGCCGACGCCGGACGGCGACCGCCTGAGACATTCGCACACGAGTCGCCCGCACGCGTGTCCGATTGCCGCCTGTTTGAGAGCAAAAGTAAAGAACCGCAGCTAGGGGTTCCGCTTACCCGGGTCCTGGAGTAGAAAGGACTCAACGGCCCGCGAGACCAAGGACATCCGAAAGGATCACCTTAATAACGCATTTGGCCCCACGGACCGGTGCATGAACATTGGGCACCCACGCGACGTCGACCCGTCGATTACGGGCCAGCCGCACCAGGTGACGGGCAAAGTTCCCGACCTGATGGGCGACATATCGAGGACGCCTGGTAACCCGGTGAGCATGCCAGCGGCGGTACGAATCCTCGTACCGCCGCAACCCTTTTCAGGCCCCTCTCACGGGGCCTGTCTTCATGTCCGCCTCCGCCGCTACGCCGCCCCGCGCTGAAGCGCCTCGCACACCGCGGTCGACTCACGGGCGCCCAACTCGATCGCCCTTCCGCAGTGCGCGATCCAGGCCGCCATGCCCGCCGGCGTTCCGGAGACGTATCCGTCGAGAGCCGCGAGGTAGGCCGCCCGGCCCAGCTCGGCGTGGCCCACCTCAGCCGGGCAGACCGACTTGGGGTCGAGGCCGCTGCCGATCAGGACGACGCGCTCGGCCGCGCGCGCGACCAGACCGTTGTGCGAGGTGAAGGGGCGCAGGGCGAGGAGTTCGCCGTGCACGACGGCCGCCGTGACGAGGGCGGGCGCGGAGCTGCCCGCCACGATCAGCTGAGACAGCCCCTCCAGACGCCCCGCGACCTCGTCCGCGGTAGGCAGGTCCAGCTCGATCAGCGGCTCGTCGACGGGCTCGCCGGCCTGCCGCGGCCGGCCGACCTCGTCGCCCTTGTCCGCGGCGGCCACCAGGTGCAGCCGCGCCAGCACCCGCAGGGGTGACTGCCGCCAGATGGACAGCAGCTGGCCCGCCTCCGCGGTCAGCCGCAGGGCCGCTCCCACGGCGAGGGCCTGGTCGTCGGCGCCGAAGTCGCTGCGCCGGCGCACCTCCTCCAGGGCCCAGTCCGCGCCGGACAGCGCCGCCGAGCCGCGGGCGCCGCGCAGGGCGGCCTCGGAGGTGATCGCGGTGCTGCGGCGGCGCATGACGCGGTGCCCGTAGACCCGGTCCACGGCCTTGCGCACGGTTTCCACGGACTCCGCCACCCCGGGCAGCGAGCCCAGGGCCGCGAGCGGATCGGCGGTCGCGCCTGTCGTACTCATGGGTACGACCCTACGCAACCGGGGCGTGCGTCCCACGAAGGAGTGGTCTTCTTCACCCATCCCTGCCGCGTACAGCTATCGTCGCACTACCTTTGGTGAACATGAAAATTGCTTTCGTTGGGAAGGGCGGCAGCGGCAAGACGACCCTGTCCTCCCTGTTCATCCGGTGCCTCGCGGCTGCGGGCGCCCCGGTGATCGCGTTCGACGCGGACATCAACCAGCACCTCGGGACGGCTCTCGGCCTCGACGAGGCGGAGGCCGCCGCGCTGCCCGCGATGGGCGACCGGCTGCCGCTGATCAAGGACCACCTGCGGGGCTCCAATCCCCGAATCGCCTCGGCCGAGACGATGATCAAGACGACGCCGCCCGGCGATGGCTCCCGGCTGCTGCGGGTGCGCGAGAGCAACCCCGTCTACGACGCCTGTGCCCGGACGCTGGAACTCGACGGCGGGGCCGTCCGTTTGATGGTCACCGGCCCCTTCTCCGACGCCGACCTGGGGGTGGCCTGCTACCACTCCAAGACGGGAGCGGTGGAGCTGTGCCTGAACCACCTGGTGGACGGCCGTGACGAGTACGTCGTGGTCGACATGACGGCTGGCTCGGACTCCTTCGCCTCCGGCATGTTCACCCGCTTCGACATCACGTTCCTCGTCGCCGAGCCGACCCGGAGGGGGGTCTCCGTCTATCGCCAGTACAAGGAGTACGCCCGCGACTTCGGCGTCGAGCTGAAGGTCGTCGGCAACAAGGTGCAGGGTCAGGACGACCTCGACTTCCTCCGCGCCGAGGTCGGGGACGACCTGCTCGTGACGGTCGGGCACTCGGACTGGGTGCGCGCCATGGAGAAGGGCCGGCCGCCGCGGTTCGACCTCCTGGAGGAGCCCAACCGCCACGCCCTGGACCAGCTGCGGACGGTCGCCGACTCGGCGTACGAGCGGCGCGACACGGAGCGCTACACGCGCCAGATGGTGCACTTCCACCTGAAGAACGCCCAGTCGTGGGGCAACGAGCGCACCGGGGTCGACCTGGCCGCGCAGGTCGACCCCGATTTCGTGCTCGGCGGAAGCGCCACCGCCCCCGTGTGACGGCCCACGCCTTCATCGCCTCGCGACGCGGGGCGCGCAGACCGCTCACGACGTCTCGGCCCGACGCCTACCGCTCACGGTCCTCGCGGGACGCCTTCCGCTCGGCCGCGGGTGCGCCGGGCGCGCCCTTCGGGGCCGGGGCAGGCGCGCCGGAGAGGAAGGAGTCCCACCCCTGCTCCGGGGCCTCGCCGACGTCGAGCGTGCGCAGCTTGGCCAGGACCTGCGGGTCCTGGGCGTCCAGCCAGTCGGCGAGCTGACGGAAGGACACGCAGCGCACCTCTTCCTTGGTGCAGACGCGTTCCACGACCTCCTCGACGGCGCGCATGTACGTGCCGCCGTTCCAGGACTCGAAGTGGTTGCCGATGATCAACGGCGCACGGTTGCCGTCGTAGGCGCGCCGGAAGCCGCCGATCAGGCCGTCACGCATCTGGTCGCCCCAGTGCTCGTGCTTGTCGGGGTCTCCCTGGGTCGTGGCGCCGGACTGGTTGACCATGAAGTTGTAGTCCATGGTGAGCTGCTCGTAGGTGTGGCCGGGGAAGGGCACGAGCTGCATGGACAGGTCCCACAGGCCCTCCTTCTTGCCGGGCCAGACCTGGTTGTTGACGCCGCTGGTGTCGTAGCGGAAGCCCAGGTCGCGGGCCGCCGCCATGAAGTTCTCGCGGCCTTCGAGGCAGGGGGTGCGGGCGCCGATGAGTTCCTTGTCGTAGTCGAAGGGCAGGGGGGCCGTCTTCGTCAGTCCGGCGTTGGTCTTCCAGGACTTCACGAACTGCTTGGCCTGGGCGATCTCGGACTTCCACTCCTTGACCGACCACTCGCCTACGCCGCCGCCCTTGCCGCAGAAGTGGCCGTTGAAGTGGGTGCCGATCTCGTTGCCCTCCAGCCACGCCAGCCGCAGCTGTTTCACGGTGTCGGCGATCCCCCGCTCGTCGTTGAAGCCGATGTCGGAGCGGCCCGGGGAGTGCTGAGGCGGCCTGTAGAGGTCCCGCTTGTCCTCCGGCAGCAGGTACACGCCGCTGAGGAAGTACGTCATGGTGGCGTTGTTGTCCCTGGACACCTTGCGGAAGTGAGAGAACAGCCGCTGGCTGTCCTCGCCGGCGCCGTCCCAGGAGAAGACGACGAACTGCGGCGGCTTCTGCCCCGGCTTCAGGCGTTCGGGGCGGGGCAGGTGCGGCTGCGCCCCCGTGAACGCGGTCGAGCCGTCGCCGATCAGCCGGTACGCGCTCCTGGGAGCGGGGGCCGGCTGCGCCTTCTGCGGGCCCGGCGCCCCCTCCCCGGAACCGTGGGAGCCGCCGGCTCCCGTCGTGCAACCGGTGAGCGACGCGGCGACGGCCGCGGCGGCCAAGGCGCCCGCGGCAATCCTCTGGGTGGCGGCCATCTCCGCCCACCTTCTTCCTTCTCTAGGGCCAACGCCGGGTGGGGCGTTCTCGGATGACGTGCCGGGACGAGCCGACAGCGCCGCCAAGGTCGCACGGGGTCGAGAAGGAATTAGTACGACAAGCCGACAAAAGGCTCACGTCACTCTTAGGGGTGATCAATTAACCCATTTGCCGGGATTATCCATGCTTGGCCTTTACTCTGCATTACGATCTGTTTACTGAGCGTTGATTTCATCCCGCTGCTGCACGCCGTGACCCACGGCCGCGACCGCTCCCCGTCGTCGACGGGGGCCCACCTGTCCCGCGACCGCGCTGCCCCGGAGGAGACGGGAAACATGTCAGCCTGCGTCCCCACCCGCACACTCGACTCGACGCACACCGAGCGCGTCCACCCGCCCCACAGCCCCCCACCGCCCCGGCACCGCCGCTTCCGCATCGCGGGCGCCGACGTGTCCGCCTCGATCGCCGTCTTCCTGATCGCCCTGCCGCTGTCCCTCGGCATCGCCCTCGCCACCGGCGCACCCCTCCAGGCCGGTCTCGTGGCCGCCGCCGTCGGCGGACTCGTGGCCGGATGGCTCGGCGGCGCGCCGCTCCAGGTCAGCGGCCCCGCGGCGGGGCTCACCGTGGTCACCGCCGACCTCATCCACCGCTTCGGCTGGCGGACGACCTGCGCCATCACCGTCCTCGCCGGGCTCGCCCAACTCGGCCTCGGCTGCCTGCGTGTGGCGCGCAGCGCGCTCGCCGTCAGCCCGGCCATCGTGCACGGCATGCTCGCCGGCATCGGCGTCACCATCGCCGTCGCCCAGCTGCACATCGTCCTCGGCGGCAATCCGCAGAGCTCCGTCCTCGACAACCTCCGCGCACTGCCCGCCCAGTTGGCCTCCCTACAGCCCGCCGCCGTCGCCGTGAGCGTGCTGACCCTGGCCCTGCTGCTGCTCTGGCCCCGGCTGCCCGGGCGGGTGGGACGACTGCTGCGCACCGTTCCCGCGGCGCTCGTCGCCGTCGCCGGCGCCACCGCGACCGCGGCACTCGCCGGGCTGACCCAGCCCAGAGTCGAGCTGCCGTCCTGGCACAGTCACGCCCTGGTCGGGCTGCCCGAAGGGCCCGCGCTCGGGCTCGCCGCCGCCGTGCTGACCATCACGCTGGTGTGCAGCGTGCAGTCACTGCTCGGCGCGGTCGCCGTGGACAAGCTGATCGCCTCCCGGCCCGGACTGCCCGCCCGCGTCGGCCGCTCCGACCTGGACCGCGAACTGCTCGGGCAGGGCGCCGCCAACATCGTCTCCGGCTCGCTCGGCGGACTGCCCATCGCGGGAGTGGCCGTGCGCAGTTCGGCGAATGTGCAATCCGGCGCCGTCAGCCGGAACTCCACGATGCTGCACGGCGTTCTCGTAGTAGTCGCCGCGCTGCTGATGGTCCCGATCCTGGAGCTCATCCCGCTCGCCTCGCTAGCCGCCCTGGTCATGGCCGTCGGCATCCAGATGGTGTCCCTGCACCACATTCGCACGGTGACGCGCCACCGAGAGGTGCTGGTGTACGCCGTCACCACCCTCGGCGTGGTCTTCCTGGGCGTGCTGGAGGGCGTGGCGCTCGGCATCGCCGTGGCCGTCGCCGTCTCCATGCACCGCCTCGCCCGCACCCGCATCACCCACGACGAGAAGGAAGGAGTCCATCACGTACACGTAAGAGGACAGTTGACGTTCCTGGCGGTCCCGCGGCTCAGCCGTGCCCTGCACCTCGTGCCCCAAGGCACCCATGTCGTCGTCGAGTTGGACGGCTCCTTCATGGACCATGCGGCGTACGAGTCCCTACAGGACTGGCAGAAGACGCACACCGCGCAGGGCGGTTCGGTCCAGCTGACCGGCCGCCGCGCCGGCACCGGGACGCAGCACACCGAGCCCACGTTCGCCCAGACGCTGACCCTGGCCGCGACGAGCAGCACGACCCCGGCCTCGGCGTCCGCACCCGACTCCACCGCCACGTCCCGGCCCGATTCAGCGCCCAGCCAGATCGCCGACTGCCGCTGTCGTCCCTGGACCCCCTGGCGCAACCACCAGTGCGAGGGACCCAGATCCGAGCCGCGGCCGGACGACGGTCCCGAACCGGGCTCCGCCGGATCCGCCGGCGATCCGGAGTCCGCTGCCGAAGCCGCGGTGCCCACCGAGGCTTCGGTGGGAAACACCGGTACGGCAGCGGAGGCCACCGGGGTCTCCGGAAGCTCCGAATCCGTCTATGCATCCCCGTCCCAGTCCCTGCCTTCATCCACATCCACATGCACATCCACGTCCCTGTCCCCGTCCCCCGAGTCGGCCGAGCTCGTCGTCGCTGCCGAGCTCTCCGCAGCCGCCGGCTCACCCACGGCGTCCGCGTCCGTGCCCCCGGTTTCCACGGGCCGGGTGTCCGGCCGATCCACTGACCCCGGCGGCTCGGTGTCCCGTGGAGCCGAGCCCAGTGCGCAGCAACTGGTGCGTGGCATCAGCGCGTTCCAGCGCAACACCGCGCCGCTGGTGCGGGGGGAGCTGGCGCGGCTGGCCCGGGAGGGGCAGCGGCCGTCCCAGCTCTTCCTGACCTGCGCCGACTCACGGCTGGTCACCTCGATGATCACCTCCAGTGGTCCGGGCGACCTGTTCGTGGTGCGCAATGTGGGCAACCTCGTGCCGCCGCCCGGCGAGGAGAGCGGGGACGACTCGGTGGCGGCCGCCATCGAGTACGCGGTGGACGTGCTGGAGGTGCGGTCCATCACCGTGTGCGGGCACTCCGGGTGCGGGGCGATGCAGGCGCTGATGAACGCCGAACCCGGCGGTGTGCAGACCCCGCTCAAGCGGTGGCTGCGACACGGGCTGCCGAGCCTGGAGCGGATGGCCGACGAGGGCCGCCCGTGGACGCGGCTGGCCGGACGCGCGCCCGCCGACGCGGTCGAGCAGCTCTGTCTGACCAATGTGGTGCAGCAGTTGGACCATCTGCGCGCCCATGAGTCGGTGGCCCGGGCGCTGCGGGCCGGGGTGCTGGAGCTGCAAGGGATGTACTTCCACGTGGGGGAGGCCCAGGCGTATCTGCTCGCCGGGGCAGGTACGGAGCGGGAGGGGGTGTTCTCCCACGTAGGGGTGCCGGACGTGTCGGCCTGAACGCGGCGCCGGTGCGCGGTCCCGTCGGGGCGGGGTCGCGCACCGGTGTCGTCACGGGCTGAACTCGGCTCCCTCGGCGTCCGTGGGTACGGGTGACGTCGGTCCGCGGAAGCGGGCCGGAACGCGACCCGGACAGGTCTAAACCAATTTTCCGGCGGCCCTTGTCACCGGGCCCTCGGGTCTGATGAGCTGTGGCCTGGGACACAACGGACACCCTTCGAAAGGGAGATGTCGTGAGCAACGAGAGCCTGGCCAACCTGCTGAGGGGGGAGAGCCGATGACCGACGAGCGTGCTTCACTCTCCAACCTGCTCAAGGAAGAGCGCAGGTTCGCGCCCCCCGCCGAGCTGGCCGCGAACGCCAACGTCACGGCGGAGGCGTACGAGCAGGCCAAGGCTGACCGGCTCGGCTTCTGGGCCGAGCAGGCCCGCCGACTGACCTGGGCCAAGGAGCCGACGGAGACGCTGGACTGGTCGAACCCGCCGTTCGCGAAGTGGTTCAAGGACGGCGAACTCAACGTCGCGTACAACTGCGTCGACCGGCATGTCGAAGCCGGGCACGGCGACCGGGTCGCGATCCACTTCGAGGGCGAGCCCGGCGACAGCCGCGCCCTCACCTACGCCGAGCTGAAGGACGAGGTCTCCAAGGCCGCCAACGCCCTGCTGGAGCTCGGGGTTCGCAAGGGCGACCGGGTCGCGATCTACATGCCGATGATCCCGGAGACGGCGATCGCGATGCTGGCCTCGGCCCGCGTCGGCGCCGCGCACTCCGTCGTCTTCGGCGGCTTCTCCGCGGACGCGCTGGCCACCCGTATCCAGGACGCCGACGCGAAGATCGTCATCACGTCCGACGGCGGCTACCGGCGCGGCAAGCCGTCGGCGCTGAAGCCGGCCGTGGACGAGGCGGTCACCAAGGTCGACAACGTGGAGCACGTGCTCGTGGTCCGCCGCACCGGCCAGGACGTCGCGTGGACGGACAGCCGTGACGTGTGGTGGCACGAGATCGTGGAGCGGCAGCCGGCCGAGCACACGCCCGAGGGGTTCGAGGCCGAGCACCCGCTGTTCATCCTCTACACCTCCGGCACCACGGGGAAGCCGAAGGGTATCCTGCACACCTCCGGCGGATACCTCACGCAGGCCGCGTACACCCACCAGGCCGTCTTCGACCTGAAGCCGGAGACGGACGTCTACTGGTGCACCGCCGACGTCGGGTGGGTCACCGGGCACTCCTACATCGTGTACGGGCCGCTGGCGAACGGCGCGACGCAGGTCATGTACGAGGGCACGCCCGACACCCCGCACCAGGGACGGTTCTGGGAGATCGTGCAGAAGTACGGGGTGACGATCCTGTACACGGCGCCGACCGCGATCCGTACGTTCATGAAGTGGGGCGACGACATCCCCGCGAAGTTCGACCTCTCCAGTCTGCGGGTGCTGGGCTCCGTGGGTGAGCCGATCAACCCCGAGGCCTGGATCTGGTACCGCAAGCACATCGGTGGGGACCGGACGCCGATCGTCGACACGTGGTGGCAGACCGAGACCGGCGCGATGATGATCTCGCCGCTGCCCGGCGTCACCGCGACCAAGCCCGGCTCCGCGCAGACGCCGCTGCCCGGCATCTCCGCGACCGTCGTCGACGACGAGGCGAACGAGGTGCCCGACGGCGGGGGCGGCTACCTGGTCCTCACCGAGCCGTGGCCGTCGATGCTGCGCACCATCTGGGGCGACGACCAGCGGTTCCTCGACACGTACTGGTCGCGCTTCGAGGGCAAGTACTTCGCCGGCGACGGTGCGAAGAAGGACGACGACGGTGACATCTGGCTGCTGGGCCGGGTCGACGACGTGATGCTCGTGTCGGGGCACAACATCTCCACCACGGAGGTCGAGTCGGCGCTCGTGTCGCACCCGTCGGTCGCCGAGGCGGCCGTGGTAGGCGCGGCGGACGAGACGACCGGGCAGGCGATCGTCGCGTTCGTCATTCTGCGCGGTACGGCGTCGGAGACGGAGGGCCTCGTCGACGAGCTGCGCGGCCACGTGGGCACCACGCTCGGGCCGATCGCCAAGCCGAAGCGGATCCTGCCGGTGGCGGAGCTGCCGAAGACGCGCTCCGGCAAGATCATGCGCCGGCTGCTGCGGGACGTCGCGGAGAACCGCCAGCTCGGCGATGTGACGACGCTGACGGACTCGACGGTCATGGACCTCATCCAAACGAAGCTGCCTGCGGCACCGAACGAGGACTGAGCGACACCTGGGTCTCCGGGGCGCTTCCTCCCCGGGGAGCCCAGGACCCGGCACTCCCATCCCAAGGGCCCCAGGACAGCGCGGGGCTCCGGGGGGAGTCCCGCGCGTTCTCCGGGGCTCCCGCGGAGTTCACGCGGGACTGCCCCGCAGCTCACCCGGGGAATCCCCCGGGTGCCCCGGGGCTGCCTGGTCTCCCCCGGGATCTCCGGCGCTCCCCTGAGACGCCCCGGAACTCTCTGGGGACCTCCGGCGCTTTCCGAAGACCCCGGCACTCCCCTCAGGGCTCCCTCGTAGCTTGCCCCCGTTATGTTTTCCGCGGTCCTGCAAGAGGGCCGCTGGCCTCCGGGCCCGGCATGACTGTGTCCCCCTGTCGAACGGATGACCTGGGGGGTG
>NZ_JBIARQ010000018.1:134570-178820 GCF_042890065.1 Streptomyces sp. NPDC002328 | reverse complement strand
CCGAGGCCATCTCCTCAGGTGTCACACCAACTCAACGACACCGACGACAAAGCAGACACGCCACTCACGAGTGAAGATGACCAAGCCCTACTAGGAGGCGGCGGACTCGCGGTACAGGCGAGCCGCGGAGGCCGCCGTGCCGGTGAGCCAGTACACCATGACGTCGGTCAGCATCTGGTCGCGGTCCACCGCGTCCTCGGGCGCGTCGACGGAGTCGGTCCAGTCCTTGAACTTCTCTACGATCCAGGCGAGTTGGTCGACCGGGGAGTCGTGCAGGGCGAAGGCGAGCGTCTGTGGCCGGGTGGACTGGACGGCCGCGTAGCCGAACAGCTCCCGCTGGTAGCGCTCTCCATGCTTCAGACGTGCCTGCTCCTCGTCGGTGAAGGGCGCGGCGTCAGGGGGAGGCGGGGCGCCGATCATGGTGACGTGGACGCCGACGACGTGTTCGGCGTCGATGCGGCCCAGTTCGCGGGTGATGGACGATCCCCAGTCGCTGCCGTGGGCGCCGTAGCGGGTGTAGCCGAGTCGGCTCATCAGCTGTGCCCAGGCGCGGGCGACGCGTTCGACGTTCCAGCCCGTTTCGCGGGTGGGGCCCGAGAAGCCGTAGCCGGGAATGGAGGGGACGACGACGTGGAAGGCCTCGCTCAACGGTTCAATGATGTCGAGGAGTTCGATGAGGGAGCCGGGCCAGCCGTGGGCGGCGATCAGCGGCAGGGCGTCGGGGTTCGCCGAACGGACGTGCAGGAAGTGCACGTTCTGGCCGTCGATCTCGGTGGTGAACTGTGGGAAGAAGTTCAGGCGCTTCTCGTGGACGCGCCAGTCGTAGGAGTGCCGCCAGGAGTGCGCCAGCTCTTTGGCGTAGTCGAGGGGGATGCCGTACTCCCAGCCGACGCCGGGGAGTTCGTCGGGCCAGTGGGTGCGGTCGAGGCGGTCGTGCAGATCATCCAGCTGGGACTGGGGGATGTCGATGCGGAAGGGGGTGATCGCGGTCATGTGGGGGCCTTCCTGGTTCGCGCCGGGCGGTGGAGAGGCCGGAGCTGCGACCGCCCGGCGACGGTGGCGGGTGGTGATGAACAGTCAAGCCAGGGTGACCACAGGCCATGGACGAGCCCATGACCCATGGCAGCCTTCTTCGACGTCGAGATACGCAAGGTCATATGCGGCACGAACGATGGAGAAGGTCAACGCCCGCCACCCGCAAGGTCGTCCGCGTCCACTGAAGGCGGTAGCTGCCGGAGGTGGTCTGGTGCTGGTCGCGAGGGCCGGTACCCGGACGCCGACCGGCCTGTGGCCTTCCGTGATCCTCCCGGTACGGCAGCGACGGGGCACCTCGGCATCACGCGTTCGAACGCGTGCCCTGGTCGGGATCGGGCGCCGCGGCCACTGCTTCATCGGTCTTCTCAGGCAGGTCGAGGCTGTCGCGCAGGTTGACCGGTTTGAGGAGGACGGCGGCGATGACGGCGAGAAGGGCTGCGGCGGCCGCGAGGAGGAAGACGTGTGCCGTCGCGTCACCGTACGCGAGGCGGATGATCTCCTGCACTGCGGGAGAGTTCGAGTCCGCGCCGGACGGCCCGGCGGAGGCAAGACCGCTCGCGGTCCCGTCCTCGACCTGGCGGGCCAGGACGGCGCCGAGGACGGCGACGCCGATCGTGCCGCCGAGGGAGCGGAAGAACGTCACCGTGGAGCTCGCCGCCCCGATGTCCTTCAGCGGCACGGTGTTCTGCACGGCGAGCACGAAGTTCTGCAGAGTCATGCCGACGCCCATCCCGACACACAGCATCGACGCGGCCAGAAAGACCGTGGGGGTCTTGTTGTCGATGACCCCGAGGCCCGCGCAGCCGACGGTGAGCAGTGCGGCACCGGTGATGAGGAACGGCTTGATCTTCCCGCTCTGGCTGATCAGCCGACCGGCGACGATGGAGGCGATCAGGATGCCGGCCATCATCGGAATGGTCAGCAGACCGGCTTCTGTGGGGGTGCGGCCGCGGCTGAGCTGGAAGTACTGGCTGAGGAAGACCGAGGCGCCGAACATGGCCGTACCTACGGCCAGGCTGCCGAGGATGGCCAGGGCGGTGGTGCGCTGCCGCACGATTGCGAGTGGGACGATCGGTTCGGTGGCGTGCTTCTCCACCCACAGGGCGGCGGCGAGCAGGGCCAGCCCGCCGGACAGCATGGCGGCGGTCTGCCACGAGGCCCAGGCGAAGGAGTTGTCGACGAAGGACACCCAGATGAGCAGGACACTGACCCCAGCGGCGATCAGGGTGGCCCCCAAATAGTCGATCTGCACGTTCTCGCGGCGCAGGAGAGGAAGGTTCAGCGTCCGCTGGAGGAGGAAGGACGCGATGGCGGCGAGCGGAATGGCGATGAAGAAGCTCCACCGCCAGCCCAGCCACGAGGTGTCGACGATGACACCGCCGAGGAGCGGCCCACCGATGGTCGATGTCGAGGTGGTGCCGCTGAGGTAAGCGCTGTAACGGCCACGCTCGCGAGGCGGGATCATGGCAGCGATGGCGATCTGGACGAGCGCCTGCACACCTCCCACGCCGACGCCCTGGAGGGCCCGCGCGGCTATCAGCTGACCGCCCGTCTGGCTGATCCCGGACGCCACGGTGCCGAGCACGAAGATGACGACGGATACCTGGAGAAGGGTCTTCTTGCTGAAGAGGTCGGCAAGCTTGCCCCAGATCGGAGTCGTCGCCGTCGTGGTGAGGAGGGTCGCGGTGACGACCCACGTGTACTGGGTCTGTGTCCCGTGCACGTCTTCGATGATCTTCGGTAGCGCGCTGGAGACCACGGTACTACTGAGGGTCGAGACGAAGAGCGCGAGGAGCAGGCCGCTGAGCACCTTCAGTACCTGCCGTTGGGACGTGGGGGACGCTTCCGTGAGAGTCGACTCGTTCACTGTGCTCCTCGACGGGTTTCAGGTCACCGGTTTGCTGTGCATCGCGCTCGACGCGCGCAGGGAGGACATCGCAGTCGCCGGCGCTGGAACGCAGGACGCTCACCTGACGTAAGGGGAGAGGGGTGCGCGCGGGCCAGGACGGGCGTCGGCCTTCGCGCACCCCCGGCAGGCAGGCGTGCGGGGAGTCAGGAGCGCGCGGTCTGTGCGTTCCCGATGAGCGGGCGGTCCAGCGCGTCGGCCGTGCGGCCGAGGAGTTGCAGGTTGCGGGCGCCGAAGTCGACCGTGAGCGGGTGCCCGGAGATGTACCGCGCCGCATGGGAGTTGAGGAACACGACGGGGTCCGCCATCTCCTCCGGCGTGGCCAGACGTTGGTTGAGGCCGGCACGCGACTCAAGCGACGCGCGTCCGCCGGCCATCACGGCGAAGTCCGACGTCAGACCGGTCTCGGTGCTCGTCGGGAGCACGGCGTTCACCCGGATGCCGCGGTTCCCGAGTGCGGTGGCGCTGTGCGCCATGAACAGGTTGAGCACCCGCTTCGAGAGTGGATAAGCGGCCGGCCCGGGCTGGTCGTTGAGACCGAGTCCTTCGATCGCATCGACGATGGCATCCCACCCGGCGACGTGGATCAGCCCTTCGAGTTCCTCCTGGTAGCGCTCCCAGTTGATACCGCCGGTGGAGGTCACATAGACGATGGCGCCGCCGTCGCCCATCCGCGCCTCCAGGTACGCGTCCGAGATGTACTTGTAGGCGCCGAAGTTGATCAGCAGTGTTGTGTTGCAGTCATGATGGAGACCTGAGACCCCGGCCACGCCGAAGAACGCGTCGATGTGCTCGGGGAGCTTCGCGAAAGCCCGGTCGATGTCGTCGCGCAGCGCCAGGTCCGCCTGGATCGCGGAGGCGAGCCCCGGCAGCTCGGTCGGCGCGTAGTCGATGGCGTGGACCTCCGCGCCCAGTTCGACGAGGCGCTTCGCCGTCGCCCTGCCGATCCCGGAGGCGGTGCCGGTCACGACAGCCGTCTTGCCGGCGTACTGAAGGTAGTCGCTCATGTGTCCGATTCCTCTCGCCCGCGCCCGATGGCGGGCGCGGGCCTGCCGAGTCTGTGGGAGTGGTGCGTCAGGAAAGCGGGAGCGAGAGCGCGGACCCGATGGTCTTGGTCTCGGTGTAGATCTCGAAGCCCTCGCGGCCGCCCTCGCGGCCGATGCCGCTGGCCTTGTAACCGCCGAAGGGGGCGTCCCCGCCGGAGAACGAGCCACCGTTGATCATGAAAGTGCCGGCTCGGACGGCGCGTGCGATGCGCAGAGCGCGCTCCGTCGAGCCCGAGGCCACGTATCCGGCGAGGCCGTAAAGGCTGGCGTTGGCCAGCCGGATCGCCTCTTCGTCGGTGTCGAACGGGGTCACGGTGAGCACCGGTCCGAAGATCTCCTCCTGCGCGATGGTGGAGTCGTTGTCGACGTCGACGAAGAGTGTCGGCTCCACCCAGAAGCCCGCGCGGTCGGGGACGCCGCCGCCGACCGCGAGCCTCGCGCCCTCTTCCCGGCCGATGCGGATGTAGTCGGCGACGCGGTCGCGCTGCCGGGCCGAGACGATCGGGCCGGCCAGCGTGCCCTGATCCTGAGGGTCACCCCAGGACACCTGCTGGAACGCCTGCGTAAGGCCGGCGACGACCTGGTCGTAAACCTTGCGGTGCACGAGCAGCCGGGTCGGCAGCGCGCACCCCTGGCCCGAGTGGGCGAGCGCGCCGAGCGCCTGCGGGATGGCCTGCGTGAGGTCCGCGTCGTCGAGGATGATCGACGCACTCTTGCCGCCGAGCTCCAGCATCGTGCGCTTGAAGGTGGGGGCGGCGAGTTCGAGGATGCGCTGCCCCGTGGCCGTGGAGCCGGTGAACGACACCATGTCGACGCGCGGGTCGGTCAGGAGGAGTTCGGCCGTGTCAAGGTTGCTGGTCGGCACCACGTTGACCACGCCGGCCGGGATGTCGGTGCGCTCGGCGATGAGCCGGCCGATGCGAGTGGCGTTCCACGGTGTCTCGGGTGCGGGCTTCGCGACGACCGTGTTGCCGGTGGCGAGAGCGCCGGCGAGCTTGACGAGCAGCAACCCGAAGGGGAAGTTCCAGGGGGTGATGGCGGCGACGACGCCGATGGGCTCCTTGACCACCCACCTCTCGCCGGGCTCGTTGGTGAATCGGTTGGCGACGTCGTCGAGTCGGCGCACCCACTCGAACCGGTCGATGTGGTCGATGTGCCATTGGAACTTGTTCAGAGGCTCCTCCAGCTGAGCGCCATAGGTGAGCATGCGCGGAGCTCCGACCTCTGCGATGAGTTCCTCGCGCAGCTCGTCCTTCTCCTCGACCAGCGCGTCGAGGAGCTGCGTCAGGGCGCGCTTGCGGAACTGCCGGTCGACGGCCCAGTCCGTCTCGTCGAACGCGCGCCGGGCCGCGGCGATCGCGTCGAGCATGTCCTCCCGGCCGGCGTCGGCGACCTTGCCCAGAACGGTGCCGTCCGCCGGGTTGAGAACCTCGAACGTGGCGCTGCCCGCGGCGCTACGGAGCTCTCCGTCGATCAGCAGGCGCTCCTCGTGCGGAGACGCTGCCGACGGCGGACCTGATGGAGTGGTGGACATCGTCTATCTCCTCATGTGGGGGGCTGAAGTTGTCGAGGTGCGGCACGGGGCGGCTCGGGAGGCTGAGAACGGCCGGACGCCGTTGGGCGGTGCGTGCGCGAGGGATCGGAGTCGCGCCCGGCGTATGTGTGCCTGATCAGGCACGAAGCGTCCCCCGGCCGCCGCGTTCTCATGGGTCGGAGGTCAGGACTTCACTGCGGGGACGGTGGTGCGCACGCTGTCGTGCCACGCCGCGCCGGTCGCGATCGCCTGACGCCACTGGCGGATCGCCTTGGGCGGCATGCCGACGGCGAGGGCGCCGGTGACACGGTCGCCGGTGCGGTACGCGGCGACGAACCGGATATCCGCCAAGTCCCCTTCCATCACGGCGACTTCGTCATGGCCGCGGAGGTAACCGTACGCCTGGATCTTCATGTCGTACTGGTCGGACCAGAAGTAGGGCACCGGCGCGAACGGCTTGCGCGCCTGCGGGGCGGCGAGCAGGTTGCGGGCGGCGGCCATGCCCTGTTCGGCGGCGGTGGTGCGGTGCTCGATGCGCATCGAGGTGCCGAACAGCGGGTTGTACCAGCGGGCGACGTCACCGGCCGCGTACACGTTCGGGGCGGCATTGCAGTACTCGTCGCACACCACGCCGTCCCCAATGGTCAGGCCGCTGCCCGCGAGCCACTCGGTGTTGGGCAGGGAGCCGACGGCGACCAGCACCTCGTCGGCCTCGATCTGCGCGCCGTCCGCGAGCCGCACGCCGTCCTCGGTCACCTCGGTGACGATGACCCCGCAGCGCAGTTTCACGCCCCGCTCCAGATGGGCGTTCGCCAGGATCTCGCCGACCTCCCGGCCGACGGCGTGGGCCAGTGGCACCGGGGCGGGTTCGAGGAGCGTGACCTCGCAGCCGAGTCGCCAGGCGACGGCGGCGGCCTCCGCGCCGAGGAAACCGGCGCCCACGACGACCAGCCGTCGGCCCGGGGTGAGCCGCTCCCGCAGGGCCAGCGCGTCGTCGAGGGTGCGCAGGACGTGCGCGCCCTCGCCGGGCAACCGACGCGGCCGGACCCCCGTGGCGATGACCAGCCCGTCGTACGGGAGGGCGGATCCGTCGGCCAACTCGACGGTTCGGTCGGCCGGTTCGAGGGCGGTGGCCGCCACGCCGAGCCGCAGGTCGAGGTCGAGCGCGGCCAGCGCGTCGGGGGTGCGCAGCGCCAGCCGCTCGGGCTCCCACTCCGCGGCCAGGATCTGCTTCGACAGGGGCGGGCGGTCGTACGGGGCGAGCGGTTCGTCGCCGACCAGGGTGAGCGTGCCGTCGTAGCCCTCCCGGCGGAAGGTCTCGGCCGCCGCGAGTCCGGCGGCCGAGGCACCGACGACGACGATCCGCCTCACTGCTCGACCAGCCGGATGGCGGCGGCCGGGCAGACCGCGATGGCCTCCTTGACGTCGTCGAGTCGGTCGTCGCCGACCTGCTCCTCCAGGAGGATCGCGATGCCGTCGTCGTCCTGGTCGAAGACGTCCATCGCGGCGAGCACGCACTGCCCGGAGGCGACGCACTTGTCGGCTTCCAGCTCCACCTTCATGGGATTCCCCTTACTTGCTTCGCTCGTGGTTCTTGCTTGTTCGCGGGACGGGGAGCTGTCACCAGGAGACGGGCAGTTCGTGCACGCCGTAGATGAACGCGTCGTTCTTGAACCGGACGTCCTCCAGCGCGCAGGCCAGCTTCAGCGTGGGAATGCGCTTGTAGAGGGTGCCGTACACGACCTGGAGTTCCATCCGGGCCAGCGGCTGGCCCAGGCACTGGTGGACGCCGAAGCCGAAGGCGACGTGGCGGCGGGCGTCGCGGGTGAGGTCGAGGCGGTCCGGGTCGGGGAACACCTCGGCGTCGCGGTTGGCAATCTCGTTGACCATGATCACGCCCTCGCCGGCCTTGACGACCTGACCGGCGATCTCGATGTCCTCGGTCACCGCGCGGCGCCGGCCCAGGTGGGTGATGTGCAGGTAGCGCAGCAGTTCCTCGACCGCGCCCGCGACGAACTTCGGGTCGTCGCTCTCGCGCAACAGAGCGAGCTGGTCGGGGTTCTGGAGGAGGGCGAGGGTACCGAGGGCGATCATGTTCGCGGTGGTCTCGTGGCCCGCGATCAGCAGGAGCAGGGCCATCTCCGTGGCCTGTTGGTGGTCGATCTCCCCGGCCGTGACGCGCCCCGCGATGCTGGAGAGCAGGTCGTCCTTCGGCTCGGCGAGCCGCTTGGCGATCTGACCGGCCAGGTATCCGGCCATCTCCCGCGTCGCTACACCGCGCTGCTCGGGGGTCGCGGTCGTGCGGACCATCGTCTTGGTGTTCTCCTGGAACAGCGCGTGGTCGTCGTAGGGCACGCCGAGCAGTTCGCAGATCACCAGGGAGGGGATCGGCAGGGCGAACTCCTCCACGAGGTCCACCGGGCCCGGCCGGCTCAGCATCGCGTCGATCAGGTCGTCGACGATCCTCTGCACGGCGGGCCGCAGGGCCTCCACTTTCTTCAGGGCGAACGGGGCCGTCACCATCCGGCGCAGCCGGGCGTGTTCGGGGTCGTCCATCATGATGAAGCTGAGCTTGCCCTCGCCGCCCTCGGGACTGGCCTTGGTCGGGTAGCCGGGGCTGTCGGTGTCGGCGCTGACCCGGGGATCGCCAAGGATGGCGCGCTGGTCGGCGTACCGGGTCACGAGCCACGGTTCACTGCCGTCCCACAGCCGCACCTTCGCCAGCGGCGTCTTCTCCTGGAGGTCCTTCAGGGCGGGCGGCGGGTCGAAGGGGCAGCGGGCCTCCCGGGGCATCGGGAACTCGGGAGGCGAGTCCGGTGCCTCGGGAACGGGTCCTGCCAGGGTGTCGGCCATGGTTCTCCTCGGTGGTGGGGGCTCCGCTCGACGAGTGGGAGCGCCGGGGTGAAGTGGTCGAGGCCTCGATGAGCACATGCAAACAGAGCGGGCTGACGGCTTCCGATCAGTTCCCTGACAGAGAGCTGACGTGATCCAGATCACATCTGCGTCGAAGTGTCTAAATGCCCTGCTGTGTAGAGGAGTTGTAAGCGCAGGCACCGTTTGGTGCGGCAGGTCAGTGCTCGGCGTCGGCGTGCCCGAGCCAGTAGCCGAACCCTCGGCGTGTGTGAATCAGGCCGGGCGCGTCATGGTCGACCTTGCGCCGCAGCCGGGAGACGAGTTGCTCGATGGAGTTGTCGCCGCGGTGGTCGCCCCAGACGTGCTGTCCGATCTGCTCCTTGGAGAGCACCCTGTGCGCGTTGACCAGCAGATGGCGCAGCAGCCGGTACTCGGCCGGCGTCAGGTCCAGAGTGCGGGTGCCGCGGCGCGCCTCGCACAGGGTGTCGTCCAGGACCAGGTCGCGGTAGCTGAGCTCGCCGTCCCGCGGATGCCCAGGGCGCGCATCCCGCAGCAGGACCTGCACCCGGGCCAGCACCTCGGCCACCCGGAAGGGCTTGGTGACGTAGTCCCGCTCCCCCGGGCCCAGTTCGGGCACGAGGTCGCTCAGGGATTCGTACTCCGTCAGTATGAGCACCGGGGGGCGGTGGGCCACGACGGGCCGTTCCCGGGCCAGGCTCACCATGTCCGGCAGCGCCGCGTCGACGACCATCAGGTCGAACCGCTGTTCCTCGAGCCGCTCAAGAGCCTCACCACCGGTCCCGGCCAGGGCGGTGCGGTATCCCGCCAACTCCAGGGTGGTGGAGAGGAGTTCGGCGACGCCCGGCTCATGGACGACGAGCAGGAGGTGTTGACCGGCTCCCCGGGCGAGTGCCGGTTTCACTCGGGCGCCACTGCCGTGCATACGCTCCACCCTACCGTTCCGCTTGCCTGACTCAACTAATTCCCGCGAGGGTTCGGGTTCAGGTTCAGGGCGTCGGCGTGACCGGTGCCAGCCGTATGCCGACGACGGAGTCCATCAGTCGGGTGGCGGTACGATCGGCCTGTGCCCGGGCCCTGACGGGTGCCGGCATTCACGCCGACTTCGCGCGGTGGGGTACGCAGTTGCGGGCTCTGACTCCGGAGCGGTTATGAGATCGACGTCGAACGTCGTCGACAGAGCGCAAACGCCACCATCGCCAGCACGCTGGTCATCACTGAGCGGCCGGTCAGCAAACGCATCGGCAACGTCTTCCTGAAGCGCGTTGGGGTGGGGGCCGCGGCAGGGCTGCTGGGGGCAAGGGATTCGATCCAGTGGGTGGTCGCGGCCGAGTAGGCATCGCGGCCCTCGGACGGACCGTACGTGTCGACGTACACTCCGGATGCGTGAGCCCGCTCCCGCAGCTCGCTGTTGAACTGCTGCTCCTTCTCCCGCAGGTAGCTCATGTCGCCGGGCGCGAAGGGCAGGACGCCTCCGCAGCCGGCGCCGTCGGCGGGCAGGATCGCCGGATAGCCGACGTAGACACGGGCGTGGGGCGCGAGCGGGCGGCCCCGCCGGCACGGCGGCGTCCTCACTTTTGCCAAGCCCGACAGCCGGCACCAGCCCGACGTCACCACCGGCAGGGACACCACCCGCTACGGCAAGGCTGAGACGATGGCCTGGGACCGGATGCACCCCAGGCTCACCCACCGCGGCCCATGGCTGAACCATGCCGAGGAGGAACTGCCCGTCCTGCACGGCACGTTGGTACGGCTGCAGGTCAAGCGCCTGCCGGGCGACCGCGCCCCGAAACCTGTCTGGTTGTGGTGCTCAGCCACCGCTGCGACACCGGTGGACGTGGACCGCTGGTGGCAGTCCTTCCTCCGCAGATTCGATCTTGAGCACACCTTCAGGCTCCTGAAGCAGACGCTCGGCTGGACGGCCCCGAAGGTCCGCAACGCCGACAGCGCCGATCATCTGTGGACCTGGCTCATCATCGCCGCCCACGCCCAGCTCCGCCTCGCCGCCCCCTCACCGAGGACCTGCGCCGTCCCTGGGAGCGACCCGCCGAGCCCCGCCGCCTCACGCCCGCCCGCGTCCGCCGGGGGTTTCGCAACGTCCACCCGACGGCGGCGAGGCTGTCGCACGGCTCCTGCCCGGTGAAGGTCAAGAGCGATTCGTTGTTCGGTTCCGAGGACCAGGAGGGCGTCTGAATCTTGGGTTGTGGGGCGAAACTTCTTGTCGTGCGACCGGGAACGTGATCTTGAGATGCCGCGGGATGTGAGGGACTGGCTGCCGCCGGAGCACCTGTGTTGGAAGGTGCTCGACGTTGTCGAGCTACTTGACCTATCGCGTTCGAGAACAGCTATCGTGACGACGGGCGGGGCGGGGTGGCCTACTCTCCCGCGAGCCTGATTGCATTGCTCCTGTACTGCTACAGCAAAGGAGTACGTTCCTCCCGCCGCATCGAGCAGGCTTGCTGGGACGACGTGGGCTGCCGAATCATCACCGCGAACCGCCGAGTGGACCACTCCACCATCGCGCGGTTCGTACGATGGACGGCTCACCGATGGAGGCGAACGCCTCACGCGACGCCAACCGGCGGCTCCAGCGCCTGGAGGAGACCATCTCCCAGTGCGAGAAAGAGATCCACGCGCTGATGGAGGACGTAGTCGACCACGCGCTGAGCGTCGAGGCTGATGGCTCGGCAGCGCAGGGCGATGGCGAGGACGCGTGCGACAACTGGCCTCGCCTGTCCCGGCTGTGCGACCGGCTCACCCGGGCCACTTGGCCAGGGACAGACTGCATGAACGGGCTATGCCTTCACCCACCGAGATCCGGATCAAGGTCGAAGCCGCCGAGCGGATGGTGGCCCGCACGGAGAAGCGCCTGGCCGCCGAGACCGAGGCTCACCAGGAGAAACTGAAGAAGTACGAACTCCGCGTCCGAGAGGACCGCGCGGCGGGACGTCGCGGAGCGAACGGACGGCCGCCTGTCCCCATGGAGCACAAGACCGTCCTCGTTCGCCAGCGAACGCGACTGGTGAAGATGCGGGCCTGGCTGGGTCGGGCCCGCACACCCCGGCCGGTCCCCTCCCCGGAGTCCCGTGCCTGCCTGAGCGATCCCGACTCCCGGCTGATTCCAGGCGAACGGGGCGGCTACCTGCAGGGATACAACATCCAGATTGTGTGCGCCCGCCGTCAATTCTTGCTGGCCATCGAAGCGCACGACAATCCCTCGGACAGGACGGCCCTCGTTCCGATGGTGAAGAAGACCCAGCACAATCACCAGGCCGCACGGCTCCCCAGCGACATCCAACTCTGGCTCGCCGACAGCGGATACGCTTCCGCCGCGTCCTTCGAAGCCCTCGCCGACCTCCCGCTACTGGTCTCGGTCACCAGCGATGCCGACCAGGCAGGCTTTCCCACGAAACGTCAGCAGGCCCCTGCCGGCCAACAGGACATGGCGGCCCGCCTCGCCACCCCGACAGGACGGGCCCAGTACCGTCAACGCAGTGCCCTGGTCGAGCCGGGATTCGCCCAGATCTTCCAACGCTTCGGACGACACCTCAACTACCGAGGCCGCCAGGCGGTGGACGCCGAGGTCAAGCTCCTCGGCACGGTGTACAACATCAACAAGATCATCAGTCACGCGCCCAAGGAGCACTCTTGACCTTCACCGGGCAGGAGCCGTGCGACAGCCTCCAGCCCGTCCGGCGGCCGCACCGAAACCGTCCAAGCCGGGCCCGGGACGGTCTCCCGGCTCGAAGAACAAGCACCGGGCCAGCGCCACGACGTCGGTAGAACGGTCAAACGCGCCGAGTCGATCAAAGAACACCAAGCCCGCCGAGGACAAACGCCCAGCTGAGGTGATCGTGCAGGTGACGCTGTAATCGCACCGGCTGAGCATGATGCTGGTGTCGTCCAGGAAGCCCTGGCCGGCGAGGAGGAAGGTGAGCGACTGCAGCGAGCGCTCCGAAGCCGGAGGCGGCGGACCCACAGGACGGGCAAGCGGGTGGGCACCGCACATTTCGGGTGCAGCACCGAGATGCCGGTGATCGTGGGCACTGCGGCGGGGGATGTCCGTGCCGCAATGCGGCTGAGCGGTCGCAGTCACTGCCGAGGTGCCTCTCGGGGTTAAGACATACCGCCGAAATGGCGATCTGGGAGTCTGGTCGGAACAAGCGAGCTGTGTTCCGCATGCCAGGACGATGTCTTGCATTGACGCAAGGGCTCTGGGCCGCCATAGTGCTGCGAACACTCCTCCAGATCTCGTTCGGCTCCTGCCCGGTCCGGAAGGACCCCGAAGCTGAAGCCGGAGTGCCGTATTGGGGAGAACAGGATGAAGACCGATGCCACCTCCAGCCTTTGTGGAGACTTCATGCTGGCTGTGTACCTGGACGAGCAAGGCCGTGTTCCCGGCTATCGCACCGGCCTCGGCTTCGGCCTGAGCGGCGCGATGCTGATGGAACTCGCTCTGGGTGGCTTCATCGACGTCCTGGACGGGCGTATTGTCGCCGTCCACGGTGCGCAGCCGCGTGACCGGGTGCTCGGCGAGGTGCTCGTGCGGATCCGGTCGTCTCGCAAACTGCGTACGGCGTCGGAGTGGGTCAGGGTATTGAGCATCGGGGCGCACAAGCGGCTGGCGGATGGCTTGATCGCTGAGTGTGTCCTCGTTCGCACGCGGGGACGGTTGCCGTTGCCGGCCTGGTGGGCGCGTCGCTACGACGTCCTGGTTGGAGGGATGCGGGATGCCGTGGTCCGGTCCCTTGGCGATACGGCTGATTCCTCCGATCGCTTGATCGCGCTGGCCGCGCTGGCGAGTGCGTGCGGGGCCGCGCCGGACGGCCGGGAGTGGAACGAGTACGAGGCGATGCTGCGGTCCACGAACCCGGTCTGTGCCCAGATCCTGACCGTGGTCGCCGACTCTGTGTGGCTCGGAACGCTCACTTCCTGGACCTGAACCCGCCGCCTGGTCCGCGTCGCGTTTCCGCGGCGGGAATCGGTGTTCCCCTGGTCAGTGCGGTCGGCGGACCTCGCGGAAGTCGGACTTGCGGATCCTTGCGTGGACGCCTTTCACGTCGTCGACGACCTGGGAGACCGCGAAGTCGCCTGCCGCGCTGAGGTACGCCATCGCCAGATGGCGTTCGATGCCGTAGTCGGTCACGAGCAGGTCGAGCGCGCAGCGCACGCAGTCGCGCATCGCCTCGTTCAGATCCCTGTCCAGGCCGATGGGCACCAGGTAGTCGTCCGTCTCGGCGAACGGTGCGACGCGCCCGTGGCCGGGCCGTCGGGCGGCGCCGCCCGGCACCACATCCAGCTTCACGGTGGCGCGCAACGATGCCTCGAATGCGGTCAGCGCGACCTCGCCGTCGCCCTGAGCGAAGTGGGGGTCCCCGAAGTAGACCAGCGCGTCGTCGACCTGCACCGGGAGGAACAGCGTGGCGCCTTCGCCGAGCAGGGAGATGTCGATGTTGCCCCCGTGGCGCCCCGGCGGCACCGAGTGCGGTCGCTCGTCCCCGGGCACCGCCACGCCCATCACGCCGAGGAAAGGCCGCAGCGGGAAGCGCAGTGAGCCGCGCGAGGGGTCGGTCGGATCCACCGCCATCCGGCCCCATGCGCCGTGGCGGTCCGCGTGTGCCGTGGCGAAGGTGAAGACGGGACCGGGCGTCGACGGCATCTCGCCGGGGAGTGCGCCGAAGCCGTGGCGGGCGGAGACCATGCCGTACGGAACCCGTGGGGTGAGGTTGAGGACGGTCACCGCGAGCAGATCGCCGGGCCGGGCGCCGGCCACGGCGATCGGTCCGGTGACGAGGTGCGGTCCGTCATCGTCGAAGTCGTGCGGCATTCCGGAGTCCGCCACCTGCTGGGCGTCGTCGAGCACCTGGCTGCCGCCGACGCCGTAACGGCCGAAGAACTCGACGGGGTTGCGGCCCTGGTCCTCGAGCACTCCCTCGTGGCTGATCGTGTCGACCGTGACGACGGAGCCCGGTTGAACGACGGCGCACGGTGGGTCCGCCTCGCACGGAAGGCGGCCCCACAGGGTGTTCCCCGGCGTGGCCGGGACGTAGGTCGTCGACGCGATTGCTCCGTGGCCGGGCTGAAGGATCGGGAAGCCGGTGGTGGCGACGTCGAGGAGGGGCGAGTCGATCGCGGTCATGGCCCACCTTTCAGGGAGTGGAAGGGCTGGCCCGACGCTATGAACGTCCCGTTGCACCGGTGTTTCCGGTGGGGGTCCGCGCCGTA
Organism: Streptomyces sp. NPDC002328; assembly: GCF_042890065.1. Taxonomy (NCBI): domain Bacteria; kingdom Bacillati; phylum Actinomycetota; class Actinomycetes; order Kitasatosporales; family Streptomycetaceae; genus Streptomyces; species Streptomyces sp. NPDC002328. Next base: position 164,203 of record NZ_JBIARQ010000018.1, on the reverse strand, counting down.
AAGCTGTCTCGTATGGCAACATGGCATCTCGCATATGTGCTGCAGAGGAGGCATGGATGGATGTCGGCGACGCTGTTCTCATCGGCGGATTCGTCAACTCCATAGCCGGCGGCGGGTCACTGCTCCTCTTCCCCGCGCTGGTCGCCGGCGGGCTGGGTACGGTGGCCGCCAACGTCACCAACTCCGTGGCGCTCTGGCCGGGCTACCTGGGCAATGTCGCGGCGCTGAGGGGGTCTTCCCGCCCGTCTTCCGTGACGTCGCTGGCGGTCGTGTCGGCAGTGGGTGCCGCCGCCGGATGCGCGCTGCTGCTCACTCCGTCGCGAATCTTCTCGGTCGCGGTGCCGTTCCTCGTCCTCGGCGCCAGTGCCCTCCTCGCCTTCCAGCCCCGGTTGCGGGCACTGCTCGGCGCCGACGAAGGTGACCATCGCGTCAAGCTCTACGCCAGCACGCTCGCCCGCGCGGTCTACGGCGGTTACTTCGGAGGTGGGCTGGGAGTCATCCTGATGGCGCTGCTCGGCCTGACGCTGTCCGCTTCGCTGGCCGAAGTGAGCGTACTCAAGGGGACGTTGCAGCTGGTCGTGGCCACCGTGTCGCTCGTCGTCTTCGCGTTGTTCGGCCCCGTGCACTGGGTGATCGCGCTCGTGGTCGCGCCGGCGTCCCTTATCGGCGGCGTGCTCGGCGGCCGGCTGGCGACGAGGCTGAGCGAGCCGGTGCTGCGTGCCGCCGTGGTCGGCTTCGGCGTACTGGCCGGCGTCTGGCTGAGCATCCGCGCCTTCGGCTGACCGTTTCCGGAGGCGGAAGGCCGGGCCGCGCCGGCCCGGCCACGGGCGCGGCTCCGACGGCGAACGTCGTGTCCGCTGTCGGAGCCGTGCGGCAGCCCGCGGGTGCCGGGCCGTCGGTCCCCGACCGCGGTCCGTCGGCGAGGACGGCTCAGATGTCCAGGACCAGTCGGTCGCCCTGACACCGGCCGACACAGATCATCATCGTGCGCCCGGCAAGACGTTCCTCGTCGCTGAGTACGGAGTCCCGGTGCTCCGGTGCCCCGGCGAGCACACGGGTCTCGCAGGCGCCGCAGTACCCCTTCTCGCAGTCGTAGGACAGGCCGCTCACGGCACCGCGCAGGACCTCGATGAGGCGGCGGTCGGCAGGCACGGCGAGCGTGACCCCCGTGCGGGCGAGCTGGACGGTGAAGGCCCGGTTCTCCGCGGCGTCGAAGGCCGTCTCGAGGTCGTCGCCGGCTGTGAAGCGTTCCAGGTGCAGCCGGTCGGTGAGGTCCAGGCGGGCGCACTCACGCTCGACGGCCGCCAGCATCGGCGCCGGCCCGCACGCGTAGACGGCGGTGTTCGCGTCCAGGTCGCCCAGCAGCCGGGGAAGGTCGGGCAGCCCGGCCTCGTCCTGCGGGAGGAGGGTGAGCGCGTCGCCGGCGACGGCGGAGAGCTCGTCGGCGAACGCCATCGTCGAGCGGGTGCGGCCTCCGTACACGACGGCGAAGGGCGTGCCGCGCCCAGCGGCCGCACGGACCATGGCGAGGACGGGTGTGACGCCGATACCGCCGGCGACGAACAGGTAGGAAGCCGCCGGCACGAGCGGGAAGTGGTTGCGCGGCCCGCGTACCTCGAAGGTGGCTCCCGGGCGGGCCAGCTCGTGCAGTTCGGCCGACCCGCCCCGCCCCAGGGGCTCGCGCAGGACGCCGATGCGCCACGTCGTGGCGTCGGCGGGGTCACCGCACAGGGAGTACTGACGCAGCCTGCCCGAGGGCAGCCGCACCTCGACGTGCGCGCCGGGCTGCCACGGGGGGAGTTCGGCTCCGTCCGGCAGGCCGAGGTCGACGGCGACGACACCCTCGGCTACGGCGCGTACCGCGGTCACCCGCAGCGGGGTGGGCGTGCGCAGCGCGCGGGCCGTTCCCGCCGCCGCGGTCGCCCGGGGACCGGGTGTGAAGACCGCCGGGACCGCGTCCCAGCCGGACTGGTTGCCGCGCGTCGGGTAGGCGACGAGCCCCTCCTCGATCACCCGGTAGTCGGGCAATCGGGTCAGCACCTGCGTCATCATCGCGCGGAACATGGCTCGGGCGAGGTGCGCGCCGGCGCAGCGGTGCGACCCGATCCCGAAGCTGAGATGCCGGCTGGCGTCGCGGTCCAGCCGCACCTGTTCGGGGTCGGGGAACACGGCGGTGTCGTGGTTCGCGGCGACCCACGGGATCAGCACCCGGTCGCCCGCGTGCATCGGGCAGCCGCCGACCTCGACGTCCTGGGTGACGGTGCGGGCCATCGACTGTGAGGGGGCGAACGCGCGGAGGAACTCCTCGGTCGCGGTGTCCAGCAGATCCAGGGAGTCGATCAGCCTCTGCCGCTGTTCCGGGTGGCGGGCGAGGTGGACGAGCGTGGATCCGGTCAGGGAGGTGGTGGTGTCGACGCCTCCGGCGATGAGCAGGCCGATCACCGACACCAGCTCGTCCTCGCCGAACTCGCTGCCGTCGGCACGCCGGCCGGCCACCAGTGTGCTGACCGCGTCGGTCCGCGGCGCCGAGCGGCGCTCGGCGATCAGCTCGCGGATGCGCTGGTCCATGTACGCCAGCCCGGCGGCCCCGCGCACCGCTCGCTCGCTGCCGGCCGGGGCGGCGAAGATGTCGTGGATCGGCCCGGCCAGCTTCGCCCAGTCCTCCTCGGGGAAACCGAGCCAGTCCAAGGTCACCGCGGCCGGCAGCGGGTTGGTGAGGTCGCGCACGAGGTCGCAGGAGCCGAGCTCGATGAAGTCGTCCACGACGCGGGCGGCATGGCGCTCGATCATGGGTACCAGGTGCTCGACCGCCTCCGGGGTCAGCAGCGGGTTGATCAGTTGCCGGTACTCGGTCGAACGCGGCGGGTCGAGCTCGATCGGATACTGATCGAGCCCCGGTCCCTTGGGGATGACGATGCCGACCCCCGGGCCGCCGTGGTCGCTGCGGGCCGAGGAGAACGTCTCGTCGTCGCGGGCGATGCGGGCCACGTCGGCATACCGCGTCGTGTAGGTGAAGCCGCCGTAGGCGGCGGACCGGCCTACCGGGCAGGACTCGCGAAAGCGCGCGTAGTAGGCGACCGGATCGGCGTTGGCCTCATCGGAGTGGTGATCGAAGTCGATGTCGGCGGACATGGTGGGCACGCTCCACGTGCTCGGCCTTCTGCGCGGTGTTGTCCGGCCGCGCCACCGGATGTCTGGTGCCTCATCGGCGTCGCCACCCTAAGGTGCTGCCTCGGGGTGCGACAACGAAGGGTGGGCGACGTCTCAGAAGGTCAGCACAGCTTTACCGACCGAGCCGGACCGGACCGCCGCGACGGCCTCGTTGATCTGCTCGAACGGGAAGTAGGTGATCATCTTCTCGACCGGGAACCGGCCCTCGGCGTTCAGGTCGAGCAGCTGGGGCAGGAACACCTGCGGCAGGCTGGACCCGGCGATGATGCCGGTGACGCTGCGCCCGTTGAGGATGCTGCGCCACTCGAAACTCATCGACTCGCTCGGCCCGATGCCGATGACCCCGGCGCGGCCGAGCGGCCCGAGCGACTCCACCGCGACGCGCAGGACGTCCTCGCGCCCGGTGGTATCGATGACGAAGTCGAATCCCTCGGGGACGAGGGCGGCCAGCTGCTCGGCGGCCGGTCCGGCCGAGGAGTCGACGGTGTGCGTGGCGCCGAAGCCGCGGGCCGCCTCCAGCTTGGCCGGGTTCACGTCGACGGCGGCGATGATCGCGCAGCCGCTCAGTGCGGCCGCGATGACGGCGGCCACGCCGACAGCCCCCGCCCCGAAGACGGCGATCGACGAGCCGGGGCGTGGCTGCAGCACGTTGAGCACGCCGCCGGCGCCGGTCTGGAATCCGCAGCCGAAGGGTCCGGCCCGCCGCAGGTCCAGCGAGGGGTCGATCTTTACGACCGCCCGCTCCGGTGCGACGACGTGGCTGGCGAACGACGACTGGCCCAGGAAGTGGGCGTTGATCTCGCGCCCTTCATGGGTCACCGCCGTGGAGCCGTCCGGGCGGCGGCCGGAGAAGTTCACGGCGTCGAAGCCGCGGCAGTAGGCGGGCGAGCCGGTGCGGCACAGCGTGCACGAGCCGCACGACGCGAAGGACATGGTGACGCTGTCGCCCGGGCGTACGGAGGTGACGTGCGCGCCGACCTTCTCGACGATGCCCGACCCCTCGTGCCCGAGCAGCGCCGGCGTGGGGAAGAAGGTCGCGAACTCGAGGTCGGTGCCGCAGATGCCGACACCGGCGACGCGGACGAGCACCTCGTCGGGACGGGGCTCCTCCAGGTCCACCTCGGTCAGGACGAATGGCTGTCCGGCTTGCTCCAGCAGAGCGGCGGTGGCGCGCACCAGGCCTCCTCGGTGACTCACATGGCGAGATCGCATATTGACATGCGTGACAAGGTCGGTCAAGGTTCACGCATGGCTGCTGTTGACTTCCCTTCTTCCCAGCACTTCATCGACGGCGAGTGGGTCGCGGCCCGTGACGGCAACACCCTGGACATCGTCGATCCGGCCACCCAGCAGGTGATCACCAAGGTGGCACTGTCGGGCGGAGCCGATGTCGACGACGCGGTCGCCGCGGCGCGCCGCGCCTCCCCTGGCTGGGCGGCGACCAACCCCAGCGAGCGCGGGGCGCTGATCCGGCGCTGGGCCGACCTGATCCTCGCCGATGTCGAGGCGCTGGCCGCCGTAGAGGCGAGGGACGTGGGCAAGCCGCTGTCCGGGGGCCGGACGAACATCTACATCGCCCACGACATCGTCAACTACTTCGCGGGCGCGGCCGACAAGCTCACCGGGGTCACGCTGCCGACCCGCAGCCCCGACTACCTGGGCTACACGGTGCCCGAGCCGTACGGCGTGTGCGCCGTCGTCATCCCGTGGAACGTGCCGGCCGTGCTCATGGCAGCGAACGTCGCGCCGGCGCTCGCCGCGGGCAACACCGTCGTCCTCAAGCCGTCCGAGATCGCACCGCTGACCCCGTTCGCACTCGTCGAACTCGCCCGCCGCGCCGGCTTCCCGCCCGGGGTGCTCAACGTCGTCGCGGGCGGCCCCGAGGCGGGTGCCGCACTGACCTCGCACCCGGGCGTCGACCACATCAGCTTCGTCGGCTCCACCGCCACCGGGCGGGCGATCATGACGGCCGCCGCGCAGAACCTCGTCCCGGTGAAGCTCGAACTCGGCGGCAAGTCGCCGAATGTGCTGTTCGCCGATGCCGACCTCGACACGGCGATCGAAGCGGTCGTCGCCTCGATCACCGAGAACGCGGGGCAGAACTGCTATGCCGGTTCCCGGCTGCTCGTCGAGGCCTCGGTGCACGACGAGGTCGTGGAGCGGGTCGCCGCCGCCATGGCCGCGATCAAGACGGGGCCCTGGGACGCCGACCTGGACATGGGGCCGCTGGTCAGCGCCGCGCAGTTCGCCCGCGTCAGCGGCTTCCTTCAGGACGCGCCTCGCGAGGGCGCGCGACTGGTCACCGGTGGCGCGCCCACCGGCGACGGATGGTTCGTCCGGCCGACCGTGTACGACCGCGTGGACGCGGGCATGCGCGTCGCCCGCGAGGAGGTCTTCGGCCCGGTCCTCGCCGTACAGTCCTTCCGCGACACGGCCGAGGCGACCGAACTGATGAACGCCACGGACTTCGGCCTGCTGGCCTGCATCTGGACCAACGACGTCTCCCGGGCCCTGCGGCTGGCGAAGGACGTCCGCTCCGGGCAGGTGGCGGTCAACCAGTTCCACGACGCCGGAGTGATCGGCTTCCCGTTCAACATGCAGAAGGACAGCGGCTTCAGCCGGGGTGGCGGGTACGGAGCGCTGCGCGAGTACACCCAGGAGAAGGGCGTGGCCATCCGGTTGTTGGCCCGCTGAGAGTCGACATCATGGGAACCGTCGCAGAAGCGCGGTCCGGACCGGCCCGGGAGAGGGCGGGGCCGGACGCCGACCCCGCCGGGCTGGAGCGGGAACTGACCGACGCCGTGCTCGCCGGAGCCGCGCGCTCGGACGTGCTCCGCGCGCTTCTGCGGGCGACCGGCCGGCAGGTGCGGCTGCTGTCCGCCGAGGGCGTGCCGCTGGCGACCACCGACGGCGGATCCGGAGTCGCGGCCACGGTCGCGGACGGCGTGCTCTCCGGCGTGGACGAACCGCTGGTCGACACGCTCGACGGGCTGTGCGCCACGGCGCTGCCCGTGCGAGCGGGGACGACGGTGGGCGGCGTGCTGCTGACCGTCGGTCCCGCCGATCCGCGGGTGCAGGCGCTGGCCGGTGCCGCCGTCACCGCGCTCCTCATCGACGCCGTGCGCGCGGGGGACGCCTCGGCCGAGGTCTCGCCGCGGCACACACCGGCCGACGTCGTCGCCGCGCTGCGGTCCGGGACGGTGAGCCCCTCGGTGTGCGCGGCGGCCGCGGGACTGGGGATCGATCTGCGGCGACCGCCGGCCGGTGCCGTACTGCACTACAGCGGCTCCCGCCTGCGCGCCTGGTCCACCGCCCTCGCCTGGCTGGAGCACCCTGTGCAGCAGGAAGGGCGCACGGCGTGGACGGTGGCGTCGGGCGAGGTCGGGCTCGCACGTCTGCAGAGCAGGCTGCGCCTCATGACCGGCGACGAGTCCGCCGGTGACCACGTCGTCGCGGCGAGCGGTTCCCACCCCGACTCGACCATCGGTCTGGCCCGGTCCTTCACCGAGGCCGAACGGCTGCTCGGGCTGGCCAGGAGCCGGCGCGTCCCGCTGCTCACCTTCGCCGGCTGCGGGGTGGTCCAGCTGCTGTTGCCCCTCCCGCGCGCGGAGCTGGAGGCGTACGCCGAGGCGCACCTCGGGCCGATCCGGCAGCGTCCGGAGCTGATGGCGACCCTCCGTGCCTGGCTGGCCGAGCGGGGCAGCCGGCAGAGCGTCTCCGAACAACTCCATCTCCACCGCAACTCGGTGGGCTACCGGGTCCGCCAGATCAAGAACCTCCTCGGCACGGACCCCCTGCTTCCCGCCGCCTCGGCGCAGTTGCACCTGGCGCTCGCGGCGCTCGACCTGCTCGCCGCCGACGATCAGCGGCTGCGCGGCGACGACGAAGAACCGGTCTCCGCCGGACGCTGAACAGTCATTGGACTGTGCCGCCGGGGGGTGCCTCGCAATGCGTCCGCACCCGCACACGCGCCGCCGAGGCCTGCGTTGCGAGCCTTAACAGCAAGCGAAATGCCGACCACTGTCGGTGAAACGCCGACGAAACCCAGTTTTTCCATACAAGCGTTGACAGCACTGGTCGGCATGGGCAGAGTGGCCCCACAATACGTTCCACCGCCTCGCAATGCGAGACGGCAGAGGTGAGGAGGGGCCGCGGTGCGAGCGATGGTGCAGACCGATTTCGGGGGAACCGAAGTCGTGTCTCCGCAGGACATCCCGGAGCCGGTGTGCGGTGCGCGCGATGTCGTCGTCGAGGTCGCGTACTGCGGGCTGAACCGCCTGGACCTGCTGCAGCGCAAGGGGCCCGGTCTGATCCCCGGCTTCCGTCTTCCCCACGTACCGGGCATGGACTTCGCCGGAACGGTGGTGGCGACCGGATCCGCGGTCAGCTCCATAGTCCCCGGCGACCGGGTCGTCGCCGACCCCACCCAGGGCTGCGGGAGCTGTCCCCGTTGCTCGGTGGGCGATCGCGCGTACTGCGTCAGCCCGCGCATCCTCGGCGGCAACATCCCGGGCGCGCTGGCCGAATACGTCCTGGCGTCCGCCGAATCGATCGTACGGGTCCCCAAGTCGGTGTCGCTCGACGAGGCCGCCACCCTGCCCACCGCCTTCGCGACGGCGTGGCACGCGGTACACACCGTCGGAGCACTGGACGCCGGTGAGACCTTCGTGGTGCACGCGGGCGCGAGTCCTGTCAGCCTGGCGGCCATCGCGCTGGCCAAGCAGGCCGGTGCCTCGGTCGTCGCGTTCGCGGGCAGCGACGCGAAGCTGGCCGCGGCCCGCGCGGTCGGCGCGGACCTGGCCCTGCGCAACGACGAACCGGATCCGGCGAAAGCGGTGACCGCCTTCACCGACGGCGCCGGCGCGCACCTGGTCCTGGACCACGTCGGCACCGGCACCTGGCGCACCTCACTGGACTGCCTCGGCATCCGCGGGCGACTGGTGCTGCTGGGCAACACCAGCGGCGACCAGGTGTCCTTCTCACTGAGAGAGGTCTTCCACCGCGGCCTGAAACTGCTGGGCGCCGGGGGCTACACCTCGGCCGACTTCGTCGCCGCCACCTCGGCCTGTTTCGCCGACGGCCTGCACCTGCCCACCGCCGCCCGCTTCCCGCTCGATGATCTCGCCGACGCCTGGGACGTGCTCGGCGCCCGCGACACCATAGGAAAGGTCGTGATCACGCCATGAACGACCTGCTCATCGTGGGGGGCGACATCGTCACCATGGACTCCGCACGGCGGGTCCTCACCGGCGCGACGATCGCCGTGTCCGGGGACAGCATCGCCGCACTCGGCACCACCGAGGACCTGCGCGCCCGTTTCCCGGACGCGAGAGAGATCGACGCGTCGGGCTGTGTCGTCATCCCGGGCCTCGTCGACGCCCACCAGCACACGACCGTCGACCCCCTCGTACGCAGCACGATCCCGGACCACATCAGCTCGCAGGAGTCGATCTTCGACTGGATCGTCCCACTGCACGCCCACGCCGACGGTGACGACGACGAACTCGCGGCGACAATCACCGCCGTCGAGTGCCTGTCCCGGGGCATCACCACCGTGCTGGAACCGGGCACGGTGGCCTACCCGGAACGGGTCGCCGCCGGGCTGTCCGCCGCGGGGATCCGCGCGCGGGTCGGCGGCTGGGGCTGGGACGCCGAGGGCGTACCGTTCGGCGCGCCCGCCGACGAGGTACTCGCCCGGCAGGAGGACATCGTCAAGTCCCTGCCGGCCAGCGGGCCGGTCACCGGATGGGTGACACTCGTCGGCCACGACCTCGCCAGCGACGAACTCTTCACCGGAGCGGCGAACCTGGCCGAGCGGCTCGACACCGGACTGACCTGGCACGTCTCGCCCGGGCCCGCCGACATCGAGGCATACGCCCAGCGCTGCGGGCGCCGGCCGGTGGTCCACTTCGGAGAACTGGGCGTACTCGGTCCGCGCCTGCTGCTGGGGCACGCCGTGTGGCTCGACAACGCCGAGGTCGACGCGATCCTTGACACCCGTACCGCCGTCGCCGCCTGCCCGGGGGCCTACCTGCGCCTCGCCCAGGGCTATACCCGCGCCTCGCGCCACGCCGAGCTGGTGCGCCGGGGCGGCCGGGTGGCCCTGGGCTGCGACGCCCACAACGCCGGCGACGCCCCCGACGTCCTCCTGGCCGCCTATCTGTTCGCCGGCCTCGAACGCGACCGTGACCTGCCCGACCCCATCCGCGCCGAGCAGGCGTTCGCGCTCGCGACGGTCGACGGCGCCGAGGCGGTCGGTCTGGGCGGGCGAACCGGCTCCCTGGAGGTCGGCAAGGCCGCCGACATCGTCGTACTCGACACCAGCGACCCCGCCTGGATGCCCCGCGGCGACCTGGCCCGCCAGCTCGTATGGGGCCACGTGTCGCGCACCGTCCGTGACGTGCTGGTCGACGGCCGCGTGGTCGTCCGCGACCGGCAGCCGACCGGCATAGACCTCGCCGCCGTAGCCGAGGCCGCCGCCGAGCGGTCCGCCGCCCTCCTGCGGCGCGCCGGCATCACGCCCCGCCCGACCTGGCCGGCAAAGCCGGCGGGCACCCCGTGAAGGAGACCAGCCGTTGAACGTCATCGACATGTCCGGACGCTCCCCGGCCCAGAAGCAGGGCCTGCTCTCGCAACTGGTGGTACCACGGCCGATCGCGATGATCACCACGCTCGACCCGGACGGAGGGATCAACGTCGCGCCGTACAGCTACTACATGCCGGTCAGCGGCGAACCGCCGCTGATCGCGGTCACCATCGGCGCCCAGCGGGAGGCGACCCAGGAGCCGAAGGACACGTGGCTCAACATCGAGCGCACGGGCGAGTTCGTCGTCAACGTCACCACCGCCGAGATCGCCGAGCACATCGAGGCGGTGGCCCGCGAGTACCCCCGCGGTGTCAGCGAGATGGACGTCGCCGACTGGCGGCCGGTGCCCTCACAGGTCGTCGACACGCCGTCGCTGGCCGACAGCCCCGCGCACCTGGAGTGCCGGGTGCACGAGGTGATCGACCGCGGTGACCACACCTCCTGCTTCTCGGGCGTGCACATCGTCCTCGCCGAGGTCGTCTGCATCACCACCGACGACTCGGTCATGTCCGCCCCGGGCCGCGTCGACCCCACCCGGGTCCGAGCGGTCGGGCGGATGGGCTTCCCGTGGTTCGTCGCCGCGGGGGAGGAGTCCCTCTTCCACCAGGAGCGTGTCTCCTACGCCGAGCTCGACCGGGCCGACCGGTCCGCCAACTGACCCCCCCGAGAAGTCACCCCCCCGAAGTCACCACCGCCTCGACAGGGCGGTGCCACCGAGCGAACGGAACCGCAGACATGACTGCAGGCAGATCTCTCTGGCGTAGTAGGGCGGCGCTCGGCCTCGCCCTCACAGCAGCCCTCGCGCTCTCCGGCTGCGCCAGCAACGATGCGACGGCACCCAAGGCGACCGCCGCCGCGGCGAGCGGCGGATCGGGCCTCAACGAGCCCGACGTCAACGGCGACGGCAAGGTCGTCATAGGTGTCCTCAGCCCCGGCGACATCAACGACCGCGGCTACTACGAGAGTTTCGTCGACTCGGCGGACGCCTTCGCCAAGGAAAAGGGCTGGACGGTCATCAAGCGCGGCAGCGTGCCCGCGAGCGACGCGCTCAGCGCCGCACGCGCGCTGTGCCAGCAGCACGTCGACATGGTCGCGCTCGCCGCGAGTGAGCTCAAGGCCGCCATCCCGGCCTCCGAGGAGCCGGTCTGCGCCAAGACCGCCTGGTACGTGCCGTCGTCGGCGAACATCGACCAGACCCCGCGGATCATGCTGTCCTCCGACAACCCCAACCAGTCGATGCTCGCCGCCGGCTACGCCGCGGGCCTGAAGATGAAGGCAGGCGGCTACACCAAGGCCGGATTCGTCACCGGCATCAAGGCCGACTTCAGTGTCCTGGGAGCGAAGGCATTCCTGGCCGGGATCCGGGAGGTCGTCCCCAAGGCCACCCTGGTGAGCACCTACACCGGTGACTTCAACGACTCGGCGAAGGCCAAGGAAGCCATCCAGGCCCAGATCAGCCAGGGGGCCAAGGTCATCTACCCCTACCTCGGGGGCGCGACCGACGCCGCGGCGCAGGTGGCGAACGCCAGCGGCGTGCTGACCCTCACCCCGGGCACCGACCGGTGCGCCTCGACCAGCCCCAAGTTCGACATCTCGGTGATCTTCAGCCCGGGTGACTACTTCCGCGCCGCGCTGGAGGACTTCGCCAAGGACGACCTGAAGATGGGAACGCCGCGCGTGTGGCAGCTGGGCGTCGACCCCTACCCGACCGTCAAGATCTGCAAGGGCCAGGGAGACGAGGACCAGCAGCTGGCGGAGTTCATGAAGAAGATCGGCAACAAGGAGATCGACCCGGAGGCCGAGGTCAAGCGCCTCGGCTGACCGACCGTGCCGACAACGACCCAGGAGAGATTCACACGCGATGACACCGACGACCTCAGCGGCCCGGATCCTCGAGCTGCGTGGCATCACCAAGTCCTACGGGTCCGTCACGGCCTGCGACGCCGTGGACCTCACCGTTGACGCCGGCGAGATCCACGGTCTCCTGGGCGAGAACGGGGCGGGCAAGTCCAGTCTCATGAAGGTTCTGCTCGGACTGATCCGGCGCGACGCCGGCACCGTGCTGGTGCGTGGTGAACAGGTCGCGCTGGACAGCCCGCAGGAGGCGGCCGAGCTGGGCATCGGCATGGTGCACCAGCACTTCAGCCTCATCAACGGGCTCACCGTGTGGGAGAACGTCGCACTCGGCGACACCGGCGCGGTGAACAAGCAGGCCATCTGCGCCGACATCGCCGAGGTCGCCGCGCGGTACGGGCTGCCGGTCGACCCCGAGGCGCGCGTCGACGCGCTCTCGGCGGGCGAGCGGCAGCGCGTCGAGGTGGTCAAGTGTCTGCGGCGCAACCCTCAGATCCTGATTCTCGACGAGCCCACCTCGGTGTTGACCCAGGCCGAGTCGCAGGAGCTGTTCGCCGTGCTCGGCCGGGTGGTGCAGGAGGAGGGACGTGCTGTCATCCTCATCAGCCACAAGCTCGCCGAGATCGTGCAGGCCACGGACCGCGTGACGGTCCTGCGCAAGGGCGGTGTCGCCTTCCGGGCGGTCACCGCCGAGACCACCGCGCCGGAACTGGCCCGCCAGATGGTGGGCCGCGACGTGTCGCTGCACGAGGAAGGAGCCGCCCTCGGCCTCCTGCCGGTCGGCACGACCCGCACGGCCCGGGGCGGGGCCCACGACCGGCCCACGCCCGTCCTGAGCCTGGCCGGGCTCACCGTCGAAAAAGGCGGGGTGACGGTTCTTCAAGGAGTCGACCTGACCGTGGGCGAGGGCGAGATCTGCGCCCTCTACGGCGTCGAGGGCAGCGGCCAGGCGATGCTCGGCGAAGTCCTCGCCGGGCTGGTCCTGCCGACCGCCGGCACCATCGAGGTCGCCGGCCGCAGGGTCGACGTGACCCGGCCCGGCGCGCTCGGAAAGGCCGGTCTCGGCATCGTGCCGGAGGACCGGCACCAGAGCGGCGTCGTCCTCGACATGAGTGTCACCGAAAACCTGACGATGAAGTCGCTCGACAAGCTCAGCGGACGGTTCCTGCTGCGCCGGAGCGCGATGCACGCCGAGGCCCGTCGCCTCGCGGACGAGTTCAACATCATCGCGCCCTCGCTCGACGCGCCGCTGCGCAGCCTCTCCGGAGGCAACCAGCAGCGCGTCGTACTCGCCCGGGAGCTGTCCGGTCACACCAGCGTCCTGGTGGCCGCGCAGCCCACCCACGGGCTGGACGTCGGCGCCATCGAGGACATGTACGCCCGGCTGCGCGGGGCGGCCGCCGACGGCGTCGGAGTGCTGCTCATCTCCACCGAACTCGAGGAAGTCATGGCCCTTGCAACCTGGATCGCGGTGATCTCGTCCGGGCAGATCACCGGAGCACTCCCCGTCTCGGAGGCGACTCCCGAGCGACTGGGCATGCTGGTCGGCGGTGAGGCCGCATGAGTGCCGCCTCGCTCACGGACGGGGACGACCTCGCCCGGCGCTTCCTCGCCCGGCTTCGGCCCGGGCGCGACGGCTGGATGACGGCGGGCCTGACCGCCGTACTGATCGCCGTCGCCGCGGGCGCCTCCGCGCTGCTGCTCGTACTGACCGGTGGCTCGCCGAGTGCTTCGGCGGACGCGATATGGACCGGGAGCCTGGCCGACGCGACGGGATGGACGACGACGCTCCTCAACACGGCGCCGTTGCTGCTGGTCGCGCTCGGTGCGTGCATCTGCGCGGCGGGCGGCACCTTCAACATCGGCCAGGAGGGGCAGGTCCTCATCGGGGGCCTGGCCGGAGCCTGGGTCGGACTGCGGCTGGCCGTGCCCGGCCCGACGCTGGTGGTCGTGGTGCTGATCGCCGCCGCCGTCGGCGGCGGCGCCTGGGCCGCGCTCAGCGCGGTGATGCTCCGCCTGCGCGGCGTCAACGTCCCGGTGAGCACCCTGCTGATGACCTTCCTCGCCATCCAGCTCGTCACCTTCGCGGTCAGCACCCCCTGGTTCCTCCAGGAGAGCGCGCAGGGCTCCTCGGGCATCGCCGACGCGGCGTCCAACCAACTGCCGGCGAACGCCCAGCTCGGCGGCTTCGGGCAGTACCCGTCGGTGCAGTGGAACATCGGGCTGTTCATCGCCCTGCTCGCCGCTGTCGGTGTCGCCGTGGTCCTCACCCGCAGCCGGTGGGGCTTCAGGGTGCGCATGCTCGGACTGAATCCGCTGACCGCCAAGCACACCGGAGTGAGGGTGGCCGCGCTCGGCGGCTTCACCCTGGCACTCTCTGGTGCCTTCGCCGGGCTGGCGGGCGGGCTGCTGCTGGTCAGCCCGGTCGGCACCAACCGCCTGCAGGCCGGGCTCTCGGACAACTTCGGCTGGGACGGCCTGCTCGTCGCGCTCGTCGCACGCAACCGGCCCCTGGTCGCGATCCCGGTGTCGCTGGTGTTCGCCGTTCTGCGCGCGGGCGGCGACTTCCTCTCGGCCACGGGCGTGCCGTACTACCTCGTCGATGTCGTCAAAGCACTGCTGGTCCTCGCGTTCGTCGCGCCTCCCGTGCTCCTCGATCTCTTCCGCCGGCGTCGCGGTGCCACACCGCGGGCGACGCCCGGCCTGTCCGTAGTCCCGACCAAGGTGAAGGCAGCCGCGTGAGCGTTCTGGACAGCACCACCACCATTCTCGCCAGCGGTGTCCGGCTGACCGTGCCCCTGGCGTTCGCCGCCTGCGGTGAGTACGTGGCCGAGCGCGCCGGCACGATGAACATCTCCGTCGAGGCGATGATGCTCGGCGCCGCGTTCACCTCGATCGCCACCGCGAGCGCGACCGGCAGCGCCACCGCCGGCCTCGTGGCGGGCGTCGTGACGGGCCTCGTTCTCGGCTTCACGCACGGCAACCTCTCCCACCGGGCACAGATCAACACCTTCGTCGTCGGCCTGGTGCTGAACGCGCTGGTGCTCGGGCTGACGAGCTACCTGATCACGACGAACGAGTTCGTCTCGCACCAGGTCGAGGTGTTGTCGATCCCGCTGCTGCAGGACATCCCCCTCCTCGGCAAACCGCTGTTCTCCGAACGCTGGCCGGCCTTCCTGCTGTTCGCGCTGGTGCCGCTCACCTGGTGGCTGGTGGAGCGCAGCCGCTGGGGCCTGGAACTGCGGGCGGTGGGGGAGAACCCCCAGGCCGCCGACGTCACGGGCATCAAGGTGAACATGCGGCGCCGGCAGGCTCTGCTGTGGGCCGGCGCTCTGGCCGGTCTCGGTGGCGCCTACCTCGCGGTCGGCGAGGTCGGATCGTTCAACCAGAACATGACCGCCGGGCGCGGATACCTCGTCATCGCAGCCGTGATCTTCGGGGCGTGGCGGCTCGGCCGGACCATGCTCGGCTGCCTGGTCTTCGGCCTCTCCGACGCGATGCGCCTGGCGCTCCCGGCGCTCGGCGTCACCCTCAACGCCCAGCTGCTTGTCGCGGCCCCGTATCTCCTGGCGCTGCTGGCCATGCTCCTGTTCGCCACGCAGCATCGGGAACCCGGCGCGCTCGGCCGTCCCTTCGAGCGTGGGTCGACGTGACGGGCCAGGTCCGGCGACGGCGGATGCCGGCCCCGCGAAGGCACGGGGCCGGTGTCCGCCGTGGGTGTGCGGCATCGCAGTCAGCGTCGGCGCAGCGCCGCGGTCTCCAGCGCCGGTGGCGTGTGGCCGACGTCCAGTGGGTTGAGGACGCTGCCTGGCGCGACGAGTTCGTCGATCCGGTCCAGTGCCTCGGCCGACAGCGGCCGGTCCACGGCGGTGAGCTGCGACAGGAGCTGGTCGTGGGTGCGCGCGCCCATGACGGCCGTGGTGACGCCGGGATGGGCGAGCACGAAGCGCAGCGCCAGTTCGACGAGCGTGCAGCCCTCCTCGGCGGCCACGCGGACAAGCTCCTCGACGACGGCGAGCTTGCGCGTCCGCACCTGCTCGTCGGCGAAGTCGAAGTGCTCGCTGTTGCGCAGCGCGCGCGAGTCGCCCGCCGGTTCGGCGCCGGCCCGGTACTTGCCCGTCAGCCAGCCTCCGTTGAGAGGGCTCCAGACCATGACGCCCATACGGTGCCGCTGCGCGGTGGGCAGGGCAGCGGCCTCCGCGTGCCGGGCCAGGACCGAGTACGACAGCTGCTCCACGGTGAACCGCTCACGGCCACCGCGCCGCGCCGCCCACTGGGCCTCCACGATGTCCTCGGCCGGGAAGCTCGACGAGCCGATCGCCCGTACCTTGCCCGCCCGCACCAGGTCGCTGAGCGCACCGAGGGTCTCCTCGACGTCGGTGTGGGGATCCGGACGGTGGACGAGGTACACGTCCAGGTGGTCCGTCCCCAGCCGGCGCAGGCTGTCCTCCACGGCACGTGTGATCCACAGCCGGGAGGTGCCGCCCCGGTTGCGGTCGAGCGGGCCCGCGGGCATCCGGCTCGCGACCTTCGACACCAGGACGACGTCGTCGCGACGTCCCTTCAGCGCCCGGCCGACGATCTCCTCCGACTCTCCGAACGCGTACACGTCGGCGGTGTCGACGACGTTGACCCCGGCGTCCAGCGCCGTCGCCACCATGCGGTGGCATTCCGCCTCGTCGGTGTTGCCCCAGGCGCCGAACATCATCGACCCGAGGCAGAGCTCACTCACCTCGATGCCCGTCCCACCCAGAATCCGGTAGTGCACGCTGCCCTCGTATTCCCAGCCGACGCCCTGTCGCTGTCCTCTCGCAGGCTGGCACAGCGGCAGGCCGCAAACCGATGTCGCGCGGGGCCAGCATCCCTGGCCTGCGTGTTGTGTCCGCAGCACATCGACCCCCGGGCGCGTGCGCGCCTAGTCTCGAAGAAATCCGAACCACTCACGATGGAGGTACCGTGGCCACCGGTCTCACCTCGGCACGCTGGACTCACGTCGCGCTGCCGACCGGCGATCTCGACAAGGCGATCGCGTTCTACACCACCCTGACTCCGCTGGTCGTGGTCGAGCGTTTCAAGGACGCCGACGGCGAGAGCGTCTGGCTCTCCAACGACCAGCAGGCCGAGACGCCGTTCGTGCTCGTCCTGGTGTCGTTCAACAAGGACAAGGGCAACCCGCAGGGGCTGCTGCACCCGTTCGCGCACCTCGGCATCGAGGTGCCGGCGCGCGGGGACGTCGACGCACTCGCGGACCGGGCCCGTGAGCTCGGCTGCCTGCACTGGGAGCCGAGGCAGATGCCCGATCCCATCGGCTACATCTGTGCTCTGAAGGATCCCGACGGCAACGTCGTCGAGATCTCCCACGACCAGCGGGTGTTCGACTCGGTCCGCGAGAAGTGGGGTTCCTCCTGAAGGACACCCGCGCCGCCGTCGAGGCGTACCTCGCGGCGTTGAACGCGCACGACGCCGACGCCGTGGCCGCTTGCGTGGCCGAGGACTTCGTCAACGAGCACACGTCGTCGCTGGGACACAGCCGCAGGGGCCGCGCCGAGTACCGCGCCGCGCTGACCGGGTTCCTCGAGAACTTCGGGGACCTGCACTACGCGCCCGAGGGCGTCCTCGTCGACGCCGAGTCGGCCGCGGTGCCGTACGTCATGACGTTTCTGATGCGGTCGGCGGGCGACCGCCCCGTACGAGTGCGCGGGGTTTTCGTGTTCACTGTCGCCGGCGGCCTCATCACGCGTCGCACGGACTACTGGGACAGCGGCGAGGTGCAGCGGCAGCTCGCCTGACGCCCCTTCCCGCTGCCCGCGACCGGGCCCCCTGACACCCCGTCCGCCCCTCGTGCGGACGGGGTGTCCGTGCCTTCCCTGACTGGCAGTTCTCTGAGCGTGACGCTGTCTCGAATGAGAGACGCTCGCCATGCGAGCAGACCGCTGGAGACACCGCTGGGCACCCCGCCTGCGTCCCCTCGGAAATCGGGAGACCGTACGACGGGGTGCGCGGTTGTGGGTGACCCGGGCTGCGGCGCCTGTGTAGAACGAGGGCGCCCCTGTCAGTCGACGTCTGTGCCCAGCCCTGGCCGACCGTCTCCCTCTCCGGCCGCGCATACGGGGGGCCTCGGGCGTGCCCTCGACCGTAGGCAGCCTTGTCGCGACAGAGAAGCCGCCGTCAAAGGGACGGTGACCTGCCAGTGGAGCCCGCCATGATCGCGGGGCAGATCCTGGTCTGAGCCGGACGGGCCACGCCCGCCGGACCGGCCGGGCCTGCCCGCGGACGGCGCGGCCCGGTCCGCACTGCGCCGGTGCGGCGGGAGTGTCGTACTCGGTGCTGCGGAGAAGGGCTCGTCCACGAGCGCGAAAGGTCCGGCCGCAGACCGGGGGCGCGGACGAAGGCCACCGCTGTCGCATGCCCCCGGACAGCTCTGCGGGGTGCTTGCCGGCATAGTCACTGAGGCCGACCGGCGTCAGCAGCTCGTCCGGATCTCCCGTGGAGAGACTCGGTCCGCGCCGCGCCGACGGTCGCGGGACCGACCCACCGGCTGGTTGATACCGGCCGGCAGGGCGACGTCCTTTCGTAGCGTCGACCATGGCAGCAGGGCGGGGGCCTGGGGGACCGTTCCGATCGCCTTCAGCGCGCAAGCCCTGCGCCGGAGTCGTCCCGAGAGCGTCAGGCTGCCGCTGCTGTACGCGCCGATTCAGGCGAAGGCCCACAGGCCGATGAACGTCCCGCGAGGTCTTCGACGGGGCCGGGGGCGGCCGAGGGGAGCGAGGTCGTCCAGGTGGTCATGACGGATCCTTTCCGGTCGGCTGCAGGGCGGCCGGCTCCAGCGGGTTCAGAGTGTGGAACCGGCGACCCTGATAGGTGAGCGGCTCCCCTCCGCCGACCACCACACCGGCCACCTCGATCAGGATGATCGTGTGGTCGCCGGCGGTGAGGCGCTGGTGCACGACACCCTCGAGCGACAGGATGGCGCCGTCGAGCAGGGGTGGACCGAGCTCACCCGAACTGAAGCGCGCCGCAGCGAACCTGTCGACGCCGGCCGTCGCGAACGTCTGCGCCACCGGGTGCTGGTCGGCCGCCAGGACGTTGACGGCGACCGACTCGGCCTGGCTGAAGGCCGGGTGGACGTCTGCGGTGTCGGCCAGGCAGACCGAAATCAGCGGCGGGTCCATCGACACGCTGGTCACCGAGTTGGCGGTGAAACCGTACCGCTGCCCGTCCACTTCGGTGGTTACTACACAGACAGACGTGACCATCGAGGACAGTCCGTCGCGGTACGCCTGCGGGTCTTGGCGGATGACCGGCCGGCGCTTGACGGCGTGATCCATGGAGGGGGTGGACATGTCAGACCACCGCCATCTCGCCGGCGCACTCCGGCGCGCCGCAGGCCGTCGACTCGGTGGCTCGGTGGATGCGGCCGGGTGCTCCGCAGGCACCGCCGCCGCCGGTGATCCGGGACGGTCGTCGTGTCGCGGGATTCGGCAGGGAGGCCGACGGGGAGGCCGGCGGGGAGAAAGCGGATCTCATCTTGTCTTGCCTTTGCTAGGGATGCACCGACGCTAAGATGAGGTGTCTCGTATGTCAACATGCCATCTTGCATGGAGTCCTGTAAGTCAGGCGTGAGGGCTCGGCAAGGTTGTTCTCATCGGCGGCGTCGGCCCGCCGGTGGTGCGAACGGGCCGGAAGGTCACCATGTGGCGGGCTCGCGCCAGAAGATCAACGGCTCCTGCATGCCGGTGTGTTGTGCGGGTGCCGAGGGGCGCCGGGCACTGCCGGTCGTTTCGCCGAGCGCAAGAAGGCCACGTCGATCAGTCGCTGGGTCATGCGTGGAACCTTGGGGCTGTCAGCGAGGCGTCCACGGCGTCGGCCTCCGCCCGCGCGGGTGGAGAGTGGCTCCCGCACCGCGAGTCTCGACCACCCGCTACTGCGACACTCTCCTGGGGTCGTGCGCACCGGGCAGCTTCAGGGCGGCCCGCGGTCCGCTGCGGGAGCGCAGCCACCAGTCGCGCATGCCCCACAGGACAAGCACGCCGTAGATGACGTAGACGAAGCCGGAGAAGGCGTAGCCGTTGGCGAAGGCCAGCGGGACGCCGACCAGGTCGACCAGGAGCCAGGCGATCCAGAACTCGACCATGCCGCGCGCCTGGGCGTACATCGCGACGACCGTGCCGACGAAGACGTAGGCGTCCGGCCAGGGGGCCCAGGACAGCGTCGGGTAGGCCTTGAACAGCAGGGCCACCGCGACCGTGCAGACGGTGACGGCGCCGACCATCGCCGCACGCTCGCGCCAGGTGGCGAACCGGGGGGTGATCTGGCCGTTTCCGGACCGACCTCTGTCGCGGGTCCATCGCCACCAGCCGTACAGGGCCACGGTCGTGACGACGGCCTGCTTACCGGCGCTGCCGGCCAGGTGGCCGAAGAAGGCCCCGAAGAGGATGAGGCCGGACAGGAACTGCACGGGCCAGCTCCACAGGGAGCGGCGCCAGCCGAGGGCGAGGGCGGCCAGGCCGAGGATGTTGCCCGTCATGTCCGACCACAGGATGCGCTGGTCGAACAGGACGAACGCCTCGGAGTTCAGCCCGTTCACAGGGCGGACAGGCTGGCTTCAGACGGGTCAAGCGCGAACCTGTCGTCCGGCAGGTCGTCGGATATCGGGCTACGGAAGCGATGCATATGCCAGAGCTTCGACCCCCGATGGCCGTTTTGTCTATACCTAATAAGATCCAAATCGTCACCCTTGGCTGGCAGGCAGGTCGACGATCCTGCGGCCTGACGGCGCCTCCCCCTCGGACCAGGCTGGGCGAGGCAGTGCCCGACAGGGCGCCCCGGGGCGTCTGACCAGGCCACGGAGGGCGAGATGGCCGCGTTCGGCGCGTCGTCAGGTTCCGGCGACCCAGTGCACCGTCCGGTGCCGCCCGGAGAACGCGCCGAGGACCTCGAGATCGATCGGCTCGGCGGTCTCGGGGACACTGCCCCGCAGGCGCAGTGCGCCCTGCTGGGCCGGCAGGAAGTCCGTGTTGATCTCCCGGACCAGGGCCGCTGACATCATGTCGGCACGGACGCAGAACGTGTAGTCCTTGCGGTCCCGGCTGATCCTGATGCCGAAGGTGCGGAGCGGCAACCGGTCGGAGTCGACGCGCTCGTAGTGGCCGCGGAATTCCGGCGGGGTGGCCGCCAGCTCGGGTTGCAGCACGTACAGGTTCGAGTGCGCCAGGTGCCGACAGAACTCGTCCAACTCCCGCAGCAGTGTGGGGTGCACGTGCCTCGCGAGGAAGAGGTGATCGCTGCGGATGCCATTCGGCACAGGAGTCCAGCGGGCTTGCACGAGGCGCGAGTCCGGAAGCGTGTCGGCTATCTGCCAGAAGGTCCTGAAACGTGGCATGTGCTCAAGAGTGCTCCGACTGAAGCAGTGTGTCCAGTGTCGGGCCGTGACCGCAGACGGCTCGCACATGAAATGCGGTCATGGCCTACCGGGGGTTCCCGGCGTCATGGTTTGGGGTCCTGGCCGGCCTGCTCCTCGAGCATTGTCGAAGACGAGCCTGGTCGGCGTGCTGGTGGCGTCGTCCCGGACGGCGAAGCGGATGGTCATTTCGCGGGGACGAGCCGTGGCTGCCTTCGGTGTTGTTCCCGGGGGTCTACTTCAGGCCTGCCGCCGTGCAGTCGGCCGCGAGTTGGGGCACGCATATGTCGGACGGTGTGTACATGCCGTCCCTGATGACCGTGTCCTTGATGTTGTCCTTCGTCAGGGCGACAACGGGCACGAGATGGGCGGGGACGCCCTTGTGAGTGGGGCTGTCGACCTTGTCACGCGTGAGGGCGTCAAACCGTATGTTTTTGCCCTGTGCCTTGGCCACGGCCATCTCCGCGGCGTGTTCGGCCTCCTGCGGGTACGGTTTGTACGCGCTCATGTACTGCTCGCCGGCGACGATCCGCCGCACCGCCGAGAGCTCGGCGTCCTGTCCGGTGACCGGCGGCAGGTCGGTTACGCCTGCGGCCTTCAGCGCTTCGATGACGCCGCCCGCCAGACCGTCGTTGGCGGCGTAGACGGCCTTGATGTCGTTCTTGCCGATTTCGTTGATCGCCTCGGTCATGTTCTTCTCGGCGGTCTGCGGCTTCCAGTCCACGGTGTCGAACGACTTGGCGATCGTCACCTCGCCGTCGAGCGCGAGGAGCGCGCCCGCCTTGAACTGCTCGGCGTTCGGGTCGGTGGGCGAGCCGTTCATCATGACTATCTTGTCGGAGATGCTGGCGTCGTCACCGAGGGCTTCCAGCAGCGAACGGCCCTGTATCTCGCCGACGAGCTCGTTGTCGAAGGTGATGTACGCGTCGAGCGGGCCCTCGGCCAGCCGGTCGTAGGCGATGACCGCGATACCGGCCTTCTTGGCCTTCCTCACCCCGCTGGCGATGGCGTGCGTGTCGACCGGGTCCAGCAGGATCACGTCGACCTGTGCGTTGATCATCTGCTGCAGTTGCCGTGACTGCTCGCCCGCGTCCGCATCGGCGTTGGCGTACTCGACCCGGCCCTGGCCGTGAGTGAGGGACGCGACCTTCGCCTTGATCACGGGGTAGTGGAACTGCTCGTACTGGGGGTTCGACTTTTCGGGCAGCAGCAGCCCCACGGTGATGTCGTCGCCCTTGGTCGGGCTCGCGTCGCCGCTGCTCCTCGCCGTGTTGAGCGCGCCGCAGCTGACGAGCGAGGCAGAGAGCGTTGTGGTGGCTACGGACATGGCGATACGACGCATCGGGAGCTCACTTCAGGCGCGATCCGGACGTGGGTACCTGCATTGCGGCCCACCTGACTGAAAGGCCGAAGGGCGGCCCCCTCGGTATCGAGCGGGACTACCATACGATATGAGAGATGGCATCTCGCAATATGTCCACTCCTGACAGTCGCACTGCACCATCGGACCGCCCCCGGCGGGTACCTGCTCCGCGGGGTCGACGGGTGGCCGGCGAAAGGGCGTAACCGGGCCGTCGGCGTGCTTGGCCTGCCACCCCGCGATGCCAGGTATTGCGCTCGGAGTGGCGGTGCCGAGCGCGTCCGCGGGGTCCGTGGTTCCCCGCCAGCGGCCGTGTCGTACGCGCCGCACGGACCGCTGGGGCGGCGGCAAGGTGAGGTGGCAGCTCGCGTGCCGCCGTGGCCGACATCGTGGAAGTGGCGCTCCGATCTCGCACCTGACTACCCGTCATCTCTAGTCCGGGCGGGATGTCGGCCTGCCTGCATCTCGCATATCTGTATCGCTTGACATGATGCTATCTCGCATTGAAAGATGCCCGCCATGCGAGTAGTGACGACGGACGCCGGCCTGGGCCGGATCGAGGACGGGGCTATCGCCCTGCTGGACACGGCTTTTCCGCACGTCGGCGGGGTCCTCGAACAGCACGGATCGCTGCGGTGCCTGGAGTCGAGCGCGGTGCGCCGACGGATCCCGCTCGACGAAGCCACGCTCGTGGCGCCGTTGGGCCGCCCCCGGGCGGTGTGGGGCATCGGCCTCAACTACATGTCGAAGGCGGCCCGGGCCGGCCGGGGGCTGCCCGAACAGCCGATCCTGTACCTGGCCGCGTCGTCCGGCGTCCTGGCACCGGGCGCACAGGTGGTGATCCCACGGGCCGCGACCGAACCCGACTACGAAGGGGAGATCGCGATCGTCGTCGGGCGCCCGCTGTACCAGGCGTCCGAGTCGCAGATCTGGCCCGCGATCGCCGGCATCACCGCGGCCAACGACATGACGGCGCGCGACGTCATGCGCACCACGGCGGTGCCGGCCCTCGCCAAGAGCTTCCCGGGGTTCACGCCGCTCGGCGCGTCCGTCTGCACCCCCGACGACCTCGCCGACCGCGACGCGATCCGTGTACGGACCCGGGTCAACGGCGAACTCGTGCAGGACGACACGAGCGCCGGGATGATCTTCGCGGTCACCGATCTGCTCAGCCGGCTCTCGTGGTTCACCGCACTCGAACCCGGCGACGTCGTCCTCACCGGAACCCCGGCGGGCACCGGCCAGGACCGCGGCTGCTTCCTCGCCGACGGCGACGAGATACGGGTCGAGGTGGACGGTGTACTGCCCCTCGTCACCCGCGTCGTGCGTCCCTCGGGCGCCTCACCGCACGACCACCGGCTGACCGAACCGGTCAGCTGACCGCCCCTCACACTGGAGCACACACCGATGCCCATCTCCTCCCCGTCGTCCTACGACCTCGTCCTGGCCGGCGGCACCGTCATCGACCCGGCGTCGAACACCAACGCCCGGCTCGACGTTGCGGTCACAGGTGACCGTATCGCCGCGATCGGGGAAGGGCTGGCGGCGGGCGCGGCCCGCACGATCGACGTCACCGGTTCCACCGTGCTGCCGGGCCTCGTCGAGGGCCACACCCACATCTTCCAGTACGTCTCCGCCGTCGGCGCCCCCGCCGAGGAGGCCCACCTGCGCCGTGGCGTCGTCGCCGCGGCGGACGCCGGAACCGCCGGCGCCTCGACGTTCGCGGCCTTCCGCAAGCTGGTGGTCGAGGCGAACCCGCTGCGCATCGTCAACTTCCTCAACGTCTCGGTGCTCGGCCTGATCGACTTCAGGTTCGGCGAGCTGCTCAACCCCGACACCCTGGTCCCCGAGGACGCGCTCGCGACCGCCGAGGCCCACCCCGACATCGTGCGCGGCTTCAAGATCCGGCTGTCCGAGGACGTCGTCGGCGAGCACTGGGAGTCGCTGCTGAAGAAGTCCGTGGCGCTGGCCGAGCAGACCCGACTCCCGCTGATGGTGCACATCGGGGAAACCGAGGAGCCGGTGCCCGTCGTCCTGGATTACCTGCGCCCTGGAGACATCGTCGCGCACTGCTACACCGGCAAGCCGAACGGCATCCTCGACGGCGACCAGGTGCACCCCGCGGTCACGGCGGCCCGCGAGCGGGGCGTGCTGTTCGACTCCGCCCACGGCAAGAGCAACCTCAGCTTCGAGGTGGCGCGCCGGGCGATCGCCGACGGATTCCTGCCCGACATCCTCAGCTCCGACACCAGCGCCCGCAACTGGCGCGGCCCGGTGTTCGACCTGCTCACCAGTGTCTCCAAGCTGGTCGCGCTCGGCGCGCCGCTGGGGGAGTGCATACGGCGGGCCACCGTCGCCCCCGCACAGCTGCTCGGCCTCGACACCGAGGGCTACGGGCGCCTGGCGGTCGGCGGGCGGGCCGACGTCACGGTCGTCGACTGGACCGACGAGGTCACCCTGCCCGACGCCGCGGGCAACACCATCCTCGCGCCGCGCCTGGAGCCGACCGTCGTGCTGCACAACGGCGCCGAGGTCGACATCGTGCCGTGGCGCGGTCTGCCGTCGGCATGAGACGCCCGCCCCCGGGGAGGACGCGATGATCGTCGGCGATGTCCACCTGCTGCGGCGCCGGTTGCGCGCGGCCCTGACGGCGGGGCGACCCGCGGTCGGGACGTTCGTCAAACTGGCCTCGCCCGACGTGGTGGAACTGGCCGAGGCGGCCGGGTTCGCGTTCGTGGTCGTCGACCTCGAACACTCCACCCTCACCGAACAGAACGCCGTCGACCTGGTCCGCCACGCCCACGCCTGCGGCCTGCCGGCCCTGGTCCGCGTGCCCGAGGTGGACGCCGCCGCCGTCAACCGGCTGCTGGAGGCCGGGGCGGCGGGGATCCAGCTCTCCATGCTCACCCGCGTCGACCAGGCAGAGGCACTCGTGGCCGCGACGCGGTTCGCGCCCGCCGGCCGCCGCTCGGTCAGCCTGGCCAACAGGGCCGCCCGGTTCGGCGCGCTCCCGCTGGCCGCCTTCCTGGGCGCCGAGCAGGACGACCCGCCGGTGCTGGTCGGCCAGATCGAGACGGCCCGCACCGATCCCCTGCCGGATCTGCTCGCCCCCCTCGACGTGTGCTTCGTCGGCAGCACCGACCTCGCGGTCGACCTGGGCCTGCCGGCCGACCCCGGGGTGCTGCGCGCCGCGGTGGACCGGGCGCGCGAGGCCGCCCGCTCGGCGGCGGTGGCGTTCGGCGGCTGGGCGCCGACCCGGGGCGCGGCGGGACACCTGGGCCTGAGTGACGCCGACTACCTGGTCGTCGGCTCGGACCTGCAAATGCTGGCGGCAGCCCTGCGCGCCGCCACCGGAGAGGAGAACCAGTGACCACACGCAACGCGGCATTGTTCAGCACCGTCCTGAACTGGGACGAGCTGCCGGTGACCCAGGTGCGGCCGGGGGTGCGCCGTCGTGTCTACGCGACGGACGAGATGATGATCTGCCACCACGAGCTCGAGGTCGGCATGACGCTCAACCCGCACCGCCACGAGGAGTTCGACCAGCTGGTCCATATCGCCCAGGGGCGAGCGAACTACTACGTGGACGGTGTCGCGCACGACATGCGCGCGGGCTCGTTCCTGCTGGTCCCCCGAGGCAGCGAGCACTATGTGGAGCCGACGGAGGCCCCCTGCGTGAACATCGACTTCTTCGTCCCGCCGCGTGCCGACCTGCTTCCCTGACCGAGGCCGGCTCGCCGCGGCACCCGGGGCGTGCGGTAACCGGTGCCGGGACTGACTCAGCCCACCCACACCCGAGTCACCGCCGGGAGGCGTGTCACATGACCCACATCGTCGTGCTCGGAAGCACGAACATGGACCTCGTCGCGTACGTCGCGAAGGCCCCGCAGCGCGGAGAGACCGTCAACGGACGCGAGTTCCGTACGTTCCCCGGCGGCAAGGGCGCCAACCAGGCGGTGGCCGCGGCCCGCGCGGGCGGCACGGTGTCGATGATCGGCGCGGTGGGCGCCGACACCTTCGGCGCTCAGTTGCGGACCGCGCTCGACGAGTCGGGCGTGGGCACCGGGCTGCTGCGCACCACGGAAGGCGCCTCCGGTACCGCGCACATCGTTGTGGACGACGAGGGCGGCAACGCGATCGTCGTCGTCCCCGGCGCCAACGGCACCGTCACCGCCCTCACCCCCGGCGACGAGGCTCTCATCGCGCTCGCGGACTGTCTGCTGCTCCAGCTGGAGGTTCCGCTGGAGGGCGTCCTGGCCGCCGCGGAGGCCGCGCGCCGGCATGGCGTACGCACCGTCCTGACCCCGGCGCCCGCCCGGCGCCTGCCCGCC
The DNA here is from genome assembly GCF_042890065.1 of Streptomyces sp. NPDC002328. NCBI lineage: Bacteria > Bacillati > Actinomycetota > Actinomycetes > Kitasatosporales > Streptomycetaceae > Streptomyces > Streptomyces sp. NPDC002328. The sequence continues at coordinate 137,501 of NZ_JBIARQ010000018.1, read as the reverse complement.
GATCTCCTCGCCGCCACCGACCTCCTCATACCGAACGAGCACGAGGCCGCCGCGCTCACCGGCATCACCGACCCGTACGAGGCGGCCGACGCCCTGCTGGAGCAGGTGCCCGAGGTGGTGATCACGCTGGGCTCGGCGGGCAGTGTCCACGCCGCCCGGGGCACCGGGAAGATCACCGTCCCCGCGCCGCGGGTGACCGCCGTGGACTCGACCGGCGCGGGTGACACGTTCGTGGGCGCCCTTTCCGTGGCGCTCGGCGAGGGCCGGCCGATGCCGGAGGCGCTCGCCTGGGCTTCGGCCGCGGCGGCGCTCTCCGTGCAGAGGCCGGGCGCCTCGGCCGCCATGCCGTACCGCACCGAGATCGACGAACTCGCCGCGCGGGCAACGCACTGCGCGTCGGCCACCGCACCACCGTGCTCGACGTCCTGCGTGAGCGTCTCGGTCTGACCGGCACCAAGAAGGGCTGCGACCAGGGGCAGTGCGGTGCCTGCACCGTTCTGCTCGACGGTCGCCGGGCCGTGGCCTGCCTCCAGCTCGTGGTTGCGGCGCAGGGCCGCGAGATCACCACCGTCGAAGGTCTCGCGGACGGCGACCGACTGCATCCGGTGCAGCAGGCGTTCCTCGATTTCGACGGCTTCCAGTGCGGCTACTGCACTCTCGGGCAGATCTGCTCGGCCGTCGCGATGATCGAGGAACACGCGGCGGGCTGGCCCAGCGCCGTCACCGGCGACATCCGCCCCGAATCGGGGCCGCCGCCGCTGACCGCGGAGGAGATCCGGGAGCGGATGAGCGGCAACCTGTGCCGCTGCGGCGCGTACGTGACAATCGTCCGGGTGGCCGTCCGCGCTGCCCAGGGTGAGCGAGGGGAGACGGCCGTATGAAGGAGTTCGGATACCAGCGCGCGTACGACGTCTTTGGCGTTCTCGCCCTGCTCGACGCCGACCCGGACGCCCGCTTCCTCGGGGGCGGCACCAACCTCGTCGACCTGATGAAGACCGGTGTGGAACGGCCCGGCCGGCTCGTCGACGTACGCGCGCTGCCCCTTGACCGGGTCGAGTCGACCGAAGAGGGGTGCCTGCGCATAGGCGCGACCGTGACCAACAGCGACCTCGCCGCGCACCCCGAAGTCCGCCGCCGCTACCCGGCGTTGACGCAGGCGGTACTGGCGGGTGCCTCCGGGCAGTTGCGCAACATGGCCACGGTCGGTGGCAACCTCCTCCAGCGCACCCGCTGCGGCTACTTCGGCGAAGTGACCGCACCCTGCGACAAGCGCGTCCCCGGCAGCGGTTGCCCCGCCATCGCCGGCGAGCACCACAACCACGCGGTCCTCGGCGCCTCCGGCCACTGCGCGGCCGTCCACCCCTCGGACATGGGCGTAGCGTTGACGGCCTTCGACGCCGTGGTGTCGTACGAAACGACCGACGGGCAGGGGGAGTTGCCGCTTGCCGAGTTCTATCTGCCGGTGGGCGGCACCGCGCACCTGGAGACCTCGCTGCCGCCGGGGGGCTGATCACCGGTGTCACCCTGCCGCCGACACCCCCTACGACTTCGCGGCCAACGCCGACGTCCCGCTCATGGAGGTGGACTGGGTGGACGACCCCGACCCGGACGACCCGGTGGCGGCGATCGCCAACGCGGTGTGGCACGCGACCGGCGTACGCCACCGCCATCTGCCCATTCGGCCCGACCGCGTGATCCTCCCCGGAGCCACGGATGCTTGACCTCGCCGAGGAACTGAGCCGCCGGCCGCATTCGTGGGCGCGGCCGCCCTGGTCGGGCGCCCCGAGGGTTCGTACGAGGCGGGTCCGACCAGGGCCCCGCCATGTGCCGCACCGTCAGTGGTGTGCGGGCCGCGACCTGGCGGCCCGCCGCGCCCTCCGCGGTGGGCCGCCAGGTCGCTCCGGTGAGTGGGTCAGCCGCCGTTGGGTTCGCCGTCCGAGGGGCCAAGCCGCTGCGACAGCGCGCGGGCGGTTTCCAGCAATGCCTGGGCCATCGGCGCCTTGACGTCGTCGGAGACCGTCGCCGTCGTGCCGACGACCGCGAGCGTTCCGCTGATCTTGTCGCCTTCGAAGATCGGTGCCGCGATGGTGCGGACCCCGTTGACTGCGGGGGAGTTGACCGACAGCCCGTGGTGCCGGATGGCGGCGAGTTCCTCGGCGAGCTCGGCCGACATGCGGACCGAGCGCGGCAGCGGCGGTACCTGGTCCGCGGGCAGGAAGGTGAGGAAGATCCGCCCCTGTGCCGAGGACGTGAGGTCGAGACGCGAGCCGACCCGGACGCTGATGCGCACCATGTGATCGGTGTTGTCCACCGAGCGCACCACGGTCGCCGACTCCCCGTCCCAGACCGACAGCACGATCGTCTCGTCGATACGCCGGACCAGCTCCTCCATGTATGGCTCGGCGGCGGCGACGATCGGCAGGCCGGCCCGCGCGGCCGCAGCGAGCGTGAGCACCTGGGAACCGAGGGAGTAGAGCGAGGTGCGCTCGTCGTACCGCAGCAGGTTCGCCGCCCGCAGTGCCTTCGTGTAGCGGTGCGCGGTCGCTTTGCTCGCCCCGAGACGTGCGGTGATCTCGTTGAGACTCATGTGCGGCTTGCCGACCGTGAACGAGCCGAGGATCAGCGCCGCACGCTGCACCGTCTGGATGGTCGGCGCGGTCGTGTCGGGACCGCTTCGTTCGCCGGTGCCGGGCTGCGCCTTCGTGGCCATGAAATCCTACTCCTGTGTCCCGTACTCAATAAGAGGGTAAGACGTTGAATGGAACGCCGTATCGAATAGCGTAACGGCGGGAGTCGGGGAAATGTGCGGGAAGGGCTGAGGTGCTCCGCCACCGCGAGCTGAGCCGTCGGAACCGGGCGGGGGGGGGGGGCGCCCCCCCCCGCGCCCCGGGGGCGGGGGGGCGGGGGGGGGGTGGGCCCCAAAAATAGGTG